>NZ_CP094380.1:0-600000 GCF_022809775.1 Pseudodesulfovibrio tunisiensis
CTTTTGTTTATCAATTAAAACAATATTTTACGTTTAAATTTGTAGTCAAATTCCGGGCTAAAAACGGCCTTTGTAGTCAGTGTTGTAGTCGAGGTCTATCAGTTCTTTTAGCCAAGTTCATTCTTTAGGAATCAGGCTGGTCCAGGAGCGCGATCGGCAGGGTAGGAAGGCCAACAGCGACAAGCTGTATGGATAGCATCCCACCGTCCCACCCCCTAGGGGCGGGACGGTGGGATGTCTATTTTGAACCCTTATCTAGCGGCTTCTGCCGCCACGTGGCCAGCAAGACTGGCTACAAAGTTTTTAAGCCCTGTTGTTTCAGACATGTCGGAATAATCCCCGGTGTCGATGGATGCTCGAGGCGCAAGGATTATTGATGCGTTTGTGTATAGTTGCTCCTGCATCATTTTTCGGCAAAGGATGTCGTAGCGTTTAGCGTAGGACGCTCCATCGAAGTCTGGAAAGACCGGAAAGTGTGGGGATTTGTCCCTGACTGGTTTTTGAGACTGCGGAGCGTCTGATCCTGCTACAGAGTTGTGGACACGGAATTACACCACTTGACGGGACACAACTCAGGAGAAGTGGATGAGCAGAAAATATTTGGCGTGGCTTGATTCAAAGTGCTGACCCCACTTTGGGGGCGAGTTCTACTTTTTGCTGGGTTCGGCCGAGTCTGTGAAAATGGCTCCGACTTTTTGGATGGCTTCTTGGGTGTCCTTGCTTTGAATGTGGCGGTAGACTTTTGCGGTTGTTGACGGATCGGCATGGCCTGCGAGGTAGGCGGCGGTTGTGAGGTCTACTCCCGCGCTGACGAGATTGGTGACAAAGGCATGTCTGAGGTCATACATTCTAAGGCGGCGTGTGATTCCTGCACGTTCCTTGGCTGCGTTCCATGCCTTTTTTATGCTGGCGACATGCTTTCCCTTGTAGTGGATCAAATAAACGTCCCCATTTGCCTCATCCTCACTTTTCCATTTCCGAAGGTGCGTGAAGAGCTGAGGTGCAATCGGGATCTCTCGCCAAGGCAAGCCGCCTTTTTTGGCCGACGTAACGCGGATTGTTTTGGCTTCCATGTCTACATCGGCCCAGGTCAGCGCCAGCAGTTCCGATTTCCCTGCCCTAATGCCTGTGTATACGGCCAGGAGGATGGCTCGGAAAAGGTGTGGAGGTGCTTGCTCCAATAGCCGTTTCAACTCATTTCGTGAAGGTGGGACGATTACTTCATCTTCACCGCAAGGTACTGGAATGGCGGGGGCGTTTTCAATGTAGCCGTTTTTGGCCGCGCGGTTGAGCAGGGCTCGAAGGAATCCCATGCGTCGTTTGATGGTGTTTGGCTTCAGCCCTCTGTCCTGCAAGGCTTTCAGTGCATCTCGAAGGTCTGATGATGTGAAGAATTCAATAGGCTTGTGTCCGAACAGGGGAATGTATAACTGGTTGACATAATAGAGTTCGTTTTGAGCGGTTTCCGGTTTGAGCATTCTTAAATGTTCGACAGCAAGCTCTCGAAAGGTTGGGGAGGTGCCTACTATTGGGCTGACCCCCATGTCCTTGCGTTTCTTTTTGGCTCGATACTCCAAGGCAAGGGCGTCTGCTTCGGATCGGGTTTTTGCCTTGAAAGTCAAAACGCGTCCCGTGTCCCGCTCGCGTACGGTTACGTACCACCACTGTGATCCTTTTTTTTGAAAAGCCACGAATTATCCCGACTTGGGTTACGAAAATATTTCATCGACGGAAATGGATCTGGCTTTTCGGGAGCCGGGTATGATCAGATATCTATCCGGTTCAGCCATGAAGTCATCGAGGATCGACGCTGCGTAGCACCGTTCTGTCGGCCCGTGAGTCGGAATATGATATCTCTTTCGCCAGCGATCAAATTCACGAGTCGAGATGCCACAATAGGCGGCGGCTCTTTGTCTTGAAAAAAAAGGTCCTTTGATCTGCGGCATACTCAACCTGCCTTGTTTGGCTCCTGTGCTTTTGGGCGAAGCTCCAAATCATCCAGTAGGACCGGGCGGTCCTTGAAGAATATCCAGACTCTCCATTCGTTGTTGGCGTCCCTGAAAGGATGGGTGCGCGTTCGTGTTGCCATCGGGGGATCGGCGATCTCCTCGGGGTAGTAGGTCACGGGTGTGTGAGGGGCGAGGTCGGGCTGAAGGGACGGGGTGTCCTTTTGGATGCCGAGTCCGGCTCGCAGGTGATCCATGACCAGTGCGGTAATTCCTTTCAGAGTGAAATAGCTTCGGCCTTCGTCCTTGCGGACAACCCACGTTTCCCCTTGCATGACCCGCCAGCGGCCTTCCGGGCCGTCCCAGAGTTCAGCAGGAAAGAAGGACAGTTTCGGTGTCCCGTATTTCCCCTTGAACTTCGGGAGGGTTGCGCATGGAGTGTGTCTGGTTGTCGGCATTGTCTTACCTTGTTCTGTGTCTTGGAAAACAAGGTTAATTCTAAAAAGAATCAAAGGTCAAGAATTTTAATTCTAATTAGAATTAAAAAAAGACATAAAAAAATAGGAGAGGGGCGAAAGGAGTTTTCCCCAAGAGGGGGGGTAGGGGTGTTTGAGGGTGAAAGTAGGGTAATTATAACTGCATTTTATGCCGATTGGGCGACTTGCCGCCTTTTAACAATCTTAAATTGCTTGTCGTCTTTCTTGCTTGGGTTCGGCCTGCTCATTTTTTTCGAATTCTATCTTGAGTGCCTTGAGTGCGAAATCTTTTATGGCTTCTTCTGGGGCTTTCTTTGCTCTCAGGTCCGCAATGTGTGCATCCAGCAATGCAGCCTCGGGAGTGCGATATTGAGGCCCCTCCTTAGCTTCTCCTGGGAAGGTGAAGCCAATCCCAAGCTTGTCAAATAATTCGCAGATCGTGTCAATTCTCGGACATGATTTGCGGTTCATCATCTTGGAAAGTGTTGACTGTGAAAAGTCGATGGAAGTTGCCATCGCAGTAACGCTTCCATACTCGCGGATTGCGAGCTCCCTAAGCCCTTCAAGTAGCTTGTCATAGTTTTTCATATCCCTCGCATATCTATATGAAGGAATCTTGTCACAGTCGAATTAGAATTGTTTTGTTGACAAAAGAATTCTAGTTGGAATATCTAAGACTCATGAACATACGAGAAGATCTTCAAAAAATGCTGACTGAAAGTGGTTGGAGTCAAACAAACCTCGCTAGGGCCAGCCAAGTACCTCAGTCAACAATATCCAAAATTTTGAATGGGGCAAGCAAGGGCATTCATAGCTCCACCTTGGAAAAGCTGTGGCCATACCTCTACGGAGATCAACGCCCTCACTCAAAGAAAAAGTCGGGAGGGGATCGTGCAAAAGGATAGAGGTTTCGCACGAGTCGAGTTCATCGCGAATCAGCCTGAGATTCTGGAGCAGCTCCGGAAAGGGCATACGCGGCGGGCGGTTTATGACGAACTGGCCAGCAAGGGGAAAATCACGATGAGCTATCAGCGGTTCTGTCATTACGTGAGCGGGAAGGGAAGAACAAAAAGAGTTTCCGTGCAGCCCGTGGTTTCGATTGAATCGACCTCCGTTTCCGCTTCTTCATCCAAGCCCTTCGATCACAACAACCAGGTTACCGAGGAGACGCGTCATCGTCTTCTTGGTGACGAGTAAAGGAGTACGTTCATGGCGACCATCAACATGATTCTGCAGGGAAAGGGCGGTGTCGGGAAGAGTCTGGCTGCCGGGCTGCTGTCCCAGTATTTTCTGGAAGCTGGGCGGAAGACCGTCTGCATCGACACCGATCCCGTGAATGCCACGCTGGCCGGATATCGGGCGCTCGACGCCATTGCACTGGACATCATGAACGGGGGCGACGACGTGGATCCGCGCCAGTTCGACCGGCTGGTGGACGCCATCGTGACCCTGCCCGAGGACACGCAGGTCGTGGTGGACAACGGTGCGGCGACCTTTCTGCCGTTCTGCTCCTATCTGGCGGAAAACGCGGTGTTCGACGTGCTGCACGACTCCGGCCAGACCGTCCGGCTGCATAGCGTGGTCACTGGCGGTCAGGCCATTCTGGACACGCTGAACGGACTGGATTCCCTGATCACGAATTTCGAGGGAAAACCGCTCTATGTCTGGCTCAATCCGTTTTTCGGACCCATCACCAGCAACGGCAAGCCCTTCGAGGAATTCCCGGTCTTCCGCGACCACATGTCGAGCTTCGAGGCCGTGATTCGGCTGCCGAACAAGCGCAAGGAGACCTTTGGCCGCGATCTGGAAAATCTGTTGGCGGACCGCCTGAGCTTTACCGAGGCCCTGACCGGGGATCGGTATTCCATCATGGTCCGGCAGCGGCTGCGGATGATGTGGCGCGAAATCCGCGCGGAACTGGACAAGGCCAATCTGTAGGCGGTGCGCCGTGGACAAGCAGAAAGACCCTTTGGCTCCGTACAGGCTCACTCCGGACCGGATTCGCGACCTGCTGGCGGAACAGCATGACGTGCTGCTGGGCAAGGATGATCCCATCCTCATGTACGTGACCCTGCACAACGCGTTTCTGGATCAGTACGACGGCGTGCTGGACAGGCATGGTCAGGAACTGGCCACGTTTCTGAAAAAGCTGGCTCGCCAATACTCCAATGAATTGAAGGGACACCGGCAGGCCATCCTCGGCAAGGCCGTGCGCGTCAGCTCCGAACACACCATTCAGGAAATCGCGGCCCACAAGAGCGGCATGGACACGCTTCTCGGCGAGATGAAGCGGCACGAGCGGCATCTGCGGCTCTACACGTTCGCGTGCGCGGTCCTGACCCTGTGCTCCGGAATACTCGTGACTACGCTGATCGTGGGGGCGCAATGATTGACGAACGTCTGCGCAGAAGCCTTGAGCACAGTCTCGGTCCGGTGATCATGGACGCACTGGCCGACCCGAACGTGGTGGAGATTTTCGTGAATCCCGACGGGCGGCTCTGGGTGGAACGTCTGGGGGAACCCATGAAGGTGGTGGGGGAGATGTCCGCCGTGGACACCGCGCGCGTGATTTCGCTCATCGCCAGTTCGCTCGAGGAATCTGTGGCCCGGGAGAATCCCATCGTGGAAGGGGAGCTGCCCCTTGATGGAAGCCGATTCGAAGGGCTGCTGAATCCCGTGGTGCCGCGTCCCATCTTCAACATTCGCAAGAAGGCGGACCGGATTTTCACACTGGCGGAATACGAAAATGCCCACATCATGTCTCCCGCGCATCACTGGGAAATCCGGTGCGCCATCGAGAGCCGGAAGAACATTCTGGTCGTGGGCGGCACCGGCTCGGGCAAGACCACGCTGGTCAACGGCATCATCGATTCCATTTCCGACATGTGTCCCGGGGATCGGCTCGTGGTGATCGAGGATACCTGCGAGTTGCAGAGCTCCGGGGAAAACACGGTGTTTCTGCGTTCCACCACGTTCGTCCCCATTGCCACGCTGGTGCGCGCCACCATGCGGCTTCGGCCCGACCGGATTCTGGTCGGCGAAGTGCGCGGGGGCGAGGCTCTGGAATTGCTCAAGGCATGGAACACG
This sequence comes from Pseudodesulfovibrio tunisiensis, assembly GCF_022809775.1. Taxonomy (NCBI): domain Bacteria; kingdom Pseudomonadati; phylum Thermodesulfobacteriota; class Desulfovibrionia; order Desulfovibrionales; family Desulfovibrionaceae; genus Pseudodesulfovibrio; species Pseudodesulfovibrio tunisiensis. The sequence continues at coordinate 5,510 of NZ_CP094380.1, forward strand.
GGCCATCCCGGCGGCGTGGCCACGGTGCATGCGAATTCCGCGCGTGGCGGTCTGTTCCGGCTGGAACAGCTTGTGGCCGAGGCGTCCAGATCGCCCATGCCCTCGCTGATCGGCGAGGCCGTGGATCTGGTCGTCTTCATCCGTCGCACACCGACCAGCCGCAAGGTGGCCGAAGTGGTGCGGGTCTCCGGCTTCGATGCCGTCAGCCGGAAGTACATTTTGGAGTTTGTCGATGCGTAAAACGATTCTGCTTGCCGCGCTGATCGCGGCCTGTCTGCTGCCCGAAGCGGCTTTGGCTTCCAACGGCATTTCCGAGTTCAACAGTCCGTTTGAAGCCGTGGTCGGCACGATCACCGGTGATGTAGGCCGGTACTTTGCCATCGCGGCCATGGCCGTCTGCGGCGTGACGTTCATCTTCAAGCGCGAGGAGGTTTCCGGTGCCTTCAAGATGCTGCTCGGCGTGGTGTTCGGAATCTCGTTCATCGCGTTTGCCGCGTCCATCGTGGACGGAGTTTTCGTCTTTACCGGAGCGTTGGTATGAGGCGCATTCCGATCCACCAATCCCTGCTGCGGCCCGCTCTGATTCTGGGCGCGGAGCGTGACCTGCTTCTGTGTTCGGGCCTGCTCGCCCTGCTGGTCGGGGTAGGGGGCTTCACCCTGTATTCCGCTCTGGCCGGCTTCCTGTTCTGGGTCGCGGCCTCGTTCGTGCTCCGGCGCATGGCCAAGCATGATCCGGTGATGTCCAAGGTCTGGCTGCGCCATGTCCGGCAGCAGGAATTCTATCCGGCCCGGTCCACCTTCTGGAGGTTATGATGTTGCATCTCACGGACTATCGGGAAAACGCCAAGGGCTTGCCGGATCTGCTTCCCTATGCCGCCATGCTCGACAACGGCGTGGTGCTCTGCAAGGACGGCTCGTTTCTGGCGGCCTGGGAATTTCGTGCTCAGGACACGGCTTCTTCCACTGACGAGGAACTGGCGTTCGTGAGCGAGCGCGTGAATCAGGCGTTCAAAAACATGGATTCCGGCTGGATGTGCCATGTGGACGCGCTGCGCACGCCTGCGGACGGGTACCCCGAACCGGGACTGAGTCATTTCCCGGATTGCGTGACCCGAACCATCGACAATGAACGGCGGCTGACCTTCGAGACCTGCGGCGCGTACTACGCGACCCGCACGGTCCTGAGTCTGACGTATCGCCCCGAACTGACCACGGAAAAGCTGAACCGGCTGGTCTACACCAACAATCGGGCAACATCGGAAAATCCGCTGACCAAGCATCTCTCCGTGTTCAAGACCCGGTGTCTGGAGCTGGAAGACGCTCTGGCGTCGGTCATGCGGCTGGAACGCCTCGGGGAAACCGAATTTCAGGACGAGCATGGCGTGACTCAGGTGCGTTCCGCGCTGCTGTCCTACCTGCAGGAATGCGTGACCGGAACGGTGCAGCCCGTGAACCTGCCGCAAACGCCCATGTATCTGGACGCTGTTCTGGGCGGCGTGGATCTGGTCGGCGGACTGGCTCCGCGCGTGGACGGCCGGGAACTGGCCGTGCTGTCGCTGGACGGTCTGCCTCTGGAAAGCTGGCCCGCCATGTTGTCGGCGCTGGAAGGGCTGCCTCTGGCCTCGCGCTTCTGCTCCCGGTTCATCTTCATGGATCAGGTGGACGCGCTCAAGGAACTGGATCGGTACCGCAAGACATGGCGGCAGCAGGTCTTCCGGATTTTCGACGCCATGTTCAACAATCCCAATGCCCGGGCCAACCGGGACGCACTGCGCATGTCCGAGGATGCGGAAGAGGCCATTGCCGCTGTGCAGGGCGCACAGGTCGGAGCCGGATTCTACACCTCGTGCATCGTGCTTATGCACGAGGACGCGAATCTGCTTCGGGACTGGACGCGCGAGCTGCGGCGGGAAATCCAGTCCCTGGGCTTCGGGTGCCGGATCGAGAACGTGAACGCGCTTGAAGCGTGGCTGGGCACGCATCCCGGCAACTTCTTTGCCAATGTCCGTCGCCCCATGATCAATACCCTGAATTTTGCCGACCTCCTTCCGCTTGCCTCCATATGGCCCGGCCGGGAAACCAATCCATCCCCCCTTTTCCCGGTCGGGTCGCCTCCCCTGATGCAGTGTGCCACGGACGGGGCCACCCCGTTCCGGCTGAACCTGCATGTGGGCGACCTCGGGCATACCCTGATCTTCGGTCCCACGGGCGCGGGCAAGAGTACGCTGCTCGGAATTCTCGCGGCCCAGTTCCGGCGTTATGCCGGGGCCACGGTGTTCTGCTTTGACAAGGGCCGGTCCATGTACGCGCTGTGCAAGGCGGTCGGCGGCACGCATTACGACGTGGGCTCCGAATCGGACGAGCTGGCCTTCTGCCCGTTGCAGCATGTGGATTCCGAGGCCGAGCAGGGCTGGGCAGAGGAATACGTCGGCAATCTGGTCGCGCTTCAGGGCGTGGACGTGCTGCCGGCGCATCGCAACGCCATGCATCAGGCCATGCTTCTGCTGCGCGAATCGCCTGCGGACATGCGGTCCCTCACGGACTTCTATCATCTGCTTCAGGATCAGGAGCTGCGCGCCGCGCTGGAACACTACACCACGCAGGGAGCCATGGGGCGGCTGCTGGATGCCCAGACCGACACCATGAACCTTTCGGACTTCATGGTCTTCGAGCTCGAGGAACTCATGAACCTCGGGGAAAAGAACCTGATTCCGGTGCTGCTGAACATTTTTCATCGCATGGAGTCCCGCCTCCACGGCCAGCCCGCGCTGCTGGTGCTGGACGAGGCGTGGATCATGCTCGGGCACCCCGTGTTCCGGGCCAAGATCCGGGAATGGCTCAAGGTCATGCGCAAGGCGAACGTGGCCGTCGTGCTGGCCACGCAATCCCTTTCCGACGCCGTGGACTCCGGCATCTTCGACGTGCTGGTGGAATCCTGTCCGACCAAGATCCTGCTGCCCAATCTGGCGGCGCGTCAGGATCGGCAGGTGGGTTTGTATCAGGGCATGGGCCTGAATTCCCGACAGATCGACATCGTAGCCCAGTCGGTTCCCAAGCAGGACTACTACGTGATTTCCCCGGAAGGGCGGCGGCTCATCAGCCTTGCGCTGGGACCGCTCGCGCTTTCGTTCGTGGGTGTTTCGGACAAGGAGAGCATTGCGGAAATCCGCAAGCTGGAGGCCGAGTTCGGCCGCAAATGGCCCGAGGAGTGGGTGAGACTGAGGAGGTCGCATGCATCGTTTCGCAAGTAGATGGATGGCCGCAATCGGCCTGATGGTTCTGGTCGTCGTGTGCGTGGTGTTCGGTCCGGAGCGGAGCGGTGCGCGCACCGTGTACTGCGTGAACTGCTCCAACCGTTTCGTTCAGTCCCTTGAGCGCGCCACCAGCGTGGAACAGCTCGCCACGATCATGGATCAGTACTCCGAGGATGTGATGCAGACCGAACAGCAGGTGATGATGGTCAAGCAGAACATCGAGCAGCTCGCCTACATGCTCAAGAACACCAAGACCTTGAATCGCTACACCCTGCGCAGCCTGCAGAACCGCTTCAGGCGGCTGGGTCGTCTGGTGGGCAAGGTCAGTCGCCAGAAGGGTGAGGTGGAAGTGCTGGAGGACGTGTACCGCACCACATACCCGAACTACGGGGACGTGAAGGGACTGGTCTGGAAGGACACGCCCGAGGACGCAGCCGAACGTCAGCGGCGTTGGAAGGATTGGTCCGAACGTGTGGATCAGGCCACCATGGCCACGTTCCGGCTCTCCGGCAGCCAGCTGTCCGAGATAGCGGATTCGGACGCCTTCGACGCCCATGTGCAGAAGCTGCTCAACGATCCCGAAGGCCGCATGGAAGCCCTTCAGGCCGCAAACCAGCTGGCCGCGCTTCAGATCAGCGAGACCCGTTCCCTGCGTGCGCTTCTGGCCTCGTCAATCCAGCAGAATTCGCAGGTTGACAGCAAGCAGGAAAAGGAAAGCCAGACGTCCCATGAAGAATGGAAGACTCTGTTTTCACATACGTTGGACGATGTGAAGATGGAAAAGATGCGCCCCGGGCCGTCAAACCAATTCTAGAACTGATTGGAAGGAGTCTTTTTGGGATGTTTCTTTGCTTCTTCAAGAGACTTTTTAAGTCGATCAGCCCCAATGAGATCTTTCCATTCCTCCTGCGTCATTTCCTTTTGTGTTGTCATTTCCTCGGCAGGAGCATTTGAAGACGGTGGATTTTGATCTGTATTCGTGCAGCCAAATATCAAAAGAAGCAATGCGGCAGAGCAAACCAGTTTTTTTAACATTGAAATTCTCCTTTTGCGAGTAATGCCATGATAAACAAAAGAAGTAAAAAGGTCTATATAATAGTTTCTTTTGCTGCCGTTTTGTTGGTTCTGTTTTCTCAGGATTCCTTGGGGGCTGAGGGAACACAAGATACAGAAATTCTGACTACCATAGCTGAAAATGTGCAACGAAAGGCATCTACTTGGTTCCCGGTGCTTCAGTCGTATGCGCTTTCCCTCTTTCGAATCCTTCTCATCCTTGATGTGGCGTGGATGGGCATTCGTCTTGCCCTGAAAAAGGCGGAATTGAGTGAAGTCCTCGTGGAATTCGTTCGGCTGCTGATTTTTGCCGGGTTCATGTACGCCTTGGTGATTTACTACAAGGTGTGGGCGAATTCCATAATTGGCGGCTTGGGAAACATTGCTGTGGGACTGGGGGCACCCCTTTCGGAGCCTAGCGCAATTTTTGCGGCCGGGCTGGAACTCGTATCCAGAGTGTGGGGCAAAATCACCATAATGGCCCCAGCAAATTCCACCGGGCTGATTTTCTGTGCCCTGATCATCTGCATCACGTTTGCCCTGATTGCGGCGCAGGTGCTGCTTGTCAAATGTGAAGCCTACATAGTCCTGAATGCCGGAGCCATTCTGCTCGGCTTTGGCGGTTCCCAGTTCACCAAGGACTACGCAATCAATTTTATCCGCTATTCGTTGGGAGTGGCCGTGAAGCTGTTCGTCATGCAGCTTCTGGTCAGTCTTGGCATGGAGTTCATCAGTGAATTTCGGACAGCGCAAATTACTTTTGATGAACTCATGGTCGTCATCGGCGGTTCCATCGTCCTCCTCGCTCTCACCATGTCCATCCCGGACATCGTTTCCGGCATCATCAACGGTTCCCACGTTTCCACAGGGCAGGCCATCACTTCCGCGACCACTGCCGTGGCCACGGGCAGCATGGCAGCGTTCGCCGGGGCGAAGTCCGGAGCCATAGGCGGAACCAATCTGGTCAAGGCTTTTAGAGGCTCGAACGATCTTGCAAACGAGGCGGGGCTTACGGGAGGCGACAAGGTCAAACACATGGCTGGCACCATGCATAAGGCATTTGGCTCTGCAAGAACTCCGGGCAAGACGGATCGGATCAACAGCGCGGTTCAGGCGCAATTCGAATCATTCAAGATGGATCAGGAAGGGAAGTGACGCATCTTCCAAAGGAGAAATGTTGTTATGAAGCGGTTCCTCTCTTGGTTGTTGGAATTATGTGAAGAAGAACATTCTCTTCAAAATGCAATTGTGAAAGTTGTTGGTTTGGCATGGTGTTTTGGTGAGGTAGGCCCCCTGCAAAACGGAGCATTCATTACTATCGCTTACTGCTTGCTTTTCTATTTAGTGTTTAGAATTCCATGTGGAGTAGAGTTCTTCAACGAATACGCCGCAGCCGAAAAGGCAAAGATGGTTCTGGTGTTTTATTTGGGAGCAATATTTCTTTTCATATTTATATCTATACTGTTTCCTTTCCATGATGAAGTTTTTTTATCTATATTTTGTGAGACATCCAAGTAATGCGTAGGCCAGCTCTGAAATCGCATAAAAAACAACGAAGATACAAAAAATGAATTTTATAGCAGATTTAATCATCAAAACCTCTTTTGTTGGAGTTTGAAGATGAATCAGACGTCACGAATATATTTCTCTGGAAGTGTTCCATTTTTGGAAGAACTTTCAGTTTTGGTCATTTTTGTTGATTACTGCATTCATCTTGCCTTTCCAAGATGGGGCAATTCTTTCATGGCTGCTGGATTCACTTTCTACGGATTCGTGAAGGTCTTCAGGCGGATATCATTTTTCAACGGCAACTAGCTGGAAGAAGCAATGAGCAAACAGATCGAGAATCCCTATCTTGCCGGGCGCGAGGAATGGCTGGAGCGGTACGGCAGCTACATCCGGAGCCGGAATCTGTGGCGCATGTTCGCGTTCGGGTGTCTGACCGTGGCCGGGCTGTCCATTGCCGGCAACGTGGTGCAGGCCACGCGCAATCGGGTGGTCCCCTATGTCGTCGAGGTGGACAAGCTGGGCAATGCCCGAGCCGTGCAGCGCGCCGAGGCAATCGGCGAGATTCCTGATCGCGTGATTCAGGCCGATCTGGCGCGGTTCGTGACCAACTGGCGCACCGTGACTGCTGATCTGGGACTCCAGAAGCGCATGGTGACCCGGCTGTCCGCCTATGTGGCGGGTTCGGCCAAGGGCATGATCCGGGAATGGTTCATGGGCAACAATCCCTATGAGCGCGCCAAGGATGTTCTGGTGGAAGTGACCATTGCGGGCATCCCGCTGCCTGTCAGCGATTCCAGCTGGCGCATCGAGTGGGCCGAGACCGTGCGCAGCCATGCCGGCACCACCCTGAGCCACACCCGTTACGAAGCCACCCTGACCGTGGCCGTGCATCCCCCGAAAACGGATCGACAGATCATCAGCAATCCCGCCGGAGTCTTTGTCACGGGCCTGTCCTGGGCAGAGCTGCTCGGCCAGAAGGGGTAGGCGATGTCAGCGAAGTTCCTGAGCGTTGCGGGTGAGCGTGTCCACAATCCACGCGTTGAGGCTCTTGTCATTTGCTCTGGCAAGGGAGGCGAACAGCTTGTGCTGTTCCGGATCCATCCGCAGGGTGAGCTTTCCGGAAAACGGCTTTTCCGGCTCGATGCCCAACTCCTTGCATGTATCAAGGTATTCCCTGACCGAAACGGCGAACTCCTTCCTCAGCTCGTCCGTGGTCTTTCCGTAAAAGGTGATGGTGCTCTTGGTGTTCACCACCTCTCCGAAAAACGAATCGATTTCAGCCCGGTAGCTGATGTGCGCCTGATATCGGCCATGCTTCATGAGCGACATGGTCTTTCCTCCTTGCGCTGCAGGGCGTGCAACGCTTCAGCAATTTTCCCCACGGAAAACGTGGTGTCATTTTTTGGTGTCAAGGACAAGCGGAATCGCGTTTTAGCTGCTGGAGAAATCATATGAAGATTTTGCCTTTGATTCTCATGGGATCGCTGTTCGCAATCCCGGCCCATGCGGCACCGCCGCCCAAGGATGCGCCGGGACTGCTGAACAAGGTGTTCATCTCGCGCGAGGCTCCGGATCCGGAACAGGTCGAGGAGCAGGATGTGGTGGTGGAACTGCCGCCGCTGCCCGAGCCGGAATACATCAGTTCGAAGCCCGTGAAGCTGACCGACAAGGAGCGCAAGGCCCTGAGCATGGCCACGGAATGGAAGGACCGGAAGGTGAATCCGGTCATGCATCCGGGCGGCAAGGTCGTCTACGTGTTCGGCGCAACCATGCCTTCCATCGTGTGCGCGCCGCTCAAGACCTCGGATCTGGAACTGCAGCCCGGGGAGAACGTGAACGACGTGATCGTGGGCGACACGGCGCGCTGGGTGGTGACCGTGGGCCGGTCCGGACATTCGGAAGGCGAGAGCACGCACCTCGTGTTCAAGCCGCTGGATGCGGGACTGGAAACCACGGCCGTGATCACCACGGACCGCCGCACCTACCATGTCCGGCTGGTCTCGGATCGCAAGGGCCACACTCCCTACGTGGGGTTCGTCTATCCCGAGGACCAGCAGCAGGCGTTGCGCGAACAGCTCAGGCGCAAGGAGCGCAAGCAGAAGTGGGAGACCACGGAAGTGGCGGGAACGCCGGTGAAGCTGTCGGCCCTGGACTTCAACTACCGCATCGTGGGCGAGGCCGAATGGAAGCCCCTGCAGGTCTACAACGACGGATTGCACACCGTGATCCGCCTGCCCGAGACCGTGCGCCAGAACGAATACCCGGTGCTGCTCGTGGAGCGGGCCGGGGAACGCACTCTGGTCAACTACCGGGTGCACGGCACGAGCATGGTCGTGGACGGCGTGTTCCGCAAGGGGCTGCTGTTGACCGGCGTGGGCAAGGCCCGGACCAAGGTGGAAATTCAAAGGATGGTGGAAGAATGAGACGTGCTGTTCTGCTGGTGGCGCTCATGTTGCTGGGCGGCTGCGCCACGCTTGGACAATGGTTTTCCCACGAGGGCCGGGCCGCTGCTCCGGTCGAGGATTCGGCTCTGGCCGATCTGGCGGACAAGGCCGGCCTGAAACTGGCCTCGCATTATCCCCCGGGCCGTACCCGGCTGAGCTTTTCCCAGCATGAGGATGGATTCGGCAGGCTGTTCGAGGACTCGCTGCGGCGGCAGGGCTTCACCCTGACGGAAGAGGGCGGAGGCAACCTCGGCGTGTCGTTCGTGCTGGACAGTCTGGGCGAGGAACAGGCCGGGCAGGGCAGCGCGCTCTGGTACCTGCTGGTGCGCGTGTCGGACGGATTCAGCTTCGGTCGGGTCTATGCCCTTGGCGAGGCCGGCTATTCCCCTGTCGGCGTCATGACCCAGACCCCGGCGTTCTTTGCGCAGAAGGATGCGGGCGAGCCCGTGCCCACGCGACCGGCCGAGGAATGGCGGATCAAGCCGGGCAGTCTGAGATACCAGCTCGCAGCGTGGTGCGGCCGGGCCGGATATCAGCTGGTCTGGAAGGCGGAACACGATTTCACCATGCAGGTGAACGCGATTTTCCGGGACTCGTTCACGGGCGCGTCCCAGCGGCTGTTTTCGCGCATGCACCAGACCGGTGTGGGGCTTCGCGCGACCATCTATCAGAACAACCGGGTCCTGGAAGTCGTGGAGGACTGACATGCGCGCATTCATCTTTCTTCTGGCGTTGATGGCAGCCTGCGCCCCGGTTCGTCCGCACGTGGACGACAGGGACGTGGAATCCCGGGCCGAACAGCTGCATCAGCTGGCTCGCGCCCGGACCGTGCAGATCGTGCAGGGACCGTACCTCGGCGCGATTCCTGTGGAGATCCGCGAGCAGGAACTGCCTGCGGTGTTTTCCCGGCGCGTGACCCTGCGCGGCTCCGGCACCATCGAGGAGCTGACCGGCCGTCTGGCATCCATCCTGAACATGCGCGTGCGGGTGGACAATCCACCTGCTGCAGCGGGTCCGGACATGGCTCCGGGTAGGGAGCCGGGCGCGGCCAGCGGAGTCCTTTCGGTGCGGTACGACGGCCCGGTGTCCGGCCTGCTGGATACGCTGTCGAGCCGTTCCGGGCTTGGCTGGGAATACGAGCGGGAGACCGGACAGGTGGTGTTCTCCAGGGTGCAGAGCCGGGTGTTCACGCTCCTGACCGCGCCGGGCAAGGTCCGGTACGAATCGGACATCACCAACCGGAGCCGGGGCGCGCAGTCCAGTTCCCAGTCCATCAGCGGCGTTGGCCAGACCGTGAATTCGAGCAATGACGTGCACCGCACCTCCCAGACCAGCCGCACCACCTACGAGGCCGATGCCTGGGCCGATGCGGAAAAGGACATCCGGGCCATGCTGTCGCCTGCGGGCGTGGCCGTGGCCAACCGTTCGGCCGGCACCGTGATGGTCACGGACACCCGGGCCGTGCTGCACCGGGTCGAATCCTACGTGACGCGCATCAATGCCAAGCTGTCGCGTCAGGTGGCGCTGGCCGTGCGCGTCTGGGCCATCGAGGTGGCGGACGATTCCGATCTGGGTCTGGACCTGCAGGCCGCGTTCAAGGACGCCAACCTGCAGATTTCCACCACCCCGGGGTCGGCCTACAACGCTCTTGACGGTGTGGGCTCCCTGTCCGCCGCCATCGTGAACAAAAGCTTTTCCGGGTCGCAGGCCGTGCTGCAGGCGCTTCGTCGCGTGGGGCGGACCACTCTGGTCACGTCCAGCACGGGCATCACCATGAGCAACCAGCCCATGCCCATTCAGGTCATGGACCGAAACAGCTATCTGGCGTCGGTCTCCTCGACCACGGACGATTACGGCAAGACCACGGAAATGACGCCGGGCGAGGTGTCCACGGGCTTTGCCATGACCGTGGTGCCGCACATTCTGGACGGCCGCCGGGTCATTCTCCAGTACAATGTCTCGCTGTCCTCTCTGGACAAGCTGGACGAGTTTGCGTCCGGAGACACGAGCATCCAGCTGCCCCAGATATCCACGCGGAGCTTCAGCCAGCGCGTTCGGCTCAAGATGGGCCAGACGCTGGTGCTGGCCGGTTTCGAAAAGGAGAAGCACACGCGGTCCGGCGGGGCGAGTCTGCTGTCCATGGGCCGAAGCCGTCAGGTGGCGCGCACCGTGCTGGTGATCACCATCGACGTGGAAAACCCGGAGGCCTGACATGCGACAGATTCGCATAGGCCGTCGGAAATACGTTGCCGGGCTGTGGTGGCAGATCGCGGATTCGGCCCGGCCGAGCCGCAAGGCCGTGCTGGCCGAGGCACGCGAGCGGGCCGCTTCCTTTGACGATGCGCAGTACGACTGCGTTGTGGTGCACGGCCGCCAGTTCGGGCTTGGGGAATCCGGCGGAAACATTCCGACCGGGATTTCCCTTGCCAGTGCTCTGCTGGATCGCGGTCCGGCCACATGGATCGGACTGTTCCGTCTGGCCGAGGACTGCTGGTGGGTGTGCGCGGTGAACAGCGGCAGCATTGCCGGCGACGGCGATCATGCGGCCGCGACCGAGGAGGATGCCCGGGCGCGCATGGCGGACCTGCAGGCCCTGACCGACTGGGGAACCGAGGTGGAGTGCCTGACCGTGGAGGAAAGCCAGCAGCATCTGGCCTCGCTGGTGCATGGCGGCAGGCCGGTCATGCCCATTCAGGGCCGGTCCAGGCTCATTCCCGCCACGCTGGTGGTTCTGGCGGCGGTCTTTGCTGCTCTGGCACTGTACGGTCTGGACCGTCATCAGGATTTTCAGGCCCGCGAACAGGCCCGGGCTGCAGTGGAGCGGGCACGGCTGGCCAGTCAGGCCCGGCAGCGCGCCCTGCAGGAGAACCCGGGCCGGCATTTCCCGCAGCCGTGGACAACGCGGCCCGGTGCCGGACAGTACGTGTCCGCGTGCATGGCGCATTTCCTGAACCTGCCCCTGTTCGACGCGGGCTGGGAACTGACGCGCGTGGAATATTCGGACGAGTCCGTCACGATCTTCCGCAAGCACCAGCCGGGCGCATCCTTCACGACCCTGCCTCATGGGGCATCCCTTGACCGCAACCCGGCCGTGTGCGTGGCCACGGAATCCCTTTCCGGCCTGACTCCGCGTGCCGAAAATCCTCTTGCCATGACCGGCGAGGCCTCGGCGCGCTTCTACGAGCTGACCCGCATGGTGGCGGGCAAGGCCAGAACCGTGAATTTCGATCCGCCGCTCAAAAAGACGCTGGAAAACGGTGCCGAACCCGTGGCCGTGCTGTGCCCGTGGGTTCGCGGCGGCTGGTCCCTGTCTTCGGTCAATCCGTCGGCTGCGGCGGATCCCGCATTTTCTGCCGCGCTCCGGGCCATCCCCGGTCTGGTGGTCACGCGCCTGGAAGCGGCTCCCGAACAACTGACATTGGAGGGTGATCTGTATGCCAGGCAATAGAATGCTGTGCCTTTGCATGGCCGCTCTGCTGGCGGTTCCGTGCCCGGCTCCGGCTGGTGGAACGGATTCCGATCCGGACAGGGGCGCGGACCTGCCGCTTGTGACCATGCCCGCTTCCGCGAAACCGGGCAAAGGGGAACTGCCCCCTGAAAAGGAGGCTGATGCCTTGCAGGACAACACGGCCCCAGCGCCGGACAAGGACACGGCCGGGACAAAGGCGGATGCGGACAAGCCGTCCGCGACCGATCCGGAAAAGCCCGGACAGGAGGACTCCAAGGTGAAGACTCCGGATTCTCCGACCAGTCCCGATGTCTCGGCAAGGTCCGACGCGGATCGGACCGAAGTCGAGCAGGGCAGCGTGGCGGATTTCACGGCGCTGCGCACGAAGCTGGAACGGCTCAAGCTGCAGGTGGCCATCGAGGAGCAGGAACGCCGGTTGAACAAGACCGGGAAGGCTGCGGCACCGAAGCGCGGGACGAGCGGATTTGCGCAGAGTCCCGACGTGGTGGTGTCCCGGCCTGCGCCGGCCCGGCCCCGGGTGGTTTCCATTCAGGGCGTGGACGGCAGGCTGACCGCGACCCTGTACCGGGCCGGGACCGGATTTCTGGACGTACGCGCCGGAGACCGGGCCATGGGCGGCCGCGTGGTGTCGGTCGGGCCGGATCGTGTTGTCATGCGGCTCGGCGGCAGGAACGTGACGCTGGGATTCAGGGAGTAACGCCATGACCTCGAACATTCCCGATACGTTGAAAGGCCGCGTGCTCGTGGACAACGGCACGATCTTCATTTCCTCGGAAGTCACCATGACCGCCGACATGCTCTCGTTTCTCTCCTATGCCGGACGCAAGGGACTGACCGAGCATCGGACCGTGCCTGCCGAGGAGTTCCAGAAGCTGCTGTCCCGCTCCGTGACCTCGCGCACGGAAAGCGAGGTGCAGGAACTGGCCGTGACCCTGATCCGCGACGCGTTCGAGTCGGGCGCGTCCGACATCCATATCGAGGATCACGGGCCGTTCGCGACCATCCAGTTCCGGCGGCTGACCATGCTTCAGCCCGTGCGGCAGCTCATGGGCGATCAGGGCCGCGCCCTGATCCGGTGCATCTACCAGACCATGAGCACGAGCGCGGACGCCCAGTTCAGCCCGAGCGAACGTCAGGACGGTCGCATCGTGAGCCGGGATTTCCTGCCTGCGGACGTGCATTCCGTGCGGCTGCACACCGAGCCGCTGGAATGCCCGCTGGCCGAGGGCGGCACCGGCACGTTTCTGGCCATGCGCCTGCTGTACGACAAGACCAATGCCACGGGCAGGCTGGGCGAGCGGCTGCATCAGCTCGGATATTCCGAGCGGCATGTGCGGCGGCTGGAATTCCTGTCCCAGCGGTCCGGGCTGGTCCTGTTTTCCGGTCCCACGGGCTCGGGCAAGAGTACGGCCCTGAAGCATGTCATGGAGTGCATGGCCCGGGAGAACCCGGAAAAGTCGTTCATGTCCATCGAGGATCCGCCGGAATATCCGCTGGAACGCGTGCGTCAGACCCGGGTGCGCACCAACGGGGACGAGGACGCGTCGCGCGGCCGCGAATACCGCAATGCCATTGCCGGGGCCATGCGTTCGGATCCGGATACCCTGATGGTGGGCGAAATCCGGTTTCCGGAAGCCGCGTTTGCCGCAGTGGACGCGGCCCAGACCGGGCATGGCGTATGGACCACGATTCACGCGAATTCCGCGTTCGGCATCATCCAGCGCATGGTGTCCCTGCTGCGCGAGGCGCACTGCCCGGATCCGCTGGGCTATCTCTGCGACTACACTGTGCTGGCCGGGCTGGTGCATCAACGTCTGGTCCCGACCCTGTGCCCGCACTGCAAGCTGTCCGTGCATCAGGTGGCCGCCATGCCCGAGGACGACGAACTGCGCCAGAGCGTGCTGCCCGAGCCCGTGCTGAACCGGCTGTTCCGCACGGTCGATCCGGGCCGCATGGGCAACGTGTACGTGCGCGGCCCGGGATGCGACGCGTGCGGCCACATGGGATTTTCCGGCCTGACCGTGGCGGCCGAGGTGGTGGCCACGGACCGCACCATGCTGGCGCATCTGCGCGCCGGCAACATGGAGGAGGCCATTCGGCACTGGCATCACGAGCAGAGCGGCCAGTCCTTCGTGGATCACGCCATCGCCCTGATCGAACAGGGCGTGGCCGATCCGCGCACCACGGAAATGCGTCTGGGCGTGCCCCTGAACTTTGCCAAGGCCATCGAGGACGACCTGCTCACCGGCGTGGAACTCGACCAGCTGGCCGGGGCCAGCACCCGGGGGCAGTGATGGACAGGAATCTGATTCTGGCCCGGGTGTTTCTGGGCGCGGGCGCACGCGAGCAGCTGTATGACCGGCTCGAAGCCATGATCGGCAACGGGCTGGGCCTCAAGACGAGTCTGGGCACTCTGGCCGAACGCATGGAGCGGCGGAGGAATCCGCTGGCTCCGGTGCTGCGCGAGGTGCTGGCCCGGCTGAATCAGGGCGATTCCCTTGATCAGGCTCTGGCCCGGTTCATCCCGGGCGAGGAGGTCATGCTGGTCAGGAGCGGTCTGGACGCGGGCGAGCTGCCTTCGGCTCTGGATCGGTGCGCCGGCCTGCTGCGTGCACGGCGCGCCATTGTCTCGGGCGTGGTTTCCGCCGTGGCATATCCCGGGCTGCTGCTCGGCCTGCTGCTGGCGATCCTGCTGGTGGTGAGCCGCTACGTGGTCCCCCAGCTCGCATTGCTCAGCAATCCCGAGGCATGGACCGGCGGAGCAGGCAACCTCTACCGCGTATCCCGGTTCGTGGATTCGCCTGCCGGCATTGCGGTTTTCGGCGTGCTGGTTCTGGGCTTTGCGGTTTCCCTGATCACGCTTCCCCATTTCACGGGCCCGGTCCGCCGGGTTCTGGACCGCGTTCCGCCGTGGTCGTTCCACCGGCTCATCGTGGGCTCCATGTGGCTGTTCACCGTGGCGGCCATGATGAATGCGGGCATTCAGCTGAGCACGGCTCTGGACGAGATGGCGGCTCGGCCCGGCACCCGGGCGTGGCTGCGGGAGCGGGTGCGCGCGATCAGCGCAGGCCTGCGTCTGGGCCGGGATTTCGGCACGGCCCTGTACGAGGCCGGCTACGGCTTTCCCGATCCCGAGCTGGTGGAAGACATCCTGATCTATGCCACGCTGCCCGACTTCGACCGGCGGCTGACCCGGATCGCCTCCCAGTGGCTCGAAGCCGGACAGCGCAAAATCGCGGCTCAGGCCCGCATCCTGAACACGGCGTGCTTTCTCGGCATTCTGGTCCTGCTCGTGAACGTGGGGCTGGCCGTGTCCTCTCTTCAACAACAGCTTGGCCAGTCCATGGCCTTCTAAGGAGTTTGTCATGAGGCATCTGCATTGTTCCGGTCGGTTCGAAGGCAAGAGCGGGTTCATTCTCGCGGAATCCATGTCCGGCATCATCTTCTATCTGGTCATGCTCGCGGCAGCCGGAATCCTGATCGCCTTCCTGTTCAGGAGCAGCAATCTGTCGTCGGCCGAGCAGTCCCTTTCCTCGCTCCGGCTGCAGGTCAAGCAGCTGTATGCGGGCTCTGGCGACTATTCGGGACTGGACACGGACCTTGCGGTGCGGGCGGGAGTGGTGCCCACCACCATGATCAGGTCGGACGGCACCGTGAAGAACGCCTGGAACGGCGCGGTCACGATTACCGCCGGGTCCGACACCAGCACGTTCGTGATCAGCTTTGCCGGTGTTCCCAAGGACGCGGCCGTGAAGCTGGCCACGTACCAGACCGGCTCGTGGGTGGACGTGTCCGTGAACAGCACGAGCGTGGGATCGTCCGGCAACATGGTTTCCGCTGTTTCGGCGCAGGTGGCGGACACCAATACCGTGGCGTTCACGTCGAACTAGGGGCGGGCATGACCATGCAGCGCTATTCGGATCTGGTTGTTTCCCCGGACGGACGTCCGTTTCTCAAGGCCGGACCGGGGCAGGGGCTTGCCGCGTGTCCCGGCGATCTGCGGGACGAAGCCCTTGCTGCCGGCCGGGCCGCGCTCGAGGCGTGGCAGGCGGATCCCAGAGCCGCGTTCCGGCTGGAGCTCGGCGGGGTCAGCTGGCGCGTTGCCTCGCTGGAAGGGCTTGGCGGCCGCACGTTCTTCCTGCGGCGCATGCCCGAAAGCGTGCCGGAATTCGCCTCGCTCGGTCTGCCGTCCGGACTGGCCTCATGGTTCTCGGCCCGGGAACGGCAGAAGGGACTGATCCTGATTTCCGGGGCGCAGGCCTCGGGCAAGAGCACCACGGCGGCCTCTCTGGTCGCGTCCAGACTGGCCGAGTTCGGCGGGCATGCCGTGACCTTTGAAAGCCCTGCGGAAATGCCGCTGGACGGCAGACATGGCCAGCACGGCTTCTGCTTCCAGTCCGAGCTTGAGGACGAAACCGGGCTGGCTCTGGCCATCGAGCAGGCGCACCGCTTTGCGTCGCCGGACATCATTCTTGTGGGCGAAATCCGCACCCGGCACGCAGCGGCCCAGACCCTGCGCGCGGCCCTTGGCTCGGACCGTCAGCTCGTGGTGGCCACGATCCACGGTCTGGACCTGATCGCGGCGCTGGACCGGCTGCTGACCCTTGCCCGGGAACTCGACGGCGAGGCAGCGGCCCACAATCTGTCCCAGAGCCTGCTGGCCGTGGTGCATCAGCGGCTCACCCCGACCCCGGACAACGGGCCGCGCCTGAGCGTTCCCCAGTTCCTGCTGCTGGAGTTCTCGAACCGGAGCAAGGCCATGCGCGCCAAGCTGCGGTCCGGTGACCTGCGGTCTCTGGAAGACGACATGCGCGAACAACTCAACAGACTCACATTCGGAGGCAGGGCATGAAGACCATGACCGTTCTGACCTTGTGCCTCGGCGTCATGGCCATGTTTGCGGCCGTGCAGCCCCAGGCGGAGACCGACCGGGAACAGGCCCGGGCCGTGGCCGTGAATTACGCGGTCTACCGCAACGCGGTGTTCAGCCATGTGCTGACCCATCCCGGCGCTGCCGGTTCCGTGTCGTCCGGCGTTCTGGAACTGCCGGACGGCTGGCTGCCGATGCGCGCGTGGAAGAATCGGATGCACGGCGGCAACTGCTACGTGTACGGCCCGGCCTCGGGCGCGGAAATCGCGGAAGTGCGTTCCCTGCTGCGCGGCAGCGTGGCGGTGCTGGACGACCACGATGCCCGGCCTGCGTTCATTCCGTCCGGGTGCGTGGTCAGCGTTGTCGAGGTGCAATGATGCGAGCGGACTCTTCCAGATCGGGCGGCATCCTGTTCGAGGCCCTTGGCGCAGTGACCCTGCTGCTCATTCTGCTGCCGGGGCTGGCCCGGCTGTGGGACATGGGCATGGACGAGGTGCGGAAGCGGTCGGTCGCCACGCACCTGCAGGGCGTTTCCCGGGCGGCCGGAGAGTATGTGCGCGAGCACCGGGACACGCTTCAGGCCTCGGCCACGGCCTCCCGGGCCGCGCGTGTGACCATGGCCCAGCTTTCCCCGCATCTGCCGCACGGATTCCTGCCCCGCAACGCATGGGGCCAGACCTACGGCGTGTTCGTGCTGCAGCCCGCCCCGGGCAGGCTGGTTCCCGTGGTTCTGACCTATGGCGGCTCGCGCACCGGTCGCCGGTTTTCCAACGTGGTGGTTCCGTCCACTGCCGCACTGGCCGGCGGGCAGGGCGGCTACGTGCCGTCCGGCGATCTGCCGGGCCAGAGCACGGCAGAGCTGCGCGGTTCGTTCGGAGCGTGGTCCGTGCCCCTGTCCGGCACCAGCATTCCCAATCCCGGGCCCGGGCATCTCGGGGCCGTGGCCTCCATGGACGGTCAGGATCTGGATCAGGATTTCCTGTACCGCGTGGCCGTGCCCGGCAAGCCCGAACTCAATGAGATGTCCACGGAACTGGACATGACCGATCACGCGATTCGCGGCGTGTCCGAACTCCAGTTCGAGCCGCACGACCTCATGGAAATGGGCGGCGCAGGCTTCTGCGCGGATCCGAGTCGCGAGGGACGCGTGTTTCTGGACAGAAATCACGGCCTGTACGTGTGCCGGGACGGCAAGCCGCGCGTGGTGGCGGATACCGGCAATTCCGCGCTGCTGTCGGGTTCGACCATTGCCGTGGACGGCGAGCTCGTGCCCAAGCCGATCTGCCCGCCGGGCACGGATGCGGAACCCCGAATTTTCGTTGCCCCGTCCATCGTGGCTCAGGGCGCGGACGCCAGTTCCCTTGTCGCGGTTCAGGCATGGGCCACGGACGAAGGCGACGACTGGCGCGTGCATCTGCGCGTGCTGACCACGGACAAGGACGCGGGCTGGATACATCCCGGTCCGGACTTCGGCCGGGTCATGGTGTTTGCAACCTGCAACTAGAGGAGACGTATCATGAAAGTGTCCTGGTTTCTGATTCTGGCCGGTCTGATGCTGGTCCTGTCCCTGCCGTGCATGGCTGACGATTCCACGGCGTTCAAGCCTGGAAACGTGGTGAAGGCCAAGATTGGGGGACAGGAAGTGGAAGTCGCTGGTGGGTTTTGCGAAAACACCGGCGTATGGGGTGATCCAAAGGTGCTGGTTTCGCGATCCTATCGGGATGGCGGAAGCGGCGGCTACTATACCGCGTATTCCTGCGCCCCCGGATACGTTCGGGTCATGATGGGCACCTCTTCTCCTATTCTGCAGAACAAAAACTTCGGATGCATAAAATGCACGAAGTAGGGGCGACCTGTCATGGCTGACAACAGTCCCCAGTCCCTGACGCGGCGGCCCCGGATCGACGTGGCCCGTTTCGGCAGGACTCCCCCTGTATCTGGTGCTGCTGGCCGTCGGGCTGGTCGTGGGCGTGATGATCCATTCCGTGCATGTGTCCACGGACAGGGACAAGCGTGACCGCGCCCGGGCCGAACAGGCTGCCCCGGCTCCGGATCCCAGACCTCTGGCCGTGGAAGATGCCCCGGCCAGGGGCCTGGCCCGGCCCGAACCCGAGCCCGAGGCTCCGAAACCGGCCGAGACCGGGGAAAAGCCGCCTCTGGTCAACGTGATCCATACGCCCAAACCGACGCCCGAATACACGGCCCGGCAGCGCGAGCTGGACGCCCTGCGCAAGAAGCGGGTGCGCGCATTGGAAAAGGCGCTGGCCGCTCCGCTGCGGGTGAACGTGCCTGCCAGCGTTCGTCGTCCGCATTCGCAGGCAGCTTCGGCCGTGCGGGCCGGAAGTGCCGGGCAGAGCGTGCGCGACAGGCATCCCGTGCCGGACATGAACGGCATGGCCATGCCTGCAACGCAGGGACCGGACGAGCGCGTGGAAAAGGAGGAATTCCTGAGCTCCCGCGCCCGACCCGATTCCCAGTGGACGCTGGCGCACCGCCGCGCTCCGGGCAATGCCATGGAACTCAAGACCGGAACCGTGATTCCCGCGCTCATGCTCACGGGCATCAATTCGGATCTTCCGGGCAGCCTGATCGCTCAGGTGTCGGGGCATGTGTTCGACACGGCCTCGGGCGAGCATCTGCTGATCCCGCAGGGTGCGCGGCTGTACGGTCTCTATGATTCGCGCGTTGCCATGGGCCAGACCCGGCTGCTCGTGGCGTGGAACCGGATTCTGTTCCCGGACGGCTCGTCCATCTCGCTGGGTGCCATGCCCGGTGCGGACATGGCCGGGCTGGCCGGATTCCGGGGCGAAGTGGACAACCACTATCTGAAGATATTCGGGTCCGCCGCCATAATGAGCCTGATTTCCGGGGGCATGGCCTACGGCATGGACAACCTCGACCACTCCTCGGACGAGGACGATTCCCCGAGCCTGCAGGACGAGATGGGATCGGCACTGGCCAGCCAGCTCGGTCAGGCCTCCCTCGGCCTGCTGCAGCGCAACATGCAGATCAAGCCCGAACTGAACATCGAACCCGGATACCGCTTCAACATGGTGGTCACCAAGGACATCGTGTTCGACCAACCCTACAGACCATGGAGGTAATCATGTCCCTGAATCTGCAACTTCTCGTCGGCTACACCGGCAACGGCGTCGAGCTTCGCACCACGCGCAGCGGCAGGACCATGGCCGTGTTCAGTCTGGCCACCAACGATGGCCATGTGGACAAGGCCACCGGCGAATGGCGGGAAAGCGTGACGTGGCATCGCGTGATCGTGTTCCGGGAACGACTGGCCAGGTCTCTGGCCGAACGGCTGGCCAAGGGCACCTGCGTGCTGGTGCGCGGCAAGCTGAGCATCTCGGAATACACGGACAGTCAGGGCGTGGAGCGCATCGGCGTGGACACCGTGGCCGAGGCCGTGACCGTGCTCAGGCACAGGGACGCTCCGGCCGAACCTGCTCCGGAGGCGGCAAAGCCGTTCCGGCACGACGCGACCATCACGCAGGAAACCCGGGAACGGCTCATGGGGGCGGATCATGCCGAGTAGCTACGGTCTGGGCAGAAGGCAGGGCAAGAGAAGTCTTCGCTGGCTTCTGCCGTTCCTGCTGGCCGGGATATCCGGTCTGGTGTCTCTGGGCTACGCCACCCAGCGCGTGGCCGGGCTGCTGGATTATCAGGCATGGCTCGGCGATCCGGTCTGGGGCCGGTTCTACTGGCCCTGGTCCATCGTGGGCTGGTGGGAGAATCTCAACACCCTGTCCGAGGTGCTGGATCCGATCACGAACATGGCGCAGGCGCTCTTCGTGCTGCCCCAGCTCGTGTTCTACGGCATCTGGCATCTGTTCCTGCGTCAGCCCAAAGGCGAGGAGGACGTGCACGGCACGGCTGGCTGGGCCACGGAAGAGGACATCCGGAACGCCGGGCTGCTCTCGGGCGAGGGCGTGTACGTGGGCGGCTGGCAGCAGGGCCGCGACCTGACCTATCTGCGCCACAACGGGCCGGAACATGTGCTGGTCTTTGCCCCGACGCGTTCGGGCAAGGGAGTGGGTCTTGTCCTGCCCACGCTCCTGAGCTGGCCGGACAGCGCGTTCATTCTGGACATCAAGGGCGAGAACTGGGCGCTGACCTCGGGCTGGCGCAAGAGTCAGGGCCATGTGGTGCTGCGCTTCGATCCCACGGCCCGGCATGGCGCGGCCCGGTTCAATCCGCTGGCCGAAATTCGGCTGGAAGGGCATTCCGCGATTCCGGACGCCCAGAACGTGGCGTCCATGCTCGTGGATCCCGAGGGAAAGGGGCTCAAGGACTACTGGAACAAGGCCGCGTTTTCCTTCCTGTCCGGAGCCGTGCTGCACTGCCTGATCCTGATTCGCGGCGAGCAGGACCGCGAGGCCACCCTGAACGACCTGTCCGTGATGCTGGCCGATCCGGACAAGGAACTGAACGAAGTCATCAACGAGATGCTTGAGGTGGATCATGCCGAAGTGCTCGGCCGGATATTCCCGGCAGGCGAGGAGGACGAGGGCGCCTGGAACAAGGTGCACGAGTTCATCGGTTCGGCTGCGCGGGAGATGAAGAACAAGGCTCCCAACGAGTTCTCCGGCGTGGCTTCCACGGCCGTGGCCAACCTCGCGCTCTACCGTGATCCGGTCGTGGCATGGAACACCTCGGCCTGCGATTTCCGCATCATCGACCTCATGAACCATGACGCGCCCGTGTCCCTGTATCTGGTGATCCGGCCATCCGACATCGACCGCCTGCGGCCGCTCATCCGGCTCATGGCCAACCTCATCTTCCGTCGGCTCACCGAGTCCATGGAGTTCGAGAACGGCCGGGCAAAGGCCGGATACAATCACAGGCTGCTGCTCATGATGGACGAGTTCACGTCGCTGGGCCGTCTGGAAATCTTCGAACGCAGTCTGGCCTTCATGGCCGGGTACGGGCTCAAGGCCTATCTTATCGTTCAGGATCTGAGCCAGCTGCGCGGCGCATACACGCGGGAGGAAAGCATCATGAGCAACTGCCACATCCGCGTGGCCTATGCGCCCAACAAGATGGAGACCGCCGAGGAACTGTCCAAGATGTCGGGCAAGACCACGGTGGTGCACAAGAAGACGTCCGTGTCCGGCAACCGCTCCGGCCGTCTGAACCGGGCCAACGTGAGCTTTACCGAAGTGGCCCGGCCTCTGCTCACTCCGGACGAATGCATGCGTCTGCCCGGCCCGCGAAAGAACGCGCAGGGCGACATCGTGAGTTCCGGCGACATGCTGATTTTCCCTGCCGGATTCCGGCCCGTGTACGGCCGCCAGATCCTCTACTTTCTGGACCGCGAGTTTGCCCGCCGCGCCCGCATGGACGCGCCGCCCGTGTCCGATTCCCTTGCCCCGGATCCCGGCTCCATGCCCGAGGAGGAAAGCTATGACGCGTTCCTATCTGAATGATCTGAAGCAGTGCGACCGCCGTCTTGTCATGGAGACCATCGAGCAGATGCTGCCCCTGCGCCGGCTGCCCGATGATCAGCCCTATGTGCCGTGTCCGGATCACAAGTGCCGGCAGTGGCGCATGTACTTCCAGACCGACAAGGTGGGCCGTCCGGACTGCCCGGTCTGCCACGGTCAGGGCTGGGTGCCGGAATCCCGCGTGGCGGCTCCGGCTCCATGCCCCGTGGTGCGGCGCGTTGCCAACGGCCATGATCCTGTGCGTCCTGCCGGCCGCGTCCTGTCCCTGTTCGCCCACGAGAAGGAGGTGGAGGAATGATGTCCCCATGCGTTCCAGCCGTTCCGGTTCAGGCTGATACCAGAGCTGACCGGTATCCGGATCCCGTTTCCATCGAGCATGTGCCGCCCATCATGCGGCAGGACATTTCCCGGTTCTACCATCGGCTGTCCCGGACAGGCCGCCGCGTGATCGGCGCGCTGCTCGAATCCCTGCCGAATCTGGACGCGCCCGCCGCACTGGTGGTGTCGGCCCTTGCCGGGCCTGCGAAATGCTCCCGGCTGAGCGTGCTGCGCCATCTGGCCCGGGGCGAGGCGGAGCAGCTCTTTTCCCGGTCCGTGAACCCGGCAGGCAGGCGGCACGGCATGATCGTGACCCCGCATCGCCATCGATGCGAAACCTTTCTGCACCTGTTCCGGACGGAATACGGCCTGCTGGCTGATACCAATGGTGATCACTATCAGGCCGCGCCTGATACCAATGGTGATCAGTATCCGCATCCGGTGCGGGAACGTGCCGTTTCAGCGGACCGCGCCACTGCCTCGGGCCGGTTTCTGGCCACCCTGTCCCCGGCTGCCCGGCGCGTGCTTGGCGTGCTGGTGCTTGAAGGGGAGGGACAGGATGAAATCTCCATGATTGTCAGCCGCATGGCGTACAAGGCCGGGTGCAGTGAAATCACGGCCCGCCGCACTCTGTCGCGCGGCTCGGAAACCGGACTCTTCAGCAAGCTGACCCATCCGCGCGGCCCGCGTCACGGCGTGCTGGTGCGCGTGCCTGCCGCGTCCTGGATGGCGATCCGTTCAGCGGCTGATACCAATGCTGATCGGTATCCATCCGGTCATGATACCAAACCTGATTGGTATCATGACCAGGTTGATACCGATCAGGATACCAATCATGACCGGTATCCGGATACCAATGGTGATCGTTATCCGCAGGACAGGGGAAACCGTTGCCGCCCAACGGTCACAGGGGAAAACAGCGGTCAGCGTGATACCAATGGTGATCGGTATCAGCCTGCCTCTCTTTTAGATAGACAGAAAGAAGATCTATCTGTCTGGGAAAGGCGGCTGCTCGGTCTGACCCGTGACGACTTTCAGGCCGTGTGGCCGAACCTGCTTTCCCATGGGTTCGGTCCGGACCAGATACGCCAGATCGTGAACGCCAGAAGCGAAGCCGGCGAGCCTCTGGAGGACATTCAGGGTTCGCTGCATTCCGCGGAATGGGAACTGGCCGGCAACAAATTCCCGAGCACGCGCAAGGGCGTGGCCAGCTACCTGTTCTCCACGCTCAAGCTCAACGGCACCTATCGCCGTCTGGATGCATATGTGTCGCCGGAAAAGCTCGCCCTGATGCGTGCCCGTGCCGATCTCGAAGCCAGTCGGCAGGCCCGGGAAATCCGCACCCGCCTCGAACGCGCGGAGCAGAAGCCCGAGGCGCAGGACGCGCCCGGCTATGCCGAATGGCTGGCCGCCCAGTCTCCCGAGGACCTTGAGCGCATCGACGGACAGGCCTGCGTGCTGCCGACCAGTGACACGGCCCGCAATCTCTGGCGCAGGAGCTACTGGCGCAAAAACGTGGCCTCTCCCGAAGCCGGGGAGGGCGAGTGATGCGCTTCGTGCTCAACCTGCTCATCCCGATCCTGACCCTGACCGTGATCGTGCTCAGCGCCTACGGTGCGGGCCTGCGTCTGAATCCCACGCAGTCCATGCCCGTGGGCGTGTACCGGCTGGAGCCGGGCCGTCTGCGGCATGGCGACTGCGTGAGCTTTTCCCTGACCGGTCCCTATCGCCGCATTGCCCGCGAACGCGGCTATCTCGGCACGTATCCCCGGCCCCTGCTCAAGCGCATCGCCGCCCTGCCCGGAGACCGGATTCTGGTCACGAACCACGGCGTGATCGTGAACGGCCGCATTGTCCCGGATTCCCGGCCTCGCCCGACCGATCGCATGGGCAGGCCGCTTCCCGTTTTTCCCGCGCCCCCGACCGTGCCGCAGGGCAAGGCCCTTGTGCTGTCCGACCATCCGGACGGATTCGACGGGCGCTATTTCGGTCTGGTGGACATGGCCCGCCTGAAGCGGGCCGTGCCTGTGTTCATCTTCAGCAAGGAGAATTGCGATGACTGAGGCAATCGACCTGAGCGGTACCGGCTACATGGACTATCTGGTCGCGGCAGCCCGGCAGATCGACCGCGATCTGTCCGAGGTTCCGAACGCCGCCATCGAGGTGGATCCGGACGTGGCCGAGTTCATGGGCGCGTTTCCCGAAGACGCGCTCACCGAGGAAGAGGCTCTGGAAGCGTCTCTGGACGAGTTTCCGGAAGACGACATGCAGCTCGAATTCTAGGAGGCGGTCATGACAAGGGAACGCAAACCGTTTCACGAGCAGTTCGCGGAACAGATCATCGATCAGCTCAGACAGGGCACGGCCCCGTGGATCAGGCCGTGGGAGCCGGGCGAGTATCATCCGCCGTTCAATCCCGTGTCCGGCACGGTGTATCGCGGCATCAACCACGTCATGCTCGGCAGCGAGGACTATGCCGATCCCCGTTTCCTGACGCTTCGGCAGGCCAATGCCAACGGCTGGAGGATCAGGAAGGGCTCCAAGTCCCGGCCCGTTGTCTACTGGCAGTTTTCCAGGGATGTGCCCGCGCAGGACGACAAGGGCAGCCCGGTTCTGGACGAGGACGGGAATCGGCAAATGCAGTCCGTCCGGTTGAACCGGCCCATGATTCGGTTTTCTCGGGTCTTTCATGCTGCGGACGTGGAGGGCATCCCGCCATGGGACGGCCGCGACATCAGCTGGAATCCCGATGAACGGGCCGAGGCCATCCTGAAGAATTCCGGCGCAAGGTTGACGCATGATCAGCGCAAGCGCGCCTTCTACCGGCCGAGTTCGGATGAAATCCACCTGCCGCCCAGGGGGGCGTTCAGGGATTCCGGCGACTACTATGCCACGGCCCTGCACGAGCTGGGGCACTGGACCGGGCATGAATCGCGTCTGGACCGCGAGTCCGGGCCGTTCGGGTCAGAGGTCTATGCACGCGAGGAACTGCGCGCCGAAATCGGATCATGGATGCTCGGCGGGGAACTGGGACTCGGGCATGACCCGAGCCAGCACGCCGCGTATGTGGGCAGCTGGATCAAGGCTCTGGAACAGGATCCCTTTGAAATCGTCCGCGCCTGCCGGGATGCGGAGAAAATCAAGGATTACTGCATGAATCTGGAAAAGGGCAAGGCCATGGAAAAGCCGGACAGGGCAAGGGAACCGGAACGCGCGGCAAGTCCGGCGCAGGAAAAGACGTATCTCGTGGTGCCGTACGAGGAGAAGGATGCCGCGAAAAAGGCCGGCGCACGCTGGGACCGCAAGGCGCGGCTCTGGTTTGCACCGACCGGGGTGGACATGGCCGGGCTTGCGCAATGGGTGCCTGAGAAACAACCTGCGCAGTCCCCGGCCATGCCGCCGGAACGGGAGTTCGGCGAGGCGCTCCGTGAAGCCGGACTCGATCTCCAGGGGGAATTGCCCGCAATGGACGGGCAGCTTCACCGTGTGCCGCTTCTGGAGGGAAAACCCGGCTCGCGTGACGGGGCCTACGTCGGCCACCTCGACGGACATCCTGCCGGGTTCTACCAGAACCACAGGACCGGGGACAAGGGCAACTGGAAAGCCTCGGGTCACAAGCTCTCTGCCGAGGAAAAGGCAAGGCTGCGCATCGAGGCGGAACAATCCCGGCAGGCTCGCAGGGAAGCGCTGGACAAGCAGCATGAGCAGGCCTCGAAAACCGCCTATGCCCGATGGGTGAATGCCCCGGGCTGGGCGCATCAGAGTCAGCCGTACCTCGCGCGGAAGGGCGTGTTCGGCTACGGCGTCAAGGTGGACGACAAGGGGGATCTGCTCATCCCCGGCCGCGACGTGGACGGGCATATCCACACCCTGCAGACCGTGAGCAGGGACGGAAAGTTCTTCGTTCGCGGTTCCCGCAAGACCGGCACATTCCACACCATCGATCCGGCAAAAATGGAGGACGAGCGCACGCCCATTCTCATTGCCGAGGGCTATGCCACGGCCGCCAGCGTGCACATGGCCACGGGCCTGCCCGTGCACGCGGCCTTCGATGCCGGAAATCTGGAGCATGTGGCCAAGGCGCTGCAGGCCAGATACCCGGGCCGCTCCATGGTCATTCTGGCGGACAACGACCACGGCCAGCCCGGCAACCCGGGCGTGACCAAGGCCGAGGCAGCCGCGCGCGCCGTGGGCGGTCTGGTGGCCGTGCCCGAGTTCACGGCCAGCGAAAAGCTGGAAAAGCGCACCGACTTCAACGACCTGCATGCCTCGCGCGGACTGAATGCCGTGCGCAAGCAGCTGGCTCCGGTTCTGGACATGGCAAGGGACGCCATGCGCGAAGCGCCTGACATGGCAATGAACATGTGATTCAACAGGCGTTGCGGAACGACAAACAGGAGAATTCCATGAGCATCGTACGAACCTACACCGGCCGGGATCTTGATCTGGCCAACCCGGATCCGGCGCAGATCGACATCCGGGACATAGCGCATCATCTGTCCAAGCTCGACCGCTACAATGGTGCCGGCCATTTCCCGTATTCGGTCGGCCAGCACAGCCTGCTCGTGGCACAGGCGCTGCCTCGGGAATACAGGCTTCAGGGCCTGCTGCACGACGCCACCGAAGCCTATCTCGGTGACGTGGTGTCGCCGCTCAAGAGCATGCTGCCGGACTACCGCCGCATCGAGGGCAACGTGATGAAGGCCATCTGCAAGCGTTTCGAAATCACCTTCCCGCGCCCGAAGATCATCAAGAAGGCGGATCAGGCCGTCATGGCAGCGGAAATGCTTCAGGTGGTCAAATGGCCCGACCTTGCCAAGCGTCCGGAGCTGCCCCCGCCGCCCAAGGACATGGCGATCAGGCCCATGCCGTGGCAGGAGGTCAGGGATCGATTCCTGGAGCGTTTTCAGGAACTGAAGCAGGAACAGACTCAGGCCCTGGGACTCGGCCTGTAACATGACGGGGAGGGGAGACCCTCCCCGTTTCTTCACGGAGTGCAATCATGGATCACGAAAACATACTGTCGAACAGGGTGGCCACGGAGCCGGAAGGACACGAACAGGTGCTTTGCCAGTCCTGCGGTGAGGAAATGATCTTTGCCATGCAGGACAACCATCATCAGTTTTCCGTAGGCTTGCGCACAGTTCTATATTGTCTTAAAGCAGCTGAAGCCGAAGGCAATGTCCCGTCCCTTCCGGACGAGTGGTGGATTCAGGTCAAAGGTCGGCACGGCCTGAAGGAACTGTGGAAGTACGACAAACGAGAGTAGCTGATGAACGCCTGCAAGCTGTCTGCTGAAGATATGGCGTGGAGGCCCTTGAACAGGAACGACTTCGAGGCCTCCACGAGGAAAAATGATCCGTACTATCAGTCAAACAGGAAGGGTGAAGACGTGCAATACGCTATTTGTCCGGATTGCAACAATCCCATTCAGATAATTGGGCTGTACAGGAAGTTGAAGCATTCGCCGAAGCCCTATGCCAAGCATTATCCGCATGATGTGGCAGGGCTGGCCGACCATGATCAGGAAGCGTTCGACTGCTGCTCGCTGGCGCATCCGCAAGGCAATCTTTCAAGGGAATCAAGACGGCAGCCAAACGATGCCCGCGAAAATCGAATTCTGACCATTCTGTGCGACTACTTCGACCAGATTGCCTATCTGTTCATGAAACAGACCGGGATCAGCATGTCCAGGGCCTTGGCCAGGAGCATGCTGGACACCTATCTGGGAGGTGAAGGCTATCGATACACCGGAGCCAGTCCGGTCAATGTCCCCTGGATATTCTGGTACATGTCCCACGGTCAGGATCTGTACGGAAAGATCATCCCCGACGAGGATCTGCGCGCGGCAATCTGCGAAGCCTGCCCCAGCGTGCATTTCACTGCGGACAATCAGTTGCAGTCGAAATCCTTCGTCGAGCCTCGTTTCTGGATCACCAAACACCGCCAGTCCCGTGACGCAAACAACAGCCTGAAGGAAAGCATGGAACTGGTGATCTCGGAAGGGAAAAGGGAAATCTTCAGGAAGAAGATAGACTTTGATTACGAATGGTTTGCCAACCTGATGAACCAGCCTGACGAAAAGCGCCCCAACAGGAGATTCTGCGAGATTGCGAGGGAGATGGTTCGGGACCGAATGGGGAACTGCCGTTGAACGTGTGTTGTGCGATTTTGCAAATACATGTAGCCTGAAAGCTCACTCAGTGGAGGAAAAGATGGCTATTTTGACTAGGGAAGAAAAGTTCCAGATTCTTCGGGCTGCTCGGCTTGCCGAAGAGAGAGGCGACAAGGATGAAGCGGATCGTCTGCGGCGTAAACTGCCGCTGCCGCTGCACCTTGCCCAGTTCATGAAGGATGAATTCGGTCCCGAATACTTGATTCAAGGCGATTGGAATTTATCAGAAATCGAGGCAAGCCATGGAAAGGATTGGATTGCTCGATAGATATATCGCAAAGATAGCTTCAGATTGGGAAGCCTTTGACCAGAAGGAAAACACGCCCGAAGCCAAGGAATATCAAGCTGGCCTCCAGTCTACGCTGAAAGTTCTGAAGGATCTCGGAGCAGTCCGGGATCCACGGCTCATTCTGCTTGCGGAAAAGGTCACTCTGCAACAGGAGTTGGCGACATATGCCAATGCTCCCGAGATGATCAACAGCATCAAGCCAGCCCTGCAGCAGATCGCGGAGGCCTCGGCAACCCTGCAGCTGGTACGTGACCACAATGCGTATACTCAGGCTGCTGTCACCTATTCTTCGAAGCGCAAGCAGGCTGGGCTGCCACTGGATGCCTTCCGTGAGTTCGCCAAGTCCCATACGGCCAGATTGACCAATCGTCTCAAGGCGTCCTCGGCGGTTTCGGAGAAAAATATTCTGAGGCAACGCAAGGAGAACTTGAAAGTCGCCAATCAGATGTACATGCTGCTACAGCGTGAAGCTCTTGGGCTTGCTCCTGAAGCTGAACAGGAATTGACGCGGTAGCAATCCTACCGTCCCAATCCTCGGGTCTTGTTCCTATCGGTCTCCCGCCTCACCACATTCCCTTCCATCTCGAAATTCTTGCCAAACTTCCGCCAGGCCAGTTGTTCGGCAACGGCTGCGGCTTGTTCGTTGGCGCGGCTGAAGAACAGCTCCTTGCCCATGTCCTTGATCATGCCGCCGTTGGTGAGGGTGTAGAGCACGTTGCCCTGGTTATCCACGCGGAACTTGCAGCCCTGAAGATGCTGAACCGGAGTGGTGACATCCCTCTCCCGAACTTCCACGTTCTTTGAACGCAGGATGGCCATGGCTACCTTGTCGCCGGTCTCGGCCTTGTGCTTCAGAAAGCCGATCCAGTTGTGGTAGGGCGTTTCGTCGCGGAGCTGCTTGCGCTGCTTGTCCTTTCGAACGCGCAGGGCTTCCTCCTGCTTCAGGCTTTGGACCTTGGCTTGAGAGATGAGCGCCTTCTTGTCCTTCCAGACAAGATCGGGCCTGTTGCGGATCTCACGCTGTTTTCGCTTCCATTCCGTTCGGATGTCGGCCAGGTCCGAGTTCTCCTGATGGCGGAAAGCCTCGTACTGCTGTTTTTTCTCGTCAATGCTGGTCCGATATTCCTGATACAGCTGACCTCGCTCCGGAGCACGGTGCAAGGGCTTGGAGTCGTAACGGCTGCGGGCAGGAACATCCTCCAGCCCCCGCGCCTCACGGAATGTTCCGAATCGCTTTTCAAGACGGGCCTTGGAAAACTCGCGGCCCAAGGCGCTGGCCTTGACTTGTTGCTTGCCGAATCGGTTCCTGATCACGCATCCGTTGCCACGAAGGGCAATCTCCATCCCCTGATCCGCCAGAATTTCGTGAAGCTCCTGCCATGCTCTGGCCAGTTTGAGCTTGTGGGCCAGTTTGTCCCGGCGTTCCTGAACATAGCCGTCAAAGGACTGCTGCCCGGAATGCGCCTCATAGGTTCTGGCCTTGTCGTTGTCATGACGAGGCGGACCGTCCGGATCCCGGCCATTGTCGATGATGAGGCCGAATTGCTTTTCCAGCTGCCGGCACACCTGATCGCGTTTGTAATAGTCGCGGAACGGCTCGTGTCGGGTGAGGCGTTCCGGATGAATCATGTTGTAGGCAACATGCATGTGAATGTTGGCCGTGTTTTTATGCACGCCGCAATGCCGCTGATGCTCCTCGAAGCCAAGGGCCTTGGCAAATTCCTTTTCGATTTCCCTGAAACGCTCCGGAGTCAGTTTGGCCTCGTCCTCGGGGCGAAACGAGATGATGAGGTGATAGGTCTTTTCCTTGGTCGTGCGCAGGTTCAGATCCTGCGTGTCCTCCACCTCCTGAATGGCCAGTGCAAAGTCGTCGCCGGCCCAGCAGCCTGCCGTCCACGCCATGAGGCATTTCTCGCCCTTGTGACTGGCATCGGCGATGTATCTGGCCAGACGACCGTAATCGTCGTTTTCCGGCTTGCACTGAATCTTGCGGCTGATCATATGCGTGCGACCACTCGCTTGATTTCCCGTTGCCGATCCTCGATGCGCCAAAGCAGCTCGCGGACATCGAATTCATGCTCATCCTCGTTGGTGAGCCACATCTTGAGCAGTCCGCCAAGTCGGCCAAGGTCAGCATTGACCGTGAGCAGATCCCGTCGGGCCTGCCGGTCCTCCCGGCTCCGGATCTGGTAGCCGAGGCACACGCGCTTGGCGAAGGTGGACACGGACAGGCCGCACAGCCCGGCCTTGTCGATGATGCGCTGATGCTCCTCGTCCGAGACGTAAACCTTCATGGCCGTCTTTCTGCTTGGCATGAATGCTCCTTGCTTTTCAGCCCGCCTCAAGCGGGCTTTCCTGCGTTGAGCCGAAGGCGAATAAGCCACCCCAGCCCCCAAGGCTGTGGCAGGACGTAAGGTAGTCTCCACGAAGTGGGCCTACCTTACCTGTCCTGCCTTCGGGCTCCACAGGAGTGTACGCGATTTTGCAAGAATTCCGCAATCATTTTGGGATATTCCGTTAAATCCTGCTGATTCCTGTTCGGTATCGTTACGGCTCGTTGAATCCTGTAAAATCTTGCAGAATCTCGCTAAATCCTGCGTCGGATTTTCACGACTCCGCTGACTCCCGGACGGCCCCCTGAATTGTCGGATTTGGTCTTCTGTGATATTTTTTCTTCTCAACGGATCGAGCTTGAAAGGAGTGGGGCGGATGCCCCTTTTTTCATGATGAAAAACGAGAAAATGGAATACGGACGAGTGGAAGTGCTTGGCCGGGCTGTCGGCGATGAGGCCGAAACGCAGCGCGTTCCCCTGTACCTTTCCCGAGTTTCAGCGGGATTTCCGTCCCCTGCGGATGACTATGTGGAAAGCGCATTGGATTTGAACGAGTATTTGATCAGCAATCCGGCAGCGACATTCATGGTCCGGGTAAGCGGCGATTCCATGACCGGGGCGGGCATTCAGGACGGAGATGTGCTGGTTGTGGATCGTTCGCAGGATGCGCGGCCGGGCAAGATCGTGGTTGCGGTTCTGGATGGCGAGCTCACGGTGAAGCGTCTCCGGAAGCGCAATGGCAAATATGTCCTTGTCCCGGAAAATCCCGCGTACAGCCCGATTGAGGTGGAGATGGAGCAGGAGCTGTTTGTCTGGGGCGTGGTCACGGGCGTTGTACGGAGGTTTTGATGCGGCCCGGGAGTTCCCCATTCTACGCAATGGTGGATTGCAACAATTTCTATGTTTCGTGCGAACGCGTCTTTGAACCGTCCCTTGAAGGGCGGCCCGTTGTCGTGCTGTCCAACAATGACGGATGCGTGATTGCCAGATCGAACGAGGCCAAGGCGCTCGGGATCGGCATGGGCGAGCCAGCATTCAAGCGCAAGGATTTTTTTGCCGCGCACGGCGTGCGGGTCTTTTCGTCCAACTATGCGCTGTACGGGGACATGTCCTCGCGCGTGCAGCAGACCCTTGCCCAATTCTCGCCGGACATCGAGCCATATTCCATTGATGAATGCTTTCTGCGCATGACGGAAACCGATCCGGACAAGCTGTTGGCCATTGCGCGAAGAATTCGGCGGACGGTGCGGCAGTGGACCGGAATTCCGGTCTGTGTCGGATTGGCGCGGACCAAGACCTTGGCCAAGGTTGCCAATCGGCTGGCCAAGAAGCGGGGCAGCTCCGGGGGCGCATGGTTGCTGGACGATCCTCGCCAGATCGACCATGAGCTGGGCCTGCTCGAAGTTGGCGATGTGTGGGGAATCGGTCGGCGCAATGCCCGCAAGCTGAACGCCCTGGGCGTGAAGACCGCCCGGGATCTGACGCTTCGAACCCGGGATTGGGTGCGGGAAAAACTGACCGTGTGCGGCTTGCGAACCATGATGGAGCTGCAGGGAATCCCGTGCATCGAATTCGAGGACGAGCCGCCGACAGCGAAAAGCATCACCTGTTCCCGCTCTTTCGGCACGCGGATCACACGTCTGGAAAGCCTTGAGGAAGCCCTGTGCGCCTATGTGCAACGCGCTGCGGCCAAGCTGCGTGCGCGGCATCTTCAGGCCGGAGCCGTTCAGGTCTTTCTGCTGACCAACCGATTCATGGATGATCCGCAGTTCACCGGCAGCGGCAGTCTCGCCCTGGACACCCCCTCGGCATACACGCCCGACCTTCAGGACAAGGCCCTGACCATTCTGCGCAGAATCTACCGCAAGGGCTACAAGTACCAGAAGGTCGGCGTCCTGCTGCTGGATCTCGTTCCGGAAGGGCAACGCCAACTCACCTTTGCCGATGCCGAAACCAGCGAAGAGCGGGGCAGACAACGTGCACTCATGCGAACGCTGGACACCATCACCTCACGCTTCGGCCGAGATTCACTCCACTTCGCCGGGCAAGGCCTCGGCTCCAAGGAATGGCATATGCGGCAGGAGAATCTGTCGCGGAGGTTCTCCACCTGCTGGGAGGAGTTGTTGGTGGTGGGGTGAGGATATTGTTTTTGTGGGTATTACGAAACACGGTTGCTGGAGACGCTTGGCAATACGTCGAGCGCCTCAATGCTTATTCACCACAGAAAATTCTACTTATGATTGGTACTAAGTTGGGGAGGTTTACACCACCATCGGCTACACAGACTGACTAGCTACGGGGAAGAAGCCGTACCGCCCCTCGTGAGGATTCTTGGTGAACTTAATCAAATTCATTTGAGCCTTATCAATGGTGGATGGTGGTTTCACGTTTTCAATCAAAATAATCTGCTGCCCCTCTGCCCTAGACGCTAAATCCATGTAGAATTGATCTTTGAGGTCTGATCCAGACAAATCATCCTCATCCCCTTCCGGCTCTTTGTAAGCAACAAGAGGAGAATCAAGCACGACAAAGCCGGGATGAGGCAAGCCCTTTGTCTCACAATAATCCAGCAGGCCGCAGGAAAATGAAGCATGAGTGACAGCACGCAAGCCCTTCCCTCGGCTTCCTCTGGGCTTGCCAGCAACAACGAAGTCACGAGCCTTCTCATCAAAATACACACGCCCAGTTTCGGGGAAGTGCCAATCTTTCAGGTAGCGTTCTAAAATGAGAGAGATGTCTTCCAAGACAGTCTTCGGAATAGCTTCACCAACGACCTCTGGTTCCTGTGCCTCAATTTTTGCCTCTTCATATTCTTCAATCTGCTTTTTCATATTCTTAATTTTGTCTGCCAGCTTTTGTGCCGAATGAATCTCAGACAGCTTATCCACGAGGTCAGAATAGCTAGCCCTGCCCTCTTTGAGTTTAGGAGCAACCTTCTCCTCTATTTCTACCTGAACACTCTCCAAACTTGAGTTCGTTGATTTGAGTGATTCCTGTAAGGACCGGGCCTCCACCTTCAATTCCAAGACGGTATCTTTTAGCTCGACAGCGAGTGTGTTGATTTTTGAAATCTCAATGCCTGCTGCTTTAACAACCGTATCAACATCATGGGAACATGAGCTGCAATGAGGTTGTTTTTCAGGAGCAGTTCCACAAAGAGGACAGGCAACTTGTTTTTGGTACACAAAAAGTGACCCCGATTCTTTTATTGCCTCTAGCCTTTCCAGGTCGCTCATGTAATGGGCTTCAAGAAGTTGGAACCGCTCTTGAAGCTTATTTATTTCATCGAGACGCTCTTTCTGTTCCTGCTGTCTGTCCCACAGCCCTTTACGTCTGTTGCTGAGTTCCGTGTACTGCTGCTGACTAAGGTTCACAGCATCCTTATGACGCTCAATAGTCAACGAAAGCTTGTCTAACTGCTCGTCCAATTCATCAGGATTTTCAAACTCGTAATGCTGTAGTTCAATTTCATACTCTTCAAGGAGTTGTTCAATAACCTCGATCTTAGCAGTTGTCTTCACTGCCATTTGTTCTTTCTGGGCCACAGACACAACGGCGCTGTCGTCTACACCTGTTAATAAAAGTTTAAATGTTGCATAATCGGATGTTTTGGAGATGACCTGACCACTCTCAATTGGAGAACCTTCCTTTGTTATCGCTTCCTCTTGAACAATAGCGAGCTTCGCAAGGTCTCTAAAACTCAATGATCTTGTATCCCCACTCTTATTCTTTATGAGCCTCTTTTCATCAAGGCCGATCAATCCCAAAATGAAACGGGAAACATTCTCTTTCTTTTTTGGATTATGCTTTGACGCTAAACTAAACAGCTTCTTGTCGTCATCCGGTGATGAAAGCAGTCCGTTATAACAGTTAAAGGGTCCACCTTGGACACTTCTTTCAAGAGTGTACTCGTTTCCCTCACAATCTTGGAGACCAAGCAATACCCTATCATAGGGGACTCTTTCAGGAATATCCTTCAAGTCAATTCCAGCCCCAAGCATGAAATCTATAGACGAGACAAGGAAGGACTTACCTGTATCGGACGCCCCATGAATAACATTCAACCCAGTCTCAAAACTAACGCTGGCAGGAGGCATGGTTGGTGACAGATAGGTCAAGTGCCGTAAGGAGATGCCTTTGTAGTTCATGTCTCTAACCCACTGCTTTGGTCTATTGAATGGAACTCTGAAGTCCAACGATCAAACGACATTTTCATCAAGGCAGACATCTCAGACTGAGAGTAAAACATGAAAGTCTCCGCGACCCACTCAGCGCGACCGACCAGTTTTAAAATATACGGGGAGGACAAACTACGGATAAACGGCTCTGAGGAATCAGTAGCCATGTACTCTATTCCATTTTCCCCTAGAACCCTGTCTATTAACCCCCGGCTCAGCATTAGCTGTAAGCCGCTTTCAATTAGTCCCCGCCTAACCAACAACTCACCAGACCGAAGTGGCACGGGAGGATGTAGACTCTCAGGCCCACCGATGTCGGCAGAATGAACAATCAAGTATTCAAATTGAAGAATTCGGTGCAAATCAATCGAGTTCGGATAGGTTGCATTTAGAACAACCAAAGAGCGCATCCCTGCCTCAAACGGGCTGTTGAACACTACCGGACGAGTCGTTTTAGTCATCACCATTCTCTACCCACAGTAGTTTGTCTTCATTCGCTAACTGGTGGCACACACCCTGCCTGTCATTCACAAGCACTCTGCCACACAAGGCGTTCCCCGTAAGGGCAATGTCCACTGCTTTCGAGACTGTTTTTTTCACCCGTTCAAAGCCGTGTTCATGGTCAGATTCACAAACATCAACTACACCCTGATAAATCTCATCTTGCAACGACTCATAGGTTCCGGCAGGCACATTATCTCTCGCAAAATTTCTCAGAGACTCTGCATGGTAAAACTGTTCACGTGAACGATTGAAATGCCGCTTGATGCTAGGCCACTTATCAAGCTGAGTGACCTCTGTTATTGGCACTTTTTTGGCGTCGGAGTAGGCTTCCATTAGCTGTTGGATATATCGGCTCTCATCCTTCGCAAAGCTTGAAGGTGGAGGTGCCACGGCTGGTCGAACAGGCAGACCTCCACCAAAACGGGTAGCATGAAATGGAGTTTGCGCATGGCCCTCTACCAGTTCAGCCAGCGTCAAGCTGTCAAAGATGCTGTAGTCAAACTCTTCAAGATATGTCTTGAAAGCACCAACTAAAGGGATTGACTTGGTGGAGGTTATCTTGTCCTTGCAGTGCTTGTCCCATGCCTCAATGAGACCTTCCCTAATCTTATCAGGGGCATTCAAAATTTTGGTGAGGGTTGTCCCGACTCCCTGAGGAGCAACAAAATAATAAGCGACAGGTGGGGTGTACTCACCCATAAACGAGTAGTATACAATCTTCCCTATCTCTACCCAACTCTTACTAGGCACAAGCGGACCATCGTAGTGCTTGCACTGAAAGTTAACCCACGGCCCTTTCACTCTGTCCTTTGTCTTGAAACCAACGACATCACACCCCATGTCACCAGCCCCGCCATACCGCTGGACTTTGTCGAATTGTCCTTTAAGCGAGTATGTCCATTCTTCCGTGAACTCTTCCCATTCATCAGGGGAGAATAGCTTCACTTTTTGTGTCGCTGGTACAGGAATTCCGCTTTGAACCTCAGGTGATGAAAACTTACCGGGCTTTGCTTTGGCTTTGATGTCTTTGAAGCTGTCGTCATCAAGCATACTGAGCAACCTACTGTTCGTTAGTCACTTTTTTACCCTTAAGCCGCATAGCACATACTTGTTTATATTAGTTTTGTCAGTAGCAGTATAGACGACAAATACGTCCGATTTGCTTTAACGCGGGTCTTCAATCTGCATGGCCGATTCTAGAAAAACATATACATTTGCTTGTGCTTTTTGTCATCATTAAAGACTCATATCTTATGTTTTTTTTTTCCATTTTTTACTACAAAGATTTTGGCAGTGATCCTGTTACCCCCCTCCCAGTTTTAGCGGCCCTGAAAAGTAGAGCCTACGCAGACCTCGTCTGCCTCGTTCTAGGGGGGGCTTAGTGCCCAAACCAAAAGCAGAGTTTTTGTGCGGATGGAGGTGGCTGACAGTTTCTGGTTGCTGAATTCAGCAATGTAGTCAGAATTTGTAGTCAGTAACAAAAAAAGGGTTTACGCGATTTGCGTAAACCCTTGATTTTCTTGGTGGAGACGAAGAGATTTGAACTCTCGACCCCTGCCTTGCCTTGCGAAGGCAGTGCTCTCCCAGGGGGGGTACGGCCCCGGGGGGGGGGGGGGGGCCCGGGGTTGGGGGGGGGGGGGGGGGGTTTTTTTTCCCTTTTTCCAAAAAAAGAAAAAAAAACGCGGTAACGCGGTTTGCGTATGTGTGGTCGCGAAGGATCAGGGCCTGCCATTCGCGTTGCAGTTCGCGGCGTTTCGGGGTGTCCTCGGCGTGGTGCGCGAACAGGGCCGGGATTTCGGCCGGAGTCATGAATGTGATCGGTTTTGTCAGCTCATCCGGGAAAATGTCGAGTCCCGGGTTCGCATCCGTGAGCAGGAAGCCGCCTGCGCACCACACGTCGAAATGGCGTTGGGTCAGCCCGGCCGGGAGCTGCATGCCGGTTATGTTCAGACTGGCCCGGGCCGTGCGGTAGACGGCCGGAAGATGTGCGTAATAGTCCAGCAGCGGGCGCACTTGAGCCGTGATGCCGTCGGTTCTGGCCCAGCGGTCGTCGCCGAATATCACGGTGTCCGGCCCGGATGCCGCGAGGCAGCGAGCCTTCCAGACGAACGAGGCGACTTCCGCGCCGACTCCGACCTTGCGTTGGTCATTGCCCGGCCACTTGCGATCCACCGGGACGTTTGCCGACCACCAGTGATAGTCGGGCCGCTCGCCGTGTTCCAGCATGGTCACGGCCTGATCGAGCAGGGCTTCATCCGGTGACAGTCCTGCGAAATACTGTTCCTTTTTCGGAAATTCCGATCTCCCGACAAAGACGAGCCGGTCGCCGATGCCCTGTGCCGCGTCCGGCAACTGGCCGGGGGCACCAAAGAGGTCGGGGCTGGCTGCCAGAGGCAGGTGGTGCACGGAGCGGGCGCCCATGTCCTGAAGCGGCTTGATGAACGTGCTGTCCGTGACGAACAGGTGCGCCTCCTTCCAGTATGGGGATTTTACGGAAGAGAGCAGGTGAAACGGATTGTCCACCAGCCAGATGCCGACCTCGGCTCCGGCCTCGCGCAGCAGGTTGTAGCCGAGTCCCCACGGTTCCAGTCCCTTGAAGTTCACGGATAGGAACAGGGCGGGGACGGTCACGCTGAGCAGTGGAGCAAGTTCGGTTCCGGGCGAACGTTCCAGTTTTTCCGGGTTGGGGGAGGCCACCGCGTATCCGGCCTGTTCAAAGGCAAGGGAAAGTTCTCTGCCAAGGAGGTCGCCGGGGCGCGTGGGCAGCCATATGGACTTGCGTCTGACCAGCGGCGGATGCAGAGCCACGGAAAGCCGGGCCGCGAGCGGTGCCCAGAAGCCCGGAAAAAGACGCAGGTTGGGACGGTAGCGGATCACGCAAGACGATGCGAGCAGGGCCGGAGTCACCTCTTCGGGCGACAGGTGCGTGAATTGCGCGGGGATGGATTCGGCCCATGCCGGACTTGCCTGTTTTTCGAATTCCGGGCACTCCACATAAAGGACATGGTCGGACGGCAGCTCGAACCAGTCCGCAAGTTTGTCCGGTTCCGGGCCGAGACCCAGCAGAAGCGTCCTGGCTCCCTTGGCCGGGGGGCAGCCGTGCAGCTCGAATTGTCCCTTGTCCGCCGGAACGGATTTGAGGAGGCCGAGTTCGTCCGTGATTCGCATGCGCTCGGGTCTGGTCATGTGGCTCCCCTTGGCTTTTGCGGCTGTTTCGGCTAGGAATCGCACCACACAAAGGGGGGCGACCCATGAAACAGTACCGCGATCATTACTTCAAACGGGCGAAAAAGGAAAACTATCCGGCCCGTTCCGTCTACAAGCTACAGGAGATGGACAAACGTTTCCATCTTTTCCGCAAGGGCCAGAACGTGCTCGATCTGGGCGCGGCTCCGGGCTCATGGACCCTGTTCGCAGGCAAGAAGGTCGGCGCGGAAGGCCGGGTGCTGGGCGTGGACATCCAGTCCACGGAAACCGAATTCCCGGCGAACATCACGTTTTTGCAGGCCGATGCATTCGAGGATTCCCCGGAGCTGCTGGCCGCCATGGAACCGTTGTTCCCCTTTGACCTCGTCATCAGCGACATGGCCCCCAAGACCACGGGCGTGAAGTTCACGGATCAGGCCAACTCTCTGGAACTCTGCGAACGCGCTTTCGAGGTCGCCACCCGGCGGCTGGTCAAGGGCGGGCATTTCGTGGTCAAGATATTTGAAGGTCCGGACACAAAGGCCTACATTGACGGGGTGCGTCCGTATTTCAGCAAGGTCAAGGTGTTCAAGCCCAAGAGTTCCCGCGCGGAAAGCAAGGAGACCTTCATTCTCGGGCTTGGCTTTAAGGGAGTTGAGGGGTAATCTACCCGGTCAACTTGGAATCAGGAAGAATATTTTCGGCATACAGGAGGATTTATGGCTGGACACAGTAAATGGGCGAACATTCAGCACAGGAAGGGGCGTCAGGACGCCAAGAAGGCGAAATTCTTCACCAAGGCCGCCAAGGACATCATTCTTGCGGCCAAGGCTGGCGGCGGCAACCCCGAAGACAACTCCACCCTGCGTCTGGCCATCCAGAAGGCCAAGGCCGTGAACCTGCCCAAGGACAAGATCGAGAACGCCATCAAGAAGGGTACCGGCGAACTGGCTGGCGGCGACATCGCGGAAGTGATGTACGAGGGCTATGGCCCGAACGGCGTGGCCCTGCTCATTGATGCCGCCACGGACAACAAGAACCGTACCGTTGCTGAAATCCGTCACATTCTGAACAAGAACAACGGCAGCATGGGCGAAGCCGGTTCCGTTGCCTGGATGTTCAACAAGAAGGGCGTGTTCATTTTCTCCAAGGAAAACGCCACTGAAGATGCACTGATGGAAGTTGGGCTGGAGGCCGGTGCCGAAGACATCATCGACGACGGCGACAGCTTCACCGTACAGACCGCGCTTGGCGATTTCATGGTCGTGAAGGAAGCGTTCGACGCTGCGGAAATGGTCTACGAGTCCGCCGAGGTTTCCCAGGTCCCTGACACCATGCTGGAAGTGGACAAGGATACCGGCCTCAAGGTCATCAGGCTCATGGACGCTCTGGAAGACAACGAAGACGTGCAGAAGGTCTACGTGAACGCGGACTTTCCCGACGACGTCTTCGACGATCTCGACTAGTTCATGAGCCGGGAAAGCGGAATCGTCGTCCTCGGTCTGGACCCGGGCTCCCGGGTCACGGGCTATGGTATTGTCCTGGAACGCTCCGGGCAGGCCGAACTCCTTGCCGCAGGGACCATCCGCACTCCGGTAAAGAAGCAGATGGCCGCCCGGTTGGGCGTGATTTACGATCAGCTTCGCGATTTGATCGTGGAACACGGCCCGGCCGAGGCCGCCATTGAAAACGTTTTTGTTTCCAAGAACCCTTCCAGTGCCCTGAAACTCGGTCAGGCGCGCGGTGCTGCCATGGCCTGCTGCGCCATGCACGGTCTGTCCGTTGCCGAGTACGAGCCTTCCAAGATCAAGAAAAACCTCGTGGGGCTGGGCAATGCGCCCAAGTCGCAGGTCGCTTTCATGGTTGCGCATTGTCTGGGGGTGACCCGGCCGGACTGGGCCGAGGATACCTCGGACGCGCTTGCCGTGGCCATCTGCCATCTGAACGAGCGGCGCATGCGCAAACTGTGCGGATAGCGACCGGTCGGCCACGTCCTGCTTCGGCTTGAATATCCCGGTGCACAATGGCATAAGGGGTCGAGCCGGAACGCTTTTTCCTTTCCGCAGATCGAACGGAGGCTTTTCATGATCGCATATCTTCAGGGCACGCTGCTGTCCGCCGGGGAATTTTCGCTCGTGCTGCTCACGCCGGGCGGCGTGGGATACGAAGTGGCCGCGCCTGCGTCCGTTCTGGCCAGGCTGCCTGCCAAGGGCGGCGAAGTCACGCTTTTCGTGCACACGCAGGTGGGAGAAAAAGCTATTGACCTGTACGGCTTTCTGACAGCCGATGATCTCGATCTGTTCCGTACCCTGATCTCCATCGACAAGCTCGGCCCGAAAAAGGCGCTGGCCATTCTCGGCCGGTTCGACGGCGATCATCTGCGGGAAATCGCGTTTCGCGAGGACGTGAAGACCCTGTCCACGGTTCCGGGCATCGGTCCCAAGTCTGCGCGTCAGATATTGTGGAATCTCAAGGAAAAGGTCGAGAAGCTCAAGCCTTCCCTGTCCGGCGGGGCGGTGCCTTCCATGCCGACCGGGCCGCAGGGCGAATACATGGACGCGCTTGCAGGCCTCAAGGGGCTGGGCTACTCTGAGGATGAGGCCCGGCCTCTGGTAAAGGAAGTTTTTGAAGCGGAACCTGACCTTGATGCTGCCGGAGCCATCCGGCAGGTGCTCAGGAAAATTGCGGCGGCCCGTTCATGAAGTCGACTCTCCCCGAGGAAAACGTTCGTCCCAGACATCTGTCCGATTTCATCGGTCAGGAAGATTTGCGTGACAATCTTCAGGTGTTCATCCGTGCGGCCACGGAGCGCGGCAAGCCTCTGGACCACACCCTTTTCTATGGCAATCCCGGTTTGGGCAAGACCACTTTGGCCCGGATCATGGCCAGCGAACTGGGCGTGAACATGGTGTCCACGTCCGGCCCGGTGCTGGAGCGTTCCGGTGATCTGGCCGCCATTCTCACGAATCTGGATCGCGGCGACATTCTGTTCGTGGACGAGATTCATCGCATGCCCGCCACGGTGGAGGAAGTGCTGTACCCGGCCATGGAGGATTTCCAGATCGATCTGGTCATCGGTTCCGGTCCGGGCGCGCGCACGGTCAAGCTGGACATCGAGCCGTTCACCCTTGTTGGTGCGACAACGCGCCTCGGCCTGCTTACGTCGCCATTGCGCGATCGGTTCGGCTGCATTTTCCGCATAGAGTTCTACAGCCCCGAGGAACTTGCCGAGATCGTCCGAAGATCGTCGAAGATTCTCGGCGTGGAGGTCGATCCCGAGGGCGCACTGACCATCGGTCGTCGTTCGCGCGGCACTCCGCGCATTGCCAACCGTTTGCTGCGTCGTGTTCGCGACTATGCCCATGTGCACAACAACGGCGTGGTTTCGCAGGAAATCGCGGACATGGCGCTCCAGCGTCTGGACGTGGACGACTTCGGTCTGGACCACATGGACCGCAAAATCCTGTCACTGGTGGTGGAGACCTTCGGAGGCGGCCCTGTCGGGGTCAAGACTCTGGCCGCAGCCTGCTCCGAAGAGGTGCGCACCATCGAAGACATCTACGAGCCATACCTCATCCAGTGCGGGTTTCTGAAACGCACCCCGCGCGGCCGCGTGGCCACGGCCAAGGCATACAAGCACCTCAAGCTGCGCTACGAAGGCGAGGATCAGCGCAAGCTGTTCTAGCAGTCTGCACCGTCGGTGTTTTCGACGGCCTGCTAGTATTCCTCGTCCCGACTCGGCTTGCCCTTTCCCGAGATCAGCCTGCCACAATTGTTGCAGGCCTGACTGTCCCAACCCGGGGTCGCGCCCTCGCGATCCAGCTCCACTTCATTCTTGTAGCCGCAGGCCGCGCAGATTACCCGGGCCACCTGCCTGTCTGGATCGTATTCATACTGCTTGCCGCCGACGGTTACGGTTCCGGTGTATTCGCTCATGATTGCCTCCCTCGGATTTGATTCAAGAATACCGTTGCCCGCGTTGTACGGCAAATGATTGTTGACGATTTTCCATGCCGTTTTTGCATGAGGCCGGTGAAAGCCGTGTTTTTTGGTGGACAGGGATCGGGAAAGCGACTACATCAGCGCGGTACCTGATGAAAGGGCGTTCTGCTCTTCATGTTTATTCAATAATAACGGTTTGTTGCCATGAAAATTGTCACGGGGTGGCGCGAGGTTGTGTCCCTGCCCGGACTCGGGATCGAGTCCATTCGGGCCAAGGTGGATACCGGGGCCAAGACCTGCGCGTTGCATGCTTGTTTTATTGATGAATTCTTGCGCGACCAGCAATTGTGGGTCCGATTCGGCGTGCATCCCCGCCGCAATCGGGAAGACTTGCTCGTGGAGTGCGAGGCTTGTGTCTCGGATCGCCGCAGCGTGATGAATTCCGGCGGGGGCAGGGAGTTTCGGTATGTGATCATGACCGAGGTCTGGCTCGGTTCGCTGCGTCAGTGCGCGGAGATCACCTTGGCAAATCGCGAGGATTTGTCCTACCGCATGCTGCTTGGCAGGAATTTTCTGCGTGGAACATGTCTTGTCGATTCGGAACTGTCCTACGTGCTTGGCAAAAAGCCGCCGCGCCGTTCGGGAGAAATGAAATGAAGATCGTGATTCTGTCCCGCAAGCGGGAACTCTACTCCACCCGTCGTCTCGTGGAGGCCGCCGAGGAACGCGGACATGTGGTGCGGGTCATCAATCCGCTTCGGTGCTACATGAACATCACCGCGCACAATCCCCGTGTCTGCTACAAGGGCGAATGTCTGGACGACGTGCAGGCCGTGATTCCGCGCATTGGCGCGTCCATCACCTTTTACGGCACCGCGGTCGTGCGCCAGTTCGAGATGATGGGCATCTACTGCCTGAACGAGTCCGTGGCCATCACCCGTTCGCGCGACAAGCTGCGCAGCCTGCAGCTTCTGGCCCGCAAGGGCATCGGCCTGCCCGTGACCGGGTTTGCCAACTCCACCATGTACACGGATGACCTCATCGAACTGGTGGGCGGTCCGCCTCTGGTGGTCAAGCTGCTGGAGGGCACGCAGGGCGTGGGGGTTGTGCTGGCCGAGACCCAGCAGGCAGCGGAAAGCGTGATCGACGCGTTTCGCGGCCTCAAGGCGAACTTCATTGTTCAGGAGTACATTCAGGAAGCCAGAGGCGCGGACATTCGCTGTTTCGTGGTGGGCGGCAAGGTGGTCGCGTCCATGAAGCGGCAGGGCAAGGAAGGGGAGTTCCGTTCCAATCTGCATCGTGGAGGCAAGGCCACATCCGTGAGGATCACGCCCGAGGAACGCTCCACGGCGGTGCGCGCCGCAAGGATCA
This sequence comes from Pseudodesulfovibrio tunisiensis, assembly GCF_022809775.1. NCBI lineage: Bacteria > Pseudomonadati > Thermodesulfobacteriota > Desulfovibrionia > Desulfovibrionales > Desulfovibrionaceae > Pseudodesulfovibrio > Pseudodesulfovibrio tunisiensis. Next base: position 49,861 of record NZ_CP094380.1, read on the forward strand.
TGGGGCTGAGTGTTGCCGGCGTGGACCTGCTCCGTTCCAATCACGGTCCAGTGGTCATGGAAGTCAATTCCTCGCCCGGGATCGAGGGCATCGAGCATGCCACGGGCAAGGACATTGCCGGAACCATCATCGAATACATCGAGAAGAATGCGCGACCCAATTGCACGGCGACCCGGGGCAAGGGCTAGCTGACTGCGTCGGTAAAGCGATTTGTCCTTTGGGCAACGAACCGGGCACGCTCTTTCGGATGCTGCGAAAATATGGGCCGGGACAATGCGAACAGGCATTGCTCCGGCCCTTTTCTTGTCGGGAGACGTTGTGCTGTCCTACTCGGCGGGCTCATTGGCGTTGGCATCAAGAAATGCCTGTGCCGGTTTTTGCATGAGCTGTTTGTAGTGGCGATCGAAATCAGGGCGCAAATCCTGGGGAATCCATGTTGCAAGCAGGTCATGGAGCCGCCCGGAAACAATCTCCCGGGCGAGTATCTCATCGATGCGGTACAACATGTGCCTGCCCCATGCATCGCGGGGACCGGCCATGTACCCGGGCGTGAATTCCGGTTCGGCCTCCAGCGCCGGAACAATGGCGATCTGATCGCCAATGCCCATCTGGTTGACGAGATAGGCCGTGGCCGTGGGGTCGAAGACGGTCCAGTCCACCCGTCCCTTGATGAGCATGGTGAACATGTGCCGGATGCCCTGCGTGTTGGGCAGGGCCACGGTTCTTGCGCGATGTATGTATTTGTTCAGGAAGGGCTGCATCCGGCCGTAGTCCACGCGGGGCATGTATCCGAAGATCAGGTCCGGGGTGGAAAGAAGGCCCTTGAGGGAGGCCTTGCCCGTGGGGGCGAGTCGGTCCCGGTCCCGAGCGCGGATGGCGACCATGGAGCCCACGGCAAGGCGGCAGGGCACCGTGCCGAATTGCATGAATTTTTCCCGCTTCGCGCTTTTTGAGCACGCCGGCGGCGATGCATTGGCCATGGTCGGTGATGTCGCTCAGTATGCGCTTGGGCGAAGCCGCGATGCGGGTGTGGCGGTATTCGGGTAGCTGCTTTTGCAGCATGTCCTGAAGCTCAACGCCGTATCCCCTTACTGTGCCGTCGATCTCCATGAACATGGGCGGCAGGATGAAATATGGCCATGTCACCAGACTGTCGCCGGTCCGGGCATTGGCGGCCGGGCCGGACAGGAGGATGACCGCAAGCAGGATGGAGATCGGAAGCAAGTGTCTGCGCATACAAAAACCTTTTTCCCAGCAATACTATGAAGGATTGGTTCCAGCAAGACCCGATTCCGGGGAGCGGACCTTGATGATTTCCGTTTCTGGGAGTCCGATTGGGATTGACTCGATTCCATGGGGCTTGTATTCGAATTCAGCCAAAGCCAAACCCGCTGCGAAGCGGGGACGGAAAGCCACGGGTCTCACGAAGACAGCCGGGTTGCCGAACTCCCTTCCACAACACCCCTCCGGCCGTCCGATTCGTGGCTTTCCGAGGCCTTGGCCTGTCTGTACGCCATTTTGCGTAATCGTTTGCTTGTATCCTTGATATTGACTTCAAGGTCAATCTTTCTTTTTGTCGCAAAAGAGGCCCGGACGCATTGTCTTGCGTCCGGGCCTCTTTTCTTGTTTCAGGATTCCGACTGGTCAGAATATGCTGATCAGCATGCGGGTGGCGACCACCAGAAGCAGGATGGCGAATATCTTCTTGAGCTTGCCCACGGGCAGGCTGTGCGCCAGACGCGCGCCCAGCGGAGCGGTCAGGGTGCTGGTCACGATGATGCCGAGCAGGGCCGGAAGATAGATGTAGCCGATGGTGTAGTCGGGCAGGTTGGTGGCGTTCCAGCCCGACACGATGTAGCCGATGGTGCCGGAAATGGCGATGGGCAGGCCGATGGCCGCGGCAGTGCCAATGGCCGTGTGCATGGCCACGTTGCACCACGAAAGGAACGGCACGGACAGGGTGCCGCCCCCGATCCCGACCAGCGCCGAGAATATGCCGATGCCGTTGCCCACGCCGAAAATGCCTGCTGTTCCGGGAAGTTGGCGCGAGCCCTTGGGCTTGGCACCCAGAAGCATGTTCGCGGCCACGAAATAGAGGAAAATGGCAAAGAAGCCCTTCAGGAAATTGGTGGACAGGCTGCCCGCGATCACCGAGCCGAGGTAGGTACCTGTGATGATGCCCGGGGTGATGCGCCAGAATGTTTTCCAGTCCACAGCGCCCCGGCTGTGGTGGGCGCGGACGCTGGACATGGATGTGAAGATGATGGTGGCCAGGGATGTGCCCAGAGCCAGATGCTGGATGTGCTCGTGTGCAAACCCCTGGGCCGGGAAGGCAAAGGCGAGCATGGGAACGATGACGAGTCCGCCGCCGATGCCGAGAAGTCCGGCCAGAATTCCGGCGACGCCGCCCAGAGCAACATAGAGAATGATGGTGGTGAGCATGATCAGTCCTCGTGGAGAATGCGTTTGTCGATGGAAGCGATGTCATTGCAGCCCGTCAGGACCATGGCCTGAACCAGTTGCGCCTTGAGCGTGTCGATGTAGGCACCCACGCCTTCGCGCAGGCCACCGAGAGCGGCTATGGAGAACGGGCGGCCGATCATGACCGCGTCCGCGCCCAGCGCCAGCATCTTGAGCACGTCCACGCCGTCGCGGATGCCGCCGTCCACGAGCAGGCGGATTCTGCCCTTGGCCGCGTCGGCAATGCCCGGAACCACCTTGGCCGTGCCCGGAGCGTGATCCAGCACGCGTCCGCCGTGGTTGGATATCACGATGGCGTCCGCGCCGACCTCGGCGGCAAGCAGGGCTTCGTCCGGAGTCATCACGCCCTTGAGGATGAATTTCGCTCCCCAGGAATGAATGCGTTCGATGATCGCAGCGAGCTCGTCCGGAGTCTTCGGCGTGACCGGGCGGCCCATCTGGCGCAGGGTGATGAGGCCTGCCGCATCCACATCCATGCCGAAGATGCTGCATCCGGTTTCGCGCGCCTTTTCCAGCTTTTCAACCATCTCGCTGCCATCCCACGGCTTGATGAACGGAATGCCATGTCCCTCGGCCTTGCGTATGGCAGCGAAGCCGCTTTCGTGGATCATGGGGGGCACGCCGTCGCCGGTACAGCCGATCACTCCCTTGTCCCGGCAGCCGCAGACAATGGCCTCGGCGTAATCCTCTTCGGAGATTCCGCCGCCCATGTTGAAGGAAATGCCGCCGATCGGGGCGGCCATCACGGGCATGGACAGGGGAATGCCCAGCACCGAGGTCGAGGTGTCCGGCTGAATTGCATTGTGCAGCAGGCGCATGTTCAGCGTGACATCGGCCAATGCGGTCACGTTGTTGCGAAAGGCCGAGCCCGTTCCCAGACCGCCCATGCCGGGCACCTCGCCGGCGCATGCCCTGCCGTCACAGATCTTGCAGACGCGGCAGTACCCTTTCATCAGTTCACGAGCCTTTTCCCTGATTTCCTTCATGGCAGCATTCCTTTCGGCCCCGTGGCCGTGTTGGTTGTCGGACAGGAGGGAATACAGCGATGTTTCGTGAATCGCGTTCCGCCTTCCGCTGTTTTCCGTTGTCTGTCCCTTTCGCTGGCTGTTATATCTCTCCCGCAAGAACCATGGATTCTATCTCGACGAGATGGCTTTTCATGGCATCCGCAGCTTCCTGCCCGTTTCCCGAGGCAATGGCCTCGACGATTCGGGCATGGGCGGCAAGGGAAGCGTCCTGTCGGGCTGCGAACTGGAGTTCGCCGGTCCGGGTCTGATACAGGATGCCGTGCATGCCTGTGACAAGCTCCAGAAGAACGGAGTTGCCGGATGCGGCTGCAATGAGTTCGTGAAAGCTGTTGTCGTGCTTCTGGGCGGATTGCCCGGAAAGGATGGCCTGCTTCTGTTCGCGGATCACCTGTCGGAGCTTGAACACGTCGTCGTCCGTGGCGTTTTCCGCAGCGAGTCGGCTGATTTCCGGCTCAATGAGCATTCTGGCCTGAAAGATGTCCTGAAGTCGGGTCTTGCCGCACTGGATGGCCCGGGCAAGAGTTTCCACCAGTTGATCCGGGCCTGCGTCGCGCACGAAGGTCCCCGATCCCTGTCGGCTTTCCACAAGGTCCTTTTCCGCCAGAGCGCGGATGGCTTCGCGCACGGTGTTGCGGGAGACGCGGAACATGGCAGCCATTTCCCGTTCCGGCGGAAGCCTGTCCCCGGGCCGGAGCTTGCCGGAATCGATCATGGATCGAATCTGGCGGACGATATCCTCGTAAATGGATTTTTTGCTGACTGGCTTGATATCCATGCTGTTCTCCTGCAACGCCGTGTTGTTGGTCGGGCCGCAAACCATCCTTGCCATCCGTGCACCGGCCCTCGCCATGTCGGATGACAATAGGCACAATTGGTTGGACCAATGATCCGGTTAGACCAATGGTGCGGGAGCGTCAAGAAAAAAAGTGGTGTGTCGTGGAGGCGGAGGAGGCGTGAATTACAGGTCGAAATCCTTGAGCTTGCGATAGAACGTGGCGCGGGAGATTCCCAGAATGCGGGCAGCTTCGGTGCGTTTCCCCCTGGTCTGGGCAAGGGCATGGGCCATGGCCTCGCGGGTGACGGCGACGCGGCCTCCGGTCCGGAGCGGTTGAGCCGCCCGAACCTCTTCGGGCAGGTGGTGTTCACTGATCACGTCGCCGTCGCTGATCATGTGCGCGAACTCCATGGCGTGCTTGAGCTGGCGGACATTGCCGGGCCAGGCGCAGGCAAGCAGAGCCTTTGTGGCACCGGCGGAAAGGGACTTGGCGCGTTCGCGATCTTCGGCAATGCGTTTCAGGTAATGGCGGGCGAGCAGCAGTACATCCTCGTCGCGCATGCGCAGGGGAGGCAGGGTGAGCCTGATGGCCGAGAGTCGGTAGTAGAGGTCCTCGCGAAACGAGCCGTCCCGTATCCTGCCTTGCAGGTCTGCATTCGTGGCTGCGATGATGCGTACATCCACCCGCCGGGTGTCCGAGGACCCCACGCGTTCGAATTCCCGGTTTTCCAGAAACCGCAGCAGCTTGACCTGCACCGGCAGGGATACATCACCGATTTCGTCCAGAAAGAGCGTGCCCCCGTCCGCGCGTTCGAAACGGCCTACGCGGTCCGCGATGGCCCCGGAAAACGCGCCTTTGACATGGCCGAAGAGTTCGCTTTCCAGCAAGGTTTCGCTCAGGGCCGCGCAATGCACGGCCACGAACGGGCCCTTGCCACGGGCGCTGTGATCGTGCACGGCGCGGGCCACCAGCTCCTTGCCCGTGCCGGATTCGCCGGTCACGAGCAGGGACGAGTCCAGTCTGCCCACCCGGCGGATCATGGAAAAGACCTGACGCATGGCACGGCTTTCGCCGACAAGGCCCATGTCCGTGCCACTGCCTTCGGTCATGCGTTCCAGCTCCCGCATGCGGGTCACGTCCCGGAGCTGGACAATGACCACGGGATCGTAGTCGTCGTGGCCCGGGATGTAATAGGTGCTGCACGACACGTCCATGTGCGTGCCCTGAACCAGACCGCTGAACTCCGCGTGCCTGTTCACCTTGCGGTCGAGGGTTTCGGTCACGATTTCCTCAAGGCCGGGGCCGCTGGTTCTGCCGTTGGAGGATGCCTGGGCAAGGGTTGCATACAGGTTGTTCCGCTCCAGAACGCGGCCTTGGCTGTCCAGCATGGCGTAGCCGTCCACAGTGCAATCCAGCAGGGCGTGAAATCGTTCGTCCGTGAGCTGATGCCGCTGGCGTTCCAGAGCCAGTTCCTCGGACAGGGCATGGTAGTCGGTCAGGTCCACCACGGCTCCGGCAACGCGAATGGGGTGGTAATTCCTGTCGCGCAGTGTGGGGAAAAGGTGGAGCAGGAATTTTCCGTATTCCCTGTCGTCGTATTTGATGCGCATGTTCAGGCGGACCATGCGCGATTCTCCCCGGGCGAGGTTGTCCAGAACTTCGGCGAGTCGCGCCGTGTCCCGGGGATGGGCGCGTCCGGGCAGCCAGGTCGCGGGATTGATGACCGGGGTGTCCGCTCCGATCATGGCCGCACAGGTCGCGTCCAGTGCCATGGCTCCGGATGCAAGATCGATGTCGGCCAGTCCGATGACCAGATCAGGGGAATCCAGACAGAAAAGCAGACGGCGGGCATGTTCGGAAAAATGCAATACCGTGATCGTGAAGCGTGCGCCGGTTGCGTCGCAGTGGAGGCTCTTGACCGAAAAGACGCTCTGGTCCCCGTCCGGAAAGGCATAGGGGAATTCCAGACACGCGGTTTCGCCGTTTTCCAGCACCGTCATGTCTCCGGATTCGAGCTGAGCCTGATCCTCTGGACTCAGGCCGGGCAGGGGCGCGCGTCGGCCATGCAGTTCATCCCGGTACAGCCGGAACAGTTCGCAGTAGGCATCGTTCGCGTATACAACGCGCAGTTCGTGGTCTCGGACCACCACGGGCATGTCGTAGGAGCTGAAAAAGCGTTCGTGAGGCATGATTCTCCTTGCGCGGCTGAAAATGTCTCAATTGAGACAATATGTGGTTTCGGCAAGGATGACAAGAAGGAACGGGACCAGCCGCCACTGGGGGAGACTGGTCCCGTGATGCAGACTATTGGTCGGCGATCTGGTGCACGTGCACGTCGCGTTGAGGGTATGGAATGGATATTCCGGCCTGATCAAAGGCGATCTTGACGCGTTCGTTCAGGGCCCAGTACACGGCCATGTAATCCTGCCGCGCCACCCAGGAGCGGACAGTGAAATTGACGCTGGAATCGGCCAGTTCGCTGACCGCCACCACGGGAGCGGGGTCCTTGAGAATGCGTTCGTCCGCGTCGAGGATGTCCTCGATGATCCGGCGCGCTTCGGCAATGTCGTCGTCGTAGCCGATGCCGAACACCATATCCACGCGGCGGGTCGGATTGGCCGAGAAATTGATGATGGTGGAGCCCAGAATCGAGGAGTTGGGCACGATGATCTGCTTGTTGTCCGTGGTGGTCAGAATGGTGTAGAATGTCTTGATGCCCTGAACCGTCCCTGTCTGGCCGGAAATGGTGATGAAGTCGCCCTTCTTGAAGAACTTGAGCAGGATGAGCATCACGCCGGCGGCAAAGTTGGACAGGGTGCCCTTGAGTGCCAGACCGATGGCCAGACCTGCGGCGCCCAGAATGGCGAGGAACGAGGTCACGTTGATCCCGGCCTGACCAAGAGCGGCCACCACAACCGCGGCAAGCAGCGCATAGTAGATGATGTTGCGCAGAAAGCCGACCAGAATTTCTTCGACTCCGGCCTTGGTCATGATTGCGCCGATCACTTTTGCCAGTCGTTTGGACAGAAAACGGCCGACGATGAAAACGGCAATGGCGATGAGGATGTTCAGGCTGTGAACGCTCAGAAAGCCAATGGCCTGTTCCACCATTTGATTGACGGCGTCCGGGGTCAGTTGAATCATGCTTTGCTCCAGAGTGGGAATCGGTTGAAGGGAATCACGAGTGGAAAGCATACCGGAACCCGAATGAAATGCAACAGGGTTAGTCGGACAGGCCCTGCAGGTTGTGAAGATGTTCCCGCGCGTTGACTTTCCCGCTGGTCGCGGTACATTATCTAAACATTCGTTTTAAATACCAACCGACACAAGTACAATCATGCATATTCCCTTTGTCAAACCTTCGACCATTGCCTACTGGAAGGAGGCCCGCAAGCAGGGGCTTTCGGTTTTCGACCGTCTTCACGGGTATGTCTACGGACGCTGGTGCTATCACTACATCGGCATGGTGCACGGCAAGTACAAGTGGCTGGCCGCGCTCATTTCTCCGCTGATCGTGTTCATCAACCGGCATTCGCCTTTCATTCCGACCGGGGATTCCCAGCCCGGGGACCCGGGGCAGAAGCGGCCGTCCTGGGCCGATACCTACCACGGCAAGGCCATGCCTCTGGAGGAGGCCACCAAACTGGTGCAGTTGAACAGGTCCGTGAACGTGCAGCTCCCGGAACAGGTGGTGCCCTTTACCCGCGCCCGGGAAATCGTGCTGCGCAATCCGGAACGCATCGTGGTGCTGGACTGCCCGTGCCGCATGGGCAAGGAGAATCCCTGCCTGCCTCTGGACGTGTGCCTGATCATCGGGGACCCCATCGCCTCCTTCATTCTGGAGCATCACCCGGACCATAGCCGTCAGATCACGGCCGAGGAGGCCGTGGACATTCTCAAGGCCGAGAATGCTCGCGGACATGTGTCCCATGCCTTTTTCAAGGATGCGATGCTGGATCGGTTCTATGCCATCTGCAACTGCTGCTCCTGCTGCTGCGGGGCCATGGTGGCGCATCGCATGGGCAATCCCATGCTGTTTTCCTCGGGATATCTGGCCGAGGTGGACGAGGACAAGTGCGTTGCCTGTGGCGAATGCGCTCGCAAATGCCAGTTCAAGGCCATCGGATTTCGCGATGGTTCCGCGTTCATTCGCGAGGATTGCTGCATGGGCTGCGGCGTCTGCGTGAACACCTGCAACAAGGATGCGCTGTCCCTGCGTCTTGCCCCGGAAAAGGGCACGCCTTTGCTGGTGGACAAGCTGTAGACGATCCTTGCAAGCGTGAAATGAAATCCCCCCGGTCGAGGTTCGGCCGGGGGGATTTTTTCGATCAGGTCGAGAAGCGGATGTGGTAGTCGTCCGGCACGATGCCCCGATCCCAGATCAGGGTCAGGTTCGTGACCTTGCGTTGGGCCGTGCAGGTGACCGTGCCCATGAACGGACTGGAGTAGACCGGACCGCTCAGGTCCCTGAACCAGACCGTTCCGGCCATGATGCATTCCGACGTGTTGGCCCAGGCGGATTCCATGTCGTGCCCGCATGCCTTGAACTGGGCATTGAATCGGGTGATATGCGCGAGTCCGTGCTCCATGGGCATGGCCGGACTGCCGGCAAAGCGAATCGTGGCGTCGGGGGCGAAAAAGCGCATTGCCTGCATTGGTTCTTCCGAATCCAGATGATCAAGCAGCTCGGTGAGCCATGCCGGAATGCTGTTCTGAGGGATGAGCGGACGGCTCCTGTTTCCGGTGCAGGCCACGAGCCCGCTTTCGGCAAGAAGCGCGGCAAAGCCCATTCCGGTGGTGGACAGGAATTCCCTGCGCGAGCGATTGGTTCCATCCATTGTCGCCTCCCGGGTTGCGGCCTGTGGGCGGGGACTTCTCCCCTGATTTCATCATGCCATACCCGGAAGGGCTGTCAAGGTGGTGAGACTGTGCCCGGGAATGGACTATTGCCTGTCCGGCATGTGATGCAGAAATTCCCGGGGAAATCCCACGGCAACCGGAGAATCCGGGGCAAGGCCGGAATCCATGACCAGCCGTTGATCCACCAGCGCCAGAAAGGTTTCCTCGCCGCACCGGATTTTTGCGGTCCAGGTGAACCCGGCCCGCTCCACGCGTTCCACCCTGCCGTTGAACACGCACCAGTCCCGCGGAAAGTCGTTCTTGCGGGCCACGGCCACGTCCTCGGGGCGCAATGCGGCATATCCATGTTGCCAGTCCGGCAGTTCGGACAGGCCTTCCACGGTCTGCCCGGCAAACGTGCAGGAGTTGTTGCCGTACACGGCCGGGAACACGTTGGCCATGCCCACGAAATCCGCCACGAACGGCGTGGTCGGCCTGCGGAAGATTTCGGAAACCGCGCCTTCCTGCTCCAGCCGTCCCTTGCGGATCACGGCTGCACGACTGGCAAGGGTCAGTGCATCCACGAAATCGTGCGTGACCATGAGAAAGGTGACACCGGACTCCTGATGCAGTTTCTTGAGCGTACGGCGAAGGCCGTCCCGGAATTGCGGGTCCAGCGAGGAGAGCGGTTCGTCCAGCAGGACCACGTCCGGGGAGCAGGCCAGTGCGCGGGCAAGGGACACGCGCTGCTTTTCCCCGCCGCTCAGCTTGCCGGGTTTGCGTTCGGCCAGATCCGACAGGCCCAGCGTTTCCAGAAGCTGGAGCGCGGTCTTTCTGCCTTTGGTTCGGGAAATGCCGTGATAGCGTTGGCCGAAGGTGACATTGCCCAGCACCGTGAGGTGCGGGAAAAGGGAGTGGTCCTGATAGACCAGAGCCACCTTCCGATGCTCCGGGGGCAGGTTGGTGACGGTGCGTCCGCCGATGGAAATCGTGCCGCCCGAGGTGCGGATCAACCCGGCAATGGATTCCAGAACCAGTGTCTTGCCCGAGCCGGTCGGTCCCATGAGTGCGAAGAATTCGCCGGGAGCCACGTGCAGGGACACGTCGCGCAGGGAAAAGCCGGGCAGGTCGATATGCAGGGAGTCCACACGAATCACTGGTCGACCTCCCGAGGCAGGGAAATGGTTCTGAGTGCCAGAAAAAAGACCATGCTGACCACGATGAGAATCACGGCCACGGGCTGGGACCAGGCAAGGCCGTATGCCGTGAACCTTTCGTACATGAGCACGGGCGCGATCATGGGATGGTAGGCCACGATGATGATGGCCCCGAATTCGCTGATGGCGCGAGCCATGCACATGATCATGCCCACGAGCATGTAGCGCCACGACAGGGGCAGGGTGACCCGGAAGAAGGTTGCCGCCGGGTTGGCGCCGAGTGAGCGGGACACGTTTTCCAGCCGTGCGGGCACGGATTCGATGCCCGCCTTTACCGTATTCACGTAAAAGGGCATGCCCACGAACACGAGTACGGCCACTATGCCGGTGCGCGTGCCCAGAATTTCCACGCCAAGGGCCTGCAAAGCCTGCCCGAAGGCCGTGTCCCGGCCCGTGAGGCCGAGCAGGGCGATGCCCACCACGGGATGCGGGATCATGATCGGCAGGTCGATCAGGCTTTCCACCAGCTTCTTGCCCGGAAATTCGCGTCGGGCCATGACGTAGGCCAGAGGCGTTCCGGTCACGAATGCAATGAGCGCGGCCATGCCTGACGTGGACATGGACAGCCAGACCGACTCCAGCACCTGTGGATCGGCCAGAGTGGTGGAAAGCTGCTCCCACGAGGGGGCGGCAATGGTTCTGGCAAGGGGAAGTCCGATGTACAGCAGCACCAGCGCTGCGGACCCGATCAGCCAGAACCCGAAGCATGCCCCGGGGAGGCTTCGGAATATCGACGCGCCTCCCCGGGACCAGACAGCGGTGTTCATGAAACGGTTATTCGTTGATTTCCACGAATTTCTTCAGGCTGTCGGGCAGGCTGGCCATGCCGTCCTTGGTGGTGCGCACCGGTTCGAACGGCGGCTGGCCCATGTCCTTGAGCACCTTGAGTCCGCCCTGCGGATCGAACATGTAGGCCAGAAAGGCTTCGGTCGCTTCCCTGTTGGCGGACTGGTCGATCATGGTGATGCCGTAGGTGATGGACTTGCCCACGCGTTCGATGAAGGTGCCGGGCTTCTTGCCGGTGACCTTGACGCGGGCGCTCTTGTAGAACGGGGTCAGCTTGTAGTCGCTGAGGTTCAGGTGGTTGTCCAGCGTCACGTACTTGAGACCGTGCTGCACGGCCACGGACAGGTATTCCCATGCATAGTCCATGTGACCGGCCTGAAGCAGGGAAATGAGTTCCACGGATTTGGGCCGGATGTTCTTTTCGGGCCGGTTGGCGATGAGCTGTTCGGCAAGGCCGGGCTTCTTGTAGAATTTTTCCGCGAGCTGGAGCACCATGATGGAGCGGTAGCCGCAGGGGTCCAGATTGGGATCGGAATGGCCCCAGACCACGCCGGGCGTGGACAGGATGTCATACCAGTTGTCTGCGTTGATCCTGTCCGCGAACTTGCTTTTGTCCGTGTAGCACAGCACCATCTGGTTGGTGGCGAAGCGCACGTTCCAGGACGCGAATTTCGGGATCAGGTTCTTGTCGATGACCACATAGTCGGCCGACGCCATGATGTCAGCGGGCTTGCCCACTTCGGAGATGAGCCGGGCCATCTTGGTGGAACCGCCAGCCTCGCGCTGCACGTCCACCTTGGGATATTTGGCTTCGAAGGCCTTTTCCATGGCCGCGAAGGGCACGGACAGGCTGCCCGCATGAAAGATGACGACCTTTCCGGACGGTTCGGCTTGGGCCGGGGACTGCGTCAGCACGAGCGCGGCGCAGGCGAGAATCAGAACGCTGGCAATGGTAAGCACGGATTTGCCTTTCATGGTTTTCCTCTCCTTGGGGGTTCTTTGGCAACTGTTTTCCTCGTTCGGGGTTATGCCCTGCCAAGCATAGTAGGTCAATGAAGATATGACTACATATGGATATGACACTGGCAGGGAAAAAGGAAAAGGCCCGGCTCCGAAAGTGGAGCCAGGCCCTGTTCTGTCTGGGGATGCGGCTTTCAACCGACGATGTAGCAGGAGGGGAAATGCGGTCTGAGTGCACTGCGCACCCGTTCGGCACGGTCCCGGTTCGAGTAGGAACCGGCCTGAACAACGTGCAGGGTGCGGCCGTTGCGGCTGATCGTGGTAATGCGGGACCCCTTGTATCCGGCGCGGATCAGGGTGCGGTGCGCGTTCACTGCGTTGTCGCGGTTGGCGAACGCGCCCACGCGGACATGGTAGCTGGTGGAGGCCGATGCATGGACCGGGCGGCTTGCGGGCACGGTTCCGATGGCCTCGATGCGGACCTTGGTCACGCCTCTGTCCACGGAACCGAGCTGTCGAGCTGCGCCATAGGACAGGTCGAGCAGTCTTCCGCTCACGAAGGGGCCTCGATCATTGACCGTCAGAATCACGTTCCGGCCGTTTTCCAGATTGGTGACGCGGATTCTGGTGCCCAGAGGCAGGGTCTTGTGTGCCGCAGTCAGGGCGTACATGTTGTAGATTTCGCCGTTGGCGGTCTTCCTGCCATGGAAATCCTCGCCGTACCAGGAAGCATAGCCGGTTTCGGCGTATCCGGCGGCCGTCTTCAGCGGATGGTAGGTGCGGCCCATGACCGTGTAGGGATTGGTCTTCGCACTTCTGGGCGCGGTGGCCTGGGGTTGCCGCTGGGCGGACCCGGGTGTGGAATAGATATGTCTGGGGAACGGGTTGACGCTGTTCAGGGTCGCACAGCCGGACATTGCCAGCAGGGCCATGATGAAAAGAAACGAAGTGAAGTGGCGCATCCTTGCCTCCTGTGCCGGCCGATCCGTGGCCGGGAATGCCGCCGGGAATATCCCTCTCCCGGTTTGGCGTTGCTCCGTCGGTTTTCCAATACTGTCCCGTACTTATGCAGGTTGCGTGCCATGTCTGACGCATTGGTTCTGTGGCGTAATATGCTGAAATAAAAGCATGAATGTTTACATTTCTTCCTGTCGGGAAAATGTCGCGGCGTCCGTTTTTCCGTGTCGGTCATCGTACAGGGACAGTCCGTACTTCTTCAGCAATGAATACAGGTGGGAGCGTGACAGGTGCGAGCGCTTCAGAATTTCCGGAAGCGAGCCGTCGCACTGGCGGATGAGTTCCCCGAGATAGACCTTTTCCGCCGTGCTCTTGAATTCCCGCAGGGATGGGAGCTGCTGGTCGAAGATGTCTTCGAATATCTGCTGCCCGATTCTGCCGGCCCGGGTTTCCCCCGGGAGAATCGTTTTTTTCGGAAGGCACGTCCGTGCCCGTCATCTTTCTTATTTGCGCCCGGGCAACTGCAATGCGCAGGCTGCGCGGCAGGTGCATGGTGTACAGGGTCTTTTCCTCACCCGCCGCGATGACGGCCCGTTCCAGAATATTGAACAGTTCCCGCACATTGCCCGGCCAGTCGAAGTTCTTGAGCATGGCCACGAAGTCCGAGCCAAAGGTCTTGGACGGCAGGCCGTACTGGTCGCAGAGCCGCGTCACGTGATGCATGGAAAGGGCCTTGATGTCCTCGGTGCGCTGGCGCAGCGGCGGCAGATGGATGCGCATGGTCTTGATGCGGAAGAGCAGGTCCGAACGGAATTCCCCCTGATCGACCCTGTCGTCCAGATCGCGGTTCGTGGCTGCCACGAGTCGGAAGTCGCTGGACTGTTCGCGTGTGTCGCCCACGGGCCGGAACGTGTGCTCCTGAAGCACGCGCAAAAAGGATTTCTGGATGGAGAGCGGCATTTCGCCCACCTCGTCCAGAAACAGGGTGCCGCCGTCCGCCAGCTTGACCAGCCCGATGCGGCGGACTGGGCGCCGGTGAACGCGCCCTTGCGATGGCCGAACAGGGTGGATTCCACCAGACTTTCGGTCAGGGAGGCACAGTCCACTACCACGAAACTGCCACTGTTCCGGTCGCTGTTGTCATGAATGGTCCGGGCGAACAGCTCCTTGCCTGTGCCGGTCTCGCCCGTGATGAGCACATTGGTCTCGGACCGTGCGGCCTGCGCCATGAGCTTGAAGCTGGCCTGCATCACGCTGCTTTCTCCGACCACGAGGGAAAGGTCCAGCCTGTCCGGCCCGGATTTGCCGAGCCTTTCCTCCCGGTATTTCAGAGCGCGGCCCAGTGTCAGGGAAATGTCGCGCACGCTGGACGGTTTGAGCAGATAGTCCCATGCCCCGCCCTCGATGGCGAGCTCCGCGCCGTCCGGGTCGCCCTGTCCCGTGAGGATGATCACTTCCGGGGGTTCGGGCTGGGCCATGATTTCCGGCAGGATGTCCAGCCCGTTGCCGTCGGGCAGGCTCACGTCAAGGAACACCACGTCGACATCCCCCTGCCGGATGCGCTCCAGTCCCTGCGCAAGAGTGTGTGCGGCTTCGCATTCATGGGTGAGCCGGGTAATCAGGCTTTCCATGGTGTCGCAGATGTCGGGATTGTCGTCGATGATCAGTATGTGCGCCATTGCTGCTCCGGTGCTGGACGGTCGAATCCGGTTGGGCCGTCCTTGTGGTCTGGTTTGATTGTCAGCCTGCGGAAATTGTGCAGAGGGGCGGCCGTTGCCGCGGAATTTGATGATGCCGTTCAGCTTTGGACGCACAGCCGACGGAGTTGGCAAAATGCTTCGAGTCCGGTCGTCAGACGCGTTGTTCCGCTTGGGTTTCGGTGATATGAAATCATGTACATGTTTGGCGGTCGGGGCTAGTATTATCGAAACCAGAAACAGATTCGCGAGGTGAACCATGAAGAAGATAGTGGCTGTTTTCGTTGTATGCAGTTTTCTTGCCGTCGGTTTTGGATGCGCCACGAACAAGGCGCAGCAGGGCGCTACCGTAGGCGGTCTCGCAGGGGCGACAATCGGCGCGCTGACCTTCAAGGACAAGATGCTTGGCGCGGCCGTGGGCGCTGGCGTCGGCGTGCTCATGGGGTATATCGTGGGGAACGAATGGGACAAACACGACGAGGCGCAGGTGCAGCAGGCTTTGGAAAGGAATCGTTCCAACCAGGCATCCGCATGGACGAATCCGGATACGGGACACAGCTATACTGCCACGCCCAGCCATCCCTACATGGAAGATCATCGGCTTTATCGGGATATCGTGATCAAGGAGAAAGGGCCTGATGGCAAGGCCGTGATGGCCAAGGCCTGGCGCGATGACAACGGCGTCTGGCATCTCAAGCAGTAGCCGATCCTGTGATACGAAAGGAAAGCGCCCTGTTCCGGATGGAACAGGGCGCTTCGTTTTTTTCATGTCTTCAGGCGAGGCTAGGCTTCGCCTTCCTTTTTCTTCTTGCCGTCCATGCGATGCCGGGTATGGGCATCCAGAATCAGCTTGCGCAGGCGGATGGACTGCGGCGTGACTTCCACGAGCTCGTCGGCCTTGATGAAGTTCAGGGCACGTTCGAGGGTCATGGGCTTGATCGGGGTCAGGATCACGGCCTCGTCCTTGCCGGACGCGCGCATGTTGGTCAGCTTCTTGCCCTTGGTCGGGTTGACGTTGATGTCGTTGTCCCGGTTGTGTTCACCGACGATCATGCCTTCGTAGACCGGGTCGGTGGGTTTCACGAACAGCTGGCCGCGCGGCTCCAGGTTGAACAGGGCATAGGCGATGGCCTTGCCTGCGCGGTCGGACACGAGGGAGCCGGTGAAGCGGGTCGGGAAATCGCCCCGGTACTCGTCGTAGCCTTCGAGGTACGAGTTCAGAATGCCGGTGCCCTTGGTATCGGTCAGGAATTCGTCGCGGTAGCCGATCAGGGCGCGGGAGGGAATGGTGAACTCCAGACGCACGCGGCCGGTGCCCTTGTTGACCATGTTGGTCATGCGGCCTTTGCGGGCCGAGAGCTTTTCCGTGACAATGCCCATGAAGGACTCGTCGCAGTCCACGTACAGGTGCTCCATGGGTTCGAATTTCTTGCTGCCCTCGTACTTGAAGATGACTTCGGGCCTGCCCACGGACAGTTCGAATCCCTCGCGGCGCATGGTCTCGATGAGAATGGCCATCTGGAACTCGCCGCGTCCCTTGACCAGAAACGCATCGCGACCTTCGGCCTCTTCGACCTGGATGGCAACGTTGAGCAGGGTTTCCTTGCGCAACCGTTCGCGAATCTTGGTTCCCTGCACCAGTTTGCCTTCGGTTCCGGCAAGGGGCGAGGTGTTGATGGTGAAGCGCATGGACACGGTGGGTTCGTCGACCGTGATGCGGGGCAGGGCCTTGCGTTCCTCGCGGGTGCAGATGGTGTCGCCGATCTGCACGTCCTCGATGCCCGAGATCACCACGATGTCGCCGGGCTCGCAGATATCCGTGGGCGCGACCTGCACGCCCATGTAGGTCTGGAGCTTGGTGACCTTGAGAAGTTTTTCCTCGTGTTCGCCGAGGCAGACCAGCGGCTCGTTGGACTCGACATTGCCGTGGAAGACCTTGCCGATGGCAAGGCGGCCCAGATAATCGGAATAGGACAGGTCGGAAACCAGCATCTGGAAGGGCTCGTCCGCGTCGTAGGCCGGGCCGGGCACCTTGTCCAGAATCATGTCGAGCAGGATGTGCAGGTTCTCGCCGCGTTCGTCCGGGGTGGGCATGGCGATGCCGTCGCGGCCGATGGCGTAGAGCAGGGGAAATTCGAGCTGCTCCTCGGTGGCGTCCAGATCGATGAACAGGTCGTAGATTTCGTCCAGAACTTCCTCGGTGCGGGCGTCCTGACGATCGACCTTGTTGATGACCACGATGATGGACAGGCCCCGGTCAAGGGCCTTCTTGAGCACGAACCGGGTCTGGGGCAGAGGGCCTTCGGAGGCGTCCACCAGCAGGATGGCGCCGTCCGTCATGGACAGGGAGCGCTCAACCTCGCCGCCGAAATCGGCATGGCCCGGGGTGTCGATGATGTTGATTTTCACGTCCTTCCAACGGACGGAGCAGTTCTTTGCGGCAATGGTAATGCCGCGTTCACGCTCCAGATCCATGGAATCCATGATCCGGTCGTCCACTTCCTGTCCTTCGCGGAACAGGCCGGACTGTTTGAACATGGCGTCGACCAGGGTTGTCTTGCCGTGGTCGACGTGGGCGATGATCGCAATATTGCGAAGGGACTCGTTACGAGTTGTCGTTTTCATGAAAGATTACTCCTGCTGGAAATAGGTGGCAGTGCGGCATAGCCGAATACCTTGCCACTGGCAAGCAAAGACTGTGCGGCAGCAATTATATATTTCAAATCCTTTTTTTTTGAGGTAGGTTCCCGGAAAACGTATTTCCCATGATTTCGCATACTCGCATGGAGGTTACATGACTTCGAACGGACCCGGTGCCGGAAAGGTCGTCACGACCGCTCTTGTGGTGACAGGAAACATGGTTGGTGCCGGGATTCTGGCTCTGCCCGTCAATCTCGGGCCTTCCGGCCTGATTCCGGCCCTGATCGGCACGGTGTTCATGTGGTTCATGATGACCTGCACAGCGCTGATCTATTCGCGGCAGAAAGCCCTGATCGACGACCCGGATGCGGACCTGCCCACCTTTTTCGGCCGCGAACTCGGTCCCACCGGGCAGTGGGTGAGCGTGGCAGCCAACATCATCATCCTGTACGGACTGCTGACAGCGTATCTGTCCGGGGTGGCTTCCATCGTCATCAACCTGTTCGACCTGCCCATCCCGGAATGGGGCGCCATGGTCGGATATTTCGTGATTGCCGTGCTGCTTACCTCATTCGGCGCGGCTGTCATGCGACGGGGCAACGCCATTCTCATGATTTTCCTGTGGCTCTGTTTCGCGGCACTGGTGATCATGACCATTCCGAACATGCATGACGGAGAAATCCGTCTGGCCGACTGGTCGTTTCTGCCGTCCGGCCTGCCCGTGCTGCTCACGGCCTTTCATTTTCACAACATCATTCCCACTCTCTGTCATACGTTGGACAACGATCATGGAGCAGTGACCCGCGCCATCTGGCTCGGCACCGGACTCGGACTGATCATGAACGTCATCTGGATCGTGGTGGTCGTTCTGGCTCTGCCCATGACGGGCAACGACGGCGCGAACCTGATACAGGCCTTTCAGCAGAATCTGCCCGCCACAGTGCCGCTGGCCAAGGTCATTGGCGGCAATGTCTTCACGCAGGTGTCGCTGGGCTTTGCCGTGGTCGCCATGACCACCTCGTTCATGGCCAATGGCACGGCCATGCAGAGCTTCATGCGCGATCTGGTCTCCACCTATCTGCATTCCTCGAACAGGACGCTGGTCTGGGCGCTTTCGTTTCTGCCACCTCTGGCCGTGGGCATCCTGTATCCCAACGTGTTTCTGTCCGCGCTGAACGTTGCGGGCGGCGTGGGCATCAACATCCTGTTCGGCATCCTGCCCGGCGTGCTGCTCATCAAGTATGCGCGGGGATGCGGGCTGGAAGCGGATCGCGGGATGGGCCATGATCGCGGTGTTCGGCGCCGTGCTGCTCATCGAGGTCGGGCAGGAGGCCGGATTGCTGCACATTTCTCCGGATGTGGAATACTGGACCGCAAAGCACATACAGTAAGGATATGAACCATGACTGAAAACTGCCGAATCGAGCACGATTGCGTGGGCGAGCTGGAAGTTCCGGCCGATGCCTACTACGGGTGCCAGACCCTGCGTGCCGTGGAGAACTATCACATTACCGGGATCACCCTGTCCCACTATCCCCGGCTGATTCATGCGCTGGCCTATGTCAAGATGGCGGCTGCCGAGGCCAATGCGTCCCTCGGCCTGCTGGACGAGGACAAGGCCCGGGCCATTGTCCGCGCCTGCGAGGAACTGCTGCAGGGCAAGTTGCACGACCAGTTCGTCGTGGATGCGGTGCAGGGTGGGGCAGGCACGTCCACCAACATGAACGCCAACGAGGTGATTTGCAACCGTGCATTGGAGATTCTGGGACATTGCAAGGGGGAATACGACATCATTCACCCTTTGAATCACGTGAACATGTCCCAGTCCACCAACGACGTGTACCCGTCGGCCCTGAACATCGCCCTGATCCTGGAAAACCGGGAACTGCTGGACGCCATGCAGTATCTGCGCGGCGCATTCATGGACAAGGGCGTGGAGTTCCGGGACGTGATCAAGATGGGACGGACCCAGCTTCAGGACGCCGTGCCCATGACGCTGGGGCAGGAATTCACGGCCTGGGGCGTCATGGTCGGCGAGGACGTGGAGCGGCTCTCCGAGGCCCAGTCTCTGGTTCACGAGATCAACATGGGGGCCACGGCCATCGGCACGGGATTGAACTCGCATCCCGACTATACCCGCACCGTGACCGAGAAGCTGGTGCAGATCACCACCTTGCCGCTCAAGGCCTCGCCCGATCTGGTGGAAGCCACGCAGGATACCGGAGCCTATGTCCAGCTTTCCGGCGTGCTCAAGCGCATCGTGGTCAAGATGAGCAAGATATGCAATGACCTGCGCCTGCTTTCCAGCGGTCCGCGCTGCGGTCTGAACGAGATCAATCTGCCGCCGCGCGCGCCGGGCTCCTCGATCATGCCGGGCAAGGTCAATCCGGTCATTCCCGAGGTCGTCAGTCAGGTGGCCTATGCGGTCATCGGCAGCGACATGACCGTGACCATGGCCTCCGAGGCCGGACAGCTCGAACTCAATGTCATGGAACCGGTCATTGCCTATTCCCTGTTCCAGTCCATCAACATGACCCGCCGTGCGTGCCTCACGCTGGCCGACCTGTGCGTCAAGGGCATCACTGCCAATGCGGACCGCTGCCGCGAGATGGTGGAGCATTCCATCGGGCTGGTCACGGCGCTGAATCCCTACATGGGATACGAAATGTCCACGGAAGTGGCCAAGGAGGCCATGGACAGCGGACGGTCCGTCTACGACATCGTTCTGGAAAAGGGGTGCCTGACCAAAGAGGAACTGGAAGACATTCTCAAGCCGGAAAACATGGTTCGCCCGAGATACATTCATCGGAAATAGGCAGGGGAGCAGAAAAACGGTTCATGAGCCGACGCGCGGAAAGCGCGTCGGCTTTTTTCGTGGGCGGAAACCGACCGTGGTCTTGAAAAAAATCATGGCGATTCGGATTGCAGATTCGATAGTCTGATTTTTAGGACTATCCATTTTTCGTTTTATTGCAGAAAGTTGTCTTTGCTCCTCCTCGAAATCCCATTCCAACACAGCAATCATTCTCACAAAGAGAGGTCCGAGTCTGTTTTTTCAGACGGGATCACAAGCTTTCAGGCCGAGGATTTCGGTGTCAACTTTTTGTAACATGCCGGAATTCAATGAAAGTGTGGAAAAAGAGCGAATTGGCACGGATGTTGTTTCAAGGGGAGTGGCGATGCTTCACACCCGATGAAACATACTGCCCGTTTCGGGCATCAATGAACTGGCATCAGTATAAGGAGTGTATCGAATGCCCAAGAAGATGAAGACCATGGACGGCAATACGGCTGCCGCCCACGTGGCCTACGCCCTGAGCGAGACCGCGGCCATCTATCCCATCACCCCCTCGTCCACCATGGGCGAGATCGCGGATGAATGGGCCTCCCAGGGCCGGAAGAACATTTTCGGCCAGATCGTCAAGGTTCGCCAGTTGCAGTCCGAGGCGGGCGCGGCCGGTGCGGTACACGGTGCGCTTGCCGCAGGTTCCCTCACCAGCACCTTCACCGCCTCGCAGGGCCTGCTGCTGATGATTCCGAACATGTACAAGATTGCTGGCGAACTGCTGCCCGGCGTCTTCCATGTTTCCGCTCGTGCCATTGCCGCGCACGCCCTGTCCATCTTCGGCGACCATCAGGACGTGATGGCCTGTCGCCAGACCGGTTTTGCCATGCTGGCCGAAGCCTCGGTGCAGGAAGTCATGGACCTGGCTCTGGTCGCGCATCTGGCCGCCATCGAATCCAGCGTGCCGTTCGTGAGCTATTTCGACGGATTCCGCACCTCCCACGAAATCCAGAAGGTCGAGGTCATCGACTACGATGACATGAAGCCGCTGGTGAACATGGACAAGGTCGAGGCATTCCGGGCCCGTTCCATGAACCCCGAACATCCGAACATTCGCGGCACCGCCCAGAATCCGGACATCTACTTTCAGGGTCGCGAAGCCGCCAATGCCTACTATGAAAAGCTCCCCGAGATCGTCGAGGAGTACATGGACAAGGTCAGCGCCCTGACCGGTCGTTCCTACAAGCCGTTCGACTACGTGGGTGCGCCCGATGCCGAACGCGTGATCGTTTCCATGGGCTCCTCGTGCGAGGCCATCGAGGAAGTGGTCAACGTGCTGACCGCGAGAGGCGGGAAGGTCGGTCTGCTCAAGGTCCGCCTGTACCGTCCGTTCTCGCCCAGGCATTTTCTGGCCGTGCTGCCCGAATCCGTGAAGACTCTCTGCGTGCTGGACCGCACCAAGGAGCCCGGCTCCCTCGGCGAGCCCCTGTATCAGGACGTGTGCACCATGTTCCTGGGCAGGGAGGACGCTCCGAAGATCATCGGCGGTCGCTACGGACTCGGTTCCAAGGAATTCACCCCCGCCATGATCATGGCGGTCTTCGACAATCTGGCCGCGCCGTCCCCGAAGGACCATTTCACCGTGGGCATCGAGGATGACGTGACCGACACCTCCCTTGTTGTTGCCGAGGCCCTGGACACTACCCCGGAGGGCACTGTGCAGTGCAAGTTCTGGGGCCTCGGTTCCGACGGGACCGTGGGCGCGAACAAGCAGGCCATCAAGATCATCGGCGACAACACCGACATGTACGCACAGGGGTACTTTGCCTACGACTCCAAGAAGTCCGGCGGCATCACCATTTCCCATCTGCGCTTTGGTGAAAAGCCCATCCAGTCCACCTATCTGGTGAACACGGCCGACTACGTGGCCTGCCACAACCCGAGCTACGTGCATCTGTACGACGTGCTGGAAGGCATCAAGCAGGGCGGTACCTTCGTGCTGAACTGTCCCTGGACCGTTCAGGACATGGAACGGGAACTCCCCGCCTCCATGCGTCGCACCATCGCGGAAAAGGACCTGAAGTTCTACACCGTGGACGCAGTGAAGATCGCGGGTGAAGTCGGCCTTGGCGGACGCATCAACATGATCATGCAGACCGCCTTCTTCAAGCTGGCGAACGTGATTCCGTTCGATCAGGCCGTGGATCTGCTCAAGGTCGGCATCAAGGCCGCGTACGGCAAGAAGGGCGACAAGATCGTCAACATGAACAACGCCGCCGTGGACAAGGCTGCCGACGCCATCATCGGGATTGCCGTGCCCGAGGCATGGAAGTCTTTGATT
Source organism: Pseudodesulfovibrio tunisiensis (assembly GCF_022809775.1). NCBI lineage: Bacteria > Pseudomonadati > Thermodesulfobacteriota > Desulfovibrionia > Desulfovibrionales > Desulfovibrionaceae > Pseudodesulfovibrio > Pseudodesulfovibrio tunisiensis. Next base: position 72,368 of record NZ_CP094380.1, read on the forward strand.
CCCGAGGCCGCGGTCGAGCGCGACGAGCCGGATTACGTGAAGAACGTGATGCGTCCGGTTCTGGCCCAGAAGGGCGATTTCCTGCCCGTGTCCGTGTTTTCCGAGGACGGGACCATGCCGCTGGCCACCTCCAGATATGAAAAGCGCGGCGTGGCCATCAAGGTTCCCGAATGGCTGCCCGACAACTGCATCCAGTGCAATCAATGCGCCTTCGTGTGCCCGCACTCCGCGATCCGCGTTGTCGTGGCCACCGAGGACGAACTGAAGAACGCGCCAGCCACCTTCAGGACTCTTGATGGCAAGGGCAAGGACCTGAAGGGCATGAAGGTCCGCATCCAGATCAATACGCAGGATTGTCTGGGCTGCGGCAACTGCGCCGACATCTGCCCGGCCAGGGAAACCGCGCTGGTCATGAAGCCAATCGCGACCCAGACCGAAGTCGAGGTGCCCAACTTCGAATTCTCCGAAACCGTTTCCTACAAGGAAATCGGCAGGCGCGATACCGTGAAGGGCAGCCAGTACCGTCAGTCCCTCATGGAATTCTCCGGGGCCTGCGCCGGTTGCGGCGAGACCCCGTACGTCAAGGTGCTGACCCAGCTCTTCGGTGAACGCATGGTCATTGCCAACGCCACGGGCTGCACCTCCATCTGGGGCGCGTCCTCCCCGTCCACGCCGTACTGCGTGAACCGGGACGGTCATGGCCCGGCATGGGGCAACTCCCTGTTCGAGGATGCCGCCGAGTTCGGCTTCGGCATCAACATGGGCGTGGCGCATCGCCGCGAATTCCTGGCTGCCAGGGCTGCCGAGGCTGCCCGGACCGCTTCCGGCGAAGTCAGGGATGCTCTGGAAGCCTGGCTGGCCGCCAAGGACGATGCCGAAGCCTCCCGGGAAACCGGAGACAGGCTCAAGGCCGCTCTGGCCGGAACCGGTGACGAAAAGCTGGCCGAGATCGCATCCATGTCCGACCTGTTCACCAAGAAGTCCGTCTGGGTCTTTGGCGGCGACGGCTGGGCCTATGACATCGGCTACGGCGGCGTGGATCACGTGCTGGCGTCCGGCGAGGACATCAACATTCTTGTGGTGGACACCGAGGTGTATTCCAACACCGGTGGCCAGTCCTCCAAGGCCACCCCGCTCGGTTCCATTGCCAAGTTCGCTGCCGCTGGCAAGCGCACCGGCAAGAAGGATCTGGGCCGCATGGCCATGACCTACGGTTACGTGTACGTGGCCTCCGTGGCCATGGGCGCGGACAAGCAGCAGATGATGAAGGCCTTCAAGGAGGCCGAAGCCTACAAGGGCCCGTCCCTGATCATCTGCTACGCTCCCTGCATCAATCAGGGCATCCGCAAGGGCATGGGCAAGACCCAGTACGAGCAGAAGCTTGCGGTCAAGTCCGGCTACTGGCCGCTCTACCGCTTCAACCCGGAACTGGCGGACAGGGGCGAGAATCCCTTCTCCCTCGATTCCAAGGCGCCGGATGGTTCCCTTGAGGAATTCCTGCTCGGAGAGAACCGGTACGCCATTCTGGACAAGCTCCAGCCCGAGGCGGCCAGAACCCTGCGCGAGCAGATCGGCAGGGATTACGAGAACCGTTACGAGCAGTACAGGCACATGTCCGAGGCGGATCATTTCACCCCGGAAGAGCTTGAAGTCTGCGAGTCCACGGACACTGCCGAGCACTCCCGCCCCGGTGGCGGCGATGCCTGCGATGACGGCAGATAGACCATAGGTATGCCCCGGCGGCAGGGGGATTGCGGACGGCTTCGGCCGTACCCCCGGCCGCCGGGATTGTCTGGATACTGTTTTCAGGTTGACGACCCGGCACGACAGGAGAGGATTTTTTGCAAATGTATTCACTGCTTGCATTGGTACCCCTCCTTGCGGTGTACTTCCTCCCGGCCATTTTGCGGTGGCCGACCAAAGGGGCTTTTGCGGCCTCGACCGTGCCAAGTGTGCTGACGGGCTGGATTGAGAGCGTTCCGGCTTGTGTTCCCGTCGGCGATCTGTTCGGCGCGGGCATCGGATACTCCGCCAAGTCGGTGCATGCCCCGGGAGCTGTTCTGATGTGCGCTGCGGCTTGCGCCTTTTTGATTCAGCGCATGCATTTTGAAAACTTCGGGAGCGTGATGGATACGTATTCCCGGACCATGATGCAGGCCCCCTTCGCGTTGGGATTCGCCTTGCCCGTGGTTCATGCGTGCATCACGCCCGGAGAGGAGTTCATGGTTTCGGGATCGGGGAATGCATTCCCGGAAAGGACCGACCGCGTTGCGGCGTTGGCTGGCCCGCCCCGGAACGGAAATGCGGATTCATCCGCAACCTGTTTGCTTTTCGGACTTGCCGCCTGATCGCCGTTGAATGCCTGGTGCGATCCCGGTGACTGCATGTCGGAAACGATTTTGAAATCAGAGAGAGAAACTGAGGAATTTGCCGACCTGAATCGGGAAGGGGGAACGCGTCCCCCTTCCGTCCAAACGTCCAAGACGATCGAAGGAGAATACTCATGGGCGCTGAAAAGCTCGTAAAGGATTTCGAAGCCGTTGTCGGAACCGGCAATGTCATGACCAGTGAGACCGACCGCCATGCCTATTCCTATGATGCCGCCGTGCTGGATTCCGTCATGCCCGCTCTTGTGGTGCGTCCCGAAAACAGCGAAGCGCTCGGCAGGACCGTCCGCCTGTGCAACGAGAACGGCATTCCCCTGACCGTTCGCGGCGCAGGCACCAATCTTTCCGGTGGCACCATCCCGCATCCCGGCGGTGTGGTGGTGCTGACCAACGGACTGGACCGCATTCTCGAAATCAACGAGGCGGACATGTACGCCGTGGTCGAACCCGGCGTGGTCACCGCGACCTTTGCGGCGGAAGTGGCCAGGCGCGGCCTGTTCTACCCCCCGGACCCGGGCAGCCAGACCGTCTCCACCCTTGGCGGCAATGTTGCCGAGAACGCGGGCGGCCTTCGCGGCCTCAAGTACGGCGTGACCAAGGACTACGTCATGGGCGTGGACTTCTGGGACGTGAACGGCGAGCTGATCAAGTCCGGTTCCCGCACCGTGAAGTGCGTGACCGGCTACAATCTGGCCGGGCTCATGGTCGCGTCCGAGGGCACGCTGGGCGTGTTCGACAAGATCATTCTCAAGCTCATTCCCCCGGCGCAGGCCGCCAAGTCCATGATGGCCGTGTTCGACACCATGGAAGCCGCGTCCGAAACCGTGGCCGCAATCATTGCCAACAAGATCGTGCCCGCCACTCTGGAGATGATGGACAACTTCACCATCCGCACCGTGGAGAATTTCCGCAAGGCCGGATTGCCCACCGAAGCGGGCGCACTGCTGCTCATCGAGGTGGACGGCCATCCTGCACAGGTCGAGGAGGAGGCCGAAAAGGTCGAGACTCTTTGCAGGAAGCTCGGTGCCACGGATATCAAGGTGGCCAATGATGCTGCCGAGCGCAACGCCGTGTGGCAGGCCCGCCGCGACGCACTGCCCGCTCTGGCCAAGCTGCGGCCCACCTGCGTACTGGAGGACGCCACCGTGCCCCGCTCCATGATTCCCGCCATGATCACCGCATTGGGCGAGGTCAGCCGCAAGTACGACGTGACCATCGGCACGTTCGGGCATGCCGGTGACGGCAACCTGCATCCCACGATCCTGACCGACAGGCGCGACAAGGCCGAGTGGGAGCGTGTGGAAAAGGCCATTGACGAAATCTTCGACCGCGCTCTGGCCATGGGCGGCACCCTGTCCGGCGAGCACGGCATCGGTCTTGCCAAGTCCAAGTACATGGAACGCGAGACCAGCCGCGCCACTCTGGAGTATTCCCGTCGCATGAAGTCCGTGCTCGATCCCAAGGGCATTCTCAATCCCGGCAAGATCATCGGTTAGGGGGCAGTCATGGCAGACATTCACAGACTCGCACAGATGCTCAAGGAATTGGACGACCAATTGGTGAACTGCATGCGTTGCGGCATGTGTCAGGCCGTGTGCCCGGTGTTCAGGGAATCCGGACGCGAAGCCGACGTGGCTCGCGGCAAGCTGGCCCTGCTCGACGGTCTTGCCTCGGAAATGCTCAGCGATCCGGACGGCGTGAACGAGAAGCTCAACCGCTGCCTGCTGTGCGGCACCTGCGCCGCCAACTGTCCCAGCGGGGTCAAGGTGATGGACATCTTCATCAAGGCCCGGGCCATCATGACCGGCTACCTCGGGCTTTCCCCGGTGAAGAAGGCCATCTTCCGCGGCATGCTCGCCAACCCCCGGCTCATGAATTCGCTCATGGACATTGGGGCGAGGTTTCAGGGAGTATTCACCAAGCCGGTGGACGACATGCTGGGCAGCTCCTGTGCCAGATTCATGTCTCCGCTCATCGGGGACAGGCATTTCAAGCCTCTGGCCAGGACCCCGCTGCACAAGATCGTGCCCGAGCTGGACACCCCGGCCGGGTCGAGCGGCATTCGCGTGGCCTTTTTCGTGGGCTGCGCCGTGGACAAATTCTTCCCTGAGGTGGCACAGGCCTCCCTCAAGGTGCTGGAAAAGGCCGGAGTGGGCGTGTTCATGCCCCCGAATCAGGCCTGCTGCGGCATTCCGGCCCTGTCCAGCGGAGACAGCGATACCTTTGACAAGCTGATCCTTCAGAACGTGCAACTCTTCCGGGAAGGCAAGTTCGATTATCTGGTGACCTCGTGCGCAAGCTGCACGTCCACCATCAGGGAATTGTGGCCGACCATGTTCGGCGGCAATGCCTCCCTCAGGTACGATCTGTCGCTTTTGGCTCGGAAAACTATGGACATAAGCGAATTCCTGGTCAATATCATTGGCCTGGATACAAAGGAACCTCAGGGCGACGGGGTGGTTACATATCACGATCCCTGCCACCTGAAAAACAGCCTCGGCATCACGGAACAGCCACGGAATCTGATCCGCGCCGCTGGATGCGAATTCAAGGAAATGAACGAAGCCGGCACCTGTTGCGGCTGCGGCGGCAGTTTCACGGTCGCTCATTACGACGTTTCCAGGAAGATCGGATCGCGCAAGGCGCAGAACATCATGGATTCCGGGGCGGACATTGTTGCCACGAGCTGCCCGGCCTGCATGCTTCAGATCACGGACATGCTTTCCCAGAAAAAGGCCGGGATCAAGGTAAAGCACGTGATCGAGCTCTATGCCGAAAGCCTGGACGGCTAGGCAAGAAAGGAACTGCAATGTCGAAAAACCTTTACGTCTCAGCAACAGAGGAACGCAGCGGCAAGTCCGCAGTGGTTCTCGGCGTCATGCAGATGCTGCTGCGGGAAATCCACAAAGTCGCCATCTTCCGTCCCGTGATCAATGATCCGGGCGAGGGGGCAGACGCGATCATGACATCAATCTCATCCTCGAACACTTTCGGCTGGACGTACCCTATGAAGAAACCTACGCCTGCACCCTGAAGGAAGCACGCGAACTGATCAATTCCGGCCAGCACGCCGTGCTGCTGGAGCGGATTCTGAAGGCATACAAGAATCTGGAAGGCAAGTACGATTTCGTGCTGTGCGAAGGCACGGACTTCCGGGGCAAGGATGCGGCCTTCGAGTTCGACATCAATGCCGACATCGCCGCCAATCTGGGCGCGCCCATGCTCATCGTGTCCTCGGGCAGGAACAAGACCCCGGAAGAAGTCGTGAGCCTGACGCAGCTCACGCTGGACACGCTTGAGGAAAAGGGCGTGGATCTCGTGTCCTGCGTGGTCAACCGCTCCCCCCGGAGCATGGACCCCGGGGAGATCGTGGAGCACATCTGCGAGAACGCCCGGTGCAGCAAGGACCTGCTGGTCTATGCCATTCCCGAGAACGAAGCTCTTGGCAGCCCGTCCATGAACGACGTGCGCCGCTGGCTCGACGCTCAGGTGCTCTACGGTCACGGCGGATTGCAGACCTTGGTCAGCAACTATCTGGTTGCGGCCATGCAGATCGGCAATTTCCTCGAATACATCGAGCCGGGCAGCCTGATCATCTCTCCGGGCGACCGCGAGGACATCATCATCTCCAGTCTGGCTTCCCGACTGTCCGGTTCCTATCCGGACATTGCGGGCATCGTGCTTACCGGCGGGCTTCAGCCCTCCCGGTCCGTGCACAGGCTGATCGAGGGCTGGACCGGCGTGCCCGTGCCCGTTCTGTCCGTGGAAGGGCATACCTACCAGACCGTGGAAAAGATCAGCGAGATGTACGGCCGCATCGAGCCGGACGATCAGCAGCGCATTGCCACGGCTCTTGGCGGATTCGCCTCCCACGTGGATGTGCGCACCCTGCGCGAGCGCGTGGTTTCCACCAAATCCACCCGTGTCACGCCCAAGATGTTCGAATACATGCTGGTGGAAAAGGCGTCCCGCGACCGGCAGCGCATCGTGCTGGCCGAGGGCGAGGGCGAACGCATCCTTCGTGCTGCGGACATCCTGCTCCGCCGCGGCGTGGCCGACCTGATTCTGCTCGGACGCGAGGAAGAGATTCGCGCCAAGGCTTCGGCGCTGGGCGTGAACCTTGTCGGCGCACAGGTCATCGAGCCTGCCAAGTCCGAATACTTCGACGACTTCACGGCCACCTACATGGAGCTGCGCAAGCACAAGGGCGTGCTTGAGGAGACCGCGCGGGATCGCATGTCCGATCCCACGTACTTCGGCACCATGATGGTGTACAAGGGACTTGCCGACGGCATGGTTTCCGGTTCCGTCACCACCACGGCCCACACCATCCGTCCCGCCTTCGAGTTCGTGAAGACCAAGCCCGGCGCGTCCATCGTGTCCTCGGTCTTCCTGATGTGCCTCAAGGATCGCGTGCTGGTGTACGGCGACTGCGCCGTGAACCCGAACCCCAATGCCCAGCAGCTCGCCGAGATCGCGCTCTCCTCTGCCGAGACCGCAAGCATCTTCGGCGTGGAACCCCGCGTGGCCATGCTCAGCTATTCCACGGGCGCTTCGGGCAAGGGCGCGGACGTGGAGACCGTGATCGAAGCCACGGCCATCGCCAGAGAGCGCGCTGTGGAGCGGTTCCCGGGCCTGCCCATCGAAGGGCCGTTGCAGTACGACGCCGCGATCGACCCGGATGTGGCCGCGACCAAGATGCCGGATTCCGATGTCGCCGGAAAGGCGACCGTGTTCATCTTCCCGGATCTGAACACCGGCAACAACACCTACAAGGCTGTGCAGCGTGCTGCCGGAGCCGTGGCCATCGGCCCGGTCCTTCAGGGTCTGAACAAGCCGGTGAACGACCTGTCTCGGGGGTGCACAGTGCCGGACATTGTGAACACCGTGGCCATCACCGCCATCCAGGCGCAGGCCGAGAAGAAACAGTAAGCAACCCGGACCTTTGGTCCGGACAACATAGCGTGGAGACAAGAATGAAAGTACTGGTCATCAACTCCGGAAGCTCGTCCATCAAGTACCAGCTGTTCGACATGACCGACGAGTCCGTGCTTTGCTCCGGTCTGGTTGAACGCATTGGCGAGGACATGGGCAGCCTGACCCACAAGGTCGCTCCGGATACGGACAGGGCTGACAGGATCGTTCTGGAACAGCCCATTGCCGATCACGAGGTCGGCATGCGTCTGGCCATTGATCTGATCTGCGGCGAAAAGGGCGTGGTCAAGGACAAGTCCGAGATCAGCGCCGTGGGGCATCGCATCGTGCATGGCGGCGAAAGCTTCCATCATCCCACTCTGGTGGACGATTCGGTCATGGAGGAACTGGCAAAAGTGATTCCTCTGGCACCGCTGCACAATCCTGGCCATCTGGCAGGCATGCGCGTGGCCCGGGCCCTGTTCCCGACCGTGCCTCAGGTCGTGGTCATCGATACCGCCTACCACCAGACCCTGCCGCCCAAGGCATACATGTATGCGCTTCCCTATGACCTGTACGAAGAACTGCGTATCCGCCGCTATGGTTTTCACGGAACCTCCCACTGTTTTGTGGCCAAGGAGGCCGCCCGTGTCATGGGCAGGCCCTTCGAGGAGTTCAACTGCATCACCGTGCATCTGGGCAACGGCTGTTCCATGACCGCGACCGAGAACGGCAGGGCCGTGGATACCTCCATGGGCATCACTCCGCTGGAAGGTCTGGTCATGGGCACCCGGTCCGGCGACGTGGATGCCGCATTGCATTCCTTTCTGCATCGATCCCGGGGCATGACTCCGGAAGAGGTCGACTTCATGCTGAACAAGGAGTCCGGTCTCAAGGGCCTGTGCGGCATGGGCGACATGCGCGACATTCATGCCGCCATTGCAAAGGGCGATGAAAGGGCCAGGCTGGCTCTGGATGTGCAGACCTACCGCAACCGCAAATACATTGCTTCGTTCATGGGCGTGCTGGGCCGCGTGGACGCCATCATCTTCACTGCGGGCATCGGGGAAAACGATTCCGTGGTGCGCAGCAAATCCGTCGAGAATCTGGAGCGCTTCGGCGTGAAGATCGACGAGAAGATCAACGACCAGCGCGTTTCCACCCCCCTCAGGATCAGCACCGACGACAGCGAGGTTCAGGTGTGGGTTATTCCCACCAACGAGGAACTGGCCATCGCCCGGGAGACCAAGGCGCTCATCGAAGCGTAACCACACAGTATGCGACGGACTGTCGGAAGGCCGGACGAACCGGCCTTCCGACGGCCCGACACTCCTTTGCGGAAGGGGCGCGTTCCCCTTGAGTACATAAACGTTGGAGGTACGGTAGCATGACTACCCAGCAATCCCTTTGTCAAAAATTCATGGAAAAGGCCGAACTCGTGGCTGCCACCGTGGCGGAAGTCGCGGACATGGATGCAGCGGTCGACTACGCCGTGAACCTGTGTGGCGAAAAGGAGGCCTGCCAATTGCAGGTGTCCGGATGTACCGAGCCTCTTTCCGATGGAGCCGAGGCCCTGTGCGACACCAAGCAGAAAAAGGTGCTGGCCGCCCCCGGTCTGGACAAGGTCGTTTATGACAGGCTCGCGGCCCAGTGTGCCGAGAACGGATTCGAATGCATCGGGTCCGGCATGCGCGAGTATCTGGCCGGGATCGACATCGGCTTCACCGTGGCCGACCATGGCATTGCCGAGACCGGCACGCTGGTGCTGAATTCCTCCGGCGAGGAGCTGCGTCTGGCCACCATGGTCTCGGAATATCATGTCTGCGTGCTGCCCAAGTCCCGGATCAGGGACACTTCGTTCGAGGTGGAATCCCTGCTGACCGAGGACATGAAGAAGGCCCCCAACTACACGGCCTTCATCACCGGCCCCAGCCGGACCGCCGACATCGAGCGCGTGCTCGCCCTCGGCGTGCATGGTCCGCTGCAACTCCACATCCTGCTTCTGGAGGACTAGTCATGCAGAAAGCCGAGAATCTCAAGGAATACCGGGGCGAGCTCAAGGAAGCTCTGGACAATGATTTTCTGCGCACCACCCTGGACAATTTCGCGGTGTCCTACCGTGCCGGGCGTGCCAATGCGTTCAAGGATATCGATACCAAGGCCCTGATCGGCGAGATCGCCAGCATCAAGGACAAGGCCGCGGCCAATCTGGACGACCTCTACGAGGAGTTCAAGCGGAACGCCGAAGCCGCCGGAGTGCATGTGCACTACGCCAGGGATGCCGAGGACGCCAATCGCATCATCTGCGAGATCGCCAAGGCCACCCGGTCGAGGAAGATCGTCAAGTCCAAGTCCATGACCGCCGAGGAGACTCTGCTCAACCATGCCCTTGAGGACGAGAATCTTGAAGTGGTGGAGACCGACCTTGGAGAATGGATCATCCAGCTGCGCCACGAGGGACCGTCCCACATGGTCATGCCCGCGATCCATCTGTCCCGGTATCAGGTCAAGGACCTGTTCACGGACGTGACCGGCAAGAAGCAGGAGCCGGACATCGAGAAGCTGGTCAAGGTGGCTCGTCGCGAGCTTCGCCAGAAGTACATCGAGGCGGACATGGGCATCACCGGCGCGAATTTCGCCATTGCCGAGACCGGAACCATCGGGCTGGTCACCAACGAGGGCAACGCCCGTCTGGTGTCCACTCTGCCGCGCGTGCACGTGGCGCTCATGGGGCTGGACAAGCTGCTGCCCGACATGCATTCGGCCTTGACCATTCTCAAGGCGCTGCCCAGAAATGCCACGGGGCAGGCCCTGACTTCCTACGTGACCTGGATCACGGGCGAGAACGAATGTCTCGCGGCCAGCGATGGCAAAAAGGAAATCCACTACGTTGTTCTGGACAACGGACGGAGCGAACTGGCCAGGGATCCGCTGTTCTCGCAGGTGCTGCGCTGCGTGCGCTGCGGCGCATGTGCCAATGTCTGTCCGGTCTACCGCCTTGTGGGCGGCCACAAGATGGGTCACATCTACATCGGCGCCATCGGCCTGATTCTGACCTATTTCTTCCATGGCAAGGACAAGGCGAAGAATCTGGTGCAGAACTGCATCAACTGCGAGGCGTGCAAGGACATCTGCGCCGGCGGCATTGATCTGCCCGGCATCATCAAGGAAATCCATACCCGCATTCAGGACGAGGAAGGACATCCCCTGCCCAGCCTGCTTCTTGGCAAGGTGCTGAAGAACCGCAAGCTCTTCCACACCCTGCTCAGGTCCGCCAAGTGGGCGCAGAAGCCCATGGCTGGCGATGACGGCTTCATCCGTCACCTGCCCATGGTGTTTGCCAGAGACCACGGGTTCAAGGCGCTGCCCACCATTGCCGAGAAACCGTTTCGCGACAAGTGGCCCGACCTCCGCCCCGATGTGGCGAACCCCAAGCTCTCCGTGGCCCTGTTCTCGGGCTGCGTGCAGGATTTCGTCTACCCCGAGCAGATGGAAGCCTGCGTCAAGCTGCTGGAAGGGCATGACGTGAACATGGAATTCCCCATGGAACAGTCCTGCTGCGGCCTGCCCGTCATGATGATGGGCGAGAAGAAGGCGGCCAGAGACGTGGCCGTGCAGAACATGCGCGCCTTCCAGAGCGGAGCGTACGATTACATCGTGACCATGTGCGCCTCCTGCGCCTCGCATCTCAAGCACAATTACCTCAAGCTGGTGAAGGGCAATCCCCGGCTGGAATCCCTGGCCATGGATTTTTCGTCCAGAGTCATCGATTTCAGCTCCTTTGCCCATGACGTGCTCAAGCTGGACCCGAGCGAGTTTCGCGTGACCGGGACCAGGGCCACCTACCACGCTCCGTGCCATCTTTGCCGGGGACTGGATGTGCACGACGCCCCGCGCGAACTCATCAGGACCGCGGGACTGGAATACAGGGAGTGTGACGAGGAAGAGGTCTGCTGCGGATTCGGCGGCACCTTTTCCATGAAATTCCCGGAACTCTCTGCCGAACTGCTGCGCAAGAAGCTCGACAATGTCGAGGCGACCGGGGCCGACGTCCTGCTCACCGACTGCCCGGGCTGCGTGATGCAGCTTCGCGGCGGCCTCAAGGCGCGCGGATCGTCCATCAAGGTGCGCCACGTTGCCGAGGCCATGGCCGACAACAGGAAGTAGGCACTGACGAAAAATGAAGCCGTCATGTCGGTTGGACCGCAATCCCCTGGAGCAACGCCACGCTTCCGCCGTGTGACAGGCATTCATCAAGGAGGCCCCGCATTCCTGCAATGCGGGGCCTCCGTATATCCGGCGTTTCGCTTTTTCCTCCTTTTTGTCGGCAATGCCGTTGAAACAGCCCGTTTGCGGTGCGTATTGGCTGCTTTTTCGATCAAGAGGGATGGAAAACATGGTTGGCCGACACTTTGGCGTTATATTCACGAATTGTTTGATGACACGCGCGGCTGGCATGCTTATAGTGTAATAAGTAGGGTAGTGCCGTTTGAATGCCGCATGACGCAGTCGGCTGGAATTGTTGATTTTGCATTGAAAAGGAGATGAAAATGGTCAGGCACGTCGTCATGTGGACGCTCAAGGACGAGGCTGAAGGCGTTTCCGCTTGGGAAAACGCCGGAGTCATGAAGAAAATGCTCGAAGCGCTGCGGGGACGCATCCCCGGACTGCTGCATATCGAGGTGAGTCGCGAGATCGTGGCGGCGGACCCGGAATGTCATGTGGTGCTGTGTTCCGAGCACGTGGACAGGGAAGCCCTTGATGCCTATCAGGTGCACCCGGAGCATCGGAAGTGTGTCGCCTTTGTCAGAAAGGTGGCCTCGGGCCGGAAGGCTGTGGATTACGAAATCTAGCCTTTCCCGGTTCCGGAATGCCCCGGCTGCCCGCTGCAATGCGGAAACAGCGCTTCGGCGTTCCGCAAGGGAGGACGACATGGCTGTACGCTACGATCAGACCCGCAAGCGGATCATCTGCCGTTGGGAAGAGCCCACCCGGATCGTCATGGACAAGAAGGAGGGCGTGATCAAGCGGTCGCGGATGATCACCGTCAAGGTGAACGAGAACGGCAAGCTGAACAGCAAGGACCGCCGACGTCACGAAAAGCACCCCATGTTCCCCTACATCTCGCGGTTCAACCAGCTTCTGAACAAGATGAATTATTTCCCGGAGGCGGAAGACGGCTACACATGCGCAGTATGCGGAGCGGCCGAGCAGGTCAGTCCGCATTTTGATCCCCGTACCCAGTCTGTTGTCTGGCTGTGCGGCAAACACTCCGCCCAATCGCCCGAGGTGGACGCCTAGTTGCGTGTGTGGGGGGCGGCCTCGGTTACGTGAAGGGAGCGCGGGGCATTGCGTCCCCGCGTTTTTTTGTTTTCCGGCGCGGGAAGATAATCATTCAAAGAGGTCGTGCTCGTGCTATGTTCGAGGCATGAATGACGAACTGCTGTTCGCCGACGAAGCCGGCGTGGATATCGAACCCGTGGCGGATGAGACCCGGGCCTGGAAGGTGCTCGTGGTGGATGATGACGAGTTCGTGCACAAGGTTACCCGACTTGTTCTGGACGACTACGTGTTCGAAGGTCGGGGCATCCAGTGCCTTGACGCGTATTCCGGCCGGGAAGCCATGGAACTTGTCGCGGACGACGTGGCCGTGATCCTGCTCGACGTGGTCATGGAAACCACGGACGCAGGGCTTGAAGTGGCGCGATTCGTCCGGGAAAAGGGCAATCATCTCACTCGGATCATCCTCCGTACCGGGCAGCCGGGCGAAGCTCCGGAACGGCAGGTCGTGACCGAGCTGGATATCAACGACTACCACCAGAAGACCGAACTCACCGCAGACAGGCTTGTTACGGCCGTGACCACGGCCATACGGTCCTATCGCGATCTCAGAATCATCGAGGAAAGCCGCAGGGGGCTGCACCTGCTAGCCATGTCCGTGGCGCATCAGGTGCGCAACCGGACCATGACCATTGCCGGGTTCGCCAATCTGGTCATGCGCAAGTCTTCGGAAGATTCCGTCATTCACGAGATGCTGGAAACCATTCTTTCGGAATCATCTCGTCTGGAGAAGATGGTCGGCGACGTGACCGGATATGCAGCCCTTGAAATCGGGGAGATGCAGCTTGTCAGCGTGCGCGAACTGCTGGAGGAGGCCATGGCCCGCGTGGACGTGAAGGTTGCCGAACAGGGCAGGCGGGTGCGCTGGGAAATCGTCTGTCCGGACCAGTTGCTTCGGCTGGACCCGGAAATGGGGGTGCTCGCTCTCTATGAGTTGCTGCGCAATGCCGTGGATTTTTCCGATGGCGCACAGCCTGTGGTGGAAGTGACCGTGGCTGCGGGAAGGCACGCCTGCGTGATGGAAATCAGGGATCAGGGGCAGGGAATAGCGGAAAAGGACATGCCGTTCGTGTTCGATCCATTTTTTTCGCTCAAGCCCAAGGGTTCGGGCATGGGACTGTGCATTGCGCGCAAGGTGGCCATGGCGCATCAGTGGGACCTTTCCCTGGAAAGCGAATTCGGCAAGGGGTCTCTGGTTCGCGTCGTGATTCCCCGGCGTGAACTGACCGGATGACCCCGGCGATGCCGAGCTATTCGTTCGATCCTGTCATGAATGCCGCAATGGCCTTGTCTTCCCGGCGGATGTGTTCCTTGAACCATGAACTCAGGAACGTGAATATTTCCAGCAGTTGATCCCGCTTGTACTTGTCCCGGTTGAACAGGAACACCTCCTGAAGAAACTGGAGGTGGCGCTGCTTGTGCTCGCCTGTCTCGGGATAACCGCATTCTTCCATCATGCGTTCCTCGGCCGCAAAATGCTCAAGCGCATACGCTTTCATGCGCTCGATCAGATCAAAGGCGGCGTCCGGATCACCGCCGGAGAAAACCGCGTCATAGGCGTCATTGACCATGTCGATGAGCTTTTGATGCTGGGCATCAATGGTGTCGACGCCTATGGAAAGATCGTCGCTCCAGGAGATGAGAGTCATTTCGTTCCCTGTCCGTTTTCAGGTGAGTCGTCCCAATCGATTCCGTTTCACGGAAACATGTCGCCTACAGGATATCGACTGTTCTGTTTATTATAATATTCGTCATGTGTGGCGTCTGAGAGCCTTTACCATGGGAAGGAATGGAAACTTTTGACCCGGGAGGATCTCATGGGGTTCAAGGACATCAGGATGAAACCGAAGCTGATAGCCCTGCTCATGGTTATCGGCCTGATTCCGCTTGCCGTGGCCGGATTCTGGGCCATGCGCATTGCGGACAAGGCGCTTATGGAAACGTCCTACGGACAGCTTGAAGGCGTGCGGCAGATCAAGAAGGTCCAGATAGAAAACTTTTTTGCGGAGCGCATGGGGGACCTCGGTGTACTGACGGAAACCGTGGACGTGCTGCGCTCCGAGGCCATGTCCAGGCTCACTGCGCTCGGGACCATCAGGAAACAGCAGATCGAGGCCTTTTTTCAGGAGCGCATGGGGGACGCATCCGTGCTGGCTGGCAATCCTCATGTGAGGAACGCCCTGATCTCCCTGTCCTCGGCATTTGCGGCCGGAAGCGGATTCAGGGGCTTGACCAATGGCGAGTTCCGGGCGCCGCAGGCATACAGACAGGTGCATGACACCTATTATGCCTTCTTCAGGCAATTCATGGATGAATACGGGTATCATGACCTTTTTCTCATGACTCCGGGCAACGGAGACATCGTGTTCTCCGTGACCAAGGAAGGCGACTTCGGCCAGCGTACGGCGGGAGTGGATTCCTCGCTCAGGGACGTGTGGCGGCAGGCTGTCGAGGAACGCAGGGTCGCCCTGTCCGACATGAAGCCCTACGCGCCATCCGGTGGTGTCCCTGCCCAGTTCGTGGCTGCCCCTGTGGAACAGGGGGGCAGGGTGATCGGCGTTGTCGCGCTTCAGGTGTCCAACGATGCCATCAATACGCTCATGACGAATCGCAGCGGGTTGGGAAGGACCGGGGAAACATACCTTGTGGGGCCGGACATGCTCATGCGTTCGGATTCCCATCTGGACCCGGTACATCATTCGGTCTCGGCCTCCTTTGCAAACCCGGAAAAGGGGCGTGCCGATACCGCAGCCGTGCGTCAGGCTCTGGCTGGGGAAACAGGAACCCGCGTGATTTCGGATTACAACGGCAATCCCGTGCTGTCCTATTTTTCCCCGGTGGTGATCGGGGATGTCACCTGGGCTCTGCTTGCGGAAATCGACGTTGCCGAGGCATTCAGCCCGAGGGATGCCAGTGGAGAATTCTTTTTCAGGAAATACCAGGAATTGTACGGGTACTATGACCTGTTCCTGCTCAATCCGGACGGATACTGCTTCTATTCCGCTGCGCAGGAAGCCGACTATCAAACCAATCTGGTGAATGGGAAGTTTGCCGGCTCCGGCCTTGGGGAGCTTGTGCGAAAGGTTCTGGAAACCGGAAAGTCCGGTTTTGCGGATTTCAAACCCTATGCCCCGAGCAACGGGGCGCCGGCTTCGTTCATTGCCCGGCCTCTCGTGGTGAATGGCAGCACCGAACTGGTCATAGCCCTGCAGCTTTCATTGCGGTCCATCAACGCCATCATGCAGCAGCGCGAGGGCATGGGGCGAACCGGGGAAACCTATCTGGTCGGGCCGGACAAGCGGATGCGTTCGGATTCCTTTCTCGACCCGCAAGGCCATTCGGTTTCCGCGTCCTTTGCCGGGACGATCGAAAGGAACGGCGTGGATACCGTGGCTGCGGACAGTGCGCTCAAGGGCGAGTCCGGCGCACGCATCATTCTGGACTACAATGGCAATCCCGTGCTTTCCGCCTTTACTCCGGTCAACGTGTTCGGGACCACATGGGCGTTGCTTGCGGAGATCGACGAAGCCGAGGTTCTGGAGCCCATCAGGGCCATGCAGACATCCATCGGGCTGCTTGCGCTGGTGTTGGCCCTGATCATCGTGGGTGTGGCTCTTGCCGTGGCCCGCTCCATTGCCGGGCCGTTGCAGCGCGGCGTGGAGTTTTCCAAGGAGGTGGCCAGGGGCAATCTGGCTGCGGAAATCGATGTGCGGCAGCGCGACGAAGTCGGTGATCTCACCTCGGCCATGGAAGAGATGGTGGGCAACCTGTCCGGCATTGTGGGCGACGTGCAGAGCGCATCGGAAAACGTGTCCGCAGGCAGTCAGGAGTTGTCCGCTTCGGCCGAGAACATGTCGCAGGGAGCCACGGAACAGGCCGCGGCCATCGAGGAGGTGTCCGCCTCCGTGCAGCAGATGGTTTCCAATATCCAGCAGAATACGGAAAATGCCCGCAACACCGAAGGAATCGCAGTCAAGGCGGCCAAGGACGCGGAAAGGAGCGGAACGTCCATTTCCGGCGCGCTTGAATCCATGAAATCCATTGCGGAGAAGATATCCATCATCGAGGAAATTGCGCGGCAGACCAATCTGCTCGCCCTGAACGCGGCCATCGAGGCGGCCCGGGCCGGAACGCACGGCAAGGGGTTCGCCGTGGTCGCTGCCGAGGTCCGCAAGCTGGCTGAACGCTCGGGCATTGCCGCAGCCGAGATCAGCGAAATATCCGTGCAGACGCTGGACATCTCGGACGAGGCTGGTCAGATGCTCCAATCGCTGGTGCCGGATATTCAGCGGACAGCCGAGCTTGTACAGGAGATTGTGGCTGCCAGCGAGGAACAGAGTTCCGGGGCCGACCAGATCAGCAAGGCCGTGGAGCAGCTCGATCAGGTCGTGCAGACCAATGCCTCGGCAGCCGAGGAAATGGCCTCCACCGCCGAGGAGCTTGCGTCTCAGGCCGAAATGCTTCAGCAGTCCATGGCCTTTTTCCGCCTCAGTTCCACGGCGCGTGTCGTGGACAGCCGTCCCATGATCATGGCCGAACTGCCTGCCGGACAGGCTGGGGAGCACTACGAGCATTGACCCGCGCGGACAGACGAAACACAACAAAAAAGGGTCGCAACATGTGTTGCGACCCTTTTGATTGCGTGGTGCCGAAGAGAGGACTCGAACCTCCACGGGGGAACCCCCACTAGACCCTGAACCTAGCGTGTCTACCAATTCCACCACTTCGGCACGTTCAAGGCGGGAATCTTTCTATGTGAGAACGGCTGAGTTGGCAAGCCTTTTTTTGAAAAAAGTTTCATTTACCAGGAAAGCGGCACGGTTGCGTTCGCCAAAGACGGAATCTCTCCGGTTTCCACCAGCGCGGCAAGTGCCGTGATCTGGTCCGCCATGCAGCGGTCGCGCGTGACCGTGGGGAAAACCTTGCGCCGGGTCAGGTCCGCGAACAGGTGTTCCGACACCGGGCTGAGCAGCTTGTCCGAATCCGAGACCGGGTGCTCGCGCACTACACTGGCGCTGAAGACCATGCCCCTGCCTTCACCATTCATGCGCTGCTTGAGTTGGTCCAGCTCATGCGTGACCCATTCGGGCAGCTCGGCTTCGGTGGGAATGGTGTTCAGGCTCTTGCGGATGGCCACGGCCTGAAGGATGTAGGCTAGTTCGATGGCCAGCACATGCGCGGCCTTGGGCAGGGCCATGGCGAGTCGTACGGCCAGCGTGGTGCCCATGGACACATGGTCCTCCTGTCCCGAGTTGGTCGGGATGTTGAACAGATGGCTTGGCGTGGCATGGCCCCAGATGTCGTTGACCAGCGAGGCCGAGGTGTATTCGAGCATCATCATGCCGCTGGAAATGGAGGCGTCGTCCGCATTCATGCCCGGCCATTTGAGATCGCGGCCCAAGCCCTTGTTGCGGAACGGGTCCACGAATCGGGCGGAACGCTGATGGGCCAGCGTGGTCATGATGGAAAGGGCCTGATACAGGTTGTAGACCTGCACGGCCACGGGCATGCCGTGAAAATGGCCGCCGGAAACCACGTCGATGCATTCGTTATTCGCGTCGGGCAGCAGGATGGGATTGTCCGTGGCACTGTTGGCCTCGATGATCAGGGCGGCCTCGGCCTGCGATATCAGGTCATGGCAGGAACCCAGCACCTGTGCGGCGCACCGGATGTTGTACGGGTCCTGCAACTGACCATCGGTCTTCACGTCGCGGTGCGCCTCGCGGATGGGCGAGTTCTGCATGAGGCGCCATATCCAGTCCGCCACGCGCTGTGCCCCCGGGTGGGGCCGGACCGCATGAAAATCCGGGCGGTAATAGGTGTCCGGCGCAAGCATGACCTGCGCCACGAGTGCGGAATTGATGGCCGCGGTGCGGAGCAGGTCCTTGAGCGCATGGCAGGCCAGCAGCCCGATGGAGGTCATGAACTGCACCCCGTTGTTCAGGGCCAGCCCTTCCTTCATTTCCAGACGGATCGGCTCCATGCCCGCCTGCTGCAATGCCGTGGCCCCGTCCATGACCTTGCCCTGGAATTCGGCCCGGCCCAGACCGATCAGTACCAGTGCGATGTGCGACAGGGGTGCGAGGTCGCCGCTTGCGCCCACCGATCCCAGTTGCGGCACGACCGGGGTCACGCCTGCATTGAGCAGAGAGATCAGGTGCTCCACCAGTTCGGGGCGCACTCCGCTGAATCCCCGGGCAAGGGAATTGGCGCGCAGGAGCATGGCCGCGCGCACCGTGGCCTTGTCCGCTGCTTCGCCCACGCCTACGGCATGGGACTTGATCAGGTTTTCCTGAAGCTCGGAGAGGAGTTCGGGCTTGACCGAAAGGTCCACGTTGTGACCGAAGCCCCGGTTGAAGCCGTAGGCCGGAAGATCATCCTCGTGGATGCGGCGTTCGATCTGCGTGCGCCGGAGCGTGAGCATGTCCCGGGTTTCCGGAGCGAGTTCCACCCGGGCATTGTCCCGGGCAACCGCGACAATGTGTTCGAGGTCGAGATTCGCGGTGTGGTTGATGGTGACGAGCATGAAAGCCTCCGATGTCAGCGGATACCGTAGAGAAAAGTATACAGGGTCAATGCCGCGAGCCGGGCGGTGCGGCCGTCAAGGTCGGTGGCCGGGTTGACTTCGGTAATCTCGAAGAGCGCGGTGCGCCCATACTTGCGGCAGTGGTCGGCAAAGTCCAGAATTTCTTCGGCGAAAAATCCGGTCGGGCTTGGAGCGCTTGCTTACCGGGGGCGTCCGAGGCGCGTACGCAATCCATGTCCAGTCCTGCGAACAGGGGGCGGTTGTCGAACGAATGGAACAGGGTCGAAAGGAATCGGTCGGTCCCCTGATCTCTGACCTGATGCAGGGGGTGGACGCTGACACCGAGTGTGGCGGCTTCTTCCAGATATATCGGGGAATTGGCCCATGGCTGAATGCCCACTTCGTGGAAATGCATGGGGTCGAGTCGGCCCTGATCAATCAGTTCCCGGTAGGGCGTGCCGGAATGCGTGGCCTTTGCCCGGCGCATGTCCAGATGCGCATCCATGTTCACGGCGACATAGTCGGGACAGGCCGTGTGCACGGCCGAGGCGTCGGGCAGGGAAATATCGTTGCCTCCGCCCATGACCAGCACGGTCTTGCCCTGTTCGAGCAGGAACAGCACTGCGGCGTGCAATCGTTCGTGGCAGGCTTCCAGATTGTCGCAGGAAACGATGTCGCCCAGATCGATCAGACGAACCTCGGATTTTGCCGGGGGCTTGAATCCGTACAGAAAGGAACGAATGGCTTTCGGGGCATTGGCCGCACCGGGTCTGCCATGGTTGCGCGTTACGCCCATGTCCTGCGGGCAGCCCAGAATGGCATGGGTCGCGTGTTTGAAATCTTCGGCATGGAACAGGGCGGCGTCCCCGAGGAGCACGTCGTTCGGGTCATGGGACGGCGCAGGGCGGTCCGGCGGGATCAGCTGGTCAAGAATGGGCTGCGGGATCATGCGGCATTCCTTTTTTCACTATCGTGTGCACATGGTTCTCGCCGTAGAAATACATCAGATTGCGGTAGTCGTCAGTGTCCAGCAGCAGAAAATCCGCCTGCCAGCCCGGCGCAAGACAGCCGGTTCGGTCAAGGCGCAGGGCGTGGGCCGCGCTGTGCGTGGCCCCGGTCAGGGACTGGTCCACGGACATGCCCATCTGAGTGCAGGCCAGATTCATCATGAGCTGCATGTTCAGGCACATGTTGGACCCGGGATTGAAGTCCGTGGCAATGGCCGTGACGCAGCCTGCCTCGGCCAGCCTGCGGCCCGGTGCGTAGGGAATGTTCAGGAACAGGGAGACTCCGGGCAGGAGTACGCAGGCAATATCGGTTTCGGCCAGTTTTTCCACGCCCGCGTCGGTCAGGGCCTCCAGATGGTCCACGCTGGCCGCGTTCAGTTCCACGGCAACGTCGATGCAGCCGATGGAGTGGAACTGGTCCGCGTGCAGCTTGGGAATCATGCCGTGCTCCCTGCCCAGTTCCAGCAGGGAAAGGGTTTCGTCCGGCGAAAAATGGCCCTGTTCGCAGAATACGTCGCAGAACCGGGCGTATTTCGCAGCCTCGGGAATCATGTCCCGCAGCATGGCGAGATAGTCGGCCTTGGCCATCCCCGAAGGCACGGCGTGTGCACCGAGAAAGGTGATTTCCACGTCGACCGGGTGAATGTTGTTCAGGGAGGCGGCCACCCGGAGCATCCTGAGTTCGGTTTCCGGGTCCAGTCCGTAGCCGGACTTGATTTCCAGCGTGGTCACGCCCTTGTGCATGGCGCGGTTCAGCCTGTCCAGCGCGGATTCCCGAAGTTCGTCCTCGGAAGCTGCGCGCGTGGCCGCCACGGTGCGGGCGATGCCACCGCCTGCCGCCGCGATTTTCTCATAGGTCGCGCCAGCCGTGCGCATGGCGAATTCGTCGGCCCGGTTGCCCGCGAATATCAGATGGGTGTGGCAGTCGATGAAACCGGGGACCACCGCCTTGCCCGTCGCGTCCAGCACGTCGGCGTTCAGCTCGTGCGCGCGAGGTTCCAGGTCATGGAGAGGGGCAATGTCCTGGATCACGCCGTTCGCGACAAGGATGGAATCGTTGTGCAGCACGTCGGCTTTTGCGAATGCCCGGCCCGGGACCGCCCCGGGACGGGGAGTGACGATCTGCGCGGGATTCCTGACGAGCAAGGCGGTCATTGTGTCCTCGTGATGTTGCTCGGCGGTTGGCCGCCGAAAATTTCTACTTGATCATGGGCAGCTTGAGTCCCTTGTCCCTTGCGCATTGCACGGCCGTGTCATAGCCCGCGTCTGCGTGGCGCATCACGCCTGTTGCCGGGTCGTTCCAGAGTACGCGCCGAATCCTGCGGTCCGCGTCCTCGGTGCCGTCGCAGAGCATGACCAGACCTGCGTGCTGGGCATAGCCCATGCCCACGCCGCCGCCGTGATGGAACGACACCCATGTCGCGCCCGAGGCGCAGTTGAGCAGACAGTTCAGTATGGGCCAGTCCGACACCGCGTCCGAGCCGTCCTTCATGGCCTCGGTCTCGCGGTTGGGGCTGGCCACGGACCCGGAATCCAGATGGTCGCGGCCAATGACGATCGGCCCCTTGAGCTCGCCGGTTCCGACCATTTCATTGAAGGCCAGTCCCAGCCTGTGGCGATCGCCCAGCCCCACCCAGCAGATGCGAGCCGGAAGCCCTTGGAAACGAATGTGTTTTTCGGCCATGTCCAGCCAGTTGTGCAGGTGCGCGTCGTCCGGAATCAGTTCCCTGACCTTGGCGTCGGTCCTGTGGATGTCCTCGGGGTCGCCGGACAGGGCAGCCCAGCGGAACGGGCCCTTGCCCGTGCAGAACTGGTCGCGGATGTATGCGGGCACGAAGCCGGGAAAATCGAACGCGTTCTTCAGCCCCATGTTGAAGGCTTCCTGCCGGATGTTGTTGCCGTAGTCGAAGACCGGCACACCCATGGTCTGGAAGTCGAGCATGGCCTGAACATGACCGACCATGGACTGGCGTGCGGCAAGCATGACCTCGTCCGGCGCGGTCTGCTGCCTGGCTTCCCATTCCTCCACGGTCCAGCCAAGGGGAAGGTACCCGTTCAGGGGATCGTGCGCACTGGTCTGGTCCGTGACCGCATCCGGGCGCACCCCCATTTTCACCAGTTCGGGATAGATTTCCGCGGCATTGCCATGAACTGCCACGGTTACGGGCGTTTTGTCCGCGCAGGATTGGCGGATGATTTCCAGTCCGTGTTCCAGACTGTCCGCGCGCAGGTCGAGATAGCCGGTGTCCAGCCTTTTGCGGATGCGGCTTTCCCGGCATTCCACGGCCAGCATGGAGGCTCCGGCGAATTTGGCGGCCAGAGGCTGGGCCCCACCCATGCCGCCCAGCCCGGCCGTGAGAATCCATTTGCCGGACAGGTTGCCGTCATAATGCTTTCTGCCCATGGACACGAAGGTTTCATAGGTTCCCTGCACAATGCCCTGACTGCCGATGTATATCCATGATCCGGCCGTCATCTGGCCGAACATCATCAGTCCCTTGCGGTCCAGTTCATTGAAATGTTCCCAGTTGGCCCAGTGCGGCACAAGATTGGAATTGGCGATGATCACGCGCGGGGCTTCGGTGTGGGTGCGGAATACGCCCACGGGCTTGCCGGACTGGATGAGCAGGGTTTCGTCCTCGTCCATTTCGCGCAGGGTCTCCACTATTCTGTCGAAACACTCCCAGTTGCGAGCGGCCCGGCCGATGCCGCCATAGATGATGAGGTCCTCGGGACGTTCCGCAACCATGGGATCAAGATTGTTGCAGAGCATGCGCAGAGGTGCTTCGGTCTGCCAGCTCTTGCAGGAAATTTCCGGGCCGGTCGGGGCCGTGATCACTCGTCCGGTCATGGTTCGCCTCCCTCTGGATGTCATTTCGCGGGAATGAATTCTCCGCCGAAGCTGTATCTGGAGCCCGGGTAGAGCAGCTCGGCATAGGACGCGAGCTTGCCCCCGGACCATGTCCTGCGTTTGAGCAGCAGGCAGGGCTCGTCTGCGCCGATGCCGAGATGTCTCTGCTGTTCGGTTGTGGGCAGCACTGCGGTCAGTTCGTGTTCCGCCTTTTGCAGCGGAGCCACGCGCATGAGAAATTTGTGGGCCGTGGCCGAGGTGAAGTCGTGATCCAGATAGCCGGGGGCCACGCGCATGTCTGCGTAGCGGTCTTCGAGCATCAGGGGCTTGTCCGCCTCGTAGTGCACGATCAGGGAGTGGGCTATGGAGCCCTCGGACTTGGGGCCGAATATCATGATGGCTTCGGGGGAGGCTGTCAGCAGTTCCAGCAGCAGGACCCGGCAGTAGTAGTTGCCGCCGCGTCGCCGAACTTCCTCGGCCACGTCGCCGATTTCCAGCAGCTCGGAACGCGGGATGCGGCGAGCCACGAAGCTGCCCCTTCCGCGTTCGCGCACCACGAATCCCTCGGCGGCCAGTTCCTTGACAGCCCGGTGCACGGTCATGCGGCTGGCGGAAAACTGGCGCATCAATTCCGCTTCCGACGGGATGCGAAAGCCTGTCTGCCATTCCCCGTTTCTGATCTTGCCGAGAATGTGTTCCCGAATCATGGCTGTCTTGCTGATGCGCGGCATGTGTCTGGACTCGTTTGAATGGTTGATGATGTATATTTGTATATACATTTGTGTCGAGGCGGGTCAAGACCATTTCGTGATTATCCTTCGCCTTGGGGCCGGGATCGGGTATTGTCGGAAAGCCGGAACCATTGGACGGAGGAATGCGCGTGCGGGGAATCGTGATGTTTCTGACGGTCTGGCTGCTGTTTGGCGCAAATGCGTGGGCAGGGGATCGGACCCTGCTTTTCGCCAGCGTGAACTGGGAGCCGTATGCCGGGGAGAACATGCCGCAACAGGGGGTTGCCGCGGCCATCATTCGCGAGGCATGCCGCAGGGGCGGACTGGAGGCCGAGTTTCGTTTTCTGCCGTGGGCCCGGGCTCAGGAGGAGGTCCGCCAGGGCAAGTACGATGCCCTGTTCAATGCCTACTACAGTGCGGATCGCGACCGGGATTTCGGTTTGAGCCGGTCATACATGTCCGGGCCGCTCGCCCTGTGCGTCCGGAGCGGGAGCGGGGTTGTCTGGAACGGGACTGCGGAAAGTCTGGGGCGGTATACCATCGGCGTTGTCCGGGGGTATGTGAACACGCCGCTTATCGATAATGCGTCGTTTCTGGCTCGGGACGAGGCCGTGAGCGATCTGTTCAACCTGCGCAAGTTGCTGGCGGGACGGGTTGATGCCATTGTCATTGACAAGTATGTGGCCATTCATCTGCTCAAGACGAATCCGACCATAGCTGCGGATGTGGGGGATATCGAATTTCTCGAGCCCCTTCTCAGGGATCGCAAGCTGTACGTGATGTTTTCCAGAAACAGGAAGGGGTGGAAAGAACACCTTGCCCTGTTCGACAAGGGGTTTGAGGCCATGAAGCGGGACGGCGAGTGGGCCGAGATTCTGGCCTGTTTCGGATTTCTGCCCGAGTAGCCGGAGTTTGCCGAGCAGGGCTTTCTCATGTAGATATTCGGCGCATCATGCGCGAACTTCCGGAGAGGGAAATGTCCAGAGAACACCGCTTTGAAAGATTCGTGGATCGGGAGGCGCTGCCCGCCTTCTTTCGCGGACTTGCCGATGCCCTGGAGAGCGGCGGACAGGGGGAGCTTGCCTGCGTGGATGATCTGGTCAAGGCCAAGATCGTGCTTCGCGACCAGTTCGGCAAGATGCATCTCAAGGTCAAGGTGAAGACCTCGGAACCGTGCGTTCCGGATGCGTCCGTGGAAAGCCGGGGCGTTCGCAGGCCGGAATATCGGGAACTCAAGAAGCGGATGAAGATCAGCTTCGGCATGATCGTGAAGATGGTGCACAGGGGAGAAATGCCTCCAGCCCGGGCCGTGCAATCCTTTTTGGCGGATTCCGAGCTGATGGTGACATATTCCGGTTACGGCGATGAATTCTACGACGAGTATCGGGTCGCCTGCCGGGCGCTTGAGCAGGCCTTTGCTTTGGGCGAACTGGAGCGGATGCATTCGGCCGTGGATGAACTGGCCCGACAGAAAGGGCATTGTCACGCCAATTACGACTAGAACGGGAGTGTCATGCGTATCGGCATTACCAGAGAAGTCCGGATACCGGACCCCGTGAAACTGGAGCGGTACCGCCGCACCCCGGAGCTCGGGCCGCGCGTGCTGTTCTTCAGCGGCGGTACGGCCCTGCGTGACACCTCGCATCATCTCATTTCCCTGACGCACAACTCCATTCACATCATCACGCCCTTTGATTCCGGGGGCAGCTCCGCCGTGCTGCGCAAGGCGTTTGCCATGCCCGCCGTGGGCGACATACGCAACCGGCTCATGGCTCTGGCCGACCAGACGCTCAAGGGAAATCCCGAAATCTTCGAACTGTTCGCCTATCGTCTGGACCATGACAGCGACCGGGAGAGCCTGCTGGCGGAACTCAGGAGCATGGCCGATGGCAGACACAGGCTTGTGCGGCGCGTACCCGGGCCCATGCGCAAGATCATCCGCAACTATTTTTTCGAGTTTCTGAATCACATGCCCGAAGACTTCGATCTGCGCGGGGCCAGTCTGGGCAATGTGGTGCTGACTGCCGGATATCTGGCCAACCGGCGTCAGATCGAACCGGTGATCTACCTGTTTTCCAAGCTGGTGCAGGTGTGCGGCACGGTGCTGCCCGTGGTGGGGGCGGATTGTCATATTGCTGCGGAGCTGGATGACGGAGAGGTTGTCGTGGGCCAGCATCTGCTGACCGGCAAGGAGGCCGCGCCTCTGGAACGGGGCGTACGGCGAATCTGGCTGACCGGATCCCTTGATTCCCGGGAGCCGGTTCGGGTCGCGATACGGCGCAGGACGCGTGAAGTGATGTCCGAGGCCGAACTCATCTGCTATCCGGTGGGCAGCTTCTACACCAGCCTGATCGCCAACCTGCTTCCCTCGGGCGTGGGCAGGGCCATTGCCGACAACGCCTGTCCCAAGGTCTTTGTCCCCAACACTTCGCATGATCCCGAACTGGTGGGGCTGTCCGTGGCCGGACAGGTGCGCGTGCTGCTCGACACCCTGTGCGCGGATGATTCCTCGCTGGTTCCGCAGGATGTGCTGCAATACGTGATGGTGGATTCCGCCAGGGGCCAGTATCCCACGGGGCTGGACATTGCCGAGGTGGAACAGCTTGGTGTCCGGGTCATCGACTGTCGTCTTGTCTCCCGCCGGAGCGCTCCCCATGTTGACCCGGTTCTGCTGTGCGGAGTGCTGCTCTCGCTAACCTAGCATGCCGAGCAGCCATGAGGCGCCGTTGCAGACCAGCGAGGCCGCCAGCGCCTGTTGCCAGGTGAGGCCGGCAAGAAAACGGTAGATCACGGTTTCCACGCCCACGGCAAAGGCTTCGGCAGCCAGCGTCACGCCGATTCCGGTCAGTCCGTACCGGGTGATCACGAACCAGAGCAGAGGCAGCGTGGCCAGTTGCGCCGCAGCCACGGACGTGAGCGCACGCAGACTGTTCGGCGTACGCGAGCGAAACACGACCCTGAGCAGCAGGATGAAGACGAGCAGTTCCACGGCCAGCGTGATCAGAAATGCGTTCTGGAACAGATGCCAGGGAAAGGGGCCCGGCCCGGATTCATGGTCCTCGATGCGTGTTTTTTCCAGAATGAGCGAGCCGTCGGACACGGTTGTCACTTGGTAGTGCACGGTCTGTCCGGCAAGGTTCGACGTTGCTGGTTCATACCGGACGCCTGCTTCCAGCGGCGTGTCGCACCGGAGTACTTTCGGATCCGCGAGCAGGTCGGTGCTGCCGAGGCCCCCGCGCTGATCGAACAGAGGGACCGGCATGGCGGCCAGAATCAGCCTGTTGAGCTTGTACCCCTTGCGAATTCGGCCGTCGGGGCCCACTACCTGCTGCCGCTGGATGGAATCGCCCCGGGTTTCCACGGCAATGAACACGAGGTTCGGATAGTCGGCAGCATTGTCCAGAACCGCGAAAACCGGCACGGGCTTCATGCCTTCGGGAATGATGTCCGCGGACGATGGCGCTGGCAGGGCAAGGAATATCAGAGCAAGCAGGCAGCAGAGGCGTTTCATGAAACAGCTCTGGGGTTGGGGTGATGTTGTTCGGTATCTACTCCAATATCCGGCCTTTTTCCAGAAGTCGGAACGGGATTCCCCATGAAACGCAAAAAGCCCCGATCTTGCGATCGGGGCTGTGCATTCAATGGTGCCGAAGAGAAGACTCGAACTTCCACGGGGGGACCCCCACTAGACCCTGAACCTAGCGTGTCTACCAATTCCACCACTTCGGCACGGTCAGGAAGTGGAGATATATATTTGCCCCTTTGGGAATGCAAGCATTTTTTTCATTTTTTCGGAATTGCGCAGGCGATTCGTTTTGGGGTCCGTTTGCCGCTACTTCCTGCCGAGCCATTTGGCGAGCAGATCGGGGTGCTGGTCCAGAAACTTTTTGGCATTGACCAGCGGGTCGGAGTCAGGTTTTTCGTTCCAGTTCATGACGGTCTGCATGTCGTTGATGTCCCATTCGATGCGGTCGAGAATGGCTGCGGCTTCAGGATGCTCCTTGGGAAAATCCTTTCGCGTGAGGGTCACGATTTCCTCGGGGCCGCCAAGAACGCCCTTGGGGTCGTCCAGATATTTGAGGTCCCAGCGGCCGAACTTCCAGTGCGGGGACCAGCCAGTGACGACCACCCAGCGGTTTTCGCGAATGCGGTTGCCCAGCACGGCGGTCATGGCCGCGCCGCTGCTTTCCTTGAGCTCCAGATCGAGATCGTATTCCTTGAGCGCCTTTTCCGAGAGCAGCATCAGACCTGCACTGGGAGCGATGCCGATGATCTCGTTATCGAACTTTTCCTTGTTGGCGTCGAGTTCGGTGATGGAGTCTATGGTCACGTATTTGGGAACCACCCAGCCGAGGCGCGCACCAAGGGTGTTGGGGCCGAGGTTCACGACCTTGTCCTTCACGGCATCATAATAGGTGCCGTGCGTGGCTGGGAGCCAGGCAACCATGGTTGCATCGGCTTCGCCCATTTCCAGGGCCTTCCACATTGTGGCCACGGAAACCATGAGTATTTCTGTCTTGTACCCGGCCTTGTCCAATACCGCCGCCGCCAGATTCGACGTGGTGATGGCGCAGGCATAGGGAGTTGAAACCAGTTTGATGGTCGGTTTTTCCGCGAGGCTGCTTTGCGCAGAAAAAAGAATGCAGATGAAAAGAGTCGCGGTCAGTAACCGTTTCAGCATTAAATCCTCCTGTCTATTGTTTGATTAAAGATCGTATAATTTATCCTGTTTTTGAATTTTATGTCAAATCACCGATGTGTTTTGACGTTGTGGAAAATGAGGAAGAGTTGCTGAAAAATGTTTTGTTGCTTTTGTGTGCTATAGTCGAGCTGTTCTGTTGTGGGGATTGTTTTGCATGAAGTTTCGCATGAAACGGAAAAAATGAAAAAAAATGACGATACACGAAAAAAGCCCCGAACGAATCCGGGGCTTTGCTTTTGAAATGCATGGGATGACGATTAGTTGCGTTCATCCATGGGGATGTATTTCTTGTTCACTGGACCGGTGTATATCTGGCGCGGCCGGTGGATGCGGGATACACCTTTTCGATGCGCTTCCCACCAGTGGGCGATCCAGCCGGGCATGCGGCCGATGGCGAACATGACCGGGAACATGTTTACCGGAATGTTCAGGGCGCGCAGAATGATGCCGGAATAGAAGTCCACATTGGGGTAGAGCTTGCGCTCGATGAAGTATTCGTCGTTCAGGGCTGCTTCCTGAAGCTCCATGGCGATTTCCAGAAGCGGGTCGTCGATTTCCCTGTCCTTGAGCATGTCGTGGGCGGCCAGACGCAGTATGCGGGCGCGCGGGTCGAAATTCTTGTAGATGCGGTGCCCGAAGCCCATGAGACGGCATTCCTTGGATTTCACCTTGTCCAGATATTCCGGGATGGACAGGTCACCGTCGCGCAGATGGCGGAGCATGTCGATCACGGCTGCGTTGGCGCCGCCGTGCAATTTGCCCCAGAGCGCACATATGCCAGCGGAAACCGAGGCAAACAGGTTGGCCTGGGTGGATTGGACCATTCGTACCGTGGAGCAGGAGCAGTTCTGTTCATGGTCTGCATGCAGGGTAAAGAACAGGCTCAGGGCGCGCACCTCGGCCCGGCTCGGCTCAAATGGCTTGTGCGGGATGGAGTGCATCATGTGCAGAAAGTTCTGGCAGTAGCTCAACCCCGGATTCGGGTACATGAACGGCAGGCCCTGCGATTTGCGGTAGGACCATGCCGCAATGGTGCGTACCTTGCTGATGATCTTGGCGGCTGCACGCTCGAATTCGTTTTCGTTTTCGATTTCCAGCAGGTCCGGGTGATAGCATCCCAGTGAATTGATCACGGCGGACAGAATGGCCATGGGGTGTCCCTTGGAGGGAAAGCCCTCGAAGTGGTGACGCTGGTCCTCGTGCAGCAGTTCCTGCTCGCTCAGCAGATTACGGAAATCCTCGCGTTGGGTCCGGGTGGGAAGTTCTCCGAAGATCAGCAGCCATGCCGTTTCGATGAACGATCCGCTGGTGGCTATTTCCTCTATGGGATATCCCCGGTAGCGCAGGATGCCCTGTTCGCCGTCCACGAATGTGATGTCGCTGGTGCAGGACCCGGTGTTCCCGTAGCCGGGATCAAAGGTGATGTAGCCGGTCTCTGCTCGCAGTTTCTGGATGTCTATGGCATGTTCGTTTTCCGTGCCCACGATGACGGGGAGTTCATAGGTTGTTCCATCAAGGATGAGATACGCGGTTTTCGTGCTGGTGTTCTTGCTTTCTTTCAACATGCTCATGTCCTCTCCATTGCGTAATCCCGCCAGCCGGCGATGGAACCGATGTTCATTTTTTTGTCTTCGGCCCGATCAGGGCTTCAGGAAGTGCCGGTCGTTGGCGCGAGGCCGTAGGTCGAAATGCGGGTGTTGTTTGACTTTGTTGTTAAATATATCAAAAACGAGATTCAGGTCAAGATAATTTACGCTTTGTTTTGACAATAGTGTAAAAAGTGCTGCTTGTCAGGAGCTGCTCTCACTTTAAAAATGGCTTTGACGTTATTCTTCGGAAACGTGTTGCCTGAAATCGGGAAGATACTTCCGATATTTGATGGTTGACAAAGACAAAAATACCCCATTAGGGTATTTTTATACCCATGAGGGGTATTTGAAGAAGACACGTTGATCAAGGATTCATCATGAAGAAATCGAACATCTCTGCAACAGGAATGAGCCGCCGCAACTTTTTCAAGGCTGTGGGTGCTGGTGGCGCATCGCTTTTGCTGCCCGGGGCCGCAAGGGCCGAATCCGGAGTGGAGTTGGCCACGCTGCTGGATTTGTCCAAGTGCATAGGCTGCGGTGCGTGCGTGGATGCCTGCCGCGAATCGAATCACGCCAAGTTTCCCGAACCGGAAAAGCCGTTTCCGGACATGGTTCCCGCCAGCCGGGCAAAGCCCGAGGACTGGTCGGACAAGCGGGATGTCGACGACAGGCTCACTCCGTACAACTGGCTGTACATCCAGACTGCCGAAGGCACATGGAACGGCGAGGAGTATGAGATCAACATTCCGAGGCGGTGCATGCACTGTCGCAATGCGCCTTGCGCCAACTTGTGTCCGTTCGGCGCTGCAGCCCGGGAAACCAATGGCATCGTGCGCATCTATGACCAGATATGCTTTGGCGGGGCCAAGTGCCGGGCCGTGTGTCCGTGGCATATCCCCCAGCGGCAGTCCGGCGTGGGGCTGTATCGGCACGTGCTGCCCCGGTTGGCTGGAAACGGAGTCATGTACAAGTGCGACCGCTGTTATCAATTGGTGGAACAGGGCCAGCTTCCGGCCTGCATCGAAGCCTGTCCGGAAGACGTGCAGCAGATCGGCCCGCGCGAGGAAATGCTGGAAAAGGCCTATGCACTGGCTCGGGAAATGGACGGGTACGTTTACGGCGACAAGGAAAACGGTGGAACCAACACTTTCTACGTGTCTCCGGTGCCGTTCGAGGAACTGGATGCAGCCGTGCAAAAGGGCAGGGGCAGGCCACACCTGTCTCCGGCAGGGGATGTCATGAAGGACGAAACCAATCTCGCAGTGGCCACGGTCATTGCGCCGGTGGCGGGAATCGCCGCGGGTGTGCTCGGTCTCGGTGCCCGGCTTGCCGGGAATGGGAAGAAGGAGGGCGATCATGAAGACTAGGGCTTATCCGCGCTGGATTTCCCGTTTGTACGTGTTCGCCATGACCGTGCTTGGCGTGACCGGGCTGGCCCAGATGCCGCTTGCCAGACGCTACTACATTTCCGATCTGCCCGGGTTGGGCTGGCTCGCGGATTTCTTCATGGTCCACAAGGTGCATTACGTGGCTGCTGCCGCCCTGCTGTTCGTGGTTGGACTCGTTGTTGCGAACTGGCTCTCCCGGTGGAAGGGGCGTCTCGGGATTACGCCCATGGGCAAGGTACGCCTCGTGCTGCTGGCCGGTCTGATTCTGACCGGCGGTCTGCGCGTGACGCGAAATCTGCCGGACGTGTTCTACAGTCCGGAGTTCGTGATTCTGTTCGATTGGACACATCTGCTTCTTGCCATGCTGATCGGCGTTGCCGCTCTTGTGGCGCTGGTGCGAGGGCGATCCGCCTACGCCGAGATTCGCGACTGATGCTTTTGCCGAAAAAAGGAAGAACTCTCGACCACTGCCGTCACACGGCAGTGGTCGTTTCTTTTGGACGAAGCTGGAAAATCGATATCCCGGCTTGTCCCGAATCCGGCCGGATGGTATTTGGAAACAATCCATTGTGGACGGGATCGGAAACACGGCAGGGAGGCTGGATGATGCATGGGATTCGCGGCATGAAACAGGTGATGGCATGGGCGCTGCTCCTTCTGTTCATGGCAACGGCATTGGGGTGCGCTGCTCGCGGGCATGAAGGCCGGGACAACGCTGTCATGGCTGCGGCTTCGGCGTTCGAGGAGGTTCGGGATGATCCGGTTCGCTTGCGGGCCTTTCTGTCCGAGTTTCCCAAGGGCGGGGAACTGCATTCCCATCTGAGCGGCGCTGTGTATGCCGAGGATTTTCTGCGCTGGAGCATGGAACAGGGATTATGCGTGTCAACCGAACCTCTGGGGTTGAGCCAGCCGCCGTGCGGGCCGGGGACGCAGCCTGCGGAACAGGCCTTGGGCGATGCGGTGCTGTACGGGCGCATGGTGGACTTCATGTCCAACCGCGATTTCGATTGCACCCGGGCCATGTGGGGGCATGACAATTTCTTTGCCACGTTCGACCGCTTCGGCCCGGCCTCGGACGGAAATACCGGAAAAATGCTGGCGCAGGCAATGCAGGAGGCCGGGCAGGGCAATGTGCTGTATCTGGAGCTGATGAAATCCTTTTTCCCGCCGGAGCTGAAGGGGGCTGCGCGCAAGGCCGGATGGGACGGAGATCCGGATGCGACGTTCGAACGGCTGAGACACACCGGAGTGTTCGAGACCATTCCTGCGGTACGCGCACAGATTCGCGCCGTGGAACAGGAGGCTGCCAGGCTGGTTGCCGGAACCTCGGGACAGGGCGTGACCGTGCGCTGGCTGGAGCAGTGCATACGCGTGCTGCAGCCTGAAGCGGTTTTCGCCCAGTTTGCCTATGCCTTTGCCCTGTGCCGGGACGAGCCGCATGTGGTGGGGTTCAATCTGGTGGCTCCCGAGGACAACCCCGCATCCATGAGAAACTATGCGTTGCACATGCGCATGATTCAGGGATTGCGCAAACATTTTCCGGAAACCAGCGTGACTCTGCATGCCGGGGAGTTGCGTCTGGGGCTGGTGGAACCCGAGGGGTTGCGGTTTCACATTCGGCAGGCCGTGGAGGTGGCCGGGGCAAAACGCATCGGCCACGGTGTGGACCTGCCGTTCGAGGAGGACATGCCCGGTCTGCTGGCGGGCATGCGGGAAAAGGGCGTGTCCGTGGAAATATGTCTGTCGAGCAACGATCAGATCCTCGGAGTGAAGGGCGACCGACATCCGTTGCAAACCTATGCGTCGGCCGGAATTCCGATTACGCTCAACACGGACGACGCGGGCGTGGCGCGCATCGACCTGACGCATGAATACCAGCGCGCCGTGCAGGAGCACGGATTCGACTATGCGGCCATTGTCCGGGCCTCGCGCAATGGGTTGGAACAATCCTTTCTGCCGGGCAGAAGTCTTTGGAAGGATGCGGACTCGTTCACGCCCGTGGACGGCTGCAACGGTCCGGACGGGGTGGCCTCGCAGGCATGCGAAGCTGCGCTGGCTGGCAGTGAAAAGGGCATGCTTCAGTTGAAGCTGGAGAAACAACTGCGGGATTTCGCGGTCCGGGCTTCGGTACTGGTCCGGTGATTTCGTGACAGAAAAAGCCCGGGGCTGAATGCTCCGGGCTTTTTTCTGTCACGGTTCGGTGCCTAGTGGCCGAGTCCCATGCCCGGTTGCATCTCCCGGCCCGCAAGGTCGGTTTCATAGCCGCCGAGGTCGCGGACAGCCTGCTGCAGGCGCGGAGAGCGCACCAGTTCGAGCAGACTGACGATGCGGGGATCATTCAGATGTGCCGTGGGAATGACCAGATCATACCTCTCGTGGGCCAGCGGCACGAAGTCCAGCTCAAGGGCCTTTGCCGCGGCATAAATGCCCAGTCCGCAGGAGGCGGCCCCGGTCAGCACGTTCACGGCCACGGCCATATGCGTGAATTCCTCGTTGTCATACCCCTGCACCGAGCGCGGATCGATGGCGGCCTGTCTGAGGTGATGGTCGAGCAGAATTCGGGTCCCGGCTCCGCGCTGACGGTTGATGAAGCTCACGTCCTCGCGCGTCAGATCGGCCACTCCCTGAATGTTCAGGGGATTGCCCTTGCCCACGATCAGGCCCTGATGACGGATCGCGAGGTTGATCACGGTCACGTCCATGTCCGGCAGATAGCGTTTGAGGAACGGGAAGTTGAAATCGTTTGTTTCCGGATCGAACAGATGTGCGCCTGCAAACAGGGCGGAGCCTGCCTTGAGCGCGTTCAGTCCGCCCATGCTGCCTGCGTGGCTGGACACGAGACGGAGCGGTTCGGCAAGGCCCATGAGTTCGTTGGCCAGCAGGTCCAGCGTATTGTCGTGGCTGCCCACATGCACCAGCACGCGGTTCATTTCCGCTTCGGGAACCAGCAGTTCCGCGCGCAGGGTTTCACCCTGTTCCACCCCTTCGGATTCCTCGGGAACATAGGCCACGGCCTGTGCCTTGGTCATGGTGGTGATCATGCCCGCGCCGCGAGCCAGAGGCGCGCCGATCAGCCTGTCGCCGATGCGACCGCAGGCCAGCCGAATGGCCTCGCGCATGCCGGGTTTGGACGGGGTCTTGCGGGCCATGACCACTTCGGCTGTGGCCCGGGCTGGTTCGGCCTTGCGCATGAGCCACGATGCGATGGGGGCAAGAATCTTTTCGTGGCAGACCACGGCGCTGACCGGATAGCCCGGTGCGCCCACAAGCAGGCGCCCCGGATGCCCCGAGCGTTCGTCGGTCACGGCAAGCAGGGTGGGTTTGCCCGGCATCACGCTGATACCGTGGACCAGCACCTTGCCCAGCGAGGAGAACACGGTTCTGGAGAAGTCCTTGCTGCCAGCCGAGGAGCCGGCTCCCACGATCACGATGTGATTGCCCTTGTCCAATGCGTCGAGCACGGCCTGTTCCAGAGCCGCAGCACAATCCGGAACCGGTGTGGACCATGTCGCATCCATGCCCCAGGATGCGGCGTAGGCGCGGAAGACCTGTGAATTGGATTCAATGACCTGCCCGGCCTCGGGTTCGGGATGATCCCGGAAGTTCAGCACTTCATCGCCCGTGGGCAGAAATGCGGCCCGGGGACGTTCATGAACCGTCACTTCATAGAGGCCGGCGGACAGAAGCGCACCGAGGTCGCAGGGCGTGAGTTCCCGGTTCTGGGGCAGGAGCAGTTCCGTGGCCACGATGTCCTCGCCGATGCGGCGAACGTGCTGCCACGGAAAGGCCGGGGTGTCCACTTCGACGGTGACTTCGTCCACCTGCACCACGTTTTCGATCATGATCACGGCATTCATGCCCGAAGGCAGGGGATTGCCCGTGTTCACGAACTGGAATTGATCGGGGTGGGACAGGCGCACGGGCAGGTCCTCGCGCGCGGCAAAGGTGTCCTCGGCCCGGACGGCAATGCCGTCCATGGCCGCGGAATGAAAGGTCGGCGAGGAGCACCGGGCGATCACGGGAGCAGCCGTGACCCGCCCGGCCGCCTCATGAGTCGGCACGGTCTCCACGCCCAGCAGCGCGTCGCGGTCGAGGTTTTGCTTGGCCAGAATCACGGCCTGTTCCGGAGGCACTGTGCTGAGGTAGATGTTCCGTTTGCTCATGATCCTACTCGTTTTTGAATTCGCCGTTTTCGTAGATGACCACTTCGGAGCCGTCTTCCAGTGTTGCGGTCACGGTCTTGGGTTCGGTGTTGACCAGATCCCAGTGCAGGGCCGAGGAGTTGAATCCGAGTTCATTTTTCTTGGCCGTGTCCAGCGTGGATTGATCCCCGGCAAAGGTGTCGGCGTAGGATGCGCCCACAGCAATGTGGCAGTTGCCGTAATCGCCGCCGAAGTTTTCGTCGAACAGGGTATTGGCCATGAATTCGCTGATCTGGGAGAAACGGCGGTCCGTGAGGGAGAATTCTCCGATGCGGGCGGCCCCGGGGTCCATCTGGAGCTGCTTTTTCACGAAATCCTCACCCTGCTTGGCCTGCACGTCCACGGCAACGCCTTCGTCGTTGAAGGACAGACGCACACCTTCCACGAAGTTGCCGGAGCGGTAGGAGGGCTGGTCCGCGTAGTACACGCCCCGGGTGTGGCGGTGGTCCGGGGACAGGAAGATTTCGAAGCTCGGAATGTTGTGGCCGGAAACGCCGAGCCACTGGCCTGGCTGCTCGCCCGGCACTACGGTCAGGTCGGTGTGTTCGGATTTGATGTGCAGGGAGCGGATGCCGAGGCCGTTGAGCCATGCCTTGACCTTTTGCGCGTCCTCGAACACCGATGCCCATTTGGCGGGCGGGTTTTCCTGATCCAGATAGCAGGCCTTGACCACCTGCTGCTTGAAATCATCCAGTGACATGCCCGCGGCTTCGGCCATGGCTTTGGTCGGGTAGATGCACAGGGTCCAGCCGAAATCCCCGGTCTGTTCGCGCGCGTCCATTATTTCGCGCATGAATTTGCGCGCCACTGCAGCCATGCCGATGCGGCCGGAATCCACATCCTTGAGATGGGTCAGGGACGAGGGCGCGATCAGGGAGATCAGGCCGTTCAGATTCCCGGTGAATTCCCGGTCCCCGGGCGCAATGGCCTTGAGCTGTTCGTCGGTGCCCTTGCCGTAGAAGGACAGGTCCATCTTCGGGGAGGGGTTGGCACGTACGATCGGACACAGTCCTTTTTCCACGAGCAGGTCGTACATGGCCTCGGCCAGAGGCAGAGCTTCAAGATCGTAGCGGAGCAGAATCAGGTCTCCGGTCTCATAGGGTTTGGTGCGGGCCGTAGCCAGTCCCCACCACAGGGTTTCCGCGTATTTTTTGAGTTCGTCTTGTGTGAACATGTGTATATCCTTCCGTTAAATAGGGTAGCAATCGGCCTGATAGGGTAAACGAGTCGGGGCGCAATCACAACCGGGTTTCATTTGCGCGACTTCAGGCACCTGAAGGCAAATCCCACATCTGTCTTGACACAGGGCTGGCATGGTTATATCAGCAATCCGAGTCCGGTGTTTTTGCTCCGGATTGTCGCATTAACGGAAGAGACCCGTCGAGAAACGCGAATAGACTGCGATCGGCGGAAAACTCAACAGGCCTTTGACCCGAGGCCAACCCCGCAAAAAAGTATCTTGGAGGGAAAAATGGGCTACAGAATTACTGTCGACAATGACAAATGTGTTGGTGACGGCGAATGTGTTGATGTCTGCCCCGTGGAAGTCTACGAGCTCCAGGACGGCAAGGCTGTTCCCGTGAACGAGGAAGAGTGCCTTGGCTGTGAATCCTGCGTGGAAGTTTGCGAGCAGGACGCCATCACCGTCGAAGAAGATTAGTCTCGGATAATTCCGATCACGTCCGGGAGCGGCGGTCCTCTGCCGCTCCCGGCTCGTATTTTCTCTCGGGGGATTCTCCTTCCCCACGCGACCGCAGGCATTCCCCCCGCAGGCGGCTTTCCGCGAAAAGGCCGGAAAATTTCCCCTTTCATGGTTGACGGCCGCCATATCCGACTTAATTACACAAAGCATTGACATCGGCCCGGGACGCGTATGCGCTTCCGGTGGAGGAGCAGAGACCAATGGCCCTGGATTTCAGCGAATTTTTCAAGAAGTACGAAGCCGTTGTCGCCGAAGTGGACGCCGTGTTCCAGAAGTTCGAGCACGACGCAGACATGGGCGAACTGGTCAAGTGCGGCAAGGGGTGCAGCGACTGCTGCAACGCCCTCTTCGACATCACCATGGTCGAAGCCATCTATCTGAATCACAAGTTCAATCAAGCCTATTCCGGCATGGAACGCAGCAGGATCATGGAGCGCGCCGACAAGGCCGATCGCCAGATCCACAAGCTCAAGCGCAAGGTTTTCAAGGCAAGCCGGGATGGCGCAGGCGCCCGCGAGGTGCTGGAAGAAGTCTCCCGCGCACGCGTCCGCTGTCCCCTGCTGTCGGATGACGATCTCTGTTCCCTGTACGAGCATCGTCCCATCACCTGCCGTCTGTACGGCGTGCCCACGTCCATCGGCGGCAAGGCACACACCTGTTCCCTGACCGGATTCAAGCCCGGCGAAAAATATCCCACCGTGAACATGGACATCATTCTGGACAAGCTGCTTGCCCTCAGCGAGGAATTGTCCAAATCCATCGGTTCCCGTTTCAAGGGGCTTGGTGAGATGCTCGTGCCCGTGTCCATGGCTCTGATCACGGATTTCAATGAAGGCTATCTCGGCGTGTCCGAGAAAAAGGCCGAGCCCAAGGCCGAGAAAAAGCCCGCGCCCAAACCAGCTGCCCCGGTTTCCGATGCCTGCGGTTCCTGTTCTCAGGACAAGTCGGCTTGCGCCAGCTGCAAGGAAAACACCGTGGTGCTGGGCGGCTACGTCAAGGGTGAAGAGGAGTAGCCATGTCCGATCTGCCCGAACAGCCTCTGACTCCGCAGGAGATCGAAGAGCGCAAGCGGTTCATGTATGAGAAGATGTCGCCGCGTCGGCGCAAGTTCGTGGACCGCATCGGTTACGACAAGTGGGACCCGTTCGCTGCGCCCTTCGACCCCATCGATATCCGCACGGATACGTCCGGCCACACCGCGCATCAGCTTACACAGCTTTTCATCCGTGACATGGGCAGTCAGGTGAATCAGGAATTCATCGACGCGGTGAGCGAGTTCAACGTGATGTTGTGCATGAATTTCGAAAAGGTGCGGCCCATCTACGAATATTGCCTCTGGTATTCCCGTTTTCTGGAAAAGCAGGGCATCAAGCTTTAAAATCAAGGACGATTGTCATGGAACAGTTCGACAACATCGATGATTACATCGCGGACCTCAAAGGCAAACTCCAGGGCAACCCCGGTTGCGGCAACACCCATTACAATCTGGGCGTGGCCTTTCTGGCCAAGCGCGAGTTCATGGAAGCCGAACGCGAGTTTCTGGAAGCCGTGGCAAATTCGCCCAAGATGGCGGAAGCCTATGTGCAGCTCGGCGGTATCGCCCTGCAGCGCGGCGATCTGGACGGTTGCCTGAACTACAACAACGAAGCCACCAAGCAGCGGCCTTTTTTCGCTGTTCCCTGGGGCAACATCGGATTCGTCATGCTTCAGAAGGGCGACGTGGATCATGCCATCAAGGCCCTGAAGCGTTCCCTGAAGTACGATCCCAAGTTTGTGCAGGCCCTGTCCACTCTGAGCAGCGCCTACATGATTCAGGGCGATTTCGAGGAGGCCGAAGTCACCTTGGCCAAGGTGCTCGACATCCAGCCGCATTTCGGTCCGGCCTGGAACAACAGGGCCATCATTCACGCCAGCCGCGAGGAATGGAGCAAGGCTTCCGAATGCCTGAAAAAGGCCGAGGAGTCCGGTTTCGACGTTCCCGAAGAGCTGCGTTCCGAGGTCGAGGCCAACTGCTAGGTCCTTTTCGACGCTTTATCTGCAAGCCCTGTCTGCGAGTGTGGACAGGGCTTGTTTTTTTTGTCGATTCGAAGCATTGCCATTCTTGAGAATGTTTCCTGTCTGGCTTTCCTTTTCATGAATCCTGTGCGAGAATCATGCTGAAAATAAAGGATATTCCGAAAGGAGACAGATATGTCGAGATTTCGTCAAATAAAGAAGGATGTTCGGAACATATTGGCGGCCGAGGATTGGCAGGATCGGCTGACGGAACTGGATGCCTGGGCTCCGGGGCTGCTTGCGCCGCCTTTGTTTTCCCTGCGGCTGGACAGGGACGAGAATGTCCGGTGGCGGGCCGTGGTCGCGTTTGGCATGACTGCCGCGCGCATGGCCGAAGCTGGCATGGAAAAGGCCCGAGTGCTCATGCGCACCTGCATGTGGTACATGAACGAGGAGTCCGGCAATCTCGGCTGGGGCATCCCGGAATTCATGGCCGAAGCCATGGCCCGGCATGAACGGCTTGCAAGGGAATTTCACACCATTCTGGCTTCCTACATCTATTGCGACGAAAAGTGCGACGGCAATTTTCTGGATCATCCCGAGCTGCGGCGAGGCGTGCTTTGGGGGCTTGGTCGTCTGGCGCAGGTCCGGCCCGAACTCGTGAGTCAGGGCGAGCGGTTTCTCATTGCGGCTCTGGACGAGGATGACCCGTACAATCGGGGCTATGCCGCTTGGACGCTCGGTATCCTCGGGGCCACCGAAGCCCGGCCCGCTCTCAAGGCTCTGTACGGCGATGCTCGGGAAATCCGGCTGTTCGATCAGGGGCAAATCATGGATGTCACTGTGGAGACCTTGGCCAGACAGGCTGCGGAGAGTCTGGGGCTGAAGTAGGAGATGCCTTCGGCGACCCTCCCGGGAGGCCGGGCGCTGCCCGGACCCGCCAAGGAGCAAGGCCCCTTGGATCCCCATATGTTTCGAGAATTTGAAGAGGCTGGATGCATGCCCTGCCGGGACATGCATCCAGCCTCTTCAAATTCTCGAAACGGGTGGTCCGAAAGAGATGTTTTTCCTTTGTTTGCCTGTTCCCCCCGAGTTGTGTTTTTCGACAGGACAGGTATTCGCGTTTCCGCGCTCAACTACGCCGCCCAACGAGCCAGACAAGTTCCCTTGTCCTTTCAGGCGGCGTAGAGCCAAAATGCTTTGGGAGATTCTCAAGAACCTTTTCTCGAAAAGGTTCTTGAGCCGTCGGAGACTTACTTCTGGTTGGCGGAGCAGACTTTCCGATCCGCAGGAGCTGTTTCGGGCTGGGTGATTTTGACGTAATCCACGACCTCGGCGATGCCTTGGGTGTTGCGGACCACGTTCAGGGCAGCGAGCTTGTCGGCCGGGGTTTTGGCCACGCCCATGACAATGGCGTTGCCTGCGACGACTGCGGCCCGGATGCGGGAGGTGCCGACTGCGCCGGTTCGCGAGAACTCTTCGGAAATGGCTTGGGCAAGTCGGATGTCTTCGCCCGGGGTGTCGTGGTCTGCCGGGTAGAACTTGACCGTGATGACCTGAAGGCCGTCCACGCCCGAAGCCACGTTGACGGCATGGTCGGCAGCCGTGCGCGTGGCAAAGCTGCCCACGAGATAGGCGTGGCCGTCGAACACGTATCCGCGCGCCGAACGGATGGCGTTGAGCTGGAGCCGTTCGTTCAGGCGGCGTTCCAGCACCTTGTCCGGCAGGGCGTACCGGCAGTTCGGGTCGATGCTGTCCGCAGGAATGTTGCCCTCGGCCCAGATGACCGCATCATACGCGGTCATGGCGCCGCCAGCCACCTGCACCACGGGATACGCGGCGCAGGCCGGAAGCATCACGACAAGGCCGAACAGAGCCAGAGTGCGGAATGCGGTTTTGATCATCTCCAATATATACCCATTGGTCTAGAGATTGTCTACGGCATCTCTTCGAGTCAGTTCTTCACGGCAAGGATGTAGCTCTGCCCGGAGATTTCCTGCCTGAGCACCGGGAGCAGCCCTTCGGGTCTGTTCTTCCATGGCGTCCAGTGCTTTTCGCGGATGACCAGTATCGCCCTGTCCAGCCCCCTGATGCGGGCGGCAATGTGGTTCAGGTCCGAGGATTCCGCGATGTCGCTTCCCGCATAATAGGTGAAGATGCCGGAATATATCTTGTAGGCGAACGGAGTGTGTCCGTCATCGATGTAGCGTTTCATGGTCTGGCCCGTGAGTTTGGGACTCATGGCGTTGTCCAGTGACGGGGCAACCAGAGAGCCTACGGGATAGAGCCAGACCGTGAGGGCCAGAGCCGCGAAGATGAGGCCGGTCCTGTGGCCCGACCTGCGCAGCAGGAAAAAGCCTACGCCCAAGGTGATGAGCAGGGCTGCGGCAATGCCGAGTCCGCGCACCGGGACCGGAAAAGGCAGAAAGTCTCCGCCCAGAAGCAGGCCCGCGCCGAGCAGGCAGAACAGTCCGGCGGCCAGTGTCCACCATCGGGCTGCGCGCTTGGCGGGAAGTTCTGTCAGAGCCAGGGCCGTGAGAATGGCCAGAGGCGGGAACAGGGGCAGGATGTAGACCAGCACCTTGCCGCTCAGGCTGGACAGGAACGCGAAGCCGCTCAGAAACATGATCCAGAGGAAGGTGTTCGGGCCGGCGTATTTGCGGTCCGCGAACAATCCGGTCCAGAAGTCGGCAGTGCCCATCGGACGGAAGTTCACGGCGCCGGCGAACAGGGTCCACGGAAGCCATGCCAGCGGGAATGCGATGAAATAGTAGGCCAGGGATTCCTTGTGGTGGAACGTGTTCGTGGCGCGCTGGATCACGTGCTTGCCAAGTACGGTGTCCAGAAGAAAGGACGGACCTTCCGCGATCATCACGCCTGCGATCCAGAGCAGGATCATGCCCAGCATGG
Organism: Pseudodesulfovibrio tunisiensis; assembly: GCF_022809775.1. NCBI lineage: Bacteria > Pseudomonadati > Thermodesulfobacteriota > Desulfovibrionia > Desulfovibrionales > Desulfovibrionaceae > Pseudodesulfovibrio > Pseudodesulfovibrio tunisiensis. The sequence goes on from NZ_CP094380.1 coordinate 114,612, forward strand.
CGAGCAGACCAAGGAGCATGGGGCGCGTGAACAGCTTTTTGAATTGTCCCTTCCACGCGAGGAACAGGCCGGACGTGAGCAGGGGAAAGATGATGGCGAGCGGTCCCTTGATGAGGGTTCCCAGACCGCACAGGGCAAAGGCGATGACGGGCCAGCGCCCCTGCCTGTCATTGGTGAACGCCTTGTAGAAGCAGGCGTGAGCCAGAATGATGCAGGCTGCAAAGAGCAGGTCCATGCGCGAATAGTGGAACAGGGCGGTGAGAAAGAACGTGGAGAGCAGGACCAGTGACGAGCCCGCGCAAACGGATCGGGAAAATTTCAGGGCGCGGGCCAGAGCATGGGCCGCAAACAGGAACAGCAGGCCGGACAGGGCCGAACCGATGAAGAATACGGTGGGCATGTCTGCGGGTGTGAGCTTGTCGATGAGCCACAGAAACCAGAAATAGACCGGCGGCTTGTCCGGGTAGGGCTGGCCGTTCAGGGAGAGCACCAGCCATTTTCCGTGCTGCACGAGATTCTGGTAGGCGTTGGCGTACCGGACTTCGTCCGAGAACCAGAGGGCGCGGTTGTTCAGCGTGAACCATGTCTGTGCAATGACCACGGCGGTCATGGAAAGCCAGGGGTGGCGCTCGAAAATGTTCCAGAGGGTGTCGGCGATTCGTTTCATCAGGATTTCCTTGGGGCAAGCAGGGTGACGGCGAGGCCGGTCACGGAACCGAGCAGCCAGCCGAAAAAGACGTCGGACGGGTGGTGCCAGCCGAGATAGACGCGGGAAAAGCCCATGACTGCCAGCAGAATGCCGAGCAGTACGGACAGCCAGGGCAGGCAGTATCGGAGGCCGAGCGGCAGGGTCCAGCCCGTGAATTCCGTGGTATGGCCCGAGGGCAGGGAATGCTGTGCGCCGCGGGTGGTCAGCGGTTCGAACCACTCTCCCTGTCCGGGGCGGGGGCGGCCAATGGTCATTTTGGTGAAATGTACGGCGAGCAGGGCTATGACCAGCTGCGCGCCGAGCCAGACGAACACGAACCGCTTGCGCGACGTGTCCCGGGAACGGAAGGCGCGAAAGACCATGACCGCATAGATGACGTAGAACAGGCTGTTGCCCCAGCTGGTGAACCAGGCGAGCCACGATGCGAGTTGCGGGCTTTGGACTCGTTCAGCCTGAAAGAATTGGACGATGTCCGCTTCGGAACCTATCTGGAAATGGATCACGCCCAGCACCGCGAGGAGCGGTGCGGACATGATCAACCAATGCTTGATGTGGCGGATGCAATGCATGAAGGCGTTTGTAGGCCATCATGCGCTGTCCGGCAAGTGCCGAGAGGGCCCCCGGTCAGCAGGACGGCTTCCGTGCCGGGCACTTGCCGCTTTCCAGACAGTAGGCATCCACGAAGCCGCTGAGCTGATTGCCCAGATACACGCATCGTTTGCCGTCGAGACAATCGTTCGCGTCCGCGCGTTCCAGATGCGTGGACATGACGTTGCCGTCCTTGTTGAAGGTAATGATCCAGCAATCCTTGGGATTGTCGAAATCGACGGACATTTCTATGCCGTGCTTGTCTATTTCCGGATACATTTCGCGAATCTTCATTTCCAGTTTTCCGGGATCGGCGGTCATGGCTGGTCTCCGTGTGGGGCGTAGGTGGGGCCTCACGGTCGCGCCCTGTCGATCCGTGAAGCATTTTTCGGTATCATAGGCCGTCAGTCTTTTTTCGAGGATTATAACCATGCGTGATCGGGAATGATGTGATATGCGTCATGGACGAAATCTTTGGTTGCGGCAGTTCTTGTTCGGGAAAAATCAATATCCGGAGGGATAGCCATGCCGGAAAAGAAGATCGGATGCGCCAGACCCACGGGCGGTCTGGTGGGAGAGTCCGCCCCCTGGGGCGATTCCGTGGAGAATGCACCTCGGCCAGCGCAAGGAGGAACGCCGATGATTCAGGTAGGCAGGAAGGCGCCGGATTTTTCCGCGCCCGCATATGTTGATGGGGAGTTTTCCTCGGTCACGCTTTCCGAATATCTCGGGAGCTGGGTGGCGTTGTGCTTCTATCCCGGTGACTTCACCTTTGTCTGAGCGACCGAGATTTCAGCGGTCGCTGAAAAGAATGCCGAATTCGAGAAGTTGGGCGTACAGGTGCTTTCCATGAGCGTGGACAGCATGTTCGTACACAAGATGTGGGTGGATCACGAATTGTCCAAAATGATCACGGCAGGCACCGTGCCGTTCCCCATGCTTTCCGATGGGGGAGGCAATGTGGGCAAGGCCTACGGCGTCCATGACGAGGAGGCCGGAGTGGATGTGCGCGGTCGATTTTTGATCGATCCGGATGGCGTGATTCAGGGCTTCGAGGTGCTTTCGCCGCCCGTGGGCAGGAATGTGGGCGAAACCCTGCGCCAGATTCAGGCGTTTCAGCTTGTTCGGGCCAGCGAGGGGAGTCAGGCCACGCCGTCGGGGTGGCGGCCCGGCAAGTCCGTGCTCAAGCCCGGCACCGATCTGGTCGGCAAGGTCTGGGAGGAGTGGAAGGTTTCGATGGCTTTCGACTAGAATGATCCCGCCCGCAGGCCGCTGGTCTGCGGGCGCTGCTTCCTATTCGTCCTTGTCCTCGGGATAGGGGACATGCGTGTATTTTTCCCAGATTTCCTTTGGAGCATTCAGCTCTGTCAGGATTTCCGCCATCTTGTGGCCTTCCTTTTTCCAGTACTTGTCGGTGTTGTCGGCGCATTCGAAAGGGATGACCAATGTGCCGTCTTCCGTGAGATATGGTTTGCTGTCACTCATGCGGCGAATTATTTCAGGAAACCGCGGGTATGGCAACACGCTGAATCTGTCGGAAGCAGGTCGGGCAAAATCATCGTGCCTGCCCGCTGCAATCGCGCAAATGCATTGACGCAATGTTTCTCCGGGCGTAACACGTAGTCCGCATTCGGCTTTTTGTTGAATGATGTGTGTTTTCGGGCACGGCAGGCGCCGTCTTTTTTTATATTGATATTTGGTGATTTTGCCAAATAGACCATTGGAGAGACTGAAATGGAACGGATTGACGAAATTCTTTCTGAGATGGATTTTGATTTCTTCGGCACTGGAGAACACGCTGTCCCTGCGGATGTTGCGGCCAAGCTGGCCAAGGAAGGCAAGGCGTTCTTTCTGGATGTTCGCACCCGCGAGGAAGTCGCCTGCCTGGAGTTCCCCTTTGCCGTGAACATTCCCCTGCACGAATTGCCGGCGCGGATTGACGAACTGCCCAAGGACAAGCTGATCGTGGTTTTCTGTGCTGCCATTTTCCGTGGCGCAATGGCCTACACGTATCTCCTGCACAAGGGATTCGACGAGGTAAAGGGCGTTTCCGCTCCCACGGAAGCGCTTGCCACGCAGTTCAAGCCCGGCCCGTTGTACAAGCTCGGCTGATTCGGATTTCGGACATGGACGCATATTCGCTTTCCGCGCTCGCCTTTGGGCTGAGTTTCGTTTTTGCTCTGGGCGGTGTGGGATCGGCTCTGGTGCTGGTTCCTGTCATGCACTGGTTCGGCGTGCCTCTTGTGGAGGCGCGCCCTACCGGGCTGTTCGTCAACACGGTCAGCCTGATCGGTGCCAGCGTGTCCAATTTCAGGAAGGGCAAGCTGGATTTGGCCCTGTGTCTGCCCATGATCGGCGGGTCCGTGTTTCTTGCTCCTGTCGGAGCCTATGTTTCGACACTGCTTGAGGAACGGTTCGTGCTTGGCTGTTTCGTGGCCTTTCTGTTCTTTTCCGGCACCATGATGCTGTTTTTCAAGCGGGCCAGATATGCGAACCAGTATCGGGAGGATCGGCCTCTGACTGTGCTGACGAGCATCGGAGCCGCAGCCGGATTCGTTTCCGGCCTGCTTGGCGTCGGAGGCGGCGGGCTGATTTCGCCCCTCATGGTCATGGCGGGATTCAATCCGAAACGCATTGCCGTGGTTACGGCCCTTGTGGTGCCATTTTCTTCGCTGACCGGATTCGCGGCCTATTGGTCCATGGGACATTTCAATCCCGGCATGGCCCTGCCTGTGGGCATTGCCGCCTGTCTCGGAGGTTATCTGGGCTCGCATGTCATGCATACCCGTCTTTCTCCGATGGCGGTCAAACGATTTCTGGCTGTCGCAGTCCTTGTTTTGGGCATGCGCATGCTTTTCAAGGTCATCTGACCTGACCGGGCAAACGGAGCGGCGGTTGCGTTGCTTCGTTTGCCCCGGTTTCGCCCTACCACGCCTCCAGAAGCGATTTCCCGTTTTTCCGTGCGTCAAGTTCCCTGTGCAGGGGGAGATGGTACCGTATGGACTTGGCCTCGCCCGTGGCGTCGTTGTACTTGAGCTTGTAGCGGAAATCGCGCTCCGGGAAGTCCCAGACATAGACCGACCATCCGTCCTCGGCATAGGCCTGATCCGGTTCGCGTTGCAAGCCCTGCAGCAGACTGGACAGCAGCACCTCCTTGGTCCGACCCCATTCCCGGATGATTCTGGCGTACAGCCTGCCCTTGGCAAAGGCGAAGACAATCAGCGGCGCGGTTGTCTCGTAAATGCGGTGCGGTTTGCATGGTCCGATGTAATTGTAGTAGTCCACATCGCCGCTACTCCTGTATTTCACAAAGTATCCCTGCGTGTTCAGGTCCCGGATGTCCGCGCCAAAGGGCGGATACATGGTGTCGAACGGCTCTCCGCAAAAAGCCGTCGTGGAAAACATGATTGCAATGGCCCAGAAAACAAGAATAAATTTTTTCATTCCATACCTTTCTTTCTGGAGAAAAACAGTGATGGGCTCCTCTGTTCTGTTCTCGGCCATAGCATGAGCGGTTCGTTCGTTCAAGTCGCCTATGCTGTCAAGATGGCTGCTTAAATTTTTTTTCACAAAGTTTTTTCATTTTATTTCAATTGGTAAGGCGTAAATCCAACGCTGGAAACCGTTTTTTGAGGGCTGATTCACACTGAAATATGTTGACGAGATTCGGTGTTTGCATATAGGGGGAATTTGTTGAGAGGACGGCGGAGGTCGCTGCCGTGCAGCAAGGGCCATAATGCGTCGTCGTGTCCGTATCTGCCTTGAATCATTGGCTGCGGGCACAGTGTTTTTGTTTTTTTATCTTTCGGAGTGTTCCTTTGGCTAAGAACATCTATGTCGGCAATTTGTCCTGGTCCACCACCAACGAGGATCTTCATTCCCTGTTCGCCGAATACGGCGACGTGACTTCTGCTCGTGTCATCGAAGACCGCGAAACCGGCCGCTCCCGTGGTTTCGGTTTCGTGGAGATGGACGACGACGGCGCCACTAAGGCCATCGAGGCCCTGAACGGCTCCAACTTCATGGGTCGCGACCTTCGTGTGAACGAAGCGCGCCCCCGCGAACGCCGCCCCCGCTGGTAAGCGGTTCCGGTTCGCAAAAGAACAAGCCCGCCGTCAGGTGGGCTTTTTTTGTGCCGCTGGCAGCTTGGGGAACCTGTTTTTACTGTCAGATGTTTTTGGGGATATATCCGTTTCTGGAATTTGAAGAGGCCTTGCTCCTTGGCGGGTCCGGGCAGCGCCAAGCCCCCCGGGAGGGGTGCCGAAAACCCAAAAAAAGAGCAGCCCCGCAAGGGACCGCTCTTTTCGTCTTCATGCATTGGCGTCTACTGGCTCATTTTCTTCTTGGCGAACTTGAGCATCTTCACGGCCTCGGCGAAGCCGGGATTGATTTCCACGGCGCGCTCGGCAGCCTGCGCCATCTTGGGCCATTTGCGCCAGTCGTAGTAGAGCCGTCCGATGTTGAACAGCAGATATTCGTCATCCGAGGACAGGGAAAGCGCCTTGAGATAGTACTTTTCCGCTGTTGCGAAGTCCTGCATCTTGCGCAGGACCATGCCGATGCGGTTGTACAGGTGTATGGCCCCGGGATCGTCCTGAAGAGCTTCCTCAAGCAGGGAGAAGGCTTCCTGATAGCGTGCGGAATTGATGTACCGATCGGCGATGTCGGCCTTGAGGTCCGTATCACCGCCGAAATCCGCGATGAGCTGGTCGAACACGGACTTGGCCTTGTCCCATTCCTGGCCGTCCAGAAGCGATTGGGCCTTGGCGAGTTCGGTGGTCTTCCTTGCTGCCATGGCCTGAATGTCTTCCTGCACCTCGTCGTTGACCAGACTCTGCAATTCCTGAAGCAGGGCACGCATCTGGTCCAGCAGCTTGCGTTCCTGACCGGGATCGTAACTGATCACCAGCGGGTATATCTTGCGCAGGCTCGCGTCCGAATTCAGGGTATAGGTCACCTTCTGAAGCAGCTCCTCGAATTCGGTCTTCTCGTTTTTCATCACCGGGTTCTTGAGGATGATGATCAGGGAATCGTGTACAGCCTGCACAGCGGGCATGTACTTGCCCTTCTTGAGCAGGGAGCCGATGGAGTTGAGCTTCTTTCTGGCGCTTATGAGCTTCGTGGACATGATGTTGCTCTTGGTTGAGGTGAGGATCCGCCGTTATTTGCCCGTATTCGTCCTGACCATCTCCCTGAACCGCGCGAAGAAGTAGCGGCTGTCGTGGGGACCCGGGCCAGCCTCGGGATGGTGCTGGATGGCCAGAATGGGTTTTTCCTTGTGCCGGAATCCTTCGAGAGTCCGGTCATTCAAGTTAATATGCGTGGATTCCAGAAAGTTCAAGCCCTCAATGTCCACACAGAAGCCGTGGTTCTGGGACGAGATTTCGATTTTCTCGGTAGCCAGGTCCATGACCGGGTGGTTGCAGCCGTGATGTCCGAACTTGAGTTTGTAGGTCTTGCCGCCCAGAGCCAGTCCCAGAATCTGGTGGCCGAGGCAGATGCCGGCAGTCGGGAATTCCTCGGACAGTTCACGGGCGGCGCGAACCCCGGTTTCCACGGCTGCGGGGTCTCCGGGACCGTTGGAGAGGAAGATCGCGTCCGGGGCAAGGGTCCTGACCGCGTCGGGGTCGAAATTGGAGGGGACCACGATCATGTCGAATCCCTCGGCCTGAAGCAGGCGCAGGATGCTCCATTTGATGCCGAAGTCGTAGACCACGAGCCGGGGACCGTTGTCCTTCCATGCGAAGTCGGCCATGTCCGTGATGAAGTCCGGGGTCTTGCCGTTCCAGACGTAGGGACGTTCCGTGGACACGCGGTCCGCAAGGTTGAGACCTTCCATGGAAGGGAGGCCCTTGGCTCTGGCGATGAGGTCGTCCGTGGAAAGACCGTCACCCGTGCCGATGTAGCCGCGCATGGCGCCGTTCAGGCGCAGGTGGCGGGTCAGGGCGCGCGTGTCGATGCCTTCGATGCCCATGACCCCGGCCTGTGTCAGGTAGTCGGGCAGGGACATGGAGGCTCGCCAGTTGCTCGGCTGCTTGCAGCATTCCTTGACGATGAAGCCTGCGGCCTGAACCTTGCGGGATTCGAGGTCCTCGGGATTCACGCCGTAGTTGCCGATCAGGGGATAGGTCATGGTCACGAGCTGTCCGGTATAGGACGGGTCCGTGAGAATCTCCTGATACCCGGTCATGCCCGTGTTGAAAATGACCTCGCCGCCAGCCTCGCCGCCGCCGGTGAAGCAGGTACCGTGAAAAAGTGTTCCGTCCTCAAGGGCCAGGATCGCTTTCATTGGTTCTTCTCCAGAATGGTCTTCACCGATTCGAGGTCCGCAGGGCGGTCCACGCCGTGGCAGGCGTGATTCGTTTCGGTGACGTAAATGTCGATGCCGTCTTCGAGCAGCCTGAGCTGCTCCAGCTTTTCCCGCTGCTCGAGAGGGCTTGGGTCCAGATGCCCGAACCGGACCAGAGCCTCCATGCGAAAGGCGTACAGCCCGATATGCAGCAGATAGCTGTGCATTTTGCCGTCCCTGTCAAAGGGAATGGGTGCGCGTGAAAAATACAGCGCCCGCCCGTTTTGCGCGCGAACAACCTTGACCCTGTCCGGGGACATGGCTTCTTCCGGGCCAATGGCCGAGGCCAGAGTGGCGACCTTGACCTTGGGCGACTCGAAGGGGCTGAGCAGGTCTTCGAGCATGGTCGGTTCCAGACAGGGTTCATCGCCCTGAATGTTCACCACGACCGCGTCGTTGTCCAGTTTCAGTTTGCGGGCCGCCTCAAGGACGCGGTCCGTGCCGCTGGTGTGATCGCTTGAGGTCATGACCACGGGCACGCCGAGTTCGACGGCCGCATCATGGATGCGCTGGTCGTCGGTGGCCAGCGTTACGCTCTTGAGCAGAGGGCATTGGCTGGCCCGGCTGTGGACGTGCCAGAACATGGGCTTGCCCAGAAGATTCGCCAGGGGTTTGCCGGGAAACCGCGAGGATTCGTACCTTGCGGGGATGATGCCGTGGCATTCGGGAAATGTGTTCATGGTCGCGCGCTCTGGTCTCCTATACGTTATCAAGGAATTGGGCAATATGTTTGCAGACGGTTTCCGCGCCGCCCAGCCTGTCGCCGATATAGGCTCGGGCCCGGGTCGAAATCGTGGTTCGCTGAGTTGGATTCTTCAGGATTTCGAGGAGTTCGGACAGGGCGGATTCATGGTCTCGTGCTTCCACGGCAAGGCCCTGATCAATCACTTCCCGCCCGACCCAGGCGAAATTCTTCCAATGCGGACCGATGACCGGGATCACGCCGCAGGTCATGGGTTCAAGAAAGTTCTGTCCTCCGAGCGGAGCCAGACTGCCGCCCACGAATGCGGCCTTGGCAAGCCCGTATGCCGGGAGCATCTCGCCGAAAACATCCCAGATGATCACGGTGCCCGGAGTGGCCGGGCCCGAGAGTTCGGACCGGAGTTTCCAGTTCAGTCCCGCGCCGTCCAGAAGCGTTTTCCAGCTGTCCACGCGGTGCATGTGCCGCGGAAACAGGCCGAGCACGGTTCCCGGGACACTGCGCATCAGACCGCGCGCCATGGCCGCGACCTCCTCTTCTTCCTCCTTGCGTACCGATCCGAATACCACGAAGTCGGTCTCGGGCGGAAGCAGGTCCCTGAGTGGATTGTCCTTCCGGGCCATGGGACCGGCGGAAACCATGCGGTCGAACTTGATGTTCGGCATGGTCGCAACCCGATTCCTGCCGAACAGGGTGGCGAACCGGCTTGCGTCCGCCTCGGATACGGCCAGAGTCAGGGCCGGGGCAAGCTCGCGGAACAGACCGGGAACCGCCAGATACCCGCCGAGGCTCTTGGGCGTCATGCGGCCGTTGGCCAGAAGAACCGGAACATGGCGTTTCTTGCAGGCAGACAGGAAGCCCGGCCATATTTCGGTTTCCAGAATTACGGCCAGCCTGGGCCGGACATGCGCAGTCATGTCATCCATCAGGGAAGGAGCGTCGAACGGAAAATACCAGGGCTGCACGGCCAGTCCGTTGCGCTTGCCGTTGATCTCGGCTGCTGCTCGCTCAAGGATTTCCATGCCCTGAAGCGTGTTGGTGGTGACCAGTACGCGCAAAGGTGCCTTGGCCGGGGCCTTGAGCTTGCGCAGCACTTCCCACGCTAGGAACGCCTCGCCACCGCTGGCCGCCTGTACCCAGACATCGGCATGGGCCGGATAGCCGCTCTTCAGGGTGCGCTGGTTCCAGCCCTGCTTCAGACGGTGGTTGAACCGGAGCAGCGGCATGGCAGCCTTCCAGCCGAGGTCGTAGACGGGCAGGAGCGCCCGGACAAGGGATGCGGACATCAGCGACCTCTTTGTTCAAGCCCGAGGCGGATGAGTTCCGCGATCAGACCGTCGAAATCGTATCCGACCTGTGCCGCCGCCTGAGGCAGCAGGCTTGTCGCGGTCATGCCGGGCAGGGTGTTGAGTTCCAGCAGGTACGGCGTACCGTCCGGGCCAAGAATGAAATCCGCCCGGGAATAGCCGGTCAGTCCCAGCGCCTTGTGCGCTCGCAGGGAATGTTCCTGAATCATGCGGGTTACGGATTCGTCCACGGGCGCGGGGCATATCTCCTCGGCGCCGTTCTGGGCGTACTTGTTGTCGTAGTCGAAATATTCCGCGTTGTTGCGCGGGCGAATCATGATCAGGGGCAGCGGCGTTTCGTCCAGAATGCCGCAGGTCAGCTCCATGCCCGGGATGTAGCGCTCCACCAGAGCCGACTGGTTCATGGCGAATATGGTTTCCAGAGCCGGGCCGAGTCTGTCTCCGGCGCGCACCAGAGCCATGCCCAGACTGGAACCGCCCTTGTTCGGCTTGACAAAGACCGGATAGTCGAGGCGGAGGTCCGGGGCCAATCCGTGCACGCGGCTGATGAATTGCCATTCCGGAGTGGGGATGTCGTTTGCCTCGAACACTTCCTTGGATGCCGCCTTGTTCAGGGCCAGATAGGAAGGCGTGGGCGAGGACCCCTGATACGGACAGCCCGCCGCGTCGAGCATGGCCTGGAACAGGCCGTCTTCCCCCGGGGTGCCATGCAGGTTCATGAAGGCGAAGTCCGCCTTGGCGGCTTCGCGCATCAGGTCCTGGAAATTCAGGGCAGGGTCGATGAGTCGGACTTCGTGCCCGAGTCTTTCCAGGGCGGCGGCAATGTTTCTGGCACCGGAGAGTGAAACTTCCCGTTCGTCAGACCAGCCGCCCGCCAGTAAAATCACATGCATTCAAATCCACCTTGAGGGTTGTGCTGAGTAAAGATTCCAGATGATGGGCCTGATCGTGGGTCTCGCGGATGCGGGACCGGATGTAGGGGGTGGCACCGTAGCGTTCGTACAGATCGTCGAACCGGGAGTCCATGGTCACCACGGTATCGTGGCGCACACGCTTGTCCGCGTATTGCACGGCAAGGGGCAGGAAATGCGACTTGAGGTCCATTTCCCAAGGCCAGTAGACGTGATGCAGTACACCAGAGGCTATGGCCGGGTTGCGGGTCAGGGACAGGGCCCAGGCTCCGCCGACCTGGCTGTGGTCGCCGCCGTGCAGGATGCAGTATGTCTTGGCGATGTCGTGCAGCAGGGCCGAGGCGCGAACCGCGGCCACGTTCACGGACAGGCCCATGTCTTCGGCTGCCTGCGCCAGACGTGTTGCCACTCTGGCCACGGTCAGGCTGTGCTCCATGATGTGTTCGGCCATCCCGAATTTCAGCCAGTATTCGGCGCAACGCCTGTCGTCAGGTATGTCCCATGCCGGGGCCGATCTGATGGGCGGCGGCGGAGGGAGCATGACCAACGGGGGCTGGTCCGTGCTGGTCGGCTGTTTCCTTTCTTGCATGATGAATACGGAGGGTTCGGGTTGCGGCCCGGCGGAACATGCCGGGTCGAAAAGTATTTTTATCAGCCCGGGCGCGAAAAATAAAGCGCGATGGCAAGGTAAAACTTTTGCCGTTCATGAAAAAATGTGCGGAAGCGGCATGAAATTTGAGATTTTCCTTGATCTAATTCCAGTATGGATTTATGGATTTTTTCCAACCGGCTTGATTGCCGACGCACCGGCGCCGTCGGTGCGGCTAGGTAGAGCGACTACGCTTTTTCCCAATACCGTGAGGAGGAAAACAATGGCTGTTGTTGAATTCCAGGGCAAATCCTTTGAAGTTGACGAAGACGGTTTCCTGCAGCGCTTTGACGATTGGACCCCGGAATGGGTTGACTACGTCAAGGAAACCGAAGGTATCAAGGAAATCACCGACGACCATCAGAAGGTCATCGACTTCCTGCAGGACTACTACAAGAAGAACGGCATCGCTCCGATGGTGCGCATCCTTTCCAAGGTCACCGGCTTCAAGCTGAAGCAGATTTACGAACTGTTCCCGTCCGGACCCGGCAAGGGAGCCTGTAAGATGGCTGGCCTGCCCAAGCCCACCGGCTGCGTCTAAGCCGCAGATTCTTTGGGATATTCAGAGCGGAAGCTTCGGCTTCCGCTCTTTTTTTGTGCTTTTTTCGTCCGGGGAAAAAAGCGAAAAGGGGTGAATTCGTTGTCTGTTTCATTTGCTCCTTGCGCACAATCGGTATATGAAGACCCCTGATCTTGAAAAATCACTCTTTACCGCACGACAAGGGGTATGCTTTGAGCTTCGAATTGTTGAACAAATTTCGGGACCCGAATCTCAGCCGAAAGCTGCTCGACCGACTGGGCGACGAACTCGACGGCGAGCTCCGGTTCATGGAAGTGTGCGGCACGCACACCGTGGCCATTTTTCAGAGCGGGTTGCGTTCCCTGCTGCCGGAAGGCGTGGTGCATCTCAGCGGTCCGGGCTGCCCGGTCTGCGTGACCCACGAGTCCGAAGTCAATGCCTTTCTCGACCTTGCCGGGCGGGACAACGTGATTCTCGCCACTTTTGGCGACCTGATGCGCGTTCCCGGAAACAATGGCCGAAACCTCAAGCAGGCTCAGGCCGACGGCGCGCGGGTCAAGGTCGTGTATTCTCCCTTCGACACCCTGAAACTGGCCAAGGAGAACCCCGGGGACACCGTGGTGTTCATCGGCGTGGGCTTCGAGACCACGGCCCCGACCATTGCGGCCACCATGAAGATGGCCCGGGAGCAGGGCATCGACAATCTCCAGGTCCTGTGTTTCCACAAGACCGTTCCCCAGGCGCTCATCGCGCTCATGGACGACCCCGACACCCGAATCGACGGGTTCATCCTGCCCGGACACGTTTCCGCCATCATCGGTCTTGAACCCTACAGGTTCATCGCCGACCGGTACGCCAGGAGCGCGGTTGTCACCGGGTTCGAGCCCGTGGACATTCTTCAGGCTCTGGTCAGCATGGTGGAGTGGCGCAATCAGGGAGTGGCCCGGGTGGAGAACTATTACACCCGCATCGTGCCGGACCAGGGCAATCCCACGGCCATGTCGGTCATGTACGAGGTGTTCGAGCCTGCGGACGCCCTGTGGCGCGGTTTGGGTGAAATTCCGGGCAGTGGTCTGGAGATTCGGCCCGAGTGGGAATCCTTTGACGCCAAGAAGTCCTTCGGCGTCACCATTTCGGAAACGCCGCCGCTGCCGGGCTGCCGTTGCGGTCAGGTGCTCAAGGGCGTTATCCGGCCCGACGAATGTCCCCTGTTCAAGAAGGTCTGTACCCCGGCCAAGCCGGTCGGCCCGTGCATGGTTTCCACCGAGGGCAGTTGTGCGGCTTACTTCAAATACCAAGTGGATTAGACATGAGCGACAAGGTTCTTCTCGATTACGGCAGTGGAGGCCGCGCTTCCCAGCGGCTGGTATCCGAACTCTTTCTCAAGTACCTCGGCAACGACGAACTCAACCGTCTCAATGATGCGGCCGAACTCGATCTCAAGGGGCGGGTCGCCATGAGCACGGACTCCTTTACCGTGGACCCCATCTTTTTTCCGGGCGGCAACATCGGTTCCCTGGCCGTGCACGGCACGGTCAATGACGTGGCCATGATGGGCGCGATCCCGCGCTATATCACCTGCGGCTACATCATCGAGGAAGGACTGCCCATGAGCGATCTGGAAAGGATCGTGGCGGCCATGGGCGAGGCTGCGCGCCATGCGGGCGTGAACGTGGTCACCGGCGACACCAAGGTCGTGCCCAAGGGAGCCGTGGACAAGATTTTCATCAACACCACGGGCATCGGTGAAATCATCGTTGATCCGTCTCCGAGTGGTGATCGCGCCAGACCCGGTGACGTGGTGCTCATCAGCGGCACCATTGGCGATCATGGTCTGACCATTCTCGGCACTCGCGAAGGTCTGGAGTTCGAGGCCGGTGTGCAGAGCGATTCCGCAGCCCTGAATCATCTGCTGGTCAAGCTGGTTCAGGAATTGCCGGACGTGCACGTGCTGCGCGATCCGACTCGCGGCGGCGTTGCCACCACCCTGAACGAGATCGCGGGCAGCTCCGACGTATGCGTCGAGCTTGACGAGAATGCCCTGCCCATCCGTCCCGAGGTGAGCGGCGGGTGTTCCATCCTCGGTCTTGACCCCTTGTATCTGGCCAATGAAGGCAAGTTCCTGTGCATCGTTCCGGGCGAATACGAGGAACAGGCGCTGGAGATCATGCGCGCCGATGCCATTGGACAGGATGCCTGCCGCATCGGTGTGGTCACGGATGCCAACCCCGGCAAGGTCGTGCTCGTGACCCAGCTTGGCGGCAAGCGGCTGCTCAACATGCTGGAAGGGGAGCAACTGCCCCGCATCTGCTAGTTTGATTTGTCAATTCATCGAAAAAGGCCCGGCATGTTGTCATGTCGGGCCTTTTTTTCATTCTGGAAAACGGTTGCAGGGAGTCTAGTCCTCGCTGCCCCGGATCAGGGAAACCGCGCGCATGGCGAGCTGCGTGATTTCCGGCTTGGATATCTGGTCGTCGGCGCCCACGGATTCACCCTTGTGGCGGAGCTTGTCCGTGATGAGCGAGGAAAAGAGGATGACCGGAATGTCCCTGAGCTCCGGGTCCTCCTTGATGCGTTTGGTCAGGTTGTGTCCGTCCATCATGGGCATTTCGATATCCGAGACAATGACCTGCACGTAGTTGGTGATGGGTTCGCCTTCCTCTCTGGCCGTGGCCTTGATTGCCTGAAGACGGTCCCAGCATTCCTTGCCGTTGTTGGTCTTTTCCACCTGAAAACCGGCCTGACGCAGCATGTCCCGGATCATTTCCCGGATCAGCGGGGAGTCGTCCGCAATCAGGGCGCGGTACTTCGTGGTGCTGTCCCAGGTCATGTTGTCGTCGAGCTTGAGACGCATTTCCGGGTTGAGCTCCGCAACAATGCGCTCCAGATCGAGGATGAACACGATGCGTTTGTTGAACTTGACCACGCCGGTGATGGAGTCGCTGGAAAGGGCGGACACGTACTTGTTCGGTGCTTCCACGTCTTCCCAACTGATGCGGTGGATGCGGGTCACGCCCGAAACCATGAAGGCCGAGGTCACGCCGTTGAATTCCGTGACAATGACCTTGGGCGGTTCGTGTTCCACGCGTTTTTTCTTGAGCCAGCGGCACAGGTCGATGAGCGGGATGATCCGCGAGCGCAGGTTGAAGGCCCCGAGAACCGCTTCGTGCGAGACTTCGGGCATTTCCGTGACCTCGGGCATGCGGATGATTTCCAGCACTTTGGCCACGTTGACCCCGTAATAGGCTTTGTACGGGGCTTCGCCTTCGACCTTGGGCTCCTCCTCGATGTAGAATTCGACGATTTCCAGTTCGTTGGTTCCGGCCTCAAGCAGGATATCCGTAGTCTTGACCATATTCACCGGTCCTTTTGGTATATGCAGCGTCTTAGTGGTGTTAGTAAACGCTAGGCCTGAATCTCGTCAACATCGGCATCGTTTTCCCCGCCCCGCGCCGGGGCAAGGTCCGCGATGTGCGTGGCGACCTCGGCAAGTTTGTCCCAGCTCTCGCAGGCCAGAAGCTGGGCCCGCAGAGCGCGGATGCCGTCCAGCCCCTTGGCATAGCGGGGAATGATGGAACGAATTTTTCTGAAAGATCGGTCGGTTCCATCATATTCCCTGGTCAGGCGGATGTGCTCGGCCACAATGGCGGCCAGATTGCGGCCATCCTTGATCGGAGGCGTCTTTCCGGCCATGAGTGCACGGAATCTGTCAAATATGCCGGGGTCATAGAGTGCACCGCGCGCGAACATGACCGCGTCGATTCCGGTTTCCCGGATGCAGCGTATCCCGGCTTCCGCCGTGAACAGGTCGCCCGAACCGACTACCGGAATGGAGACGGCCTGCTTGAGCAGGGCGAGTTTGCTCCAGTCCGCACTTCCCATGAACATCTGCTTGCCGTAGCGCGGATGCATGGTCACCCAGTCCACACCGACCTGTTCGAGACGTTTGGCCAGTTCGATGTAGGTGTCGTCCCCGGAAAGAAAGCCCAGTCGGAACTTGACGCCGACACGTCCTCCTTCGGGGTGTTCCGCTGCCTTGCGCACCATGATGGATGCCAGTTGCACCAGCAGGTCCGGGTCCTGCATCAGGGCCACGCCACTGCCGGACTTGAGCACCTTGCGAACCGGACAGCCCGCGTTCAGATCGAAATTGCGGAATCCCATGCCCACGAGCTTTTCCATGACGGGTTCGTAAAGGCCGGGCTCCGAGCCGAAAAGCTGGAGAACCATGGGATCGTCTTCCGGGCAGGTGGCGAGCAGTCGCCGGGTTCCGGCGTTCTTGAAGGCCATGCCCTTGACGCTGACCATTTCGGAGCAGGCCACGGCGCAGCCGTGCCGCAGGGAAAGCATGCGAAAGGGCAGATCGGAATACCCGGCCAGCGGGGCCAGCCAGGGAAGGTCGGGTTTGATGGAGAACGGGTTCATGAGCGGTGCTCTTATATATAAAGAGTATGCAGGTCAAAGGAAAGATTCGGGCTGAAATCGGGAAAAAGAGGGAAAAATGAGAAATTCTGGAAAAACGGGTTGACAAGATGGCGGGGAAACGCTTAAACCCTCCCTCGCTTCGAGCGAACGGCGAGACGCTGTCTGCCAAGGGAATCGCAAAAGAATCGCAAAAAAATCCTTGCAAACAACGAGGTAAGCGATTAGAAGGGTTCCTTCCTGAGCTGGCGTAGCTCAATTGGTAGAGCAGCTGATTTGTAATCAGCAGGTTGCGGGTTCAAGTCCCATCGCCAGCTCCAAAGTGAAATAGGTGGGGTTCCCGAGTGGCCAAAGGGAACAGACTGTAAATCTGTCGGCATTCGCCTTCGGAGGTTCAAATCCTCCCCCCACCACCAAATTTTTCAACCGCGCTGTAGGAGGCAGGTAGCCTGCTGATGGACTACAGGGAAGTGAGCGGGAATAGCTCAATTGGCTAGAGCATCAGCCTTCCAAGCTGAGGGTTGCGGGTTCGAGTCCCGTTTCCCGCTCCACTCAGCCTCCGCTATCATTCCCCCTGCAGCGACAAGATGGGCCCACGTAGCTCAGTAGGTAGAGCGCATCCTTGGTAAGGATGAGGTCAGCAGTTCAATTCTGCTCGTGGGCTCCATATTGATTTAGAACTAAAAAGAACGTAAACCTTCACAGAACTTTTAGTTAGGGGGAATTACAAATGGGTAAAGCAAAGTTTGAGCGCAGCAAGCCGCATGTCAACGTCGGCACCATCGGTCACATTGACCATGGCAAGACCACTCTGACCGCCGCCATCACCCGCCTGGCCGCCATGAAGGGCCACGGCGACTTCGTTGCCTTCGACGAGATCGACAAGGCTCCTGAAGAGAAGGAACGCGGCATCACCATCGCCACCTCGCACGTCGAGTACGAGACCGAGAACCGCCACTATGCACACGTGGACTGCCCCGGTCACGCCGACTACATCAAGAACATGATCACTGGTGCTGCCCAGATGGACGGCGCTATCCTGGTTGTGGCCGCCACTGACGGTCCCATGCCGCAGACCCGTGAGCACATCCTGCTCGGTCGTCAGGTCGGCGTTCCCGCCATGGTCGTGTTCATGAACAAGTGCGACATGGTGGACGACGAAGAACTGCTCGAGCTGGTTGAGCTCGAAGTTCGCGAGCTGCTGTCCAAGTACGATTTCCCCGGCGACGACCTTCCGGTCATCCAGGGTTCCGCTCTGAAGGCTCTCGAAGCCGAGACCATCGAAGACGAGTGGGCCAAGCCGATTTTCGATCTGCTCGACGCTTGTGACTCCTACATTCCCGAGCCGCAGCGCGACATCGATCAGCCTTTCCTCATGCCCGTCGAGGACGTGTTCTCCATCTCCGGCCGTGGTACCGTTATCACCGGTCGTGTCGAGCGCGGCATCATCACCGTGGGCGAGGAAATCGAGATCGTGGGTATCCACGACACCATGAAGACCACCTGCACCGGCGTTGAAATGTTCCGCAAGATCCTGGATCAGGGTCAGGCTGGCGACAACGTTGGTCTGCTGCTCCGCGGCATCAAGCGTGAGGACGTCGAGCGTGGCCAGGTTGCTGCCAAGCCCAAGTCCATCACCCCGCACACCAAGTTCAAGGCCGAGGTGTACGTCCTGTCCAAGGATGAAGGTGGCCGTCACACTCCGTTCTTCTCCGGATACCGTCCGCAGTTCTACTTCCGCACCACCGACATCACCGGTGTCGTTACCCTGGCGGAAGGCGTGGAAATGGTCATGCCCGGCGACAACGCCACCTTCAATGTTGAGCTGATCGCCCCGATCGCCATGGAAGCTGGCCTCCGTTTCGCCATCCGCGAAGGCGGCCGCACTGTCGGCGCCGGCGTGGTGACCGAAATCGTGGAGTAAGACATGCGTGTCAACATCCAGTTGCAGTGCACCGAGTGCAAGCGTAAGAACTACGCTACGCAGAAAAACAAGAAGAATACTACCGGTCGCCTCGAGGTGAGCAAGTATTGTCCCTGGGACAAGAAGCACACCGTCCACAAAGAGTGCAAGTAGGTAGATTCGATAGAGCAGGGGTGTAACTCCAACGGCTAGAGTGCCGGTCTCCAAAACCGGAGGTTGGGGGTTCGAATCCCTCCACCCCTGCCATCAAAGTCTTTAAGCGGTGCTTGGGGTTCTGTCCTTCCCAGGGCGGAACCCCGAAACCGCTAAATAACCCGGGATATAGTTATGGCCAGGAAGAAAGCAAAGGGCGCAGCCGCAAAGGATGTCAATCCTCACGGAGCCGAAGGCAAGATCAAGCAGTTGCTTGAGTTCTTCGAGGAATCCAAGGTTGAGATCAAGAAGGTTGTCTGGCCCTCCCGCAAGGAGACCATAGCCACGTGTGCGGCCGTCGTTGTCGTGAGCTTGGTCATAGCGTTGTATCTGGGCATAGTTGACTTGGCGCTGTCCAAGGCCGTCGAGGCAATTCTGTCCTAGTCCCTGTTAGCTGAAGGCTGAATTACCATGGATGCCAATATTGATCAGAAAGCGCCCCGTGCACGCTGGTACATCGTTCACACGTACTCCGGGTTCGAACAGCGTGTGGAGCAGACCATCAGAGAGATGATGAGGACCGGACAGGACAAGGGTCTTGTCGAAGAGGTGGTCATGCCCACCGAAAAGGTCGTGGAGATGGTCAAGGGGGAGCGGAAGACCTCTACCCGGAAATTCTACCCGGGGTATGTCATGGTCAAGATGATTTTGACCGATGACAGCTGGCATCTGATTCAGTCCATCCCCCGCGTGACCGGGTTTGTCGGCGGCAAGAATCGTCCGACCCCCATGCGCGACAGTGAGGCGGAAAACATCCTCAACATGATGGAAAGCCGCCAGGAAAAGCCCAGACCCAAGTTCAACTTCGAACGGGGCGATGATGTTCGCGTCATCGACGGGCCTTTCAGTGGTTTCAATGGTGTTGTCGAGGAAGTCAATTATGACAAGGGGAAACTCAAGGTTTCCGTCTCCATTTTCGGGCGGCAGACTCCTGTCGAACTGGATTTCGTCCAGGTTGACAAGGGCTAGGTAGTCCGGAAACGACGCATTAACGCGAATTTTCTCATCGAGGAATATCATGGCCAAGAAAGAGATTGGAAAGATAAAACTGCAGATTCCCGCTGGTGCCGCGAATCCGTCCCCGCCGGTCGGTCCGGCTCTGGGCCAGCATGGCGTGAACATCATGGAGTTCTGCAAGGCGTTCAACGCCAAGACGCAGGACCAGAAGGGAATGATCATCCCGGTGATCATCACCGTTTACCAGGATCGTTCTTTCACCTTCATCACCAAGACTCCGCCGGCGGCTATCCTTCTGAAGAAGGCCGCCAAGCTGGAAAAGGGTTCCGGCGAGCCCAACAAGAACAAGGTGGGCAAGGTGACCCTTGATCAGGTTCGGGAGATTGCCGAGCTCAAGATGCCTGACTTGAACTGCCACGATATCGAAGCCGCGATGCAGTCCATCCAGGGCACTGCCCGGAGCATGGGCCTCGAAGTCATCGGCTAGCGAGGTACGATAATTATGCCTAAGCATGGAAAAAATTACCGCAACGCTGTCGAGGGCACCGATCTTTCCCAGCGCTTCGATATTGCGGAAGGCGTGAAATTCGCCGTGGACAAGGCCTACGCCAAGTTTGACGAGACCGTGGATGTCGCCATCAATCTGGGTGTCGATCCCAAATACTCCGACCAGATGGTCCGTGGCGCAGTGACCCTGCCCAACGGGCTGGGCAAGGATGTCCGTGTTGCTGCCTTCTGTAAGGGCGACAAGGAAACCGAAGCTCGCGAAGCTGGTGCCGATTTCGTCGGTGCCGAGGATCTGGTCGAAAAGGTGCAGGGCGGCTGGCTCGATTTCGACAAGGCCATCGCCACCCCGGACATGATGGCACAGGTCGGCAAGATCGGCCGCGTGCTCGGTCCCCGCGGCATGATGCCGAACGCCAAGACCGGCACCGTCACCTTTGATATCGCCACCGCGGTCAAGGAACTCAAGGCCGGTAAGGTCGAGTTCAAGGTGGACAAGGCCGGCGTGCTGCATGCACCCATCGGCAAGGTCTCCTTCGGTGCTGACAAGTTGCTGGAAAACCTCAAGTCTCTGCTGGACACCATCATGCGCCTCAAGCCTTCCGCTGCCAAGGGCACGTACGTGAAGGCCGTGGCCGTGGCGACCACCATGGGTCCCGGCGTCAAGCTGGATCCCCTGTCTATCCGCAGATTTCTTGACGTTTAGAAGAATATAGGCATACCGGGCGGTTCCTTTCGGGGGACCGCCCTGTATATAATCGCACGGGAAGTTGCGTCAGAGACAGCAGGTGGGACTGTGTCCCTCAATATCCTGCCGAGACACGCTTTGACCTGCTTTCCGGGCCGAACGACGAGGAGTGTTGGATGAACAGGCAAGAAAAAGCCCAGATCATCGAACAGCTTCACGAGAAAGCGGCTAAGGCGTCCATCGCCGCCGTTTCCGACTTCAAAGGCATGACCGTGGAGGAGATGACCCAACTCCGCGCGAAATGCTTTGAAGCTGGCGTGGATTTCCAGGTCGTCAAGAATACCCTGGCCCGGTTGGCTCTCAACGACACTGATCACGGTTCGTTGGGCGAACATCTCAAGGACAACTGCGCCATTGCTTTCGGCTACGAAGACCCCGTAGCCCTGGCAAAGGTGCTCGCCGATTTCGACAAGACCTCCAAGGTCTTCAACATGAAATTCGGCTCCCTTGAGGGCAAGTATCTTGACACCGATGGCCTGAAAGAGCTGTCCAAGATGCCGAGCAAGCCCGAGCTGCTTAGCTCCGTACTTGGCACCATGCAGGCTGTCCCTCGCAATTTCGTGAGTCTGTTCGCCAACTTGCAGCGTAAGTTCCTGTATGCTCTGGTCGCTATCAAAGACCAGAAAGACGCTGCGTAAGCAAAAGGTTCAGAGCGAATCATTTCCTAGGAGGAAAATCAAATGGCTGACATCACCAAAGAACAGGTTGTCGAATTCATCGGCAATATGACCGTCCTGGAACTCTCCGAGTTCATCAAGGAACTGGAAGATAAGTTCGGCGTTGAGGCTGCTGCTCCCGCCGCTGCCGTTGTTGCTGCCCCCGCCGCTGGTGGCGCTGCTCCGGCCGAAGAGGAAAAGACCGAGTTTGACGTGATCCTGAAGGCTGTCGGCGGCAACAAGATCGCCGTCATCAAGGTTGTCCGCGCCCTGACCGGCCTGGGCCTCAAGGAAGCCAAGGCTATCGTCGACGAAGCTCCCAAGGCTCTCAAGGAAGGCATTGCCAAGGAAGAGGCCGAAGAAGCCAAGAAGCAGCTTGAAGAGGCTGGCGCCGAGGTTGAAGTTAAGTAACTTCAGCACTTCAGCAATTTCAGAACAAAGAGCGCAAGCCCTTTGCGGGGATAGTTGCGCTCTTTGTTCTGTCTATGTATATAGTTATCTATTCGCTTTGAAACAGGGGTGTCGAAAGGGCTTGGTCGGAATGCACTCGTCGTCATATCCTCGGCCGATCCCGACGCACAGGTGAGAAATTTCGGCACCGGCTTTCAATTAATCCGCATCTCGTATATGATCGGCTGCTTGCCGAACATGTGGCCGCAGAGGGTCAGGGTCTCGTTCCGAGTCATGCGCCCCAACCATCCAACCGCTCACACGTGAGGGTACAATGGGTCAGCTCAGAAAGAAATTTGGCAAAATCGTCACCACGTTGCCCATTCCGCATTTGCTGGAGCTCCAGGTGGACTCCTACAAGCGCTTCCTCCAGACGGATATTCCGCCTGCCAGCAGAGGGGATTACGGCCTGGAAGGCGTTTTTCGTTCCGTTTTTCCCATTGAGGACTTCAATAAGACGGCAAGCCTTGATTTCGTCAGTTACGAAATCGGCGAGCCCAAGTACGACGTTGACGAATGCATTTCCAAGGGTCTCACTTATGAGACTCCTGTCCGGATCAAGGTTCGCCTCGTGGTTTTCGACGTTGATGAAGAGACGGAAAACCGCACGATCCGCGACATCAAGGAACAGGACATCTACTTTGGCGTGATCCCTCTCATGACCGAGAAGGGCACGTTCCTCATCAATGGAACCGAGCGGGTCATCGTGAACCAGCTCCAGCGTTCTCCGGGCATCATCTTCGAACATGATTCCGGCAAGACGCACTCCAGCCGCAAGGTCCTGTACTCCAGCCGCATCATTCCCATGCGCGGCTCCTGGCTCGACTTCGACTTCGATCACAAGGACATTCTTTACGTGCGCATCGACCGGCGCCGGAAGATGCCCGCCACAATCCTTCTCAAGGCCATGGGCCTGACCAGCCAGGATATTCTCGACTACTACTACGATATCGAGGATTTCGTCCTCAAGAAGGGCAGCCTGCATCGTGTGGTCAAGGCGGACCACTACGGCAAGGAAACCGCTTATGTCGACGTCATGGACGGCGACAAGCAGCTGCTGAAAAAGGGCGAGGTC
Organism: Pseudodesulfovibrio tunisiensis; assembly: GCF_022809775.1. Taxonomy (NCBI): domain Bacteria; kingdom Pseudomonadati; phylum Thermodesulfobacteriota; class Desulfovibrionia; order Desulfovibrionales; family Desulfovibrionaceae; genus Pseudodesulfovibrio; species Pseudodesulfovibrio tunisiensis. The sequence goes on from NZ_CP094380.1 coordinate 137,273, forward strand.
ATCACCAAGGGCCGCTGGAAGCGCCTTGTGCGCGCCGGTGTTGAAACCCTGCAGGTGGACCCGGATTCCATCCTCGGCCTGTTCCTTGCTCGCGATATCGTGGACAAGAACGGCGAGGTCATTGCCACGGCAGCCGAAGAGGTGACCGTCGACATTCTGGACAAGTGCCTTGCTGCAGGCATTTCCGACATTCCGTGCCTGTACACTCGCGGCGCGGAAGTGTCTTCGTCCCTGCGCGACACCCTGCTGCTCGACAAGACCACGGATACCGAATCCGCTCAGGTCGAAATCTACCGCAGACTTCGTCCCAGCTCCCCGCCGACTCCGGAAATCGCGGCCAGCTTTTTCGAGAACCTGTTCCGCAGCTCCGATTACTACGATCTCTCCGTTGTCGGCCGCTACAAGCTGAATTCCCGTCTGGGCCTGGATGTGGACACCAATACCCGCACCCTGACCAACGAGGATATTCTTCAGGCCCTCAAGGAACTGATGCGCCTCAAGGACAGCCACGGCCCGGCCGATGATATCGACCATCTGGGCAACCGTCGCGTCCGTCCCGTGGGCGAACTCGTGGAGAACCAGTACCGCATCGGTCTGGTCCGCATGGAGCGCGCCATCAAGGAGCGCATGAGCCTCCAGGAAGTGGCCACGCTCATGCCGCACGACCTGATCAACCCCAAGCCGGTTGCCGCAGTGCTCAAGGAGTTCTTCGGAACTTCCCAGCTCTCGCAGTTCATGGACCAGACCAACGCGCTGTCCGAAGTGACGCACAAGCGTCGTCTTTCGGCTCTCGGCCCCGGCGGTCTGACTCGTGAGCGCGCGGGCTTCGAAGTCCGCGACGTGCACACTTCGCACTACGGTCGCATCTGCCCCATTGAGACTCCGGAAGGACCGAACATCGGTCTGATCGTGTCGTTGACCACCTATGCAAAGGTCAACGAGTACGGCTTCATCGAGACGCCGTACCGGAAGATCGACGACAAGAAGATGACCGACGAGATCATCTACATGGACGCTTCCGTGGAGGCGGGCAAGGTCATTGCCCAGGCAAACGCGCCTGTGGACGAATCCGGCGTTTTCGTGAATCAGCGTGTCAACGCGCGCATTTCCGGTGACGTTCAGCTCGCTCTGGCCGATGATGTCGAATACATGGACATCAGCCCGAGCCAGATCGTGTCCATTTCCGCCGCCCTGATTCCGTTTCTGGAACACGATGACGCGAACCGCGCACTCATGGGTTCCAACATGCAGCGCCAGGCCGTGCCCCTGCTGCGTTCCGAGATGCCTTTGGTCGGAACCGGCATGGAAGGCCCTGTTGCCCGCGATTCCGGCGCCTGTGTGCTGGCCGAGGAAGACGGTCTGATCCACTATGTGGACGCCGAGCGCGTGGTCGTCAACTACGAGAACGGCATCTACCCGGACTCCGGTGGCACCAAGCATTACGAATTCCAGAAGTGGCACAAGTCCAACCAGAACTCCTGCTTCGGCCAGCGCCCTTGCGTGCAGGTCGGCCAGCGAGTGAAGAAGGGCGACGTGATCGCTGACGGTCCCGGCATCGATCAGGGCGAACTTGCTCTTGGCAAGAACCTGCTGGTGGCGTTCATGCCCTGGTGCGGTTTCAACTACGAGGACTCCATTCTCATTTCCGAACGCATGGTCAAGGAGGATATCTACACCTCCATCCATATCGAGGAATTCGAGGTTGTGGCCCGTGATACCAAGCTCGGACCCGAAGAGATCACCCGCGACATTTCCAACGTTTCCGAGGAAATGCTTCGCAATCTGGACGAGTGCGGCATCATCCGCCTCGGTGCGCGCGTCAAGCCGGACGACATCATGGTCGGCAAGATCACGCCCAAGGGCGAGACCCAGCTGACTCCGGAAGAAAAGCTGCTGCGCGCCATCTTCGGCGACAAGGCCCGCGACGTGAAGAATACCTCCCTCAAGGTTCCACCGGGAATCGAGGGAACGGTCGTGGACGTCAAGGTCTTCAACCGCCGCTCCGGTGACAAGGATGATCGTACCCGGGCCATCGAGGACTTCGAACTGAGCGCTTTCGATCTGAAGGAGCAGCGTCACATCGCGGCTCTGGGCGACACGATTCGCGACCAGGTCTTCGCTGTTGCGGGCGAGGCTCCGCTCAAGAGGGACCTGATCAATTCCAAAAGGGAAGTCGTGGCCGAGGCCGGAAGCATTGCGACGCGCGAGGCGCTGGGCGATGTTCCGGTCAAGAAGCTGCTCGGCATCTGGGACCGCGAGGTCAACGACCAGATCAAGCTGGTTCTGGCCGGTTACGAGGACCAGATTCGGTTCATCAAGAATGTTTACGACGTGAAACGCGAAAAGGTGACCGAGGGAGACGATCTGCCTCCGGGTGTCATCAAGATGGTGAAAGTATATATCGCCGTGAAGCGCAAGCTCTCGGTGGGCGATAAGATGGCGGGTCGCCACGGCAACAAGGGTGTCGTGTCCTGCATCCTGCCTGAAGAGGACATGCCGTTCTTTGCCAACGGTACGCCCATGGACATCGTGCTCAACCCGCTGGGCGTTCCCTCCCGAATGAACATCGGGCAGATCATGGAAGTCCATCTGGGCTGGGCCTGCCGCAACCTTGGCGAGCGCCTCAATCAGATGGTTGAGGAGCAGAAGCCGTTCGAGCAATTGCGTGCCGGTGTCAAGAACGTGTTTACCTCCCCCGAAATCGACCAGCTCGTGGACAGTCTGTCCGACGAGGAACTGGCCGATGCCGTACGCAAGGTGAAGCGGGGCATCGTGGCCAAGACTCCGGTCTTTGACGGTGCCGAGGAAGAGGAAATCTGGGATTGGCTGGACAAGGCCGAGGTTCCGAACGACGGCAAGGTCATCCTGTACGACGGCCGTACCGGCGAACCTTTCCACAACCGGGTCACGGTGGGCATCATGTACTACCTGAAGCTGCACCACCTGGTTGACGAAAAGATCCACGCCCGTTCCACCGGCCCCTACTCCCTGGTCACGCAGCAGCCTCTGGGCGGTAAGGCCCAGTTCGGCGGCCAGCGTCTGGGCGAGATGGAAGTCTGGGCCCTTGAGGCCTACGGCGCAGCCTATCTCCTGCAGGAGTTCCTGACCGTCAAGTCCGACGATGTTCAGGGCCGCGTCAAGATGTACGAGAAGATCGTCAAGGGCGACAACTTCCTGGAAGCCGGTCTTCCCGAGTCGTTCAACGTTCTCGTCAAGGAACTCATGTCCCTTGGCCTCGACGTGACCTTGCATCAGGACGAGAAGAAACGTCCTGTGGGCAAGCCGACGTTCGTTCAGGCCTAGGTTCGATCAAAATGTTGAAAAGCCCGGCCGGTCCGTAGGCCGGTCGGGCATCAGATAACTTTTTACTTACGAGGATATCATCCATGACGTTGGACGATCTGTTCACCCTGCGTGGAGCCCCGAATGCCGCCGTTCAGGGGCGCGGCCTCAAGGCCATCCAGATATCCATCGCTTCGCCCGAGAAGATCCGCGAGTGGTCTTACGGCGAGGTGAAGAAACCGGAAACCATCAACTACCGCACGTTCAAGCCTGAACGTGACGGCCTTTTCTGCGCCAAGATCTTCGGCCCGGTCAAGGACTACGAGTGCAATTGCGGCAAGTACAAGCGCATGAAGCATCGCGGCATCGTCTGCGAAAAGTGCGGTGTCGAGGTCATTGCCTCCAAGGTTCGCCGCGAGCGCATGGGACACATCGAGCTGGCCGCGCCGGTTGCGCATATCTGGTTTCTGAAGACGCTGCCGTCCAAGATCGGCACCTTGCTTGATATCACCATGGCCGACCTGGAAAAGGTCCTGTACTTCGATTCCTACATCGTGCTTGATCCGGGCGATACTCCGCTCAAGCGCTTGCAGATCGTTTCCGAGGACCAGTACCTTCAGGTCATCGACCATTTCGGCGAAAGCGCCGTGGAAGTGGGCATGGGCGCGGAGACCATCCGCAAGCTGCTGGAAGCGCTTGATCTGGACACCCTTCGCGTGGAACTGCGCGAGGAATCCCAGAGCACCCGTTCCCAGACCAAGAAGAAAAAGCTTACCAAGCGACTCAAGATCGTCGAGGCTTTTCTGGAGTCCGGCAACAAGCCCGAGTGGATGATCATGGAAGTTGTTCCGGTCATTCCGCCCGAACTGCGTCCGCTCGTCCCTCTGGACGGCGGCCGTTTTGCCACTTCCGACCTCAACGACCTGTACCGCCGCGTCATCAATCGCAACAACCGCCTGAAGCGGCTGCTGGAACTCGGCGCTCCCGAGATCATCATCCGCAACGAAAAGCGCATGTTGCAGGAATCGGTTGACGCCCTGTTCGACAACGGCCGCCGTGGCCGGGCCATTACCGGCACCAACGGTCGTCCGCTCAAGTCCTTGTCCGACATGATCAAGGGCAAGCAGGGCCGCTTCCGTCAGAACCTGCTGGGCAAGCGCGTGGACTACTCCGGCCGTTCGGTCATCACAGTTGGTCCCAAGCTCAAGCTGCACCAGTGCGGTCTGCCCAAGAAGATGGCTCTGGAGCTGTTCAAGCCGTTCATCTATTCCGAACTGGAAAAGCGCGGTCTGGCCACCACCATCAAGTCCGCCAAGAAAATGGTGGAACGTGAGGAACTGGTGGTGTGGGACATTCTGGAAAACGTTGTCCAGGAATATCCCATCATGCTCAACCGCGCTCCCACGCTGCACCGTCTCGGCATTCAGGCCTTCGAGCCGTTGCTGATCGAGGGCAAGGCTCTTCAGCTGCATCCTCTGGTCTGCTCCGCATACAACGCGGACTTTGACGGTGACCAGATGGCCGTGCACGTGCCCCTTTCCGTGGAGGCGCAGATCGAGTGCCGCGTGCTCATGATGAGCTCCAACAACATTCTGAGCCCGTCCAACGGCTCGCCCATCATCAACCCGTCGCAGGACATGGTGCTTGGTCTGTACTACCTGACCACGCCGCGTTCCTTCGAGGCGGGCGAGGGCATGATCTTCTCCGATCCGGACGAGGTCGTGGCCGCCATTGATGCCGGTGTTGCCGGTCTTCATGCGCGCTGCAAGGTCCGCATGAATGGTGATATGGTGGAGACCACCTGCGGTCGCGTCATCGTGAGCCAGCTTCTGCCCGAGGGCGTGCCCTTTGAACTGGTCAACTGCGTTCTGAACAAGAAGAACATCTCCAAGCTGGTCAGCGGCACATACCGTTCGGCCGGTACCAAGGCCACCGTCATTCTGTGCGACAGGATCAAGAACCTTGGTTACGAATATGCCACCCGTGCGGGCGTGACCATTGCGGTCAAGGACCTGAAGCTTCCCGACAGCAAGCCCAAGATGCTCGAAACCGCGTATGCGGAAGTCGAGAACATCGAGCAGCAGTTCGAGGACGGCATCATTACCCGCACCGAGAAATACAACAAGGTCGTTGACGTCTGGACCAAGACCACCAACGATATCTCCAATCAGATGATGCAGGAGATTTCCGTTGACGTGCTGACCGATCCCAGGACCGGTAAGACCGAGGTCAACTCCAGCTTCAACTCCATCTACATGATGGCCACCTCGGGCGCTCGAGGCAACCAGGATCAGATGCGTCAGCTCGCGGGCATGCGCGGCCTCATGGCCAAGCCTTCCGGCGAGATCATCGAGACGCCGATCACCGCGAGCTTCCGTGAAGGTCTGTCCGTGCTCCAGTACTTCATCTCCACGCACGGCGCTCGTAAGGGTCTCGCCGATACCGCGTTGAAGACCGCAAACTCCGGTTATCTGACTCGTCGTCTCGTGGACGTAGTCCAGGACGTGACCGTGGGCGATATCGATTGCGGCACTGTGGACGGTCTGGAGATCGGCCATTACATCAAGGGCGGCGAAATCAAGCAGCGTCTTGCCGAGCGTGTTCTCGGCCGCGTGACCATGTTTGACGTCCACGATGAGGACACTGGCGAACTGCTGGTTCCGGCCAATACCCTGATCGACGAGGCCGGCGCGGCCAAGATCGACAAGGCTGGCATCAACACGCTTACCATCCGTTCCGCATTGACCTGCAAAAGCCCGCACGGCATTTGCGCGACCTGTTACGGTCGCGACCTTGCCCGCGGTCATCTGGTCAACGTGGGCGAAACCGTCGGCATCATCGCTGCCCAGTCCATTGGCGAGCCCGGCACCCAGCTGACCATGCGTACCTTCCACATCGGCGGTACTGCATCCAAGGAAATCGAGCAGTCGTCCATCGAAGCCCAGCACAATGGTTGCACTGTGTTCTCGCGCATGCGTACCGTCGTGAACAAGGAAGGCAACACCATGGTGCTCGGCAAGAGCTGCCAGGTGGGAATCGTGGACGAACAGGGGCGCGAGCGTGAAAAGTACGTTCTGCCTTCCGGTGCCCGACTGCTGGTTGACGAAAACGTGGACATCAAGAAGGGAACCGTTCTTGCCGAATGGGAACCGTTCATCGAGCCCTTCATCGTTGACGTCAGTGGTACTGTCGTCTTCCATGACATCATTGAAGGCCAGACCGTGCAGGAGGATCGTTCTTCGAAGGCGTCCTACACGATCATGGAATACCGCACCACCAACTACAAGCCCGCCATCTCCATCGTGGACGAGAACGGCAACCCGGTCATGCGTCCGGGTACCAGCATCCCGGCCACCTTCCCCATGCCGGTGGGCGCGATTCTCATGGTCAAGGAAGGCACCGTGGTTACCGCAGGCGACGTTCTCGCCCGTAAGCCGCGTGAATCCTCCAAGACCAAGGATATCGTCGGTGGTCTGCCGCGAGTCGCCGAGCTCTTCGAAGTGCGCAAGCCCAAGGATCTCGGCGTTGTTTCCGAGATTGACGGCATCGTTTCCTACGGTCCGGACACCAAGGGCAAGCGGAAGGTCATCGTGACTCCGGAAGTGGGCGAAACCAGGGAATACCTCATTCCCAAGGGCCGCCACATCACGGTGCAGGAAGCCGACTTCGTGGAAGCGGGCGACCTGCTCACCGAAGGCAACCCCGAGTTGCAGCAGATGCTCAAGATCAAGGGCGAGAAGTTCCTTGCCCGCTATCTGGTCGAAGAAATTCAGGACGTGTACCGGTTCCAGGGCGTCAACATCAATGACAAGCACATCGAAGTCATTGTTCGTCAGATGCTCAAGAAGATCACCATCGTGGACCCGGGCGAAACCACGTTTCTCATCGGCGAGCAGGTGGACAAGCTGCGGTTCATGGATGAAAACCGCAAGGCCATTGCCGAGGGCTTGACCCCGGCTGTTGCCGAACCGCTGGTTCTGGGCATCACTCAGGCATCCCTGTCCACGGACTCCTTCATCTCCGCGGCGAGCTTTCAGGAAACCACCAAGGTTCTGACTGAAGCCTCCATGCGCGGCAAGATCGACGGGCTGCACGGCCTCAAGGAGAACGTCATCGTGGGGCGTCTGGTACCTGCCGGTACCGGTTTCCGCAAGTACGAGGAATCCGATATCGTGGTGCCTGAGCAAGAGGAGCGCGCCGACAAGTTTCTTGAGGAACTTGAGGACAGCCCTCTGCTGGTGCAGGAATAATATAATGTAATGAACCCCGGTTGTGCCGGAGTTTAACATATTGAAAAAATTGGAGAGGGAGCTCCCTCTCCAATTTTTTGCCGGAAAGGTCAGGGCAGGGGAGCCGGGGCTGTCAGGGAAAAATCTTGACAAGCATCGGCGTTTCAGACTACACCCTGCCCTCTTTGCCCTATTTAGATTGTTCTATTGGGGCTGAACCAAACAATTGGAGGATTCATGCCTACCATCAACCAGCTGATCCGGAAACGGAGGAAGGCTGTCCTGAAGCGGAAGAAGACTCCGGCTTTGCATGAGTGCCCGCAGCGTCGCGGCGTGTGCACCAGAGTGTACACCACCACTCCGAAAAAGCCGAACTCCGCGCTCCGCAAGGTCGCTCGTGTTCGTCTGACCAATGGGATTGAGGTAACTTCCTACATTCCCGGTGAAGGTCACAACCTGCAGGAACACTCCGTCGTTCTGATTCGCGGCGGCCGTGTCAAGGACTTGCCCGGTGTGCGTTATCACATCATCCGTGGCACCCTGGATACCGCCGGTGTCGACGATCGTCGTCAGGCTCGTTCCAAGTACGGCGCCAAGCGTCCCAAATAGGTTGACCGTTTCTTAATGCCTGGGTGTGATGACAAAGTAGGGCGCGGAGGCTGCCTGAAATAATGTCCCCCCGGCCAGAACAAGGAGAAGAAAATGCCTCGTAAAGGTCCTGTTGCCAAGCGGCAGATTCTGCCGGATCCGGTGTACGGCAGCAAGCTCATCACCAGATTCATCAACAGGCTGATGCTCGACGGTAAGAAGAGCACTGCCGAAAGAATTTTTTATCAGGCTCTCGAGACCTTGGCCGAAAAGACCAAGGAAGAGCCCTTGAAGGCTTTCGAGAAATGCCTGGACAATGTGAAGCCCGCCCTGGAAGTCAAGTCCAGGCGCGTTGGCGGCGCCACCTACCAGGTGCCCATGGAAGTCCGCCCCGACCGTCAGCTCGCTCTGGCGATTCGCTGGGTCATTGCTTATGCTCGCGGCCGCGGCGAGAAGGGCATGGTTGCCCGTCTCACCGGTGAGCTGCTTGACGCCTACAACAATCGTGGCGGCGCCGTGAAGAAACGGGAAGATACCCACAAGATGGCTGAGGCCAACAAGGCCTTCGCTCACTACCGTTGGTAGTACCGGAGTAGAGCTGTGCCAAGAATGGTTCCTAGAGAGAGACAGCGCAATATTGGTATCATGGCCCACATTGATGCGGGCAAGACTACCACTACCGAGCGTATCCTCTTTTACACGGGCGTGTCCCACAAGATTGGTGAAGTTCATGACGGCGAAGCCACCATGGACTGGATGGTTCAGGAGCAGGAACGCGGTATCACCATTACCTCTGCGGCAACCACGTGCTTCTGGCGCGATTTTCGTGTCAACATCATCGATACGCCCGGCCACGTCGACTTCACCATGGAAGTCGAGCGTGCCCTGCGCGTGCTCGACGGTGCCGTAGCCGTTTTCGACTCTGTCGCCGGCGTTGAGCCCCAGTCCGAGACCGTGTGGCGGCAGGCCGACAGGTATAGCGTGCCTCGCATTGCGTTCGTCAACAAGATGGACCGCGTGGGCGCCAACTTCTTCCGTTGCGTGGACATGATGAGGACCCGGCTGGGCGCCAAGCCCGTGCCCCTTCAGCTGCCCATCGGCGCGGAAGACGAATTCCAGGGTATGGTCGACCTCATCGAGGGCAAGGCCTATTATTTCGATTCGCAGGACGCTGGCACCAACCTTCGGGTTGAAGAAGTGCCGGCCGACCTCATGGACAAGTATGAGGAAATGCGCGCCGAAATGATCGAAGCCGTTGCCGAGGAAGACGAAACGCTTTTGGAAAAGTACCTGGGCGGCGAAGAGCTGACCGCTGACGAGCTTCGGGCCGGTGTCCGCAAGGCCACCAACAACCTGACCCTCTGCCCGGTCATGTGCGGCACTGCGTTCCGCAACAAGGGCATTCAGCCTCTGCTCGACGCTGTCGTGGACTACCTGCCTTCCCCCCTCGACATCGAGGTGATGAAGGGCATGAATCCCGACAACGGCGAAGAGGTTCCCTGCCCCTGCGACGACGACATGCCCCTGGCTGCTCTCGCGTTCAAGCTTGCCACCGATCCCTTTGTGGGTCACCTGACCTTCCTTCGCATCTACTCCGGCAAGATCGAAAGTGGTGCCACCGTGATGAACGGTGCCACCGGGAAAAAGGAACGCATCGGCCGTCTGTTGAAAATGCACGCCAACAAGCGTGAAGAAATAAAAGAGGCTTTTGCCGGCGACATCGTTGCCGCCGTCGGCCTCAAGAACGTGTCCACCGGTGATACCATGGCCGAACTCAAGAACCCGGTGGTTCTCGAGTCCCTGGATATTCCGGAGCCGGTCATTGAAGTGGCCATCGAGCCCAAGACCAAGGCTGACCGCGACACGCTGACCAACGCGCTGACCAAGCTGGCCAAGGAGGATCCCTCCTTCCGTGTCAAGTCCGACGACGAGACCGGCCAGACCCTGATCGCGGGTATGGGAGAGTTGCATCTCGAAATCATCGTTGACCGCCTTCTGCGCGAGTTCAACGTGAACGCCAACGTGGGCGCTCCCCGCGTTGCGTACCGGGAAACCATCACCCAGGCGACCAAGGTTGACGTCAAGCACGCCAAGCAGTCCGGTGGCCGTGGCCAGTACGGCCACGTGGTTCTGGAAGTCGAACCCAACCCGGAAAAGGGTTACGAGTTCGACGACGAGATCAAGGGCGGAGTTATTCCCAAGGAATACATTCCCTCCGTTGACAAGGGCATCCAGGACGCCATGAAGAACGGCGTCATGGCCGGATACCCGATCGTGGACCTCAAAGTGAAGCTGGTCTTCGGCTCCTATCACGAAGTCGACTCCAGCGAGCAGGCCTTCTACATCGCCGGTTCCATGGCGGTCAAGGAAGCCTGCCGTCAGGCAAAAGCGGTTCTGCTCGAGCCGATCATGTCTGTTGAAGTTGTTACCCCCGAGGATTATCTCGGCGACGTCATGGGCGACCTGAACGGCCGTCGTGGCCGGGTTGGCGAAATGGAAGCCCGCGTGGGCGTCCAGGCCATCCGCGCCTTTGTGCCGCTGTCCGAGATGTTCGGTTATGCCACGGATCTTCGTTCCAAGACCCAGGGCAGGGCAACCTTCACCATGCAGTTCGACCATTACGAACAGGTTCCCGCCAGCTTGGCTGAAGAGATTGTGAAAAAGAAGTAGGGCTTCGCCGATTCTCATTTGGGGAATCTCACTTGACAGAAGTGGTCCCGAGGGAGTAAACCCTCGGACCGCTTCATTTCGGCGTATTATTATTAACTTGCGGAATCCACCCGAAGGGAAATTCTGCTGAGGAGAGCATAATGACTGCTACTTCGATGGCGAGTGATCGCATCAGAATTAAACTGAAGGCTTATGACTACCGCATTCTCGACAAAGCGGTGACTGAGATCGTCGATACTGCCCGGAATACCGGTGCGGCGATTGCCGGTCCCATCCCGCTTCCGACTGAAATGCACCGTACCACGGTACAGAAGTCGGTTCACGTGGACAAGAAGTCCCGTGAACAGTTCGAAATGCGCATCCATAAACGTTTGCTGGACATTCTCGAGCCGACCCAGCAGACCGTCGACTCCTTGGGCAAGCTGTCGCTTCCCGCCGGCGTTGACGTTGAAATCAAGCTTTAAGCGAGAGGTGTCATCATGGCTAAAACGCTTGGACTTCTCGGAAAGAAGCTGGGTATGACCCGGATATTCCAGGACGACGGCACTGTGTGCCCCGTGACTGTTATTGAAGCCGGTCCGTGCCCTGTTACTCAGATCAAGACTGTTGAAAAGGAAGGCTACAACGCCCTCCAGGTCGGCTACGACGAAATTGCTGAACGCAAAGTCAACAAGCCCATGAAGGGCCACTTTGCCAAGATCGGCAAGGGCTGCTTCCGCCACCTCAAGGAATTTCCCCTTGATGCAGTGGAAGAGTTCGAGTTGGGCCAGGAGCTCACCGTCGACATGTTCGCCACCGGCGACTCCATCAAGGTGACTGGCACGAGCAAGGGTAAAGGTTTCCAGGGCGTCATGAAGCGCTGGAACTTTTCCGGTCAGCGTGCCTCCCACGGTGCTGAAAAGGTTCACCGTGTTCCCGGTTCCGTCGGTAATGCCACCTTCCCGGGCCGCGTCTGGAAGGGCAAGAAGATGCCCGGCCAGATGGGCAATGAGCGTGTGACCTACAACAACGTGGAAATCGTTGACGTTCGTCCCGAGGACAACGTCATCATCGTTAAGGGTCAGGTGCCCGGCCCCAAGAACGGCCTGGTGATGATTCGCAAGAACAGCTAGGCCGACGAGAGGTTAAGATCATGGCAAAGATACAAGTTGTTGACCAGAATAATACGAAAGTGGGCGACATCGAGCTCGCTCCGGAGATTTTCGAGGTCGAGATTCGTCCCGAAATCCTGCAGCTCGTTGTCCGGTCTCAGCTCGCGGCCCGTCGCAGTGGCACCCATGCCACCAAGACTCGTACCACCGTTCGTGGTGGTGGCCGCAAGCCCTGGCGCCAGAAGGGCACCGGTCGCGCTCGCGCCGGTTCCATGCGTTCGCCTCTGTGGCGCGGCGGTGCGATCGTTTTCGGTCCCCAGCCCCGTGACTACTCCTTCAAGGTGAACAAGAAGATTCGCCGTCTGGCTCTGAAGATGGCTCTGTCCTCCCGGTTGAGCGAGGACAAACTGCGGGTCGTCAAGGGCATTGAGCTCTCCGAGATCAAGACCAAGGCCTTCGCCGACGTTGCCGACAAGCTCGGCATGGGTGGCAAGACCTTGATTGTTGCCAAGGATGCTGATAAGAACCTGCTGCTCTCTGCCCGTAACATTCCGGGCGTCAAGGTTCTTGAGGCTGACAGGCTCAATGTTTACGACGTGCTGCTGTACCCCGAGCTGATTCTGCTCGAAGGTGCGGCCAATGACGTTCAGGAGAGGTTGAAATAGCCATGGATTATTCCAAGATTTTGCTCAAGCCCGTTGTCTCCGAAAAGGCCAACGACATCAAGGAGCAGGCGAATCACGTCTCCTTCTACGTTCACTGCGATGCCAACAAGATCGAAGTGAAAAAGGCCGTCGAGGCAGCGTTTGACGTCAAGGTTGAGTCCGTCAATATCGTGAAAAGGAAACCTCTGGCCCGCAAGCGTTTCGGCCGTACTACCGGTGGGAGAATCTCCGGGTACAAGAAGGCCTACGTCAAGCTGGCCGCTGGCGACAAAATCGAGTTCTTCGAGGGAGTGTAACAATGGCTACCCGTAAGCTGAAGCCGACTTCTCCGGGCCGCCGGTTCCAGACGGTCTCCGATTTCGCCGAGATCACCAGAACCACTTCCGAGAAGTCTCTGACCAAAGGTTTGACCAAGAAGGCTGGCCGTAACAACAACGGTCGTGTCACCTCCCGCCGCCGCGGCGGTGGTGTGAAGCGCCTTTACCGTATAATTGACTTCAGGCGCGACAAGGTCGGTGTTCCGGCCAAGGTCGCCCATATTGAATATGATCCGAACCGCAGCGCCCGCATTGCGCTCCTGCATTATGCGGACGGCGAAAAGCGTTACATCCTCGCGCCTGTCGGCCTGAACCAGGGCGACTCCATCATGGCTGGCGAGGGTGCCGACATCAAACCCGGCAACGCTCTGCTGCTTGCAAAGATTCCGACCGGTACCGTCGTGCACAATATCGAGCTGTATCCCGGCAAGGGCGGTCAGTTTTGCCGCGCCGCCGGCACTTATGCCCAGCTCGTGGCCAAGGAAGGCAAGTACGCGCTTCTGCGCATGCCCTCCGGCGAAGTGCGCAAGGTGCTTGCCAGCTGCTGCGCCACCATCGGCCAGGTTGGCAACGTGCATCACGAAGGTATCACTTTGGGCAAAGCTGGCCGCAATCGCTGGCTGGGTCGCCGTCCCCAGGTCCGTGGCGTGGCCATGAACCCCATCGATCATCCGCTCGGTGGTGGTGAAGGTCGCAGCTCTGGAGGCCGTCATCCTTGTTCCCCGTGGGGTATGCCTGCGAAGGGTTACAAGACCCGCAACAGGAAGAAGGCTTCTTCCAAGCTTATCGTCAAACGTCGCGGACAGAAGTAGGAGTTTAAGAAATGCCTAGATCGCTGAAAAAAGGTCCGTTTCTCGACGACCATCTGGTGAAGAAGGTGGAAAGAGCCTCGGAATCCCAGGACCGCAGGGTCATCAAGACCTGGTCCCGCCGCTCTACCATCATCCCTGAAATGGTGGGAATGACCTTCGCGGTTCACAATGGCCGCAAGTTCATCCCGGTGTTCGTTACCGAGAACATGGTAGGCCACAAGCTGGGTGAGTTTTCTCCCACTCGTACCTACTTCGGTCACGCTGCCGACAAGAAGAGCAAGGGCAAATAGGGGTGATGACAATGGAAGCTAAAGCAGTAGCCAAGTTCATACGGGTTTCTCCGCGCAAGACGCGCCTTGTTGCCCAGAACGTGAAGGGCAAGCCTGTTGAGGAAGCTCTCAACATTCTTCGGTTCACCCCGAAGAAACCTGCCAAGATTCTGAGCAAGGTTCTGTTCTCCGCTGTTTCCAACGCGGAACAGATGCCCGGAGTGGATGTGGATTCCTTGATCGTCGATAATATCATCGTGAACGAGGGTCCGACCTGGAAACGGATTCAGCCGCGCGCAATGGGCCGCGCCTATCGCATCCGGAAACGTACCAGCCACATCACCGTCGTTGTGAAGGAGATGTAGATATGGGTCAGAAAGTACATCCTTACGGTTTTCGTCTGGGATACAACAAGAACTGGCTTTCCCGCTGGTACAGCAAGAAGGATTATCCTGCCTTTGTGCTGCAGGACGACCAGGTTCGGAAGTTTGTCAAGAAGAGGCTTTACCAGGCTGGCGTTGCTCGCATCGAGATCGAGCGTGCCGGTGGCAAGCTTCGTCTGATCATCCACACTGCGCGTCCGGGCATCGTGATCGGCCGCAAGGGCGTGGAGATCGAAAAGCTTCGTGAGGAGCTGAGGAAAAAGTTCCAAACCGAATTCGCCATTGAGGTCAACGAAATCCGTCGGCCTGAAACTGAAGCTCAGCTCGTAGCTGAGAACATCGCTCAACAACTCGAACGCCGCGTTGCCTTCCGCCGTGCCATGAAACGCACGGTGGGCCTTGCCAGGAAATTCGGCGCCGAGGGTATCAAGGTCAGCTGCGCTGGCCGTCTGGCCGGGGCTGAAATCGCCCGCAGCGAGTGGTACCGCGATGGCCGTGTGCCTCTTCACACGCTTCGTGCCGACATTGACTACGGTTACGCGGTTGCTCGTACGACCTACGGCGTGATCGGTGTCAAGGTCTGGATCTTCAAGGGTGAGATTCTGGACAAAGAGGTAGAACAGTAATGCTTGCTCCAAAGAAAGTTAAGTACAGGAAGCGGCAGAAAGGCCGCGTCAGAGGCAAGGCCCAACGGGGTAACAGCGTGGCTTTCGGAGAAATTGGTCTGAAAGCCTTGGAGCACGGAAAGATCACCAGCCAGCAGATTGAAGCCGCCCGTGTCGCGATCATGCGTCACATCAAGCGCGGCGGCAAGGTCTGGATTCGCATCTTCCCTGATTATCCCGTCACCTCCAAGCCCGCGGAAGTCCGCATGGGTAAGGGTAAAGGCGCCCCCGAAGGTTGGGTGGCTCCGGTGAGACCGGGTCGTATCATGTACGAAGTCAAGGGCGCAGACATGGAGCTCATGAAGGAAGCCCTGAAGAGGGCTGCCTACAAGCTGCCCATCAAGACCGCCATCGTGGTCAAGGAGGGTATGTAAGTGACTGCCAAGGAACTTCGTGAAATGAATGATGCCGAGCTGTCCGAAAAGCTGAACGAGTCCCGTCAGGAACTCTTCAAACTGCGTTTCCAGCATGCCACCGCGCAGCTGGAAGACGTGCGTAAGCTCGGCGGCGTCAAGAAGACCATCGCCCGCATCTTGACCATCCAGCGGGAAAGACAGGGAGCGTAACTCATGGCTGAGTTCAAATACGAAGGCAATCGCCGTGTGCTGACCGGTTTGGTCATCTCCGACAAGGCCGACAAGACCATCGTCGTCCGCGTCGAGACTCTGGTCAAGCATCCGTTGCTGAAGAAGTACGTTCGTCGCCGCAAAAAGTTCATGGCCCATGATCCGGCCAACGAATGCGGTGTCGGTGACAAGGTACAGATTGTTGAGTCCAGGCCCATCAGCCGCCGCAAGCAAGCTGGCATCTGGTGAAGGTCCTCGAGAAAGCCGTCTAACGTTTAATCTGAGGAATTGCAGAAATGATTCAGGTTGAATCCAATCTTGACGTGGCGGACAACTCCGGGGCCAAGAAAGTCTCCTGCATTAAGGTGCTGGGAGGCTCGAAGCGCCGGTACGCCAGCGTCGGCGACATCATCGTCGTCACGGTTAAGGAAGCAATGCCCCATTCCAAGGTGAAGAAGGGTGCTGTTATGAAGGCGGTTGTTGTTCGCACCAAGAAGGAAATCGGTCGTCCCGACGGTTCCTTCATCAAGTTCGACAACAACTCCGCCGTGCTGCTCAACAACTCGATGGAGCCCGTGGGCACCCGTATCTTCGGACCAGTTGCCCGTGAGCTTCGTGCAGCCGGGTTCATGAAGATCGTATCCCTCGCTCCCGAGGTCCTCTAAAGAGGTGTGCCATGAAGACTAAAATCCGTAAAGACGATAAAGTCATGGTGCTGTCCGGGAAGGATAAGGGTAAGATCGGCAAAGTGCTGAAGATTCTGAAGAAGCACGACAAGGTCCTGGTCGAAAAGGTGAACATGGTCAAGCGCCACACCAAGGCCAACCCCTATGCCAACCAGCCGGGCGGTATCATCGAGAAGGAAGCCCCGATCCATGTCTCCAACGTGGCCATTGTGTGCGATGCCTGCACCAAGCCCACCAGGGTCGGCTACAAGAAGACGGACGACGGGAAGAAGGTCCGCTACTGCAAGAAATGCAACGAGATCTTCAAGTAGGTGGATGCTATGACTCGTCTCCAGAAAATATATGAGGAAAAGGTTGTCCCGGCCCTGCAGAAGGAATTCGGGTACAAGAGCCCCATGGAGCTTCCCAGCCTGGAAAAAATCTCGCTGAACATCGGTCTCGGCGAAGGTTCCCAGAACAACAAGCTCATTGAGGACGCCGTCAACGAACTGACCAAGATCTCCGGCCGCAAGGCCGTGGTGACTCGGGCCAAGAAATCCATCGCCGCGTTCAAGCTGCGTGAAGGCATGCCTGTCGGCATCCGCGTCACGCTGCGCCACGACGACATGTGGGATTTCTTCGACAAGCTCGTGAGCTTCGCGCTCCCGCGTGTGCGCGACTTCCGCGGCATTCCTGACCGTGGTTTCGACGGCCGTGGCAACTTCACCATGGGCATCAAGGAGCACACGATCTTCCCTGAGCTGGAAATCGACAAAGTCGAAAAGGTGAAGGGCATGAACGTGACTATTTGCACCTCTGCCAAAACCGACAAGGAAGGCAAGATGCTTCTTGACCTCCTTGGCATGCCCTTCAAGAAGTAGGAGTTACAACATGGCCAGAACGAGTTTACGAGTAAAGGCCCGCCGCAAACCCAAGTTTAAGGTTCGCGCCTACAATCGCTGCCCCATCTGCGGCCGCCCCAGGGCTTTCCTGCGGCGCTACGGCATCTGCCGTGTCTGCTTCCGCAATAAGGCTTTGGCCGGCGAACTGCCCGGTGTGCGCAAGGCGAGCTGGTAATTCAAGGAGAATAAGAAAATGGTTGATCCTGTAGCCGACATGTTGACCCGTATTCGGAACGCTCACCAGGCGTACCACCAGGGTGTCGTCGTTCCCGTCTCCAAAATGAAGACGGCCATTGCGGGTATCCTCAAAGAGGAAGGTTATATCACTGACTACGCTGTCGAGGACAGGGACATCAAAATCACCCTCAAGTACCACGACGGCAAGGGCCTGATCGCCGGTCTCAAGAAGATCAGCAAGCCCGGCCGCCGCGTGTACGTGGGCGTTCATGATATCCCTCGTGTGCAGAACGGCCTCGGCATCTGCATCATGTCCACGTCCAAGGGGGTCCTTGAAGGCTCCAAGGCCAAGGACGCCAACGTTGGTGGCGAACTCGTCTGCGAAATCTGGTAGTGAGGTTCCAAAATGTCTCGAATTGGTAAAAAACCTATCGATATCCCCTCCGGTGTAGAGGTGACAGTCGGAGCCTCCGAGATCCAGGTCAAGGGTCCCAAGGGCACCTTGAAGACTCCTGTTCACCCCGCCGTTGTTTATGCTGTTGAAGGCAACCAGGTTGTCGTCAACCGTACCGACGACTCCCGTGAAGCCCGTAGCCAGCACGGCCTTCGCCGCACCCTTCTCGCCAACTGCATTGAAGGCGTTGAGAAGGGCTATGAAAAGACCCTCGAGGTCATCGGCGTTGGTTACAAGGTTTCGGTCCAGGGCAAGAAGGTCGTTCTCACGGTTGGGTTCTCCCATCCCGTCGAGTTCGAGCTGCCCGCTGGCATTGAAGCCAAGAACGAAGGCTCCAAGCTGATCATTTCCGGCTCCGACAAGCAGCTTGTCGGCGAGGTTGCGGCCAAGATTCGCCGCGTCCGTCCGCCGGAACCGTACAAGGGCAAGGGAATCAAGTACATTGACGAGCATATCCGGCGCAAGGCTGGTAAGTCCGGCGCCAAATAGCGGGGTATAAGAGTCATGAAAGTAAGCAAGAACGAAGCGCGGCTTCGCAGAAAGCCTCGCATACGCAAAAAGGTCTCCGGTACCGAAAGCCGTCCCAGGCTCGTGGTGTTCCGTTCCAATTTGCATCTGTACGCTCAGATTGTGGATGATGTGAACGGCGTCACCCTGGCCAGCTCCAGCACCCTGGTGCTGAACAAGGCTGGTCAGAGTCTGAAGGCCAATTGCGAGTCCGCCACCGTCGTGGGCAAGGACATCGCGGCCAAGGCGCTGGAGAAGAAAATCGAAGCTGTCGTTTTCGACCGCAACGGTTATATCTATCATGGTAAAATCAAGGCCCTCGCCGACGGCGCTCGCGAAGGCGGCCTGAAATTCTAGGTTTGAGGAAAGACCATGGAACAGAATGAATCTGGACTGATTGAAAAGATCGTCTACCTCAACCGAGTCGCCAAGGTCGTTAAGGGCGGCCGCCGCTTCAGCTTTAGCTGCCTCGTGGTAGTCGGCGACGGTGAGGGTAAGGTCGGTTATGGACTGGGCAAGGCCAATGAAGTTCCCGAAGCCATTCGCAAGGCATCGGAACGGGCCAAGAAGGACATGATTGCAATTCCCATCCTTGACGGCACTCTGCCGTACGAGGTTCTGGGTCGCTTCGGCGCGGGCCGCGTTATGCTCAAGCCCGCCAGCCGTGGTACCGGCATCATCGCCGGCGGTCCTGTCCGCGCCATCATGGAAGCCCTGGGTGTCAACGACATCCTGACCAAGGCTATCGGCACCAACAACCCGCACAACGTCCTGCGCGCGACCATGGCTGGCTTGGCCTCCCTGCGTAGCTCCAAGGAAGTTTCCGAGATGCGCGGTGTCCAGGTGTCCACGCCCAGAAAGTAAGGAGGACCGGCCGTGTTGAAGGTTAAGCTCATCAAAAGCAAGATCGGGTGCAATCCCGCCCAGCGCAAGACGCTTGTGGCTCTGGGATTGCGCAAGATCCGCCAGGAAAAGACCTTTGAGGACACCCCGGTTGTCCGGGGCATGATCAAGCGTGTTAATCACCTGGTGGAGGTGACTGAATCATGAGGCTTCACGAACTCTATCCGTTCCCGGAAGAATACAAGAACCGCAAGCGTATTGGGCGCGGTTCCGGCTCGGGCTGGGGCAAGACCTCCGGCAAGGGCCACAAGGGACAGAACAGCCGCTCCGGCGGTGGTGTTCGTCCCGGCTTCGAGGGCGGCCAGATGCCTCTGGCCCGCCGTCTGCCCAAGCGCGGCTTCAAGAACTATCCCTTCCGCGAAGTCTATGCTCCGGTTAACGTCGGACAGCTTCTTGCCGTGTTTGCGGACAAGGACGAAATCACCCTGGTCGACATCTATGATCGCGGTCTCGCCAAGAATGGCGAGCCCATCAAGGTGCTCGGCATGGGCGACGTGACCAAGGCCGTGACTATCGAGGCGCACCGCTTCAGCGCGTCTGCTGCCGAGAAGATCGCGAAGGCCGGCGGAACCGCCAAGGCCATTGAAGGGTAACTGACCAGCATCGGAAGGAATACCGTGGCGCTTTCTGGAGTTGAAAATCTTGCCCGTCTCCCAGAGCTGAAGAAAAAACTGCTCTGGACGTTCGCACTGTTGGCTGTTTACCGCATGGGTATTCATATCCCGGTTCCCGGCGTTGACAGTGCCGCATTGGCCGATTTTTTCGCCAATGCGCAGAACACCTTGTTCGGGCTCTTTGACATGTTCTCGGGTGGAGGTCTCAAGAACCTTTCCATCTTCGCCTTGGGCATCATGCCCTACATCTCGGCATCCATCATCCTGCAGCTGCTTACCGTTGTCAGCCCGGAGCTGAAGCGTTTGCAGAAGGAGGAAGGGGAGGCCGGCAGAAAGAAGATCACCCAGTACACTCGATACGGGACCGTGCTCATCACTTTTGTCCAGGGCTTTGGCATTGCCGTGGGCCTGGAAACCATGAGCAGTCCCACCGGGGCTCCCGTGGTGCTGTTTTCGGGTTGGGGATTCAGGATGATGACCGTCCTGACCCTGACCGCGGGAACGGTGTTCCTGATGTGGCTGGGCGAAAAAATGACTGAAAAGGGTATCGGAAACGGCATCTCGCTCATTATCTATGCCGGTATCATCGCAGGCCTTCCGGCCGCTGTGGTCAATACCGTGCAGCTCATGACCGTGGGCGAGATCACCCTTTTCCTTCTTCTGGTCATTGCTGCCGTGATGATCGTCACCTTGGCGTTCATCGTGTTCATGGAGCGCGGCCAGAGAAGGATTCCGATCCATTATGCCAAGCGTCAGATGGGACGCAGAATGGTTGGCGGCCAGACTACGCATCTGCCGTTGCGCGTGAATACCGCGGGTGTCATTCCCCCGATCTTCGCGTCCTCCATTCTGATGTTCCCTGCGACCATTGCCCAGTTCTCGAATGTCCAGTGGCTGAAAGATGTGTCGACTTTCCTGAGTCCGGATTCCATCATTTATAACATTCTTTATGTTGGAATTATCATATTTTTCTGCTACTTCTATACGGCGATCATGTTTGATCCCAAGGGGATTGCCGAGAACATTCAGAAACAGGGCGGTTTTATCCCCGGTATTCGTCCCGGTGCTCGCACCTGCGAATACATTGATCGGGTCCTGACCAGGATCACGCTCTGGGGTTCCCTGTACGTGTCGGCGGTCTGCGTGCTGCCCATGTTCCTGATTGCGCAGTTCAACGTGCCGTTCTATTTCGGCGGCACTTCTCTGCTGATCGTCGTGGGCGTTGCCATGGACTTCATGAGCCAGATCGAGTCTCACCTGATTTCGCGTCAGTACGAAGGCTTGATGGGCAAGGCCGGCAAACTGAAAGGCAGGCGTTAGGTTTTGAAGAAATTCAGAGGAGTATTCCTCAAGAATGATAAGGAGATTGGCCTCATGCGTGAGGCCAATCGCATTGTCTCGAGAATTCTCGATGAGCTTGGTGAGAACGTCAAACCCGGCGTTCCCACCATGCTCTTTGAGGAAATTTGTCAGAAACGGTGCAAGGAATACGGCGTTCGTCCGGCCTTCCAGGGGTACCAGGGATTTCCCTATGCTCTTTGTTGCTCCGTCAATGACGAAATTGTGCACGGCTTTCCCTCTTCCGAGCGTTTTCTGGAAGAAGGAGACATTGTCAGTTTCGACATGGGCGTCGTGTACCAGGGATTTTTCGGAGATTCTGCCCGGACCTTCGGTGTGGGGCAGGTGTCCGAGGATGCCCGGCGGCTCATGGATGTCACCAGAGAGGCGCTGCACAAGGGCATCGAACAAGCCAGACCCGGTAACAACCTTTACGACATTTCCGCGGCAATTGAGAAATATGTCGAAGGGTTTGGCTTTGGCATCGTTCGGCGTTTCGTCGGACACGGGATCGGGAGCCATCTCCATGAGAAGCCCGAAGTCCCCAACTTCGTGCCCAAAGGTCTGCCCGGCGTTCCTCTCAAAGCCGGAATGGCCCTGGCCATCGAGCCGATGGTCACCCTTGGAACCCACGAAGTCGAAGTCCTGGAGGACAAATGGACCTCGGTAACGAAAGACCGTAAGCTTTCAGCTCACTTCGAGCATACCGTGGCCGTGACCTCGGATGGACCCATGATATTGAGCTTGTCCGACTGAGCCAGGAACCCATGAATTAAGGGCTTGCTCTTTGTCGCAAAAAGCTGTAGAAATCACAGCTTCGTTAAATGGCCGACCCGAATAGGGTCTTGCCGTCATGTCAATTAGACAGTTGGAGAACGGTCATGAAAGTTAGACCTTCTGTTAAGAAGATGTGTTCTAAGTGCAAAATCATTAGGCGTAACGGCGTGTTGCGGGTGATTTGTGAGAATCCTCGCCACAAGCAGCGTCAAGGATAAACAAGGGGTATCAAAGTGGCTCGTATAGCTGGCGTTGACCTGCCGAAAAGCAAGCGCATGGATATCGCGCTGACGTATATTTACGGCATTGGCCGCACCACGGCCCTCCAGATCCTGGAATCTGTCAATATCGATTGGCAGAAGAGTTCTGATGACCTCGATGCGGAAGAAGTGAACAAGATTCGTATCGAGATCGAACAGAATCACAAGGTTGAGGGCGACCTGCGCCGTGATGTGACCCAGAATATCAAGCGTCTGATGGATATTGGCTGCTACCGCGGCCTGCGCCATCGTCGTGGTCTCACTGTCCGTGGACAGAAGACCAAGACCAACGCTCGTACCCGCAAGGGTCCGCGTCGGTCCGTGATGGGTCGCAAGAAGAAGAAATAGCTTCTTCCCCGCAAAGATATTGACGCAGGGAGGCAGGTGTTACAGCACCGGCCTTTCGTGCGATAACTGAAATTTACAACGGAGATCAAGGCAATGGCTAGACCCCGTCGCATCGGGAAAAAGAAGGAAAAGAAAAGTATTCCTGTAGGTCTTGCCCACGTGAAGGCTACCTTCAACAACACGATAATTACCTTTACCGACGTAAAGGGAAATGTCGTGAGCTGGGCCAGTGCTGGCGCCCATTTCAAGGGCTCCCGCAAGAGCACCCCGTTCGCTGCCCAGGTTGCTGCCGAGGCCGCTGCCAAGCGCGCCCAGGACCATGGTATGCGCACAGTGGGTATCTACGTGAAGGGCCCCGGTTCCGGGCGTGAGGCCGCCATGCGCGCCATCAACGCTGCCGGTTTCAAGGTCACCTTCATTCGTGACATCACTCCCATTCCGCATAACGGCTGCCGTCCGCCCAAGCGCCGCCGTGTCTAATTAAGGAGAATAGTCGTGGCAAGATATACAGAAGCTAAGTGCAAGCTGTGCCGCCGTGAGGGGACCAAGCTGTTCCTGAAGGGTGATCGCTGCTACACCGACAAGTGCGCGTACGAGAAACGGCCCTATCCTCCGGGAATGGCCGGTCGTCTGCGCCGCAAGATGAGCGATTACGCTATTCAGCTCCGTGAAAAGCAGAAGGTCCGCCGCATGTATGGCGTCCTCGAAGGCCAGTTCCGCATGTATTACCAGCGTGCTGAAGGCATGAAGGGCGTTGCGGGTCACAATCTGCTTTTCCTGCTTGAGCGCCGCCTGGACAACGTTATCTACCGCCTTGGTTACGCGAATTCCCGCGATCAGGCCCGGCAGCTCGTTCGTCATGGCGTGTTCATGCTCAATGGCCGTCGCGTGAACGTGCCGTCCATGCAGGTGCATGAGGGTGACGAGATCGTGGTTCGCGAAGAGAGCCGCAAGATTCCCGTCATCAACGAGGCCCAGGAAGTGATCGCCCGTCGCGGCTGCCCCGAGTGGCTGGAATCCGACGGCGCCAATTTCAAGGGCGTTGTCAAGGCCATGCCGACCCGCGAGGACATTCAGTTCCCGATCAACGAGCAGCTCATCGTCGAGTTGTACTCCAAGTAAGTAGGTGAACTTCATGCTTATCGAGAACGGCGACAAGCTCATCAACACCCGCAACTGGGGTGTTCTGGTCAAGCCCGAGAGGCTCGTGCGCGATCCCAAATCCTCTGCCAACTACGGGAAGTTCATTTGTGAGCCCCTTGAGCGCGGCTATGCCACTACCATCGGCAACGCCATGCGTCGGGTTCTGCTTTCCTCCCTGCAGGGATGTGCGGTCGTGGCCGCCAAGATTGAAGGCGTGCAGCACGAGTTCACTACGGTGCCCGGCATTTTGGAGGACATGACCGAGGTCGTCCTGAACCTCAAGCAGGTCCGCCTGGCCATGACCACAGACGAGCCGCAGAAGCTCATTCTCGAGGCAGACAAGAAGGGCCCGGTCACTGCTGGCATGATCCAGGAAAACCAGAACGTCACGGTTCTGAACACGGATTCGCATATTGCCACCCTGACCGAGGACAGGCCTCTGAGGATGGAGTTGGAAATTCGCATGGGCAAGGGCTACGTTCCTGCCGACATGCACGAGGGGCTCACCGATGAAATCGGCGTGATCATCCTCGATTCCAGCTTTTCGCCCGTCAAGAAGGTTGCGTACAATGTCGAGCAGGCCCGTGTCGGCCAGATGACCAACTACGACAAGCTTCTCCTTGAAGTCTGGACCGATGGTTCGGTTTCGCCCGAGGATGCCGTGGCCTACAGTGCCAAAATCCTCAAGGATCAGCTCTCCGTGTTCATCAATTTCGACGAACTGTCTTCCGAGGCTCCCGAGGAAGAGGATGAAGGTCTCGACCTGAATCCCAACATGTTCAAGAGCATTGATGAACTTGAATTGTCGGTACGCGCCACCAATTGCCTCAAGGCCGCCAACATCCAGCTTGTGGGTGAACTCGTCCAGCGTTCCGAGAATCAGATGCTGAAGACCAAGAACTTTGGTCGGAAGTCTCTGGACGAAATTCGCCGAGTCCTGGATGGGATGAACTTGAAGTTCGGTATGACTATCGACGATTTTGACAAGAAATATCAGGAATGGCTGAAGAGGAAAGAGAAAAATGAGGCATAAGAAGGCTGGTAGAAAGCTCAATCGGTCCGCGTCTCACCGCAAGGCCATGTTCAAGAACATGGCGCGCGCTCTGCTGACGTACGAGCGCATCCGGACCACCGAGGCCAAGGCCAAGGAGCTCAGGAAGATCGTTGAAAAGATGATCACTCTGGCTCTCAAGAATGACCTGCACGCTCGCCGTGAAGCCTACAAGGTGCTCGGCAGCCACCAGATGGTGCAGAGGCTGTTCGACGAGATCGGCCCCCGTTTCGAGGGTGGCAAGGGCGGATACACCCGCATCCTGAAGCTCGCTCAGCCCCGCAAGGGCGATTGCGCCCCCATGGTCGTGATCGAACTGACTGCTCAGGCTGCTCCGGCTGCTGAAAGCAAGCCGGAAGCCAAGCCCGCAAAGGTTGAGGAAAAGCCGGTCGAGGCTGAAAAGCCCGCCGAGGAATCCGCGGCTGAATAGATAGTAAAAAGAGGCAGGCTTTTGGCCTGCCTCTTTTTTGTTCGGTAATATAGATTTTTTCGATTGCTGAGAGAGAAAAAATGGATTTACGCAAGCTGGAAGCCTTTGCCAAGGTTTATGAATTGCGGAGTTTTTCCAAGGCCGGAGAGGCGCTGTATCTTTCCCAGCCCACGGTAAGTGCGCATGTGGCGACCCTTGAGGATCGGTTGGGCGTGAAGCTTTTCGATCGTCTCGGGCGTACCATTATGCCCACTGAGGCCGGGAATGTTCTGTTTCGGTCGACGGAAACCATTTTTCGCGAGTTGCAGAATGCCAAGGCCAGTATCGAAATGATCCGCGATCAGGTTGTTGGCGAGCTGTCTGTTGGCGCGAGTACCATTCCGGCCTTGCACATTCTGCCGCCAGTACTGGCCGCCTTCAGCGAACGGCATCCTCAGGTCACGTATGCCTTGAGTGAAGGCGATACGTCCCGCATAGTCGAAGGGGTTCATGACGGTGTGCTCAGCGTGGGAATAGTCGGGACCGAACCTTCGGAGCCCGGGCTGGCTGCCATTCGTCTACTCGAGGATGACGTTGTTGTGGCCGCTCCGGCCAAGGCTTCGTTTCTCAAGCGGCGAACCGGCAAGTTTTCGTTCAGCGAATTGGCCGGGCTGCCGTGGATATTGCGCAGGCCTGGTTCCGCGACCCGCAAGCATTTCAATGCGGTTCTGGAGCAATGCGGACTCGGGCTCCACGATGTCTTTGTCCGGGCACTCGTGGCGGATACCGGAGCCGCGGTCTCATCCGTTGCCAACGGTCTTGGCCTGACAATGACCTCGCGGTTGGCCGTTCGCAAGGCATTGGAATCCGGCGATGTGGTGCTTCTCGACGTGCCCGAGCTGGTTTCCAAGCGCTCCTTCTACCTCGTGTACAATGAAGCGCGACAAATGCTTCCGGCATTGCGATCCTTCGTGGAATTCGCAATAAAGCACAGTGAACGAATACTTCGAAATGTCTGAGAAAAAGGCCGTCCGGGTAAAACCGGGCGGCCTTTTTCTCATTGACGAGGGCTGAGGCTATTCACCGCATCCCGGGACAAACTTCAGCTCCGGCACGGCCGGGATCATGCCGGTCTTGTGCAGGTTTTCGTAGAAAAGGTGAAGCCCCTTCTGCTCCTCCGGCCCGAGGTCATAGACCAGACCGCCGAAATACGAACACATTTCCTTGGGATTGAGAATACTGGACGCGGCGGCGAGCGCGCACATCTTGGGCATGTTTTGCACACCCCACACCTTGGCCTGAATGAGCTTTGCGCATGCGTCGAGCATGACGGGACCGAGGCTTTCGGCCTTGTTTCGCTGCACGATCCAGACGCCGAAGATGAAGGGCAGGCCCGTGAGATTTCGCCATGCCTCGCCCATGTCGATGCGTATGGGGTAGTCCGGATGACGGCGCAGATTCAGGGCTTCGTCGCCGATGGCCAGAATTGCGGCCGGGCGTTTTCCGGATTCGAGCATGCTGGTCGCGTCTCCGGTTCTGAATTCGACATCAACACGCCAATGCTCGGAGAGCAGCACCTTGAGCAATGCTGCCGATGTATGGGACTGGGAGCTGACGAGAATGGTCTTGCCTCCGAGTTCTTCCACCGGATATCGGGACAGCAGGAGCACGCTTTGCACCGGGCCGCAACTGCCGATCGAGAGGTTCGGGATCAGATAGTATTTTTCCGGGTGCCGGGCGTATTCGATGCTGGACGCGGCAGAAAGGGCGAGCTCGTCATTGTCCATGAGCCGGTTCAGCGCCGCCGGAGGGCCGGAAACGATCTCGAAATCATTGTCGATCAGCTTCTGTTCCAGAGGATGGTAGATGGGCAGGACATTGAGATACCCGATTTTTCCAAGACGGATCGACATTATTTTCCCTCCACGAGTGTGTAGTCCATGAGACGCTGTCTGGGCTGGAATCCGGCAGCGGAAACCAGCCGATTGATTTCCTTGCGCGATAAGCGGAATGACACGCCTGCGGCCCGGACCACGTTTTCCTCGATCATGGTGGAGCCGAAGTCGTTGCCGCCGAAATACAGGGCGAGCTGGGCGATGTCTGGTCCCATGGTGACCCAGGAGACCTGCACGTTGTCCACGTTGTCGAGCACGATGCGCGACATGGCCAGAAGCCGCAGGTATTCCACGCTGGTCTGCTTGCGGCAGTGGGAAAGCTGCGTGTGGTCGGGCTGGAAGGTCCAGGGGATGAACGCGGTGAATCCATGGGTGCGGTCCTGCACCTCGCGCACCGCGAACAGGTGTTCCAGCCGTTGCGCCGGGGTTTCCACGTGTCCGAACATCATGGTGGCCGTGGTGCGCATGCCCTGATTGTGGGCTTCTTTCATCACGTCCAGCCACTGCCCGGCCGGGCATTTGTTCGGCGCGACTCTGGAGCGGACCTCGTCCACGAGAATTTCCGCGCCTCCGCCCGGGATGGAGTCGAGTCCGGCCTGTCGCAGTCTGCGGATCACTTCGGCAACGGGCAGTTTGAACAGTTCGCTGAAAAACACGATTTCCGGTGGCGAGAATGCATGGATGTGGACCGGATGGCTGGTCTTGATGTAGCGGAGCATGTCCTCGTACCACGACAGGGGCAGGTCGGGGTGGTGCCCGCCCTGCATGAGAATCTGCGTGCCACCCAAGGCCAGCGTCTCATCGATTTTCCTGCCGATTTCCTCGAAGGAGAGCACGTAGCCGCCGTCCTGATCCGGTTCGCGGTAGAACGCGCAGAACTTGCAGCAGCAGACGCAGATGTTGGAATAGTTGATGTTGCGGTCCACCACGTAGGTGACCACGCGTTCCGGATGCTTGCGCATGCGCACGGCATGGGCAACGCGGCCGAGATCATGGAAGTCGGCTTTGGCATACAGAAGTTCTGCCTCGGCAAAGTCGATGCGTTCTCCGGCGAGAACCTTGTCCAAAACGGAATTGACGGAATTCATGGATATGTCCTTGTCGTCCGGAAATCTAGGACGCGTCCCGGTCGTTGATTTCGTTGAAGAACGCGTCGCGCTCCACGGGCGTGCAGCCGCAGCCGCGAAGCATGGCTTCAAGGTCGGCGCGTGCCAGAGCCTGCTGGGAGGTGGCTCCTGCCTCGTGCCCGATTTTTTCCTCGATTACGGTGCCGTCGAAATCGTCCGCACCGAACTTGAGCGCGGCCTGAGCTTCCTTGACTCCGAGCATGACCCAGTAGGCCTTGATGTGCGGGATGTTGTCCAGCATGAGGCGGCAGATGGCCGTGGTGCGAAGCTTGTCCAGCCCGGTCAGGGGATTGTCGATCCTGAGAGCGCTGTTTTCCGGGAGAAAGGGCAGAGGAATGAAGCAGGTATAGCCCGGAGCGCGGTCCTGACTTTCCCGCAGTCGGATCAGGTGGTCCAGTCGCTGCTCAAGGGATTCGATATGGCCGTAGAGCATGGTGCAGTTGGTTTTCATGCCCAGTGCATGCGCTTCCTCGTGTACGGCCAGTCATTCTTCGGCCGTGGATTTGCGCGGGCAGACCTGCTGGCGGATTGCCTGATCGAATATTTCCGCGCCGCCGCCGGGCAGCATGGCCAGTCCGGCCTTTTGCAGGCGGGTGAGCACTTCGCGGGGGGAGATGCCTTCGATATTGGCAAAATGTGCAATTTCAACGGCCGTGAAACATTTGAGTACGGCGTGGGGCAGACGTTCCCGGATTGCGATCAGAACATCCTCGAAGTAGCTCAGGCCAAGTCGGGGATGGCAGCCCCCAACAATGTGGATTTCCCGGGGTGTGACCGGATTCGCGTCGATGCGCGCCAGCACGTCTTCCCGGGTGAGCACGAAGCCGCCTTCCTGACCTTCCTCGCGCTGGTAGGCGCAGAAGGTGCAGCCGTTCACGCAGATGTTGGTGTAGTTGATATGCTGGTTCAGGACATAGTACGCCTTGTCTCCGTGCAGGGCCTGCTTGCGCTGATGGGCCAGCGCGCCCACGGCCAGTGGCTCAGGGCAGTGGAAAAGGCGCATGCCGTCCTCGAAGGAAAGCCGTTCCCCGGCCAGCACCTTGTCCCGGATGTCGCCAAGATCAAGCGTGTCGTAATAGTCCGTGTTCAGAATTGTCATGCCTTGTCTCCTGCTGAGGCGGTATTGCCCAGGCCGCAACGGAGCATGTCGGTCACGGCTGCGGCCTTGTTGATGACGTCCTCGCGCGAGGCCTGATACAGCCCGATACCACCGTCCAGATGCGGTACGGACCAGGATTGAAGGAACCGGTCCATGACCGAATCCAGAAGGTGAATCGCCATGTCCGTGTCGAGATCGGGCCGAAGCTGGCCCGAGGCAATGCCCTGTTCCACCATGGGACGCAGGTATTTTGCCGATGCCTTGCGCACTTCGGTCAGGAATTTTTCGCGCATGGGAAAGTTTTCCTGAAACAGCATCTTCAGGTAGATGCGGTAGATCATGGGATGGGATTCGATGAAATTCACTCCGGCCAGCAGGCTTTGCTCAATGCCCCTGAAGACATCCCGGTCCGGGGAGGCGCCCCGGGCCGCCTTGAGCGGCCCCTTGAACTGGGCGACTGCGCGGTCGAAAAGGTGCTCGAACAATCCCTGTTTCGTGCCGAAATACTTGAACAGCGAGCCCTTGGCGATGCCCAGCCGCGTCACGATGCGGTTGACGCTGGCCTGATGGTAGCCGTATTCCGCGAATTCGCGCGTGGCTTCATCAATGATGCGTTGTTGTTTTTCGTCGGGCAGGTTATCAAATGTCGTATTGGAATGGCTCATTGTCTTGCCTTGCGTTTTTCCATGGGTTCCCTGTATGGTGACCAGGTGGTCACTTCTTGTACGGGCCACGGATGTTTGTGTCAACATGCTTAAAAAATATCAGTATATCAGAGTATTATCATGACCAAATCCATGAAGATAGGTTTTTCCCCCTGCCCCAACGACACGTTCATTTTCGGTGCGCTGGCCTGCGGCATGGTGGATTGGCCCGGTGGTCTCGACGTGACTTTGGCCGATGTCGAGGAACTCAACGGTCAGGCGGAGGCCGGTACCTTGGACGTGGTCAAGGTGTCCGTGGCTGCGGCTGCGCGAATTCTGGACGACTACATTCTGCTGCGGGCAGGCGGGGCCATGGGGTACGGTGTCGGCCCGATTCTGGTGACGCGCGACGTTCGGAGTCTGGATGAACTGGACGGCAGTACCGTTGCCATTCCCGGAAAGCGCACCACGGCCAATCTGCTGTTCGGCATGCTGTGCCGGGAAAAGGGCATCACCGTGGAACGCCGGGAAATGGTCTTTGACGAGGTCATGCCTGCCGTGCGGAACAACGAGGTGGATGCCGGGGTCGTGATACACGAGGGGCGTTTCACCTATGAGGAGCAGGGCATGCGCAAGCTGCTCGACCTCGGCGCATGGTGGGAGGAGCGCAAGGGACTGCCCATTCCGCTTGGAGCCATCGCCATTCGCCGTTCACTGGGGCCGGGAATCGCCTGGGCCATGAACGAGGCCATTCGCATCAGTCTGGTCCATGCGCGTTCGAATCCGGATGGCATTGTTCCCTTTATCAGGGAGCATGCCCAGGAAATGGACGAGGATGTGATCTGTGAGCATATCGAGACCTTTGTCACCGGATACAGTCTGGACGTGGGCAAGGAAGGCGAGGAGGCTGTCGCGGAACTGATCGGTGAAGCCTGCCACATGGAGGGGCTGGAACCGCCGACCGGTGAGGTGTTTATTCAAAGACCGCTCTGAAGGATTTTCCAGTAGCCGAAAAAAAGGCCGTTCAGCATAGCTGAACGGCCTTTTTTTCAGATGCAAACGGACGCTATGCCGCTGTCCTGGATTTCTCTAGCTGCGGTTTTGCCTTTTTTCTGTCCTGACTGAGCCACACGCCGCCGAGCACCAGCCCCGAAGCCACGTACTGGATGGCGTTGAGCTGCTCACCGAGCAGGATCACGCCCAGAGCCAGACTGATGACCGGGATCAGGTTGATGAACGCGGAAGCCTGACTGGCCGGAATCTTGCTGATTCCGTAGTTGTACAGGCCGTATGCCGTAATGGTCACGCAGATGCCCAGAAAGAGGATGTAGGCCACGCCTTCCAGCGGATACGAGGTCGGCAGTTGCGTGGTGGGCAGGAACAGGATGGGCAGGAAGAACAGGGTGCCGATGAATGCCTGCATCATGGTCAGGAACCACGGGCTGTAGCGCGGGGTCAGATGCTTGAGAATGATCATGTAGCCCGTTGCGCACAGCATGGCCAGAAATTCAAGACTGTTGCCGAGCACGGGGTTGGGCGCGGATTCCGAACTCTGCGCGGCAGCGGACAGCACGATTGCACCGACGATGGCGAGGCTGAATCCGGTCAGGGAGCGTCGCGAAATGCGTTCATTCAGGAAGATGCGGGCGGCCACGCCGACCAGCAGGGGCATGAGTGCGCATATCATGCCTGCCTGTGACGCATCCGTGTAGGTCAGGCCGATTGCCTCGAACACGAAGTACAACCCGGGTTCGCAGAGACCCATGAGCAGGATGAGCTTCCAGTCTCCGGGGTGGTAGTTCTGTTTGCCGAATCGTTTTCCTATGAGCAGAAAGCAGATGCTGGCCACGAACAGGCGGCCGAAAATCACGACCATGGGGTCGAAGTATTCAAACGAGCACTTGAGTGCAACGAAGGAACTGCCCCACAGGCTGCAGGCGATGATTAGTGCGATGGTTGCGGTTCCTTTTCCAGACATGGACATCTCGGGTATCCTCTCGGGGTTCCGGGAAGCGATAGTGTCACGCTTTCACCGGAAAGCAAACGGAATTCGATCACGTTGCGGTTACAGGGTGCAGGTAGTGATTTTCCAATAAAAAACGGCCCCGGAACATCCGGGGCCGCTAGGGGGAAGGTGTTCTGATATAACCTTATTCCGGACAAACTGCTAGCAGATTGAACGGTTTATACCCGTTGTCGGGGTTCTCGGCATAGCGGCAGCCCAGACGGGAACCGTCGCGTTTACCTTCGATGTCGTGCGAGGAGCCGTCGTAGTGCGGGCATTTGTCGTTGTTGCAGACCAGCACCACGTCCCAGCCGCTTGCGGGCGGAGCCACCCAGGGGTCCAACTGGCTTCCGCAATGCGGGCAGGTCCGTTCCTCGAATTGATATACATGTCCGCGGTAAGTAAATTCCACGTTATGCTCCTTGTCGGCGTTGTCTGTTGATGTCTGACGCGCTAATCATGATAAGTCGCTTTTTCCCCGGGTCAAGTCCGGGGGGAGCGATTTTATGCATTTCCCGGGAGTTGCGGTGTTTCGTCCGGAGTTTCCGGCGCTTCCGCTTCCACTCCGTCCCCGAACTGTTCGTGCAGATCGCGCAGCATGCGGAAAAGGTCGCGCGACTGCTTGGGCGATTTGCCCTTGGCCTTTTCCTTGCGGGCTCCGAGAACCAGTTGTCGCAGTCGCTGGCCATCCATGTCCGGATAGCGTTCGTAAAGCTGGCTGAGCAGGATGTCGTCTCCGTCCAGAAGCTGGTCGCGTTCACGTTCCACGGCATGGAAGGCAACGGTTCCGGCCTGACGAATCTGATGGGCCTGGTCCACGAGTTCCCGGACATGGTCCACATCCGCGTTGCGCATGAGTTTGCCGATGTATTGCAGGTGTCTGCGCCGGGCTTCGTGTTTGCTGATCTTGTACAGGGCGAGCAGGGCGTCGCGCAGGTCGTTGGGGAGTCCGGCCTTGCGCACGGCATCCTGACCGAGTTCGGCCAGAGCTTCTCCGAGCTGCTGCAATTCCGTCATTTCCCGTTTGAGCTGGGAACGGCTCGGCTTGTCGTATTCCAGATTGTTGAATTCCTCGGGCGGCCTCGGCTTCATCATTCCTCCAGTCCGGCCGCGGCCAGATCGGTTTCAAGCTGTTCGAATATTCGCGTCACTCCCGTACTCATGGCCGAAACCAGAGCTTCGGTCGACGCGTTCGTCGTGGGGATGCGTTCGTCGTAACTGGCCGAGAAGACGATCTCGTTGTGACCGCTTGCCTCGTCCACCACATGGAACTGCATTTTCACCACGGCATCAGTGCGGCCCTCGGTATAGTCGCCGTACAGCTCGTTGACAAGACCTTCCAGAGTCAGACCGGGCATGGCCAGACTGCCCGGGGAAACAATATGCTCGAATCGTCCGGATATGCGCAGCCATTCCCGCAGTTCCTGAGTGAGCATGCTGCCGGGAGCAATGAAGAACAGGTTGTAGAAATCGGATTGCACGCGGCCATTGTCCGAGCGGTAGATGATTTCGCGTCCGCTGTACATGTCCGAGGTTTCGAGTCGTCGTACCTTGAGCGTGGGCATGCTCGCCGTGATTTCCGGGGCAGCCTGCCGGGTAGCGGAAAGCTGGTAGTAATGCTTGTCCAGCGGCTTGCTGTCGAGCTTGACGCATCCGGCGGCCAGCGCGGCCAGCGCCGCGAGCGCAACGATGAGGGACAGGTGTCTGTTCATGTTCGCATACCTTTGGCAGTCTGTTGAAAGGCGACAATCTTCAGCATTGCCTCTCGTCCTTTCCAGACGGATTGCCTTTGTGATTCCTTCGGCAGCCTGCTACGGGGTTTCCGGCACCGTCTGTCTGGGCGGCTGGCCAAACAGCACGCCTGACGGATAGCGCTTGGCATCTCCGCTCAGTTCCTTGATGTTGTCCATGACTTCCCGCACATCGTTGATGATGGCGTGAATGTTGCCTTCCTCGGTGGCCACCACGCCGTTCAGCCTGTTGACCAGTCCGTGCACCTTGCCCACGGCGATGGTCAGTTCCTGGGAAGCCCGGGAAATGTTTTCCAGAGTGGGACCGATCTTGGACATGGCCTTGTCCACTCTCGGGTCGGCCAGATTGCGTTCCAGAGCCGCAGCCGCGGTCTTCATGCTCGCCATGGCGAGTTTCGCCTCGCTGGCAGCCTGCACGATGTCGTTGCGCGAGTCCTCGACAATGGATCGGATGCCGGCGACGGCCCGGGTTGTTTCCGGAATCAGCTGTTCCGTGGCCGGGTCGCTCAGGATCTCGTTCACCCGGGCAAGCAGCGTGTGGGTTTCCGCCATGATGTCCAGAAGCCTGCGTCCGGCCTTCTGTGCGCCCTTGGTCTTGAGAAATTCGCGGATGCTGCCCACGATTTCCTTGGCGTCGCCCACGATCTTTTCCAGATCTTCCTTTTTCAGGCTGCTCAGGGTGCTGCTGATGGAGGCCACAGCCTGTTCCACTCGGTTCAGTGTGCTGGGCACGGCCGGAATGTAGGTGTGTTTCGGCTTCCATTCAATGGGCAGTTCGGCGTCTCCGTCGTCCGGGAAATAATCGACATTCAGGAAAATCTGTCCGGTCAGGCCGAGAGTTGCGGGCCGGACCCGGAGACCCTTGGCAACCTCCTGACTCATTACCTGCTTGAATTCCTTTTCCGTGGCAATGCCGACCTGACCGGGATCGATTTCGCATTCCACGTACACGTAGCGCAGGTCGCTTCCCGCTGCCTGCACGTATTCCCCGACCACGAAGCCGATGTGTGCCACGCGGCCGATGCTCACGCCCTTGAGCTTGACCGGCGATCCCACTTCCAGTCCGTTCACGGACTCGTTTATGTAGGTTTCCATGAGATAGTCGGTCTTGAAGTATCTGCCTGCCCCCAGAATGATGATCACGGCAAGAAAGAGAATCGTACCGGTGATCGTGAACAGGCCGAGCTTGAAATAGTCCGTCTTGCGTATCATGTCGCATCCCTCGTGGTCGGGCTCGAGCCTTTTCCGGTAACGTGCGCGGTTCCGGTCTGGCGATGAAAGAATCGGTGTACCAGGGCATTGTCCGAGGTGTCCCGGAGTTGCTGTGGCGCGCCTTCGGCCACAATGCCTTTTGTCTGTCTGTCGAGCATGATGACCCTGTCCGCGATGTTGTAGATCGAGTCCAGTTCGTGGGACACGATGACAAAGGTGATTCCCAGAGTGCGTGACAGGTTCAGGATGAGTTCGTCCAGCTCGGCCGAGGTGATGGGGTCGAGCCCGGCGCTTGGTTCGTCCAGAAACAGGATGTCCGGGTCCAGAGCCATGGCCCGGGCAATGGCAGCACGTTTGCGCATGCCGCCGCTGATGGCCGAGGGCATCTTGTAGACCGCCTGTTCCAGATTGACCATGGCCAGCTTGCTCTTGGCAATGGTCGTCATGGCCTCGCGCGGCAGGTTCGTGAATTCCTCCAGAGGCAGGATCACGTTCTGGAGCAGGGACATGGATCCGAACAGCGCACCCATCTGGTACATCACACCGAACCGCTTGATGATTTCCAGCCGTTCCGACGGGGATGCGGACACCATGTCCTGTCCGTAGTAGAGCACCTGGCCGCCGATCGGATCATACAGGCCGATCATGTTCTTGAGCAGGGTGGACTTGCCGCAGCCCGAGCCTCCGAGGATGATGAACACTTCGCCCGGATTCACATTGAAGCTGACGTTGTCCAGCACCACGGAGTCGTCGTAGCCGCAGGTGAGGTTCCTGACCTTGATGATCGGTTCCGAGCCTTGCGTGTTCATGCCTATATCCCCAGATAGTAGAAAGCCACGGCGAATATGCCGTCCGCAAAGGCGATGAGGATGATGCCGGAAACCACGGCGCTGGTGGTGGACAGGCCCACAGCGCTCGGACCGCTCCGGGTCTGCATGCCGCGCAGACAGCCGACCCCGGCCACCAGCGTGCTGAAGGCCACGGCCTTGAACATGCCGCTCCAGAAGTCAGCATAGTCCACGTAGCTCATGACCCGCGAAGTGTAGGTGACCAGCGGATAGTTCATGGAAAGCATGACCAGCGCGCCGCCAACCAGACTTGCCAGATTGAAGAAAAGCGTCATGAGCGGGACCATGATCACCGAGGCCAGAAGTTTGGGTACCACCAGAAATCGCATGGGAGACAGTCCCATGGTTGTCAGCGCATCGAGCTCTTCGTTGATCTTCATGGTGCCGATTTCCGCAGCAAAGGCGGACCCGGATCGGGCTGCGAGCAGGATGGCCGTGACCAGCGGTCCCATTTCCCGGAACATGACCAGCCCGAGCATGTTGGGAACGTAGATTTCCGCAGCAAAGCGCTGGAGGCTGGTGGCGGTCTGGAAGGACATGATCAGGCCCATGAGAAATCCGATCAGGGCAATGATGAACAGGCTGTCCACGCCTACCCGGACGCAGGAGAGCAGCACGTCCTTCCAGCGCACTTTCGAGGGGTGGGCCAGCACCTGCCCCATGATGCACAGGGATTCGCCCACAAAGCTGATCATTTCCCGTGATTCATTGAGAAAGGTGTCTGCTGCCGCGCCCACGCGCTCGGCCATGGTCCGTCGTTCCGTTGCCTCGCGATCCCATTTGGGCAGGTCGCAGGCCCATGTCATATCCAGAAGGCGTTGGTATTCTTCGCGAAGTCCGTTGAGACTGAGCTTCCCACCAGCGAGTGCGGCTTCCTCCCTGAGTTTGAGCAGCAGGGCAACGCCCGATCCGTTCAGGTAGGCCAGTTTCGAGCAGTCGGCTTCGACTCTGGAAAATCCGCCTTTGCGTATCGGCCCCAGTGCATCGTTCCACACCGCAGCCGTGCCCGTGGCGTCGAACGCGCCGGAAAGCGTGATTCGGAGCGTGTCGCCGCTGGGCGTGGAGGTCACTGACGCGGGAGAATATGTTGCGGAGCCGTCCATGCTGTTCCTTGTTGCGGAAAAAAAGAGCCGTTCGGGCCGGACACTGCCGAATACCGAATGTATCCAATGATCTTGAAAAAGGAAAGTGGCCAATTGTTTCCGGTGTATCAGGTGCCCGGCATATGTTGACAAAAATACCGAAGAACAATATTCATTTTTGTTATGAACAAAAGAAAGATTGACGATCTGGATCTTAAAATTCTGAACATCATTCAGAGTGACGGCAAGGTTTCCAACGCGGAAATCGCCCGGCAGGTGGGCAAGGCCCCGTCCGCCGTGCTGGAGCGGGTTCGCAAGCTGCGCAAGCGCGGCGTGATCAGGGGCTATGAATGTATCGTGGACCACAAGGCCCTGGGAAGAGGGCTGACCGCGTTTACTTCGGTGAACGCGGACGAGGCCGTGGGGTCCGCAAGCATCGGGGATCGACTGGCGCAGTTCCCCGAGGTGCTCGAAGTCCATTACACTGCGGGCCGGGATTCCTATCTGGTCAAGGTCCGTGTGGAGGATACCGAGGCATTGCAGGGCGTTCTGGCCAAGTTTGGTGCCGTGCCCGGCGTGCGCGACACCAATTCCACCATCGTGCTTACCACAGTCAAGGAGTCCCGAGTCATTCCGCTTGATATCGAATCCGAAGACTGACAGCCACACATGAGAGAGGGTACCGATGACCGTTGAGACTGCTGGACTCGATTCCAGAATCATTGCGCGCGGCAAGGAATTCTTCAAGGCCATTTCCGGGGAATCCCCTTCCATCTTCAACAAGGGGTGGTGGACCGGCAAGGTCATGGACTGGGCCATGCAGAACGAGGACTTCAAGGTCCAGATGTTCCGGTTCGTGGACGTGCTGCCCTATCTGAACACGTCGGAATCCCTGTCCCGTCACATCGAGGAATACTTTGCGGGCGAGGATGCGGACAACATTCCCGACGTGCTCAAGTGGGGTGCCACCAAGACCAAGATCGGCGGCGGACTCGTGGCCCGGGTGCTGAACAGGACCATCCGTTCCAACATCGAGAGCATGGGCCGCCAGTTCA
This sequence comes from Pseudodesulfovibrio tunisiensis, assembly GCF_022809775.1. Taxonomy (NCBI): domain Bacteria; kingdom Pseudomonadati; phylum Thermodesulfobacteriota; class Desulfovibrionia; order Desulfovibrionales; family Desulfovibrionaceae; genus Pseudodesulfovibrio; species Pseudodesulfovibrio tunisiensis. The sequence goes on from NZ_CP094380.1 coordinate 175,076, forward strand.
TCATCGGCGAGGATGGAAAGGAGGCGGTCAAGGGCATTCGCAAGCTGCGCAAGGACGGATTCGCGTTCGTGCTCGACCTGCTGGGCGAGGCCACGGTGAGCGAGGAGGAGGCGCAGGCCTATCTCGACGGATACATGGAGATTCTGGACGCGGTGGACGCGGAGTTCCGCAAGTGGCCGCCGCTGGACGGCGGTGTGGATGATCTGGATTGGGGGCATGCGCCCGGAATCAACGTGGCGGTCAAGCCTTCGGCCTTTTATTCCCAGTCCAAGCCCGTTGATCCGGAGGGCACGGTGCAGGGCATGATGGACCGCATCGAGCCGGTGTATCGCAAGGTCATGGACATGGGCGGCTTCATGTGCATCGACATGGAGCAGCTCAAGTACAAGGAACCCACCATCGAGCTGTACAAGCGGCTGCGCACCAAATATCCGGATTATCCGCATCTCGGCATCGTGTTTCAGGCCTATCTCCGGAGCACGCCGGACGACGTGGCCTCGTTTCTGGCGTGGGCGCGGGAGGAAAAACTGCCCGTGTCCATACGGCTGGTCAAGGGCGCGTACTGGGATTACGAAACCGTGCTGGCCAAGCAGAACGGCTGGGAAATTCCGGTCTGGACCCACAAGCCCGAGTCCGACATCTGCTACGAGCGCGTGGCCAACCTGATTCTCGAAAATCATGAAATCTGCCATTTCGCGTGCGCATCGCACAACATCCGCACCATATCCGCAGTCATGGAAATGGCTCGTTCCCTGAATGTGCCCGAGGAACGCTATGAGTTTCAGGTGCTCTACGGCATGGCCGAGCCTGTGCGCAAGGGCTTGAAAAAGGTCGCCAAACGCGTGCGGCTGTACTGCCCGTACGGCGACCTGATTCCGGGCATGGCGTATCTGGTGCGCCGCCTGCTGGAGAACACGGCCAACGAATCGTTTCTCAAGCTGACCTTTGCGGACGAGGCCGACATGGATCGGCTGCTGGAAAATCCCGAGGAAACCCTCAAGCGCCAGTTGTCCGTATCCTGTCGAAAAAGCAGTGGCAGGAAGGATGTGCTAGGTCCGTTTCGCAATTTCCCTCCTGCGGATTTCACCATTTCGTCCCAGCGCGAGGGATTTGTCGAGGGCCTGAAACAGGTCCGCGCGGGACTCGGCAGGAAATATCCCCTGTTCATTGGCGGACGCGAAGTGGAAACTTCGGACACCATTGCTTCCTGCAATCCGGCTGATCCGTCCGAGATCATCGGTACGGTTTGTCAGGCCGGCGTGAACGAAGTGGACGAGGCCGTGCGTGTCGCCTCCAAGGCCTACCTGACGTGGCGCGACGTGCCGCCCCGCGAGCGGGCCGAATATCTGCTCAAGGCCTCGCAGTATCTCAAGGACAACATTCATGAACTGTCATCGCTTCAGGTGCTGGAAGTGGGCAAGCAGTGGGATCAGGCGCAGGGCGACGTGGCCGAGGCCATCGATTTTCTGGAATACTATGCCCGGGAAATGATCCGGCTGGGCGAGCCGCGTCGCATGGGCAACGCTCCCGGCGAGATGAGCAGACTGTTCTATCAGGGCAAGGGCGTTGCCGCAGTCATTGCGCCGTGGAATTTCCCGCTTGCCATCTCCATGGGCATGACTTCGGCGGCCATCGTGTGCGGCTGTCCCGTGGTGTACAAGCCCGCAGGTTTGTCGTCCGTGGTCGGTTACGGTCTTGTGCAGGCCTTTCGCGCGGCCGGGTTGCCGGACGGCGTGTTCAACTACTGCCCGGGCCGGGGATCGGTCATGGGCGACTATCTGGTGGAGCACCCGGACGTGGCGGTCATCGCCTTTACCGGGTCCATGGAAGTGGGGCTGCGCATTCAGGAAAAGGCGGCCAAGGTCCAGCCCGGCCAGCAGCAGTGCAAACGGGTCATCGCGGAAATGGGGGGCAAGAACGCCATCATCATTGACGATGACGCTGATCTGGACGAGGCCGTGCTCGGGGTGCTGTATTCCGCATTCGGATTCCAGGGCCAGAAATGTTCGGCCTGCTCACGCGTCATCGTGCTGGATGCCATCTATGATCGCTTCGTGCATCGGTTGCGCGAGGCTGCCGGATCCATCAGGTTGGGGCCTGCCGAGGACCCGGCCAACTACATGGGGCCCGTGGTGGACAAGGGCGCACAGGAAAACGTGCTTCGTTATGGCAGGATAGCCGAGGAGGAAGGCACGGTTCTGGTCAGGCGTGAGGTTTCCGATGAGTTGCGGGTCAGCGGGTGTTACGTGCCGCTGCTCATCGTGGAGAACATTCTGCCCGGGCATCGCATTGCTCAGGAAGAGGTGTTCGGCCCGGTGCTGTCCGTGATGCGTGCCAAAGACATGGATCAGGCTCTTGAATGGGCCAATTCCACCCGGTTCGCCCTGACCGGCGCCATTTATTCCCGCAGCCCGAACAATCTGGAGCGTGCCTCCCGGGAATTCCGCGTGGGCAACCTGTATCTGAACAAGCCGTCCGTGGGCGCGCTTGTGGAACGGCATGCCTTTGGCGGATTCAAAATGTCCGGGGTGGGCTCCAAGTCCGGCGGCCCGGATTATCTGCTCCAGTTTCTTGATCCGCGTCTGGTCTGCGAAAATACCATTCGCCGGGGATTCGCGCCCATCGAGGATTCCGACGACTGGATACGTTGACAGGCGGTTTCCGGAACAGCAATTATCGGTGTTGAATGAAATGAAGGCCCGGGCAATGAATGTTGCCCGGGCCTTTGGTTTCGCCTTCGACGACCAGAAAAAGGAGAGAAAAGTTTTGTGGCCATCGCGCTGGTGGGCTGTGGGCTATTCCAGCTCGACGCCCTTGAGCATGGCTTCCAGTTCCTCCCATCGGGCATACGCGGATTCGAGTTCGCGTTCCAGCTTGGCGAGCTTGTCCTGCGCCGACACGATGGTGTCGCCGTCTGCCGTGTAGAATTTCGGGGTGGTCATGTATGTCTGGTGCTCTTCCAGCTCGGCTTCGAGCTTTTCAATGATCGCGGGCATGGCGTCCAGTTCCACCTGCCGCTGTTCCAGTTCGTATTTTTCCTTGTAGCTGAGCTTTTTTTCGCAGGTTTGGGCGCGGCCTTTTCCGTTCTGGCTTTCGCAGGCTTCGGGGATTCCGGTTCGGGCCGCTGGCGGAGCCAGTCGTCATAGCCGCCCACGTATTCCGCAATTCTTCCGTTGCCTTCGAAGGCAATGGAGGACGTGACCACGTTGTTCAGGAACTCGCGGTCATGGCTGACCAGAAGCAGGGTGCCGGAATAGTCCAGCAGCAGTTCCTCCAGCAGGTCCAGAGTCTCGGCGTCCAGATCGTTTGTGGGTTCGTCCATGACAAGGACGTTGGACGGCCGGGTAAAGAGCCGGGCCAGAAGCAGTCGGTTGCGTTCCCCGCCAGAGAGCACGGATACCGGGACCTGTGCGCGGTCCGGGGTGAACAGGAAATTCTTGAGATAGCCCATCACGTGCATGCGGTTGTCGTTGATGGATACGAAGTCGTTGCCGCCAGCCACGTTTTCGCGTGCTGATCTGGTTTCGTCCAACTGTTCCCGGAGCTGGTCGAAATAGCTGACCTGCAGGTTCATGCCGTGGCGGATGGACCCGGAATCCGGCTTCAGATCACCGAGCAGTACCTTGAGCAGGGTGGTCTTGCCCGCGCCGTTCGGGCCGATCAGGCCGACCTTGTCGCCGCGCATGATGGCCGTGGAAAAATCCTTGATGATGGATTTGCCGTCAAAAGCCAGATTCAGGCCCTTGGCCTCCACCACGAGTTTGCCGGTGCGGTCCGCTTCCTGAATGATCATGGAGGCGTTGCCCACGCGTTCGCGCCGGGCCTTGCGATCTTCGCGCATCTGGATGAGCGCGCGCACGCGGCCCATGTTTCGGGTGCGCCGAGCCTTGATGCCCTGACGAATCCACGCTTCCTCCTCGGCCAGCTTGCGGTCGAAGTTGTGGTTCTGCTTGGCCTCGGCATCCAGATCAGCGGCCTTGCGTTCCAGATAGGTGGCGTAGTCGCACTCCCAGCTGTACAGGTTGCCCCGGTCCAGCTCCACGATGCGCGTGGCGATGCGGCGCATGAAGGCGCGGTCGTGCGTCACGAAGAGCAGGGTCTTGACGTGGCGCAGCAGAAAATCTTCCAGCCACGTGATGGATTCGATGTCCAGATGGTTGGTTGGCTCGTCCAGAATCAGCAGGTCCGGGCCGGACACCAGAGCGCGGGCCAGCAGCGTCCTGCGCTTGACCCCGCCGGACAGCGAGTCGAAATCGTCGTCCGCGTTCAGCTTGAGATGGGACAGCACGGTTTCCACGGTCTGGTGCAGTTCCCAGCCGCCAGCATTCTCTAGGGCGTGCTGGGCGCGTTCCATGCGGGTCACCAGCCTGTCGCGGTCCTCGCCGGGCAGGGAGTCGCTCAGTTCCCGGACTGCATGGTGATAGGCCGCAAGCTGTTCACCGATGACTCCCAGCCCCTGCGCCACGACTTCATACACGGTTCCGGCAATGCCTTCGGGCACTTCCTGCGGCAGGAGCGCGGCCCGGGTGCCCTTGGCATAGTCCACGGAACCGGAATCAGGTTCAAGCCGCCTGCTGAGAATGGCAAGCAGGGTGGATTTGCCTTCGCCATTGCGGCCCATGAGGCAGACCCGTTCTCCGGGCTGGATGTGCAGGGACACCGAATCCAGCAGGATGGTGCCGGTGAAATTGACGGAAATGTCCTGAAGACTGACAAGGGCCATGATGCGTGAATCCGTTGTTGGCGTTGGTTTTTCGGGGCGTACCGAATGGGATGTGTAGGCCGGATCGCGAGGGGCGTCAATACGCGCGGCCTGGAGCCGAAGCCCGGGCCGCGCGGAAAGTCCTTCAGGACGCAAGGTCAGATGCGAGCGTCCGCCCAGGTGCGGATTTCGGCCAGCACCTGATCCTTTTCTTCGCGTTCGTTGAGAATCTCGTGGAACAGTTCGGGCCAGACCTTGAGGGTCTTGTCCGGGGACGAGCCGTTGTCGTGCAGATAGTGGGAGTTGGACACCGGCACGATCTGATCGGCCTCGCCATGCATGATCAGGCAGGGATAGCGGTAGTGGGCGATGTTGGCGCAGAGCCAGTCCGTGCCGTTCACGAACACTTCCTTCATCATCTGTTTGGTGAAGTCCATGAGCACGAGATGGTCGGTCTGGTAGTCCTCGACCACGCCCCTGTCGCGGCAGATAACGTCGGACAGGGCATTGGGCATGAAGTCCAACGGTTCGATGTCCTCGTCCCTGAGCGGGGCGAACGCGGGCAGCAGGGTGATGCACGGGCCTGTGAGAACCTGGCCGCGCAGCACGTCAGGGTATTTCACGCCGTAGGCCGCAGTGATGAATCCCCCCATGCTGTGGCCGAGCATGAATACGGGCAGGGTCGGGTTCTCGGCCTGCGCCAGACGCACCATCAGATGGGTGTCGTCGATGAATTCGTTGAAGTCCGCAAGGTAGCCGCGTGCGCCACCGGAACGGCCATGGCCTCTGTGGTCGAAGCGGTATACGTTGTAGCCGAACGCATTGAGCTGTTCGGTCACGTAGTCGTAGCGTTCGCAGTGCTCGCCCAGACCGTGGACCAGCACGAACACGGCGCGGGCATTGTCGGTCAGATCCCTGCGCAGAAACAGTTCGGTTGCGTCGTGGGAGCGGACAAGGGATTTGGTATGCATGGCAACTCCATGTTTTTCAGTAGTGATGTCGGGGGGACTGTCCGCCGGTACAGTGCCATGCCGCACGATTCGTGTAAAGAAATCAGCCCCGGAACAGACGGTTTTCACACAAAAGAAAGGCCGGACTTCCCAAGGAAATCCGGCCTGTTTCATTCAAGGGGGGACGCGTTATTTCACGGCGTCCTGAAATATCCGGTGGCGTTCGCCGTAGGGCGGGAACTTGAAGAATGCGGAACCGGACACGAGCACGTCCGCGCCTGCCTCGGTCAGGGCTTTGGCGTTTTCCGGGGTGCAGCCGCCGTCCACCTGAATCAGGGTGTCGGTTTCGGCTTCGGTGATCATGGCCTTGAGGTCGCGCACCTTGTCCATGCAGAAGGGAATGAACTTCTGGCCGCCGAACCCCGGGTTCACGGACATGATCAGCACCATGTGCAACTGGGGCAGCAGATATTTCACCACTTCCAGCGGGGTGTGCGGATTCAGGGCCACGGCAGGCTTGCAGCCCGCGTCCGCAATCTGGGCGCAGACACGTTCCAGATGATCGCAGGCCTCGGCGTGCACGCAGATCAGATCGGCCCCGGCCTCGGCGAACGCTTCAATGTACCGGCCCGGATCGACAATCATCAGATGACAGTCGAAGAACAGGTTCGACTTCCGGCGCATGGCCTTGATGATGGGCGGGCCAAAGGTGATGTTGGGCACGAACACGCCGTCCATGACGTCGAGGTGCACCCATTCGAGTCCGGCGGCTTCCAATGCCTTGAGTTCGGCTTCCATGTTGGTGAAATCCGAGGACAACATGGACGGGGACAGGATCATGATCTGCTCCGATTGTTTGCGTGAAAGAAAAAACCGTTGCCGCGCGTACCAGTCGCGGCAACGGTTTTGTAGTGATTTTTTCCGGGATGGGCAAGTCGGGGATCACGCCTTGAGATCGTCCACCAGACTTTTGACCTCCATGGCGAGCCTCGCAAGTTCCGCCACTGCGGACGCGGACTGGCTCATGGCCTCGTCCATTTCGGTTGCCAGTTCGTCCACGGATTCCACGGTGCTGGAAACCTGTTCGCTGGTGGCGGACTGTTCCTCGGCCGCCGTGGCAATGCTGTGCACCTGATCATCCGTGGATTCCACGATCAGGACTATGGACGCGAGCGCTTCCCCGGCCTTGTCCGCAAGGTGCGTCGTGTCATTCACGGCTCTGGACGCGTTGCGCATGGCTTCGCTGTTCTTTGCGGCCCCGGCCTGGATGGACCGAATGGCCTTGTCCACTTCGTCTGTGGCATTCATGGTCTTTTCCGCGAGCTTGCGCACTTCGTCCGCCACCACGGCAAAGCCTCTGCCAGCGTCTCCGGCCCGTGCCGCCTCGATGGCCGCGTTCAGGGCAAGAAGGTTGGTCTGGTCCGCGATGTCGCTGATCACGCGCATGACCTCGCCGATGCCTTTCACCGTGCCTTCGAGTTCCTGCATGCTCTGATTCATCTCCTCGGCCCGGGTGTGCACGGTCTGGATGGAATCCACCACCTGCTGCACCACGGAGCCGCCTACCGAGGCATGCTCGCGGGCATCGGACGTGTTTTCCGCGGCGTCGGATGCATTGCGCGCGATCTCCAGCACGGTGGCGTTCATCTGGCTCATGGCCGTGGCTGCTTCCGCGCTCATGCCTTTCTGCTGGCCGGAACCGGTCTTGACCTGTTCCATCTGGGCCGCGAGTTCGTCGGCTGCCGCGGACAGGCTGGCCACGATCTGTTCGGCCTGCTGCGCAGAGGTGTGCATGCGCTGCTGGGCGCGTTTGATGCCGGTCTGGTCCATGAAAATCTTGATTGCGCCTGCGATGTTTCCGCGTTCGTCGCGTACGGGCAGGGCCAGAAAGTCCATTTCGAAATCCCGTCCTCCGGCAATGGTCAGGGACGAGGCCCGTGTCGGCTCTCCGGTTTCCATGGCGATGCGGCAGGGGCATTCGTCGCTGTTGCACCCGGAAGCGCTGAAGTGTTCGAAGCAGGCCGTGCCCTGAAAATCCTCGTTTGCATCTGCCACGTCCCGGGCCGCCTGGTTCATGTAGAGCAGGGACATTTCCCTGTCTATCGTGATCACGGGCAGGGGCAGGCTGTCGAATATGGAGACCATGGAATCGGCGAGCCGGTTGGCATTGGTCATGAGGTCGGCATAGGCGCCTTCGTATTTGCCATGGTCGGCGCGGGCTTGCAGGTCACCGCTTTCGACCCTGGAGGCAATGTCCTCGAAGTCGCCGAGCACGTCGCGCAGGGTGACGGGAATGGCGCTCAGGGAGCGGCAAATCTGGCCGATTTCGTCCTTGCGCCGTGTTTCGAGGGTGGCTTCGAGATCGCCCTTGGCAACCGAGTCCGCAAAACGGCTCACCCTGCGCAGGGCGCGGGACAGGCGCAGGGCGAAAATCAGGGATACGATCAGAGTCAGTCCGGCGGCAACCACTGCGGTTACGGTCATGGCGGTCAGGGATTCGGTGCGGGCTCTCGCGGCATTGTCAACCGCGGCCTGCTTGGCCGGAACAATGTTTTCCTTGATGAGCTGATCCACCACCGTGGTTACGGCAACGGTATTGTGCTGCAGGATTTCCCGTGTCTCGGCTTCCTTGTCTGCGCAATTGCGCAGCACCTTTGCCAGCACCTTGATCTGGGCCAGACTGCCGTAGGCATAGCCCGCAGTGTCGGCAAGCTCCTGATTCCGCTTGGCAAGCTCTTCCCATTCGTACAGTCCGCTTTCGATCTGGGAAAGTTGCATTCCGGTTTCCCTGAGCAGGAACTTGTCCGAGGTCAGGCCGAATTCATGCATGGCCATGATCAGTTTCTGGAGCGGCAGCATGACCTTTTCGCCAAGAACGACATGCATGGCGTTCCATTCGCTGACGGCCTTGGCGTTGCCCCGGGATTCCGCGGCCTGGCGTTCCGGCACGATGACCATGGTCACGGCCTGACGCAGCTCGGAGTTCAGGAGCGCGGCCACGGTATCCGCATCCTTGAGCGCCTTGCTCTTGGTCTGCTGCACGGTGCGATACTTGCTCATGGCCACGGCAATGGCGTTGATCCGGGCGGAAATCGGACCCGAGGCGGCAAGGAGCTTGTCTTCGCCCCTGGTCTTGTCGACCCAGTCATCCAGACCGCCGCGCGTGTCCTTCATGGCCTGATCGTATGCCTCGTAGTTTTCCCTGGTTGGGGTCTTCATGTAGGCACCGATGCGCGTGGTGGCCTGAAGCAGGTGATTCACCACCCCCTGCCGCATGGTCGCGTCAATGGTGGTCCAGTGAGCGAAGTCGTCGAGGCTTGCGCTGAGAACCGAGATGCCCCGGTAACCTGCAACGATGATCAGTACGGCGGCTACCAGCGTCAGGAGAGCCAGGCAGATCTGTTTGGACAACATGCTGGCGAATTTGGACATGCATTCCTCCCCTCGTGAAGAACGTGTGATAGTAAAACAGACGAATGCGCATGTACCATATTTATGGTTGAATGTCAGGCTGTTAAGGATAAAAGGATATTGTTTTGCGGATATAGAAAAGAAAAACGGCCGCGCAGGAAGGCGCGGCCGTTGCATTTGATCGTCGAAAGCGGGGGATCCGTTATTTGTCCATCTTGAAGTCGACCTTGATCTTGAACATTCTGCTTGCCGGGAGGTTCAGCACCTTTATTCCGGTTTCATTCGTGATCTCGGCCAGAATCGCTTCCACGGCGTCCATGTCCGGGGCGATGAGCGCGAACCAGACATTGAACTCGTTTTCCCGCAGATAATTGTGCGTGACCCCGTCATGGCGATTCACTTCGGCCACGAATTCGTCCAGTTTGTCCTCGGGAACCGAGGCCGCACACAAGGTGGACTGCCAGCCCAGCTTCTTGGACTGGAAGTTCGCGCCCATGCGGCGGATCAGGCCGGATTCCTTGAGGGCGCGCACGCGATTCAGCACTTCCTCCTCGGACAGGCCCACCTGTTTGCCGACCTCGGCATAGGGGCGGGAGACCAGAGGAAAATGCGACTGGATGATGTCGAGAATCTGCTTGTCAAAGCTGTCCATCGGGCTAGCTCCGAGGCTTCTTCTTCGGCGTGTAGGAGCACAGGGGCTCTTCAGCCAGATAGTTGCCGTTCATGGTTTGGGCGCGGGCGCGGCATCCGCCGCAGACCCGTTCGTATTCGCAGTGTCCGCACTTGCCGACATAGACTTCGGGATTGCGCAGGTTCTGGAATTGTTCGGAGTTGCGCCAGATTTCCGGAAACGGGGTTTCGCGGACATTGCCGCAATCCAGTTCCAGATAGCCGCAGGGCTGGACCTGACCGCGATGGGAGATGAAACAGAAGCCCACGCCGCCCAGACAGCCTCGGCTGACCGCATCCAGTCCGAAGTTCTCGAAGTTCACGGGAATGCCTTCCTCCTTGGCCCGCTGCCGCAGGATGCGGTGATAGTGCGGGGCGCAGGTGGCCTTGAGCTGCATGTTCGTGGTCTTGCGGAAATCGTAGAACCAGTTGAGCACATCCTCGTATTCCTGGGCCGAGATGACTTCGGTTCCCAGTTCCACGGCCCGGCCCGTGGGCACAAGCAGGAAGATGTGCCACGCCGCGGCCCCGATGCGTTCGCAGAGCTGGAAGATGTCCTTGAACAGCGGCAGGTTGTGCTTGGTGACCGTGGTGTTGATCTGGAACTCGATGCCCGCGTCCTTGAGGTACTGGATGCCGCGCATGGACGCGTCGAATGCACCTTTTTCCCCGCGGAATTCGTCGTGCTGGGTTGCCTCGGGCGCGTCGATGGAGATGGAGCAGCGTTCAATGCCGGCTTCCTTCATCATCTGCGCGGTTTCCGGCGTGATCAGGGTGCCGTTGGGCGCCATGACGCAGCGGAGCCCCCTGGTCTTGGCATAGGCGACCAGCTCGTACACGTCGGCACGCATCATGGGCTCGCCGCCCGTGAAGATGATGATCGGGCTGCCAACGTCCGGAAAGGTGTCGATAAGCGCCTTGGCTTCCTCGGTGGAAAGCTCGCCTTCGTACGGTTCGGGATGTGCCTCGGCCCGGCAGTGCTTGCAGGCGAGGTTGCAGGAGCGCGTCACTTCCCACGCGATGAGGCGGCAGATCGGGCTGCCGTCCTCAAGGGTTTTCCGGGGGGGCGTCTCGGCTCCGGGATGGCCGCCGGGGTGTCCTTCGGGCGGGCAGCCGCCCGGATGTCCTTTGGGGTGTCCTTGCATGGCTATCTGCCCAGCGTCCTGAGGACGTCTTCGGTAAAGTAGGTGATGATCAAATCGCATCCGGCGCGCTTGAACGCCACGAGGGATTCCATGACCACGGCCTGTTCGTCCACCCAGCCGTTGGCTGCTGCGGCCTTGATCAGGCTGTATTCGCCGCTGACCTGATAGGCGGCCACCGGGCAGTCGAAGGAATCGCGCACCTGCCGGATCACGTCCAGATAGGGCATGCCGGGCTTGACCATGATGATGTCCGCGCCTTCCTCAAGGTCGGCGGCGGCTTCACGCATGGCTTCGCGGCCGTTGGCCGGGTCCATCTGGTACGCCTTGCGGTCGCCGAACTGCGGGGTGGACTCGGCCGCCTCGCGGAACGGGCCGTAGAATGCGGACGCGTATTTCACGGCGTAGCTCATGATCGGGGTGTTGACGAACCCTTCCTCGTCCAGCATGGCGCGGATTGCGGCAACGCGTCCGTCCATCATGTCCGAGGGGGCCACCATGTCCGCGCCTGCGCGTACCTGAGCCAGAGCGGCACGGGCCAGCAGGTTCAGGGTGGGGTCGTTCATGACCTCGCCGTTCTTGATCAGGCCGCAATGGCCGTGCGAGGTGTATTCGCAGAGACAGGTGTCCGCGATGACGACCAGTTCGGGCCACTTGTCCTTGATCATGCGGATCGCCTTCTGGACGATGCCGTCATCGGCGTAGGCCTGAGAGCCTGTCTCGTCCTTTTCCGCAGGAATGCCGAACAGGATCAGGGACTTGAGGTCGAGGTCCACGGCCTGAGCCACCTGCTTCTCCAGTTGCTTCAGGGAAAGCTGGTACTGGCCGGGCATGGACGTGATCGGTTTCCGGAAATCCTCGTCGTCGGTCTCGACCACGAAGTAGGGCATGATCAGGTCCTGAGGCCGGATCTCGTTTTCGCGGACAAGTTCGCGGAGGGTCGCGCCGGAGCGCAGGCGGCGACCGCGGTGGAATTCAAAGGGAATCATGGGGGCTCCTTGGAGATTGCTGGAAAAGGGTGATCTGCCGCGTCATGAAAAAAATCCATCCCGACGCGAATTGTTCATGCGCGTCGGCCATGGATTCTTTTCTATAACGCCGTGCGTCTCGCCATTTCGGGCAACCTGAATTCGTATTTTTTCAGCGGGCCGCCTACAGGGGCTCGCCGGAGATTTCCTCGTCAGTGAGATAGCAGGCCGGGTCCGGAGCCCAGAAATCATCATAGTAGGCTTCGGCACGGGCACGGAAGTTGCCGCCGCAGATGTTCAGGAAGCGACATTTGGCGCAACGGCCGGTGACGTGCGGCCGCTTGTCCTTGAGCTTGTTCAGCAGTTCGATGTTCTTGTCGGTCCAGATTTCGGAGAACGGGCGTTCCAGCACGTTGCCGAAGGTGTGGTGGCGCATGAACTGGTCGGCGTGCACCTTGCCGTCCCAGGAGATGCAGCCGATGCCGCGACCCGAGGAATTGCCCTCGTTCATCTTGAGCAGTTCCAGCACTTCGGCGGCGCGTTTGGGGTCTTCCTTGAGCATGCGGAAGTAGACGTAGGGTCCGTCCGCGTGGTTGTCCACGGTCAGGACTTCCTTGGGCTTGCCCATGTCATGCAGAGCGCGGGTGCGATCCATGATCAGGTCCACGACCTTGCGGGTCTCCTCGTGGCCCAGATCCTCCTTGATGAGTTCGGAGCCGCGGCCGGAGTAGACCAGATGGTAGAAACAGATGCGGGGAATGTCGCGCTGCTCGATGAGGTCGAACAGATGCGGAATTTCCTGAGCGTTGCGCTTGTTGATGGTGAAGCGCAGGCCGACCTTGAGGCCTTCGGCCTGACAGTTCTCCACGCCCTGAAGCGCCTTCTTGTAGGAGCCCTTCACCCCGCGGAACTGGTCGTGCACCTCTTCGGCGCCGTCAAGGGAAATGCCCACGTAGGAAAGGCCCACTTCCTTGAGTTCCTTGGCTTTCTTCTTGGTGATCAGGGTGCCGTTGGTGGAGATGACCGCACGCATTCCCTTGGAAGTGGCGTGCTTGGCCAGTTCGACCAGGTCTTCGCGCACCAGGGGTTCGCCGCCGGAAAACAGCATGACCGGAGCGCCGAACGCGGCCAGGTCATTGATCATTTCCTTGGCCTTTTCCGTGGAGATCGGGTCCTTGTGACCGCTGGGGTCCACAGCCTGCGCGTAGCAGTGGACGCACTTGAGGTTGCACCGCTGGGTCATGTTCCAGACCACTACCGGCTTCTTGTCTTTGGAAAATTGCAGCAGATGGGAGGGGAGCTGCCCGGATTCGCGGCCGTAACGGAGCGCGTCCGAGGGTTCCACCGCGCCACAGTAAAGCTTGGAAATGCCTATCATGAATGAAACCTCGTTAAAGTATGTGAGGGCTTTGGGGTACCACACAATGAGGGTGGTGTAAAAGATGAAAAAAGGGGCAAGCTGCGCCCCTTTTTCTTCATTGCATTCTTTAGGAATTGTTCTCAAGTTGTCAAGATAATTCTCTACTGAGATAGTCGGATTTCAACCCTTCGGTTTTTCTGCCGTCCTTCTGTCGTCCCCTCGGTGGCAATGGGGCGGGAATCGCCGTAGCCTGCGGTTTCGATGAGCGAGGGGGCGATCTTGAACTTGTCTACAAGATACTGCTTCACTGCCCGGGCCCGGGATTGGGAGAGTCGCATGTTGTATTTGGCGTCGCCCACCGAGTCGGTGTGTCCGGCAATGATGATCTTTCTGCCCTTGAGTTCCGGGCTGGTCAGGGCCTGGCCAAGGCTGTCCAGCAGGGAATGGGATTCCGGCTTGATCACGCTTTTGTCGAAGTCGAAGCGGATGTCCAGATTCACGGCCGGTGTTTCCGGTCGGATAGTCTGTTCGGCTTCGGCCGTGATTTCCTCTCCCTGTGCCGGCAAGGGCGAGTCCGGAGCGGACTGGGCCGGAATTTCGACTCCTTCAGCCATCTGGTTCGCGGGTTGGGCAACTTGTGATGTTGCGCTCGGCGGCGTGCTCAGGGCCTGCACCATCTGGGTGCGGGTTTCGGCAAAGGGATGGGGCGTGTCCGGAGAGGGCAGCCAGCTTTTGAGCGGGACTGCCATGTCCTTGGCTATGGAGCGGATGATCTTGTTGAACGGGGCTGTGGGCAGCCGGTATTCGTGACGAAAGTAGATGTAATCGTCCGGCTGCTTTTCCTCGATGCGCCCGGATTGGGCCATGGACCAGAGAAGCATGCCGTTGCTGGCGCTGTAGATGTTGATCTGAATGGTGATGGCTGTGTCATCCACGGTATGGCCTGCATAGAAATAGGGAACCATGCCGAGGATCAGCAGGTCGGCGCCTCGGTCCCGGGCCTGACGCAGAGATGCCTGCAGGCCGCTGTAGCGCTGATTTTGTCCGGGTTCCATGATCGGAAAGAGTCGTTCCTCAAGCCATGCATGCTGGAATATGCTGCCAAAGGTCAGGCCCAGATGATCATAGTCCGGGGTTTCCTGTTGGACGACGAACGGCGGGAAATACGCGGTCAGGGGCCGGTACTGTTTTGCTCTGGGATGCAGCGTGACCTGCAGTGCGGATTTCCTGACGGGCGAGTCGTAATAGATTCTGGTCTGGTCGGTTATGGACGGGTCCACGTAGGCACAGGCTGTCAATAAAAGCAACATTCCGAAAATTATGGCTTTTTTCATGGTGTCACACCGGATTGCGGTTGCAGTGTTCGCAGGCGGCCGCCAAATCTTCGACGGACGCGGTTCTTCGGAATGGCAAAAGCAATATGCGTGCCGCAGACTGTGCGGTTATTGCAGGGTTTCGGTGGGGGAAGGAGCGGATTCGATGCTTTCGAGAAGTTGTTTCCGGGATTGGGTCAACCCCTGCTTGAGCAGGAGTTTTCGGCCCGTGGAGAGCTTGCGGAACTCGGGGGCGGCGGCCAACTGCTTCAGGCGTTCCATTTCCACGGTGATGCTCTTGATGCGGTGCTGAACGTCCATGCCCGGAGGGCATACCTGCGAGGCGAGGACGGCCAGGTCCCGAAGTTCCCTGGCCATCCTCTGAAAGTTCGCCGGGTCCAGTTCCTTTTCCAGCCTGCGTTTGGCCTTCCAGGACTGGACCATGTTCTTGAGCCGGTCGAGCATGGCTTTTCCGGGGTTACATCATGGTCAGGTTGCCGCCGCCGGACGCGAAAAACGCGGCCAGCCCGAGAACCAGAGGCAGAGCCGCGGCAATCGCGGCCTTGGCTATGGAGGTCCGGTGCAGTCTGGACCAGCCTATCACGGAAAGGGCGGAACCCCAAAGAAGCACGAGGACGCTCCAGGCAAGTTCGACTTCCGAGGTGGGCATGGGGAACAGGCCGAGGATCATGGGCGCGCTGGCATAGGCTTCCGCGCGGAACGTGGCTTCGAATCCGCTGTCCGCCGCCTTGAGTGTGCGGAGCAGGAGATGGTGCACTCCGGCGGAGACGAACACAGCCATGACCACGAACAGGGGATAGAAGAGCATCATGAGCAGGACAGCACCGCCCGCAAGGTCGCGGATGTCGCCGTCCGCAGCCGTCATGTCCCAGGAGGCGGTCAGGCCGCCCATGCCCCAGAAGAACTGGGCCACATTGTAGATCATGGCCACCAGAATGGCGAAGACCATGGGCCGGGCAAGGCCCTTGCCAAGGGGCATGACCTCGAAGAACAGGGCCGGACTCATCAGGATGCGCTTCAGGGTCTGGATGAATCCCGGGAAGAAACCGTAGTGCTCCATGTCCTCGAACGGCGGCAGCACCTTGGGTTCGCGAGGGCCGAAGCTGGAGTCCAGTTCGGGTTCGTATTCGTCGGCCATGGCGGCCCGGGGCTCCTGTTCGCCGCTGTCCGGGGGCGTCATGCCGCCCAGCTTGTCCCAGATTTCCTCGTGATGCGGTTCCGAGCCGTTGTCCAGATCGGGAAAGGCCGGAGTTTCGTTTTTCGGACTTTCCTGCTGTTTCGGCTTCTCGGGAATTGTTTCGGATTCCGGAGGCCGGACTGTTTCCGGTTCGATTTCCGGGGTGGTTTCCGGTGCGGTTTCCGGTTCGGAAGCCGCGGCCGTGGTCGGCGTTTCCGGTTCAACGGATTCCGTTTCCGCAAACTCCTCTTCAGGCAACTCGCGGAACTGGAATTTCACCTTGCACTTGGGGCAGGTGGCTATTTGTGCCCGGGCCGGAATCCTGGTTTCATCCACTTCCCGGGTGAATTGGCATTCAGGGCAGATAATACGCATTGCGTTTCCTTGGGTTCGATTGGTCCAGTGGAAAGCTCCTATCCATTTTGTACGTAAGAATCAAGCGGTGCGCAACGCGTCCCGCCTGTCTGGCCCGGTCGGGATGGAGCGGTTTCGACCGGGCGCGACGTGGTGAGGAAAGACTAGACCCCGGATGGATTTTCTTCAAGCAGGAGCAGTTGCAACGCCCCGGAAATAAAGGAGGCTTCTGCCAGACTGGCGCGCTTTAGCGAAGGATAGTCCGGGTTGAGCACGTGATGCACGGAATTTCCCCCAGCCTGATCAAAGCGACTGAGCTTGGCCGCGAGCTGTTCCGGGCTTTTGCGTATTCGGCTGTAGTGGAGAATGGGGGCGTCCACGGCAATGGCAGTGCGGCCTGTCACGTTGGTCAGCCGTTCATGCACCGGGCGTTCGAATCGGATGCCCGGGGCGTTGCGAAAGAGCCTGAGCTGGAGATCGGGCCAGAGACCGTATCCCACCTTGGTGCGGGTTTCATCCGGATACAGGGTCATGCGCGGGAAATAGCAGGCCTGAAGGCGTTTCACCAGAAGCAGGGCCGTGAGCAGGTCCCATGCGTCCGGGCTGAAACATTCGTCGCCGTCCAGATAGAGCACCCATTCCCCGGCGCATTCGTCCAGCATCCGGTTTCGCTGGGAAGCAAAGTCGTCCAGAGGATGAGCCAGATGTCGGATCGGCGCGGCGCAGGAAAATTCCCTGTCCGGAATCTGTTCCGCGTCCCAGATTACCACGATTTCCCTGACCCAGTCCGGGAACTGGGCAAAGTAGTCGTCGAGATTCGGTTCATCCGGGCTGAGGATTGCGCCTACGCTCAAATCCGGGGCCTGCACCGATACGTGGCTGAGCAGAGAGCTGTTCAGGGCAAGATGCGACCGGGCCGCGGAAAAGGCGCGCTGCATGGCCTGATATCGGGTGCGTTCAACCTGATCGGGTTCGGGGTTCAGGATCAGGACCGCGTTTTCCGTGGTGATGCCGCATTGGGCAAGCAGGAGCAGGTGCGCCCATGCCGAGGTGTCCGTCAGCACGGTGACCCGGGTGTCGAGGAGCATGGAGTCGTGCACTTCCCGAACCCGTTGCGGCAGCAGCTCGCAGACGATGATGGGCATTTCTTCGGGCAGGGTTTGGGCAAGGCGGTTGGCCAGACAGCCCGATCCCAGTCCGAAGAGCACCAGAGCCGAGGCCCCCCGTTTTTCCACGAGTCTGGCAGCTCGGGACGCATGGCGGTTCAGGGTTTCCTGATCCGGCGTATCCGACTCGGCAGTTTCGGATTGCTTGTTCTTCCAGTCGAAGGCGAGAACCTGGCGTGTGTATTCGTTGATCAGGTCGAGATTCATGCGTGTATTCCTTTGGCGGCGAGCAGTTCGCCGTAGATGGATTCCAGTTGGCGCGTCACGGTCTGGACGCGGTAGAGTCGCGATGCCTTTTCCTGTCCGTTGCGTCCCATGCGCCGGGCTTCTTCAGGGTGGGACAGCAGCCGGACAACAGCTTTGGCATACTCTTCGGCCGTGTTTGCCACAAGTCCGGTTTCGCCGTGGTCCACCAGTTCGAGCTGGGCATTGTCCCGCAGGCCCGGGCAGGGATGCGTGACAACGGGCAGGCCGCAGGCCATGGCCTCGGCAATGACGAGCCCGAAGGATTCCCCGGTGTCGTTGGCATGGGCCAGCACGGAAATCGAGTTCATGAAGTCCGCGATCTCCGCATCCGTGGAGATCGCGGGCAGAAAGGCGACATGGTTTTCCAGATTGTTTTCCGCCACGAAGCGCACGGCTTCGGGAATGCCTCCGATGATGCGGCATCGGAAGTCGGGCAGGTCGTGAGCCAGCAGGGGCAGGATATCCAGAGCCATCCGGGACCATTTGCCCGGATCTGCGCGGGAGATGCGTCCGATCACGGCGCGGGAAAAGTCCCGGTCCCTGCATGAGGCCGATGAAAGAAAATCCGTGTCGACCGGGTTGTACAGGAAGGAATATCTGTCCGGATTCTCCGGTATTCCCGTGGTTGCATGAAATCGGTTCAGGCAGAATCGGGAAACGAACAGGGTTCGGTCGATGACTGCCGCGTGCGGACTGGGATCGTGCCTGCCGAAGACGTTGGTCTCCACCACCACGGGCACCCCGGCCATGCGCAGGGGGCGAAGCAGGTTCGGCTCGGGCCAGCCCGCCCTGTGCACATGCACCACGTGCGGGCGAAACGTATCGAGTACGCCCAGCAGATCGTCGGTGACATGGGTGGGGATGCCTGCCTTTCGCAACTGCGGGCCGCGTTGTCCGTCCTGAAAGGCGAATGCAGCGACATGAAAGCGGCTCGGGTTCAGGTGCGTGGCAAAAAGCTGCATCACCTTTTCCGTGCCGCCCAGCCCCAGAGCATTGACGATATGCAGGACGCGGACGCGGGTTTCAGGCATGTCAGGAAGGTGCCACAGTCGGGAAATATTGTAAATGTGTTCCGGGGGATGAACGAGGTTGCTCCAGTCGGGAACTCCGCGTCACGGAAAAAGGGAGCGGCCTGGATTCAGACCGCTCCCTTTGATTGGCTATCGGTTGGAGCCATAGGCATTTCTCGCCCTGAGTCGCGTTGCATTCATGAGCGGGCGTTTGGGCGGTTGCACTGGCTGTGGTGTCGGCTTGGGTGCCGGGGCCGATTCCGGAGCTGCTGCGGCAGCTTCCGGGGCGGGGTTTGCGGTCTGCTGTTCGGCAGGAGGCCGTACCGTACTCTGCGCGGGACGGGGGGGCGTCGGCATCTTGGGCCGGGCCATGCCTGTCGGCGGAGTGGGGACGGATGCGCCGGGAACAGCCTGCGGCCTCGGGATTTGCGGTATGGAACGCGCCTGCGGCTTTGCGGCCGGAGCAGTACCTTCGTGCTGGGGCACGATTTGGGCGTAGGCGGACCTGAGGCCTTGCATGATCTTGATGACGTCATCGATCATTTTGGTGTCCATGCGGATGTTGGCCTTGGTCAGGTGCGTGGTGCAGAAGAAATAGAGCTGGCTCAGCTTGGGCGTGATTTCTCCACCCTTTTCCCGGTTCAGGCATTCGGCCAGTTCGTGGATGATGGCCATGGCCTTGGAAATGTAGATGCCTTTCTTGGCAAAATCCCGGTTCTCCATCTCCATTTTCGCGCGCTTCAGGAATTTGATAGCCGCGTCATAGAGCATGATGAGCAGTTCTCCCTGGGTGGTGGTTTCCACCTGGGTCGCGAGATATGCCTTGGCTGGATTGGCCATTCTTACTCTCCTTCTGAATTATGATTTCATCAGCTGGGCCATCTGTGCGTTCAGTGACGCCATTTTCTGGTCGTACTGGCCCAGCAGCGCGTCGAGACGGGCGAACTTCAGGCGCAGGTTGCGCTCCATGCGGTCGATCCGAGTGTTCTCGTAATCGATCTTGTCGTCAATACCATCCATGATATCCCCGTAGTTCTCCTGAAGAACTGCGAGGGGGCCGCCCTGATGGGTGTGCTTGTTGAACGGTTTGGTCAGTTCCTTGAGTTCGTCGATCAGTTCCCCGGTCTTGCCCTGCTTGAGGGTGACCTTGCCGGAGTAGCTGGCGTTTGCGGTGCGGTTGTCCAGACGTATGGAAATACCTGCCGCATCCGTTCCCGGAATGCCCGTGATGTACCACCCGGAAACCTTGGCCGGATGACCGTTGATGGTGGCCGTGGAAATGCCTGCACCGCTGGTCTGGATCTGCACGTCGTACACCCCGGGTTTGGTGGTGCCCTTGATGGACCCCATGAAGGTCATGTCCGGGGAATGGCTTTCGCCGAGGTCCGAAGCCGCAAACAGCTTGGCAACCTCCGTGGGATTTTCCTTGAGCGCCTTGTCCAGCTCCTCGTCATCGATCTTGAGCAGGCCGTATGTTTCCGAACCTTCCTGAGGATCGGTGTGAATGCCGATCTGGGACAGGGCGGAATAGAGGTCGCCGCTCTTTGTCTTGTCGTTGTAGAATTCGAAGCCCTTGCCCACGTCGGCCACGATGTTCTTGAGATTCTGGCCGATGATGTCCACGCCGTAGTTGCCGGACAGGATGGACCCCTGCACTTCCTTGGTGGAGGTGTCGATCTTGGTGATCTTCTGCAACTGTGTTCGGACAATGTTCACGGCCTCCACGAATTTATGGACGTTTTCCTTGATCTTGTTCGTGTCCGTGGAAACAGTCAACGTTACTTGGGTTCCGGGTTCCGCGTTCTTGAGGTTCAGGGTCAGACCGTCGACCGCGTCCTTGATCTGGTTGGAGTCGCGTTCAAGCCATTCATCCGCACCCGGGGGAAAGCCGTTGACCTTGATTTTGGCATTGCCCGCGTTCTGGGATTCGTTGAAATCCGAGGGCTTGAAGATCATGGAACCGGTGTCGGAAATAATTACCTGATTGTCTGCGCCGAGGTCCCTGCCGGCAATCTGCAGATGGTACGTGTTGCCGTCGAATATGGTGCTCGCACGAACCTTGTCCTTGGATTCCGCGTGGTGGTTGATGTAGCTGACCAGGCCTTCCAGCGTGGTGCCCGCGGAGATGTTGCTCAGGGTGTAGGACTCTCCGGCATAGGAAAATGTGAAATTCGTGGTGCTGGAGGTGATCGAATCGGTCAGGGCACTGGTGCCGGATGCCGTGGCAAGGATGTCGTTGGTGGCGAGGCTACCGATTTCGATGTTGTAGGCCGCTTCCTGAATATCGCTGTTCGCCGTGGCCGTGAGCAGCTTGGAGTCCGTGGTGGAAACGGATTTGGCAAGAAATTCGTTCATGGTATCCATGGATTCCAGCGTGGTCTTCATGGACAGCATCTTGGTGTTGAGAGTCTTGAATTCCTCGTTTTTCGTTTCCCACGAGGATTTCCATGTCTCCAAACGGCGGACGCGGGCCATCTCGACATCGACGAGACCCTCGATGAGTGCGTTGAAGTCCGTGCCGTTGCCCAGACCCGCGAAGTTGACTTGTCCTGATGTGTAGTCAGCCATGGCTACTTCCTGTTTCGGAATTTTTTTCCGGTTACTTTAGGTCACCGGTGAAAATGCAAGCAGGATGCCATGAAAAAGAGGCCGGACCGCGATGCGGTCCGGCCTGTGCGTGCGGTTTCCCCTCCGCGCTGATTGTCACCCCTAGCCGATGAGGGACAGAGCCATTCTCGGCAGGGAGTTGGCCTGAGCCAGCATGGACACGGCGGACTGGGTCAGAATCTGGTTGCGCACGAATTCGGTCATCTCGGTGGCCACGTCCACGTCGGAGATTCGGGATTCCGATGCCTGGACGTTCTCGGCCTGGATGCCCAGAACCGTGACGGTGTTTTCCAGACGGTTCTGGAGCGCACCGAGGTTTGCACGAATCTTGTCCTTGGACACGATGGCGTCGTTGATCGCGTCAAGGGAGGCCTGTGCCAGCGCCTGGGTGGAGATGGACTTGCCCGCATTGGCGGCTTCGCCGGTTCCACCCTTGGCCGCGGCGGACTGGCCGAGGCCCAGTGCGGAGGCCGAGGAGTTGTTGATGGAGATGTAGTAGTAGTCCTCGGACGAGTCATTGCCGGTACCGAAGTGGACCTTGACCGGACCGGTGGACTTCAGGCCAGCGCCGTTGTGCGCGGAATTCTCGCCGGACAGGGCGCCGTTCAGCAGGTAGACGCCGTTGAAGTCCGTGGAGTTGGCAATTCGGGTGATTTCCGAAGCCATGGCCTGATATTCGGAGTCGATGATCAGGCGCTGATCCGAGCTGTAGGTACCCGTTGCGGCCTGCTGCGCCAGTTCCTTCATGCGGATGAGCTTTTCGTCGATGACGGAAAGCGCGCCGTCCGCAGTCTGGATCAGGGAAATGCCGTCGTTGGCGTTACGGATGCCCTGCTGCAGGGAGCGGACGTCCGCACGCATGAGCTCGCGAATGGCCAGACCTGCGGCATCGTCCGCAGCCGTGCCGACACGAAGACCAGAAGACAGGCGGCGAGTGGACACGCCAAGTGCGTCGTACGACTTGGACAGGTTGGCCGCGGCATTCATGGCCATGAGGTTGTGGTTAATAACGAGGGCCATAGTTTCCTCCTTGAAAGTGGTTCGGCATCCTTGCCTTGTTTAGTCGCCCGAATGGTTTTCGCCGGGCAGACCTATCACCATTTGCCTAACTCATCGTCCGTGGAGGAAAAAACTTTAGGCTGGAAATGTTTTTTTTTTTTTTTTGAACAGACTGGGATAGTTGAATGAAAAAACAAGGGAATACGGACTGCCGGAGCAGGGGCGCAAGAGGAATATCCCGGACCGGGACAAGGGAAGTGGCGGGATTTGCCCGGCCGGGCACTATCGGGACGAATCCTTTGTGTCGGCAAGGAGTTGCGCCTTGCGCCGAAAGTCGGTTTCCATGCGCAGGGTGTCGGCTTGCAGGAGTCGCAGGAATTCAGCGCGCTCGTACTTGGTTTCCAGCTTGAGGACGTTGCCGGACATGTTTCCCCTGGCTGCCGGGGCGGCCAGAGTCAGGCGGCCGCTTTTGCAGCAGTGGCGTACGCAAAGATGGCCGTGGTATACCGGAGCCTTGCCTTGCAGGCAAAGTTGCAGGTCGTGGTCGAGGTCGTCGAATTGGCTTGGAGAGAACCTGAGATCAAAGTCCGGCCCTTCGGTTAGATCGCGGCCTCGAAACAGGTGGAAGCATCCAGTGACCGAGTGGCATGGCCGGGTGTATGAAAATTGGCAGAAATCCATATCCTGATTGCAGGCATCGTAAAATGCGAACGCAAAGCCCCGGTGTGTCTCATCCGGTTTCCCGGCATCCTTGAGGTGCAGGTCGGCGTGTTGAATCAGGTTCGGGTGGGAGGCGTCCGTCACTCGACAACCCCAGACGCCGGCCTCGGGATATGCCCGTACCGCTGTGTGAAGGTGCTTCTGCCAGTCTTCGGGAAGCAGGGCATCGTCATCCAGATAGGCCACATAGTCGAATTCCCCGGAGGCAGGGAGGTGCTTGAGCCAGTTGCGGGCTGCGGGCGCACCGATGTTTGCCGGCATGGTCAATAGGGAAAGTCTGTCGCCCATGCGATCCTTCCAGACGTGAAGGATGTCGTCCGTGTGATCGGTGCTGCCGTTGTTCAGCACTGTTACCGACATGTTGTCGGCAAGGCTTGGGGCCAGTGCCGTCAGAGTGTTGTTCAGATCGTCGGCCTTGTTGAACGTGTAGAGCTGGACGCAGACGCTCCCGGGGAGTTGTGAATCGGCTTGGTCCATGCCCGTGATCAGATCATGGGCGGTCAGGGTCGTGTTGACCTGCCAGGGTCTGCGTCGGATTTCGTTTCGCAGGATTTCCAGAGCCCGGGGCTGCTTGCTGTTTGCAAGAAGACAGGCCGCAAGGCGTAGACGGGCCGGACCGCCCTGAGCCTGGGCATAAAGCTTCAACGCGGTTTCGTGGTCCTTGTTCAGAAATGCCCGATCCCCGGAAAAACGGAATTTGTGCGGTTGCAAGGCGTTGGGCCATGACGCGTTCAGAGCGGCATCCCAAATGGATTCGGAATTCATGAGTGCGGCCAGGTCAAGCATTTGTCCGATCCAGAAAAGATTGTCCGGCTCTGTCGTGTACCCTTGAGCAAGGAAGGCTTCCAGCCCGGCATAGTCACGTTGATCGGTCAGGGCGCGCAACTTTTCCAGTGAGTCCGGAGTTTGAAAACTGGTTGCCGAAGCCGTGATCGCAGCAAGTGACTCCCGGTCGAGGAACGGAAGGGAGCGGTGCAGTGACAGCAGATGATTGGCCAGTACGCCGTCCAGCGGAGCCAGTTCCCACGCGGCGAGCAGCATGTCCAGTCCCAATCCCAGAAGTGCTCGCGTGTGTTCTCCGGCTGTACTGGCCCGGTTCAGAATTTTGTTTCCGGTTTCCAGCAGATGCCGCCGTCCCTGTCCTGAGGCCAGAACGGACCGTTTGAGGTCTTCGTCCAGAATGTCAAGAAAAAAGAGGGACATGATTGTCTCCTAAAGGCACGTTTGGCGCATGACGGATATGAGCCGGGCAAGTCTGTGCTCATATGTGTGCTCGGCCAGAATGCGTTTTCTTGCTGCGCGGGAAATACGTTTTCTCAACGCCTTGTCCGCAAGAAGGCGTTGAATCTGAGGCGAAATCTGTTCCGGATTTTCGTAGGCAACGGATTCGGTTTCCGGCTCGAACAGGTCTTCGAGTTGTTCCCTGCGGTCCGTGAGCACGAAGCCGCCGCAGGCCGGGACATCGAAGATCCGCTGGTTCACTGCCCCTTTCATCTGGCGGCTGGTACAGTTGAAGCTGATCTGCGACCGAGGGTAGAAGCGGGGCAGGTCGGCATAGTAGTCCAGATAATCGAGCCTGCGCCAGTGAGTGCCGGAAAGTTGCGAATCCCAGCCCGGGTCGCCCACGATCAATGGGGAAAAGGGCTGGATTTCCCGTACGCAGGAAAGCCGGTACTGGCGCGTTGCTTCCCATGTCACGAGGGAAATCGTGGCCAGTTGGCGTTCGGGATCGTTTGCAAGGCTGTCCACATGGCTTTTCCATGCGGGGAAGTGCCCGGCCATGTGGGATTCCACGTCCACCTCACCGGACTGGCCGAATGAAGCCGCCACGTGCGGCAGCTCCTTTTGCATTGGGCGGGGAAGTCGGGCCTGTTCAAGACTGTTGGCTATGGCTCCGGTCATGGAATTGCCTACAAAGGAAATGTCCGCTGTCCATTCGTCGGGAGCGGAATCGGCGAGCCCCGGCCGGAATCGTTGCGGGTCCGTTGCCAGCGGCAGATAGTGCACGTTGGGGAATCCCTGGTTGCGCAAGGTGTCGAGGTTGCCTGCGTCGAACGTGAACAGGATCGTGTTGTCCTGCGCCGGGTGGGCATAACGGTGCAGGATCAGATGGGGATTGTCCACGAACCATGAGGCCAGAGGCAGGTGCATGCGCTGAAGCAGCTCGGCCAGACGGCCTTCCCGGTCCATGCCGAAGTGGTTCACGGTGAGCGCGAAATCGGGTTTGCCTTCGAGAGTGGCGTGCAACAGTGTTTCGATGAATTCGGTACTGCCCGTGGTCTGACCGCTGATGTCCAGCGGGATGAAATCCGCGCCCATGCGCGTCAGGGCGGCCCGTATTTCATTGCAGAGAAAATATCCGGAATCGAAGAACAGAATGCGTGGCCGGGCGGATTGGAATTTCGGGTAGTCGAGGGCTTGCCATAAATCCGTTCTGCTCTCTTGTTCCAGAGCCACGGCAACGGCTTCGCAATAGTCCCGATCCAGTCGGAGATAGACCGGGATTCGAAGTATCCGGATCGGACGGCCCGGGTGCTGTCCCTTCCAGTGCAAAAGCCTTTCAAGCGTTTGGGCCGGGCTTGGATCGTCAACAAGCAGGGCCCCGTTGATTTGGCCCGACATTCCTGCCGCGCACCGGATTTCCGGAAACCTGTCCACTATGGCCACGGGGATTCCCCGCTTTGCAAGTGCCCTTGCACACAGGCCGAGGCCCGTTCCCATGAGCACCACGGCGTGATCGTCCGGCACGCTTCGGGCCAAATCCGCTTCCCGTTTTCTGCCCTGACGGCCCCAGAGATGCCATGTCCTGTCGCCCACCCGGAGTCTGACGTCTTCGATTCCGTTCGGACCGACGATTGGTACCGCGGATATTTCCGGTCTGGGCATGGGTGTTTTCATGATTCTCATAGGTACTGCATGCGTCGGGTTCGAGCAAGTCGGGCGACCATTACATTAATATATGGATGGAGGATGTTGCCCGAACAGCCAAATGAAAACCGGGAACCCTTTCGGATTCCCGGTTGAGTGAGCAGGGAACGGCTACTGTTTGTCGCCGCCGAACAACCCCTTGATGGTGTCGCCCACGGACCCGGCGCTTTTGCCGACACCTTCCATGACTTCTCCGGCCTTTTGGCCGATATCCTTGATGGCCTGCCCAGCCGTGCCGGTCACATCACCGGAAAGCTGGGAAAGAACCACGGCGAACGCCTCGGCGGGCGAGGTCTGCTTGTTCCTGCCTATATCCCTGACGTGCAGGTCGGGCAGGGCTATGTCCACGGCCTTGCCGCCGCCCAGCGTGTTGAGCAGGGAACCGGCGAGCTTGACCTTGCCGTTAGTGACAATGAAGTTTTCGATGATCAGATTGACCTGCTGGCTGTCCTGTTCATCCGGTGCGGGCTTTTTCTGCGCGGCTGCGGATTCCTCGCTGGAAACCGCCTTGTTGATGTTGGCCTGAAGCTGTTTGAAATTGTCGGTGTTGCCTTTTTTTTCATAGGTTACGACAGGGCCGTTGATCAGGATTTCCTTGATCACGATGGTGTCGGAGGCCAGGGAATTCTTGTCCACCGTGACCCGGACCAGATCGCATTCCAATGCATTGGGGGCGGTGAATCCCTTGGGATTGCCGAGCACGAAACCCTTGAGCGCGCCGGAACCGGTGAAAAAGGAGATGTCTGCGGACTTGAGCTCCACCTTGCTTTGCGTGAACTGGGGCCCGTAGGTCTCGGTCACG
This sequence comes from Pseudodesulfovibrio tunisiensis, assembly GCF_022809775.1. Classification (NCBI taxonomy): domain Bacteria; kingdom Pseudomonadati; phylum Thermodesulfobacteriota; class Desulfovibrionia; order Desulfovibrionales; family Desulfovibrionaceae; genus Pseudodesulfovibrio; species Pseudodesulfovibrio tunisiensis. Next base: position 201,621 of record NZ_CP094380.1, read on the forward strand.
GTCTTGACCAGAGTGCCGAGGTTGAGAACCGCGAGCACGACGAGTCCGAGCACGGCCACGACAAGCGCGCCGCCTGCAATGATCAGGTATTTTTTCATGGGGTCTCCTTGGTTGACGGTTCGGGGTTGTAGATAAGGTAAAGAAAAGTCGTCATTGACGCAATATGCTCCGGGAATTTCAGATTTCGGGATAGGGCGGATTGGCGAAATGCCGCATGGCCGAAGCCGGTGTGTCGGCCAGCCCTGCGTCCATTGATGGTCCGGCTGCATTGGAGGGCGGCGGAGCATTGTCGAAAAGATGTGGCGCAAAATTACGGCAGAGTGCCTCGGCGCGGTCCGCTGCGGTTTCGGCCATTTGGGGCAGGGATGCGACATGATGTTCGCCCGTGGCCGGGTGGCGATAGGCTATGCTTCCCTGCAAGGGAGACTGCTGGGCCAGAAGCTGGGGCGCGTAGAACAGCGCGGCCACTTCCGCAGCACTGTCCGGAAGGATGCGGCGCAATGCAAACAGGCTTTGCGCCAGAGGGCGGATCGGAAACAGGGACTGGAGCGTTCCGAATATCCGCCAGCCGGTCGAAACGGCCCGCTGCATCCGTGGGCCGTCGAGTCCTGCCATTTGGGCCAGACCCTGCACGGGCCATGGCCTTTCCTCGTTCAGGGATGCGAGCTGGTGGCGCAACCTGTAGCGGGAGTTGTCGATCATCTCCGGCACGAGGGTCATGTCCATGAGACTTTCCAGAGCACGGTGCCGCTGGCGGACCAGAGTCCTTTCCAGAGGATTGTCGCCGTAATAGTTTCCGGAGAAATACCAGACCATGGGATGCATGACCGCGTCCGTCATGATGTGGGAGGCCATTCCCACGAATGCTGCGGTTGCCGGGCCGCGTTTGGGGCATTGGCGCACCAGTTCGGCCTGAAGTCCGAGCAGGGCGAAGGTGTCCTGTCCATCCGCGCCGTGCAGCATGTGCGCGAGACGTTCCGCAGGGGCCGCGCCCGGGGTGACCGCATAGAACAGGGCATCGTGGAACACCGACCCGAGAAGCAGGGCGGATTCGTGACGGGCCGCAGCCTCGGCAAAACGCGTGTCGGCCAGCCGGGCAGCCGTGGCCTGCGCCACATGAAAGTGAATCAGTTCCTTGGGCATGTTTTTCCGTTTGCGGTTTCCGGTGCGCACTTGGTACAACGCATTGCGATCAAGCATGTTATCAGGAAAAACAGGGAGTATCATGTCCTTTATTCAGAAAAAGCACGATGTGGAGGAATCCGGGTTGACCCGGGTTTTCAGCAGAGGTGAGACCAGAGAGGATTATGCGGATGCCTGGGCCGGGACCGGAAACGTGATTCTGGTGGGGCTGCCCGGTGCGGGCAAGGCGACTCTTGCACGGGGAATTGCCGAGGCCTTGGGCAAGGACGTGTGCGAGCCGGAAACCGTGGATCAGGCCTTGGCTGCTTTGGCAAAGTCGGACGGGATCGTGGTGCTTGCGGATGTTCTGGTTCGGGAGGAGGCTGTGCGGTCCATACTTCACGGTGCCGGAAAGGTCCTCTATCTCTTGCGCGATGCCCGGTCTCTGGCCGAGAGCGTTTTTCGGGATGGGGATGATTTCGATGCGCTGTGGCAAGGCACGGCGGATCGGCTCGAACGGATGGAGCCGGTGTTCTACTCCGTGCTGCATTTCATCATTCAGCCGGAATCGCCCGATGAGATGCTGCAAAGCGCGTTGGAGAAGATTTCGTTTTGAGGCATGGTCGAAAAAAAAGCAAGCCCCCCGCATTCTTTGCGGGGGGGCTTGTCTTCCGGGCATGCGCAGCCCGGAAAGTTGCTGGTTGAAGGATTATTTGGCTTCGGTTTTTCTGCCGATTTCGATGTCCAGGGAAATCAGGGTGATTCGAAAGTCCTCCAGCAGGAAGAGCAGGGAAGCGATCAGACTGATCAGGGATAATCCGAATACGATTTCCACCACATGCGTCAGCTGCAGGTTGAAGAGCTGAATCGCATACAGGAGCAGGGTCACGCCACTCACGCAGAAGATGGCCAGGATGGCCAAGGCGATGGAAGCGCGCAGGATGTAGCAACGCTTGCGAAGCAGAGCCACCTGCTGGAAGAGCAGATGTCTGTGTGCGGCCGGGGCCGTGTCCATTTCCGTCAGAATCTGGCGGATGAGGTCCGTGGGCCGGGCAATGCGGTTGGTCATCGAAAGCAGCAGCAGTCCAATGCCCGAGATGAGCACGAAGGGCGCTATAGACGCCTGCAAGATTGAAACAAGAGATTGTGTATCCATGGGCAAGCCCTTTATGCCTTCCTAAAATGTCGGTCAAGCGGTTTCATTTTGATTCAGTTTGGGGTAAGGATTTCTCCGTCACGAACACAAGAACCAAGAAAGGACCCGTTTCATGCCTGAAGCCTCGCTCAGGGTTGAGCTGCTTGCTGTCACCCCGAATGCCCTGTCTCTGATCTATGCCGCGTTTCGGCAGTGCTATCATGCCGGTTTTGTTGCCGACATGTGGCCCAAGCTGCTGTCCGGCGAGGTCGACCGGGAGGTTCAGGCCGATTTCGTTTCCAAGGTGTTGGAGTCAGGCCACGACAGCCCGGTGGAACACGTCTGCTTCACGTTTGCGGCGGAAGGCATTTCCCGCGCGTGTTCCCATCAGCTCGTCCGGCATCGGATCGCGTCCTATTCCCAGCAGAGTCAGCGCTATGTCACGGACAGCATGGACTACATCATGCCTCCGGCCATTGCGCGAATTCCCGAGGCCAAGGCCCGGTTCGAGGCATTCATGCAGGAAGTCGGCGATGCCTACGCCGACCTGCGTGACATTCTCGTTGCCCATGGCCGCAAGTCCAAGGCCAACGAGGACGCCCGTTTCGTCCTGCCTCAGGCCGCGGAGACCAAGATCGTTGTTACCATGAATTGCCGGAGCCTGCACCATTTCTTCAATCTGCGCTGCTGCAATCGCGCACAGTGGGAGATTCGTGCGCTTGCCGACGCCATGCTTGAAAAATGCAAGCAGGAGCTTCCCCCCATATTCTCTCGGGGTGGTGCGCGGTGCGAGATGCTTGGTTATTGTCCGGAATCGGGCAAATTCGCCTGCGGCAAATATCCTACCAGAGAAAATCTGACTTAATTTTTCCCACTGCCGGGATTTTTCCCTACGCGTCGAAAGGCGCGTAGCTCTTGTGTTTCGGGACATCTTGTAGAGAAGGTCTGTTATTTTGGCGTGTTGCAAATGTTCCTATTGAAAGGGGCGGGAAGCCTTGGGGTTGCCTGTTTTTTGTCCGGGTACAATAGGTACCCAATACAGTATTTTTTCTCATATGGAAGGGTTTTGAGGTGAATTTGCCATGATATCGAGGTGTTGTGGATTGATCGGCAAATCAGAGAAAACGAATTCAGAGTATATTTGTAAAGAAATAATCTTTCGGGGAATAGTATTTCAATGAAATAGTGCGGAAAATGGCGAAATTGAGATTTCGTGGTGTGGAAAATAAATTTCACCATGTTGATAACATGGCGGCAGGCTGCCCGCCTCACACCAGCAAAACCCTTGTGACACGTTTGTTTCATGCTTGTTGGACGGCGAAAGCAGGCGTAGCAAGGAATACATTAGAATTTCAATGAAAACAGGGTGCTGTAAAAGGCTGACCTTGTCGATAACCTTGCCCGTGATTTGGGCGAACAGAAGGATTACGAGAATTGTCCCTTACTGAGCTTTCAACTAAATCCAACTCCATGATGACAACTGCCTGGAAGCAAATCCTCAACTCTTTGGAGAAGAGCCTCAACCCTGGTCTTTTCAGCGTCTGGATCAAGCCGCTGGAAGGCCATGTCGAAGGCAACCGGCTGAAATTGCTTGCGCCGAACGCCTTTGTGGCCAACTGGGTCAGGGACCGTCTGCTTCAGGTCATCTGTGAAGCCGCTGCCGAGGTCATGGGTGGCTCACCACGAGTCACCGTGGAGGTGGGGGCGCCCCGCAAGGCGCCTGCCAAAAAAATGCTCAAACCCATGGTCCGGTCCATTGCCAAGCCGCTGGGCCTGCCCATTGCCGATGCGCCCAAGGCGGTTACCGTCAGCAATTGGCGGTTCAGCTTCGACGATTTCGTGGTCGGCCCCAGCAATGAGCTGGCCTGTGCGGCCAGCAAGTCCATTTGTGGTAATATCTTCAATTCCGATCATCTGTTTCTGAGTTCGGCTCCCGGTCTTGGCAAGACCCATCTGCTGCACTCCATCGGTCAGGAGATTTGCCGTCACTCCAATCGGAACAGCCTGAATGTCATGAGCCTGTCCGCCGAGGAATTCGCAACCCGGCTCGTACTCGCCATCAAGGGCAATCAGGTGAATCAGTTCAAGACCCGCTTTCGCGAGAAGGCCGACGTGCTCCTGCTGGAGGACGTGCATTTCTTTCAGGGCAAGGAGAAGATGCAGGACGAACTCCTGTGCACACTCAAGGCCCTGAACAATCGCGGTTGTCGCGTTGTCCTGACCAGTTCGTTCCTGCCCAAGGAGCTCAAGAAAATCGACTCCCAGCTCGTGTCGCGGTTCTGTTCCGGATTTCTTGCCCATATCGGCACCCCGGATTTCGAGACCAGACGGCGCATCGTGCTGGAAAAGGCGCGCAGGCTTCAGGTGTCCGTGCCCGTGGAAGTGTCCGATCTGCTGGCCGAGCGGATCACCACGGACATTCGTCAGTTGGAGAGCTGCCTGAACAATTTGGTGCTCAAGGCCAAGCTGCTGAACCGGACCGTGACCATGGACATGGCGTGGGAAGTGCTGGAAAATTACGCCGTGCACAATGCGTCCCCGGATTTTCCGCACATCATCGAATTCATTTGCCGCAGCTACGATCTCAGCGAGGAGGAGCTGCGCTCCAAGAGCCGCAAGCGGCAGATCGTGCTCGCGCGCAATACGGCTTTCTTTCTGGCCCGCAGGCATACCGAGATGTCGCTCAAGGCCATTGGCGAACGTCTTGGCCGCCGTCATTCGACGGTGCTCAAGGGTATTGCCAAGGTGGAAAGGGAAATGTCCCAGCAGACCCCGCTGGGAAGACAGCTCAAAAGCACTGTGGAGCGTCTCGTTTCCTAGGAATAACGCCCCCCACGAACTCCCGGAGTCGCGCAGTCGGCATCAGCCTGAGTGTCACCCTGCCGATTCCGGGAGTTTTTTTGTCTGCCGTTTGATCAGGCCTTGTCGCCCCAGCCTCCGCCCCCCGGAGTTTCCAGCCGGATTCTGTCTCCCCTGTCCAGACTTTCGTGAAACTTGTCGGCCATGATGCGAGTGTCTTTCCGTCTCAGCAGCTTGTTGGTGCCGGGGAGTCCGGCCTCGCCACCGGCCGTGCCGAACGGAGCATGGTTGCGTCGTTCCGAAAGTACGGTCGTTTCGCAGGGACTCAGCATTTCCATGTCCCGTATCAGCCCATGTCCTCCGGCGTGCCGTCCTGCTCCGCCCGAGCCGCGTCGTACCGAATATTCCCGTACCCGAAAGGGATATGCGTATTCCAGCGCCTCCACAGGCGTGTTCAGGGTGTTGGTCATGTGCGAATGCACGGCGTTTTCCCCTGGTCCGGCTGCGGATGCGCCCATGCCGCCGGCCAGTGTTTCGTAATAGGCGAAGGCGCGGCCCGTGTCCGGGTGGATGCCGCCGATGGTCAGGTTGTTCATGGTGCCCTGACTTGCTGCGGGCATCATGTCCGGCACGGCCTTGGCCAATGCGCCCAATATCACGTCCACGATGCGCTGCGAGGTTTCCACGTTGCCGCCAGCCACGGCTGCGGGGAACCTCGCATCCACAATGCTGCCGGGGCGCGTCTTCACCTGCAGAGGGCGCAGGCAACCCGCATTGGCTGGTACATTGCCCGGTGCAAGGCTGCGGAATACATACAGCGCTGCGGAAAGCGTGATGGCCCTTACGGCATTGACGCTTCCGGGAACCTGATCCGCCGAATTCGTGAAATCCAGAATTGCGGAGTCGTTTCTGATGGTCATTTTCAGACTGATTCGGATATTGCGCGTTTCCAGACCGTCCGAATCCAGCACGTCTTCGAACGTGTATTTCCCGTCCGGTATGCAAGACACTGCCTGCCGCGTCAGGCGTTCGGAATACTCCATCAGGGCCTGTGCATAGTCCGTGATCAGGGGCAGGCCGTGGCGATCGATGCACTGGTTCAGCCTGCGTACCCCGATGGTGTTGGCCATGATCTGGGCCGCGAAATCGCCGCGGCGTTCTCCGGGCGTACGCACATTGGCAAGAATCAGGCGCATCAGATTTGCATCGGTTTTCCCCTGACGAACGATTTTGACGGGCGGGATGATCAATCCTTCCTGAAACAGGGAGGAGGACAGAGGCATGGAACCGGAGGCCATGCCGCCCACATCCGCATGATGCGCGCGGTTGGCCGTGAAAAGGATCGGAGAGGGAGAGTCTTCGGCAAACACCGGAGCTATCAGGGTGATGTCCGGCAGATGCGTGCCGCCCTGAAACGGATCGTTGAGCATGACCATGTCGCCCGGTGCGAATCCGCCGTATTCGGCCGCTGCACGCATGGCTGCCTTGACCGACAGGGGCATGGACCCGAGGTGCACGGGAATGTGTGCGGCCTGTGCAACCATGTCGCCCCGGCTGTCGAAGATGGCGCAGGACAGATCGCGCCGTTCCTTGATGTTCGGGGAGAACGCGGTATGGGTGAGGGTGACGCCCATTTCCTCGGCAATGGAGGAAAAGCGGTTTCTGAAGACTTCCAGCAGAATGGGATCGGCGCGCATGAGAGCCTCGGGGTTGCGGTTGCGAAAGCCGCAGACTACCCGAACATGCATCCGGCCCGCAATGGGCTGTCAGTCTCTACTTGCGGTATTCGTCCAGCCTGCGTTGGGCTTCCTCGGGATCGATGCCGCGTTTTTTTGCGATGAAGGGCAGGTTCTCCTCGGCATCGGAAACGCGGATGTACAGGGGATCGATGGGCGTGTTCGAGAAATCGGCACTCATGGCCGCCTCAAGCAGGATTTCCGGCGTCGGAGCATCCCAGTGCGGAAGCAGGATTCTGATACCCTTGTCTGCCAGTGCATCACGAAAATCCGGGTGCTTGGCAAGGCCCGAGCCCAAGGCTGAAGCCGGACCGGAATCGGTCTCGAGCAGAGTCAGTGCAGCGTCGGTTTTCAACGCGGTTGCCGGGCCGAGGGAGGCGGCATTCGGACAGGAAAAGGATTGCAGGTAGACGTGATTGCGCCGGGCATAGGTCAGGACATGCAGGGTGCCGTTCAGCAGGGGGGCCGGAGCCTTGGCCAGAAGCGGCATGTAGTCGAGTCCGGCAAGAGGAACGGACTGTCCGGCGGCAAGGCCCTGCACAGCGGCCAGGGCAAGGCGCAGGCCCGTGAAACTGCCCGGTCCGCGCGTGCATGCCATGCGTGCGACCCGGTTCATGGCTGCGCCGAAATCGGCCAGCATCTCACTGATGCCGGGAACAAGGTAGCGCACGGATTGCCCGGGCACGGTCCATTCGCGGGAGGCGAGCAGATGCACGCCGTCCCGTTCGGTTCTGCCAAGTGCGACCTGAAGCCGTTCCTCGCAGCCGTTGACTGCGAGAACAAGGTCCTTACGAGAAGAGTCTGCGGATGTCATTGAATATAGCCAGGCTCATGAGTGCCAGCAGGAATACGATGCCGACACGGGTTGCCACCGCACGCCATTTTTCGTCAATGGGGCGGCGAAGGATGATTTCCAGAAAAAAGTACAGGATGTGCCCGCCGTCCAGCACCGGGATGGGCAGCAGGTTCAGAATGGCAAGGTTGATCGAGATGATGGCGGTCCATCCGAGCAGATCGAACAGGCCTGATTGCGCACCCTTGTGGATTACCTGAGCCAGTGCGATGGGGCCGCCGATGGTATCCAGCGGGATGAGGCGTTCGACGATCTTGATGAACCCGTCCACGATCAACACGGTCTTGAACCATGTGATGGTCAGGGCCTCCCTGAGGCCGAGCCCCTCCACCGGGCGGAAGGCCAGCGAGCCGTCGAGCTGTATGCCCACGGCCACGACCTGGGTGTCTTCGCCGAAGATGTTCTTGTAGGTCTTGACCTCGGGCGTGACTTCAAGATTGCGTTTCGTATCGTCGCGCTGGACCGTGACGTGCAGTTTCTTGCCCTCGGACTGGCGGATGACCTTTACCATGGTGGTCCAGCTGTCTATCGGGGTGCCGTCGATGTTCAGGATGCGGTCGCCCTGTTCAAAGCCTGCGGCCATGGCCGGAGAGTCCGGAACCACGGTTCCGGCAACGGGCAGATAGTAGCCCACGCCCTGAGCCAGAGCCAGAAACCAGTAGATCAGGAATGCAAGCAGCAGATTGAAGATCGGACCTGCCGCAACAACGCACATGCGTTGCCATGCCGGGCGGTTGGAGAACAATGCCTCGGGCGGAAACGGGCTGTCCTCTTCCTCTTCGCCTGTTTCCCCGGCCAGTTGGACGTAGCCGCCAAGAGGAATGGCCGCCACCTTGTACAGGGTGTTGCCACGGGTGAAACCGAGGAGCTTGGGACCAAAGCCGAGGGAAAAGGCGTGCACGCCCATGCCAAAGCCGCGGGCAACAATGAAGTGCCCGAATTCATGAAAGAAAATGAGCCCGCCAAGAACGAGCAGGATGGCTATTCCGCTGGTAAACATCGTCACCTCGTACGCGGGTTGTTTGCAGTGTCACTGCGTAGGATAATCATTTCTTGCCCAATGGCTAGGCCCGGCCTCGGACTTGTGCCCTGACTTCCCGATCCAGGTCGAGAATGGCTTCGGGAGTGTCCACGGGGATGGGGGCATGGTCGGACAGGGCGCGTTCGATCATGGCGGGAATGTCGAGAAAGTGGATGCGCTCCTTCAGGAACAGGTCCACGGCCACTTCATTCGCCGCATTCAGCACGGTGGGGTGGCTTGGGCCCGCCTGAAATGCCTCGAATGCGAGGCGAAGACAGGGAAAGGCGCTCTTGTCCGGTTTCTCGAAAGTCAGGGTGGCCACTTCAGCCAGATTGAGCCGTTTCACGTCCAGAGTGACGCGTTCCGGGAAGCACATGCAGTGCGCAATGGGAATCTGCATGTCCGGTTGTCCCAGATGCGCGATCTGCGAACCGTCTGCGAATTCCACGAGCGAATGCACGATGCTTTGGGGATGCACCACCACGTCCACCTGGTCCACGGATACGCCGTAGAGGTGGCAGGCTTCGATGACTTCCAGTCCCTTGTTCATGAGCGAGGCCGAGTCGATGCTGATCTTGGCGCCCATGCTCCAGTTGGGATGGGCAAGGGCCTGATCCCGGGTCACGGTTTTCAGAAAGGCGCGATTTCGGCCACGGAACGGGCCACCCGAGGCCGTCAGAATGAGCTTGTGCAGGCCATCTTCCGAGGAGTGGCCGAGCAGTCCCTGAAACAGGGCGTTGTGTTCGGAATCCACGGGCAGGATCACGGCACCGGATTCATGACAGGCCTTGCGAATGATGTGGCCGCCCAGCACAAGGGATTCCTTGTTGGCCAGTGCTATGACCTTGCCTGCGCGGGCTGCTGCCAGCGTGGGCGGGAATCCTGCTGCGCCCACGATGCTGGAGAGGATCAGATCGGCCTGCGGAAGGGTTGCCAGCGTGACATAGGCCTCCGGCCCGACCAGAATCTTCGGGGAGTAGTCCGAGGGCAGCAGGGACTTGAATTCCCGGGCCGCCTCATCCGTGAGCAGGGCCGTGAATTCGGGGCGGAACTCCACGGCCAGTTTGGCCAGCCGTTTGGCGTTGCGGCCACCGGCAAGAGCCGTGACCGTGAATTTGTCCTTGTGTCGGGCCATGACCTTGAGCGCGCTTGCGCCGATGGACCCGGTTGCGCCCAGCACGGAAACCGTGCGCGGAAAGGGCGGGAGAGCGGCCGTTTGCGGCCATGGGGAAATATATGTCTTCACGATGCGAGCCGGGGGTTGCGCCTACCCGAAGAACGGGTGAAGCAGTTTGGCGAAGCCGTAGACCGGGACGACCAGAAGCAGGCTGTCCACGCGGTCCAGAAATCCGCCGTGTCCGGGCAGAAGGGAGCCGGAGTCCTTGACCCCGAGGGTCCGCTTGAGCGCGGATTCGAAAAAATCGCCGAACTGGGCCGCTATGTTCAGCGCCGCCCCCAGAATGAGCCACTGCCAGACCGGGGCGGAACCGAAGGACATGCCCAAAGCCGTGATCGAGGCCACGCAGGCCGCAAATCCGCCCAGACTGCCGATCCAGGATTTCTTGGGACTGATCTGGGGCCATATCTTGGTCTTGCCGAACAGGGTGCCCGCATAGAATGCTGCGGTGTCGGATACGACGGCGGCGAGCAGAACCAGCAGGATTTCGAGTCGGTTGAAATTCAGGAAGAAGTGGAAATTGAGCGGGATGTAGGCCAGTCCGGCCAGAAATATCGCGGATTGGGAAAAGGTGGCGGTGTCCTTGCTGCTGTAGCGGAACAGGAATGTCAGCGCCGCTGCCCAGAACGCGGCGATCATGACCAGTGCGGGCCAGACCATGTTGCCGGTGGAAAACGCGCCCATGAGCAGAAACGTGAATCCCGCGCCCAGACATTTGAACAGGCCCATGCCGCGGGGCGGGCTGAACATGGAGTAGAATTCCCACAGGGTCAGGGCGCTGAAAAAGGCCAGGACAACGAAAAGCACCCACCCCTGAAATGCGAGGCCCAGGGCCGGAATCCCTGCGAGTACTATGGAGGTGGCAATGCGTTTCCGGTGCGTGGAGTTATCCATACGTGTCGTCTCTGGTTGGGGTTGCGTGCGGTTTTGTCCGTAACCCGTTTTGTGTAATCCATATCCCGGGCAGGGGCAACCTGCTGCAATGATTCGCAGGAAATTGGATCAGGCGAGTTGTTCCCCGGTCTTGCCGAAGCGGCGTTGCCGGGAATTGTAATCCTGTATGGCCTTTTCCAGAGCCTCAGGCGTGAAATCGGGCCAGTAGGTGTCCGTGAAATACAACTCCGCGTAAGCGGCTTGAAAGAGCAGGTAGTTGGACAGCCGGTATTCGCCGCTGGTGCGGATCACGAGGTCGGGATCAGGCTGTCCAGCCGTCCACAATTCGTTTTGGAAAGCTTCCTCGGTGATGTCCTCGGGGGGCACGCCCCTGGCCGTCAGCGATCGGCAGGCTCGCAGGATTTCATCCCGTCCGCCGTAGTTCAGGGCCAGATTCAGGGTCATTTCCGTGCAGTCGGCCGTGGACTTGATCACATGGCGAAGCGCCTGCCGCGCAGCCAGAGGAAGGTCGTCGAGTTCACCCAGCACCTTGAGCCGGATGTTCTGCTGCTTGAGGCTCGGCCCTTCGCTCTTCATGAACGAGACCAGCAATTCGAACAGGGTGCGCACCTCGGCCTTTGGCCGCGACCAGTTTTCCTTGGAAAAGGTGTACAGGGTCAGGTGGCGGACGCCGAGTTCCCGGCAACGGGTGACAACGGCGCGGGCCGCCTCGGTTCCGGCCTTGTGGCCTTCGGTCCGGGGCAACCCGCGCTTTTTGGCCCATCTTCCGTTGCCGTCCATGATGACGGCGATATGGGTCGGGATATTCATAATTCGCGAATGAAGCCTACAGCTCCATGATTTCCTTTTCCTTGGCGGCCAAGGCGTCGTCGCAACGCTTGACGGTGTCGTCCGTGAGCTTCTGCACGTCGTCCTGTCCCCTGCGCTGGTCATCCTCGGTGATGTCCTTGTCCTTCTGGAGCTTCTTGAGCTGCTCGTTCAGGTCGCGGCGGACATTGCGGATGGCCACGCGGGCTTCCTCGGTATACTTCCTGGCGACCTTGACCAGCTCCTTGCGGCGCTCCTCGGTCAGGGGCGGGATGGAGATGCGGATCAGCTTGCCATCGTTCACCGGAGTCAGACCGAGGTCGGACTTGAGCAGGGCCTTGTCAATGGCGGAAAAGGCGCCCTTGTCCCACGGCTGGATGGTGATGGTCCGGGAATCGGGGATGGATACGGACGCGATCTGGTTCAGGGGCGTGGGAGTACCGTAGTATTCCACGGTAACGTCATCCACCAGCGAAGTGGATGCTCGCCCGGTGCGGAGTTTGCTGAAGTCGTTTTCCAGGGCGGTGAATGCACCGCTCATCCGTTTTTTTCCGTCGTCCAGAACCGATTGCATGCTAGTTTCCTCCTTGGACCGTGGTTCCTATCGTGTAGCCGTCGACAACCTTGCGGATGTTCCCTTCGGCATACAGGTTGAATACGATGATTGGCAACTCGTTGTCCCGGGCCATGGCCAGGGCCGTGGCGTCCATGACGCCGAGGCGTTTTTCCAGAGCCTCCGAGTAGGTCACCGTGTCATATCGGACCGCATCGTCAAATTTGGCCGGGTCCTTGTCGTACACGCCATCGACCTTGGTGGCCTTGAGAATGGCGTCGCACTTGAGTTCCAGCGCACGCAGGGTCGCTCCGGTATCCGTGGTGAAGTAGGGGTTGCCCGTGCCTGCCGCGCAGATCACGACGCGTCCCTTCTCCAGATGCCGGATGGCACGCCTGCGGATGTAGGGCTCCGCCACCTCCCGCATGCTGATCGCGGTCATCACGCGGGTGTCGCAGCCGTTCTTTTCCAGGGCGTCTTGCACGGCCAGGGCGTTCAGCACCGTTGCCAGCATGCCCATGTAGTCGCCCTGGGCGCGGTCCATGCCCTTGGCGCTGGCGGCCATGCCTCTGAAAATGTTGCCTCCACCGATCACCAGAACGACTTCAACGCCATTTTTGGCGACGTCGGCGATTTGCGCCGCGATCTGGTCGATGGTGGCAGGCTCGATGCCGAATTTCTGTTCTCCGGCAAGCGCTTCGCCGGAAAGTTTGAGCAGAACCCGTGAAAACCGCACTTTGTCCATATTCTCCCCTGTGTGTCAATAAGGTTTTTCTTCGTCCGTCAGGACCATAACACTGATTTCGGGCAAAAAAAACGGGCCTTGCGGCCCGTTTTGTTCAATCACCTATTCGGCGTTGTCCCCAAGGGCTAAGCGAATGAAGCCCTTGATCTCGGCGTCGCCGATGATATTCTTGATGCTCTTCTTGTCATCCTTGATGAAGGGCTGCTCCATCAGGCAGACTTCCTTGTAGAACTTGTTCAGGCGACCGATCACGATCTTCTCGGCGATGTTCTCGGGCTTGCCTTCGTCCATGGCCTGCTTCAGGTAGATGCCCTTTTCCTTTTCCAGCACGTCCTGAGGCAGCTGGTCCGGGGAAACGCAGGCCGGAGCCACGGCCGCAACCTGCATGGCCACGTCCTTGGCAGTGGCTTCGTCATCGGAGCCGTTCAGCATGACCAGAGCGGCCAGCTTGCTGTTGGAGTGGACGTAGGCACCGATCACGCCGTCGGCCTCGACCTTGGCGTAGCGGCCCAGAGCCATGTTCTCGCCCAGCTTGGCAATGAGGTCGGTGATGTTGCCGGCCTCTTCGGGCAGGTCCTGAAGACCGTCGGTGGCAGCCATGCCCAGAGCGGTTTCGGCCAGCTGTTCGGCGAAGGCCTTGAAGTCTTCGTTCTTGGCCACGAAGTCGGTCTCGCACTTCAGTTCCACGATCGAAGCGGACTTGCCGTCGTCGGCAATCCTGACCACGACCAGACCTTCGGAGGTGGCGCGGCCGGCCTTCTTGGCGGCCTTGGCCAGACCCTTTTCGCGCAGGAAGACAATGGCTTTTTCTTCGTCGCCGCCGGATTCGACCAGGGCTTTCTTGCAGTCCATCATGCCTGCGCCGGTCTTGTCGCGCAGGGCCTTAACCATAGCAGCGGAAATAGCCATTACTTCTCCTCCTTGGCCCCTTCGGCGGCCTCGGCTTTAACTTCGTTTTTCTCCTGGGCAGCCTCTTCCTTGGCCTTGGCGGCAGCGTCCTTCTGCTGGGCCTGACCTTCGAGGCATGCGTCGGCCATGTGGGTGGCGAACAGCTTGATGGCGCGGATGGCGTCGTCATTGCCCGGGATGATGTAGTCGATCATGTCGGGATCGCAGTTGGTATCGGTCACGGCCACGACCGGGATGCCCAGCTTGCGGCATTCCTGGATGGCGATGTGTTCGCGCTTGGGGTCGACCACGAAAGCGGCGGCCGGAGCTTCGGTCATGTCCTTGATGCCGCCCAGAGCCAGATTCAGCTTCTTGACCTCGCGGTTCATGTGCACGATTTCCTTTTTGGGGAAACGATTGATGGAACCGTCTTCGAACATGGTTTCCAGATTCTTCAGGCGGTCGATGGAGCCCTTGATGGTCTGGAAGTTGGTCAGGGTGCCACCCATCCAGCGGTGGGTGACGAAGAACATGCCTGCGCGCTCGGCTTCCTGAGCCACGGCTTCCTGAGCCTGGCGCTTGGTGCCGATGAACAGAACCTTGCCGCCCTTGGCCACGGCGTCCGCGATGAAATCGTGGGCCTTGGCGAACAGCTTCACGGTCTGCTGCAGGTCGATGATGTGGATGCCGTTGCGGGCGCCGAAAATGAACGGGCGCATCTTGGGGTTCCAACGACGGGTCTGATGACCGAAATGAACGCCGGTCTCCAGCATTTGCTTCATGGTTACGTAAGCCATAATTCCTCCTGGGTTTTTCCTCCATCCCGCTGTCCGAAAAAACAGCCGCGCACCTGCGGGCCACCCGGAGATTCTGCGGGATGTGTGAATTTGAAGTCGGGGGTCAGTACCCCATATTTTTGCGCTTGGCAAGTGCCAGACCCGTATTTCGGGCCATTATTCGCCGAAGGCTCTGTTCATCAGATGTCGGTTCAGGCCACCGAGGTCGGCGGGCGCATAGCCGAACACTTCGTTCCATACTTCCGTGGATTCCATGCAGAAATACATCTGTTTGTCCATGCCGTGTCTGCGCAGCCTGTCCACCATGAACTTGAACTGCTCCACGCGTTTTGGGCGGAGCAGGCGGGTCTTGCCGTCCAGACCGGGCACGAATTCATTGTATATGTAGCTGGCCTTCGGAAAGTTCTGTTCGATGATGGGCTTGAGCTGCGGCATGGATCGGAATGAGCCGAGGCTCATGTAGGCGATCTGTTCCGGTTTTACGTAGTCGAAGATCATGTCGATGATTTCGGCATAGCCTTCGCGCCATCCCGGATAGTAGATGATGGGGTCGAAATGCAGACAGACCCGGAATCCGGCTTCGGCGCAGGTGCGGGCCGCCTCCAGCCGTTCGATCAGGGAATAGGTGCCGATCTCTTCGTGCTCGTGCACCCATGGCGCATTCAGGGACCATGCAGGAAGCACGCGGTCCGTGCGTGTGGCCGCCTTCATCCACGACAGGTCGATGACCTTGGATTTGAGTTCCAGAACCACGTTGGGGTGGTTTTCCAGAAAGGCAACAAGGTCGTGACTGTATCCTGTCAGGTGTTCCAATGCCAGCGAATCCGTGAATTCTCCGGTGCCCACGCGGTATTGTTTGCCCGGGTCCGCACCGAACGCATCGCCCAGCTCGCGGAACAGGGCGTCCTGATTGGCCCATATCTTGAGCAGTCTGTCCTGAAAATATGCCTGAAGAATGCAGTAGGAACAGGCCAGCGGGCAGTTCTCGCCAATGTGGATGATGCGGTATCCGCAGCAGTGGTAGGCGCGGGTTCCCGGACAGAACCGCAGGAATTTCCCCTTGTATTCCTTGAGATAGAGCGCCTGACCGTCTTCCTCGAACACCACGCGGTCGGTGCCGGCCGGAACGGTTTCCCATGGAATGTCCTGCTTGACCGTGCCTTGCAACCGTTCACGCACGCGGCGGGCCATGGGCACGTCCACCATGGACTCGTCCACGTACACCTTGTTGATCTTGTGGAATTGGCGGGGCAGTTCGCGGAGATCAGTCATCGGACCTCCCCAAGGCAAAAAGCCGTTCCCAGAGTGGGGATTCCGAGATGATGCCCAGATCGGAAAGCGCCTTGGCGAGTTGGCCGTCGTTCTTGATGCGGGCCGAGATTTCCACGCCACCGGTCTCGAAGTTGTCGGCCTGTCCCACGCGCCAGACCGTTCCGGCGGACAGCTCGCGGGAAAGGGTGGTGAACCGGGATTGCAGTTCGGTCAGGTCCGGGAATCTGTAGGCGCGGGCCGATGCGCTCAATCTGGCAATGGTGTCCTTGGGGGAGAGTCCCAGAGTCAGCATGCCGGGGAGTTCGGCCTGTTCAAGCGCCTGGGCAATGCCGCAATCGTGCATGCGTGCGCCTTCGTATATCCATGTCAGGAAATTCACGCCGTTGGAGCGCGACCACGAAAGCTGCAGGAAAAAGGGCTCCAGCGCGTCGAGTTCGTCCTGTTTGAGCCGGGCCAGTATGGTTGACGAGGCCAGTGGCACGCGGCCTGCCTTGAGGTGGACTCGCCACGCTTCGGGCATGCCGAGCCATGTGAAGAGGGCCTTGGCGTCCTTGCTGCCCGGACGGACGCCGAGTCTGGGAAGGATTTCAGCGGAAAGGCGCTTGCTGTCCATCCATTCCGAGAAGTACAGCATGGCGTCCAGCCGCATGCCATCGTCCAGCGGGCGCTGCGCATTGTCCGCAAGATAGAGCAGGCCTCGGGAAATCGGGTCCGCGCCCCGCACCATTCGGGCCAGAACCGGAGTGCCCTGTTCGCTCAGGGCGGCAACCCGTGCATGCCCGGTCACAAGGGACATGCCCTTGTCGGTTTCCTCGGCCAGCACGGGCATGGTCTGGCCGAAATCCCGCAGGGATTGAAGCAGGAACTTGTCAGGGGCGGCGGCCCAAAACAGGTGTTTTCCTTTCCTGTTCAGGGTTTTGGGCTGAATCGCAATAATTTCATTGGAAAGGAGCAAAGCACCCTCCTGCTGGTTTATTTTGGTTGAAATACATGCTACGGATTGCAATCCGTTAGTGTTAGATGTTGAGGAAAATTGGAAAAACAACCTTTTAATTTAACGAAGATGTATCCCTTTCCGAGCGCGGGCGCTCAACAGGCGTTTTCGCGTTGCACTTCCTCCCGAGGGTGTAACCCGCCGGAAACCAAGAGGGAAGTGTTAAGAAGGGGAGAGGTGCCCCAGCGTATGTAAATTGCATAAATTGATGGAGTAAAGAATGTCGGATCTGAACACGCAGAGAACCTATGCCCTTGTAGGTCACGGCGGAAGCGGCAAGACTTCCGTCGCCGAAATGTTGCTTTACACTGCCGGCGTCGTCAATCGTCTCGGAAAGGTCGAGGAAGGAAGCACCGTTCTCGATTTCGAACCCGAGGAAATCAAGCGTCGCGGCTCCGTGCAACCCGGTCTGGCCAGCTACCAGTGGAACAAGAACCAGCATTATCTGATCGACACTCCGGGCGACTCCAATTTCAGCGGCGATCTTTCCTACATGCTGACCGCCGCGGACGGCGTGGTCTTTGTTATCGATGCCGTGGACGGCGTCAAGCCCCTGACCCGCAAAGTGTGGGCCGAGGTGCACAAGGCCGGACGTCCCTCCCTTATCGTGATCAACAAGATGGACCGTGATCGTGCGGAATTCGATCCCGCGTTCGAATCCATTTCCGAAGCCTTGGGCGCTCGCCCGGCACTTCTTTACTATCCCATCGGCAGCAAGGAAAATTTCAAGGGCGTCGTGGACATGCTGTCCGGCAAGGCCCTGATGTTCGGCGAGGACGGCGGCGTTACCGAAGCCGACATTCCCGCTGATCTCGCGGACATCGTGGAACCTATGCGCGAGGCAATGGTGGAGAATGTTGCCGAGTCCGACGAAGAACTCATGGAAAAATACTTCGAGGACGGCGAACTCTCTTCCGAAGATATCATCAAGGGACTCAAGGCAGGCGTGCTTTCCGGCGAACTGGTGCCTGTTGTCGTGGCTGCGGCCCTGAACAACATGGGCGGCAGTCTCATTCTGGACGCCGTACAGGACCTGCTCCCCAGCCCGCTCGATCACGCCGTGTGGGAAGGCGAGGAGGGCGAACGGGCCAGTTCCCCGGATGCCCCTCTGGCCGCGTTCGTGTTCAAGACAATGGCCGATTCCTTTGCCGGGCAGCTGACGGTTGTCCGCGTGCTTTCCGGCGAACTGTCCCCGGACTCCGTGGTGCTCAATGCCACCAAGGAGGAAAAGGAACGCATCGGTCAGCTCCTGCTCATGCAGGGCAAGGAACAGGGCACGGCCAAGGAGCCCGTTGGTCCGGGCGCCATCGTGACTCTTGCCAAGCTCAAGAATACCTCCACCGGCGATACCCTGTGCGCCGAAAAGAACGAATTCAAGCTCAGGAAGCCGGAACTCGCTCCCCAGCTCATCACCTATGCCTTGGCTCCGGCCGAAAAGGGCGAGGAGGACAAGGTCTATTCCGCCGTGGCCAAGTTGCTGGACGAGGACATTACCCTGAACCTCTCCCGCGATGAGGAATCCGCGGACATCCTGCTTTCCGGCATGGGCCAGAACCACATCGAGATTTCCGTGGAAAAGGCCAAGCGCCGCTACAAGGTGGATATCCTGCTCAAGACTCCCAAGGTTCCGTACCGCGAAACCTTCAAGACCGGAGCCACGGAGATTCAGGGCCGCCACAAGAAGCAGTCCGGCGGACGCGGCCAGTTCGGCGACTGCTGGATTCATGTGGCGCCTCAGCCGCATGGCGCTGGATACGAGTTCGAGGACAAGATCGTGGGCGGTTCCATCCCGCGTCAGTTCATCCCGGCCGTGGACAAGGGCGTTCAGGAAACCGCCCGCCGCGGCGTGCTGGCCGGATTTCAGGTCATCGACTTCAAGGTGACCCTGTATGACGGTTCGTTCCACACCGTGGACTCCTCGGAAATGGCTTTCAAGGTGGCCGGTTCGCTGGCCTTCAAGAAGGCGGCGGAAAAGGCCCAGATGGCGTTGCTCGAGCCGGTCATGCTCGTGACCGTGGCCGTGCCCGATTCCTTCATGGGTGATGTCATCGGCGATCTTTCCAGTCGTCGCGGCAAGGTGCTCGGTTCGGATTCGCAGGCCGGAGTGACCGAGATCAAGGCTCATGTGCCCATGGCCGAGATGCTCAAATATGCTCCGGACCTGAACTCCATGACCGCCGGGCAGGGGACCTTCTTCATGGAGTTTGCCCAGTACGAGGAATGCCCCCCGCAGGAAACCGAAAAGATCGTAGCCGCATACAAGGCCTCTCAGGAAGACGGCTAGTTAGTTGAAATAATGTGAACTCCCGGGAGCGGCGGATTTCCGTCGCTCCCTTTTTGCGTGCGCGGGCAAGTTGGAAAACCGTGTCCCCGGCCTTGCGTCCAAAACCAAGGCGAGGTATGCCCATCCGTCGAAACCAATACGTTTTTCAGGGGAAATCAGATGGATATGGATACTTTTTGGAATGATTTTCAGCTTGTCCGGACAGGCAACCCGCTTGTTTTGAATGTGACCAACCATGTGGTGACGAACAATACGGCCAACGCGCTTCTGGCTGCCGGAGCCTCTCCGATCATGACTTTTTCCAGCCGTGAGGTCGAAGATCTGATGAAGATCAGCGGCGCTCTCGTCATCAACATCGGCACGCTGAACACTCAGGATATCGGGCTGATGCATGCGGCCTGGTCTTCCGCCAACGCCATGCGTGTTCCCGTGGTCTTCGATCCGGTCGGGGCGGGAGCTTCCACGCTGCGCACCTCGTCCAGTCAGGAATTGCTCAGCCTGTACAGGCCTGATATCATTCGCGGCAATGCTTCCGAGATCATGACCCTTGCCGGTGAAGCCGGACAGGCCAAGGGGGTGGACAGTTCCCTTGGCGCGGACGCCGCCGTGGCTGCGGCCAGAGCCTTGGCGCAAATGCATTCCTGCACCACGGTCGTGAGTGGCGAAGTGGACATCGTCACGGACGGCAATCACGTGTATCGCGTAAACGGCGGACATGCGCTCATGCCTCGTGTTACCGGCCTCGGCTGCACGGCAACCGCGATCTGCGGTGCATTTCTCGCCGTGAACCGCAACAGGAATGAAGCCGCGGTCGATGCCATGGCACTCATGGCCATTGCCGGGGGCATGGCCGGAGCCATGGCGCAAGGTCCCGGCTCCCTGCAAATGCATTTTTACGACATGTTGTATTCTTTGAAAAAGAGTGACGCGGAGCGGCTGTTTTCCGTGACTCGGGATTAACTTCGTGTTTCTGGTCGGTTGTGATGCAGCATCCTGTTGTTTCAGGCACGGATGCTGCATATTTTTTGTTTCGCAGGGGGAGGGGCGACGGTTCCCTGACTTTCAGGGCTTGATTTGCCGTTCCGACCGGAGCTATATGTATCAGAATACGAAAGAATTTTTGTGGTGAAAGGAGACTTCCGGATATGGACCTTGGCTGGCTGACCGGACTTGATGGCGTTCAGGAACTGCACGCACAGCTGGATTTTCTCCGTAGCGTGCAACGGACGTTTGATCATGGTTCCGGCAGGCTGGACCTGCTGACCGTGTTTTCCAAGATTCTTGCCGTGGCCGTCCCTCTGGTTTCGGTCATGGCTGCCTGGTACTATCGACGCATTTTCGGGTTCGGTCTCGGGCGATTCCTGTCTCGGATCTTTTCGGCAAAAAGTAGCCAGATCATTGAAAACTATCTGGTTTCAAAAGGAGTGATGCTGGAGGTCTACCTGTATTCGCCCCATGGCGTGGACAGAAAGGTCTGCAACGCCCGGGTGTCTGCCGTGGCTGGAGGCGGCATGACGCTCGATCTGGTTCAGGTGCATCCCACCAGCCTGAACCTCAAGAACAAGCGCGTGATCTGTTTCGTCAAGCCGTTCACCTACTCCGGGCGGAAGATCAATGCCTTCGTCACCTATGTCCGCCACATGCATCGGCGTGGCACGGTGATCAAGGAATTGACCCTGCTCACGCCCATTCGCTACCGTTTTGTCATTCGCAGGAAACACGTTCGCCAGAAGGTCGCTCGGCAGGGAGCGGTTCGGGTCAAGGCCTGGGATGTTCGCAGGCGCAAGACGTTCTGGATGGTTCGCCCGGATTTGCAGACTGTGAGCAATCCGGCAAAGCACGAGGACAAGATGCGGCTGGAGGTTGCCAACATTTCAGCCGGCGGAGTGCGTTTGCATATCCTGAATCCGAAAGGGGAGTTGCCACCTCTCAAGGAAGGAAATCAACTCGTTCTTCGAATCAGCGTATGGAATCCCGAGACAAAGAAATTTTTCTACTTCAACGTGGTCGGAGCCATTCGCAGCCGTTTCAAGGTCAAGAGTGGCGGCATCGGACTCGGTATCCAGTTCGTGGCCAGAGGAGACAGGATGGGCAGCGGATATACCTGGAAGACCCTGCAGGGGGAAATTCCCGAGCTGGGAGAGTTTCTGGAGAGGATTCAGGGCGATTAGAGCCTATTTTTTCCCTCGGCAGTCCGGGCACAGGCCGTACAGGTACATCTTGTGCCGCAACAGGGTGAACCCGTGTTCCTCGGCGAGTTCTTCCTGCCTGCGCTCGATCACTTCGTCCATGATCTCGATGTTCCTGCCGCACGCTTCGCAGATGAGATGATCGTGGTGCTCGCGACCATAGCTGGATTCGTAGCGAGTCACGCCGTCCGCGAAGTCGAGCGGTTCCACTATGCCCGCCTCGTTAAGGAGCTTGAGCGTCCGGTAAACCGTGGCCTGTCCGATGGACGGGTCATGACGTTTGACCAGTGCGTACAGCTCTTCGGAGGAGAGGTGCTCGTCCTGTTTTTGCAGCGTGTCCAGAATGACGCGGCGTTGGGGGGTCATTTTCAGATTCTTTTCCGCCAGATACCGGGAGAAGGCTTCTTGTGAGTTGGTCATGAGTCTTTCTTGTAGGATTTGATTTGTCTTAATTTTTCTGAAAGATACGGTATGTCACCATCTGTGTCAATTCGCAAAACCTTTGGCCCATGCCTTTCCCGGTACTTTTTTGAGGGTGTATTTCATTTTCATGTCGGCTGAAAGCCGGCCGGGCATTGCCAGACAAAAAATATTGACTTCCGTTGAGCATCTCAATGCTTATTCACCACAGAAAATCTCTACTTGTGGGTGGTACCAAGTTGGTGAGGTTTACATTTGCGTTTGGCATTTTCTTCATTGGGATACGTTTTCGCACGTGCTGCATGTTGCCTTTTCCGGATTGCTTTTCTTGACAATCCTGAGCCCTGTCCCTACAACCAATTCTCTTCACAAGCCTTGTTTCCCAGAGGCTTTTTCTCGCGGAGGGGTGGCAGAGTCCGGTTTATTGCTCTGGTCTTGAAAACCAGCGGCGGGCAACCGCCCGGGGGTTCGAATCCCTCCCCCTCCGCCAAATAGAAATCAATAAAATAGTTAAGCATATAATGCCTCTGTGGCAATTCTTCCCTGTGGCCGTAGTTTTGAGCTACGCCGTTGTCCAATTCCATGTCCGGCACGGTGTATCGCGGCATAAACCTTGTCTTGCTCGGGAGCGACAACTATGCCGATCCCCGTTTTCTGACGCTTCGGCAGGTCAATGCCAACGGCTAACGGATCAGGAAGGACTCTAAGTGGATATCGGATAGGTTGGGCTGAATACTTAGTTCTGGGGCTTTGGCAGGGTGACATAGACGGTTGTCATTCCCGATTCAGAACAATCCAATTCAATATTGCCGTTTTGGGCTTTGATCATCAACATGGCTGAGTATGTCCCAAGTCCTGTTCCAAATTTCTTGCCCGATGTAACCAATTTGTTGAAGAAAGTTTTTTGTATGCTGCTTGGCACTTCTCCATAATTTCGAATTGCGATGGAGCAGTAGTCGTTCCTGCTGAAAGTTATTGAAATGGGTTTTCCTGGAGGAGACGCTTCTGAAGCATTCGTTATAAGGTTCATGAAGGAGCTGAAGAGAAGAAACTCTTCTCCATAAACGAGAAAAGTATCGTTGTCTTGATCTGTTGGATCCATGCAATTGATTGAGACCTCTTGTTTGGAGGCCGAGAGGGTATTGCTGATCCGGGCGACCACGTCGGAAATGGTTTTGTAGAGGTTTACTGTGGCAAATTCTTTTTGGTAAGTCCCTTCCTCTATTCGGTAGAGCGTCAAACTTGAATCAAGAATTTCAAGCATTCTTTTTCCGTTGTCCTGGATGAACTTCACAACTATTTTCTGATTTTCAGTTAGGTTTGGATCATCAAGGATTGATTTCGGCAGAGATACGGAAGCAATCAATGTGTTTCTGAGATCGTGTTGGATCAATGCATCAATGAGTTTTTTGCTCTCGATATTCTCATTGAGTAGCCGCACCTCGCTTTCAAGGGAAGCGATGAATGTAGTGGCATCATTTAAAGCATGGCTAGTCTTGGCTATTTTCCCCTCTGCAATGCGTTGTTTTTTTTCATGAGAGTTCTCTTTTGAGAGGAAATCCATTCGGGTTGTCTCGTGTGCTTCGAGGATGCGGTTTGTTTTAACTCGTTCGGACTGCATTTGGGCAATCATATTATCTTGTTCCAAAATCTTTTTTTTGAGCTCCAAATTTTTGTGATCACTTGTTGAAGTGGGAGATATTATTTTGGATGCCCGTTTTCCTGCCATCGATATAACACCTATGGAGACACCGAGGAGCAGGGTGCTTAGAAGCAGTAGTGCACGGGGGATTGAAATTGTCCAAAACAGGAAAGAAATTTGAGTTTGTTCAAAATTTTGAAAAATGAACAACAAGAATAATAAGGCGAGTATCAAGGATACAGCCAGGTGGGCTTTCTGCTTGATTTTTGCTGGCAGTCCTTTCATCGAACATCCCCCGAAGCTAAACGGTTTCAGAGGCTAGGATTTCCTTGTTTCTCTTTGGGAGCGTACTTGCCGCACCAATCCGTTTTCTTCACCCGAGGCCATATCGCCATGGCGTTTTCGGACAACGCTGAAACGGTTGGAGGGGAGAACCTGCATGTCCCGTCCTCCTTGAAGTCCGTTTCGACCGGAAGATAATAACGACAGTTTTCACACGTTTCATCCATTTGAATATCTCCATTGGATAGGTGGGAATCTGCATCTTGTTCTTGCTTCACATTTCAAAGTTATGCTTCCTGTGATTATGGGGCAATTGTTATGCAAAAAAATGGTCCGTCTATGTTTGCAAGTGCAAGTTGAAGTATTTTAATGTGTTGGCTCTGGATAGACCATGGAGAGCCATTTTTTATAACACCAGCAGCCTTGAGGTCTGTCCAAAGTGATCTATGGTGGACATGAGGTGAAAAATCATGAAAGCACTTCTTGTTTACCCATCATATCCGGACACGTTTTGGAGTTTCAAAAGCGTCTTGCCATTTGTATCCAAAAAGGCGGCCTTCCCACCGCTTGGTCTGTTGACCGTTGCTTCCATGCTCCCGGAAACGTGGGAGAAGCGTCTTGTTGATACGAATGTTGCTCCGCTTTCGGATGCCGATATCGAATGGGCTGACATTGTCTTGATTAGTGCCATGATCGTTCAAGTCCCCAGCGCGAAGGAGGTCGTCCGGCGCGCGAAGCTTTTTGGCAAGACTGTGGTCGCTGGGGGGCCAGCCTTCAGAGCTGACAGAGAAGAGTTCCCCGAGGTGGATCATTTCATCGTAGGGGAAGCCGAAACAATACTGCCTGCATTTCTTAGGGATTATGAATGTGGCACAGCCAAACCTATGTATGAATGCACTGAGCACCCTGATTTGGGAACAACGCCTCTTCCCGCTTGGCAGTTGTTGAATTTTGAAGATTACGTTTCGATGACCTTGCAGTATTCGCGCGGATGTCCTTTTGATTGTGAGTTCTGTGATATAGTGATTATGAATGGCAGGCGTCCTCGCACAAAAAAAACGGACAGAATGTTGCGAGAATTGCAAAGTTTATATGACGCTGGGTGGAGAGATTCCGTGTTCATCGTTGATGACAACTTCATAGGCAACTTAATCCATGTGAAAGAGTTTCTGCCCAAACTCGCAAAATGGCAGAAACAGCGAAATTACCCTTTTCGGCTCATGACTGAAGCGAGTGTAAATATGGCTAATGATACTGAACTGTTGAGAATGATGAGTTCAGCCAATTTTCATAAGGTTTTCATCGGAATAGAATCTCCATCAGAGGAAAGCTTGGAGGAGTGCGGCAAAAAACAAAATGTAGCCACTGATTTTTGTTCCGCCGTTCAAGCTATTCACCAACATGGGATGCAGGTTATGGGCGGCTTCATAGTAGGATTTGACAGCGATACATCATCAATATTTGAACAGCAGCTTCGTTTTGTCAAAAACATTGGCGTGGTGACGGCAATGGTCGGCGTGCTCAATGCCTTGCCGCATACAAGGCTTTGGCATCGTCTTCAGGCGGAAGGACGGTTGCTTGACGGGTTGAGCGGCGAGAATACTGATGCTTGTGTGAATTTTGTCCCTTCGATGGGGCGCGAAACGCTTCTTGAAGGATACAAGCGGCTTCTGGCAACCTTGTATTCTCCCAGAGAATATTATGCTCGGATCAGCAAATTCCTGTCTTCCTATACGCCGACATCAAAAGGAAGGATCATGTGGCATGATGTCAAGGCATTCATGAAAAGCATGTGGTTCATTGGAGTGGTTTCCAAAGCTCGTTTCCCGTATTGGAGGCTTTTGGTGAAGACAGTTTTTACCAAGCCAAAATCCTTCCCCGTCGTAGTGGAACTCGCAATTCTTGGATTGCATTTTGAACGTGTATCTCATCGTGTGATGGAAGTTTCGTTATCATAGTGTTTTTTCAGCATGTACACGATGCTGATGATCGGTTTTCATGTTTTAGTACACAAGGTGACTCATATTGTTTCGCGAGAGGCTTTTTCCTTTAGTAGAGTAGTTTCAAGAGAATGCTGTTTATTGATATGTCATCAAGATAATTGGCTATGGCCGTGTTAAATGTTTTATATTTGATTTCTTTACTTTTGGCTGGGAATGATTCATATATAAACAACTCAGCGTGACTGGACGCATGATTACTTCTTAGCCCCGTTTGGGCAACTTTCGTTCCACGTAAGCTTTAGATTTACTCTCCCGTCCCAGAGCCTTCCAATTATCACCCGGTATTCCGGGGTCGACCGCTGTTGCGCGCCGTCGTAATCTTTCCTTTTTCCCAAGGCTTTTATGACCTTTACAGATTTTTCTTTTGACCAACGTATTGACGCTGGCATCAATTCCTGTGGCTATGACACCCCGACTCCGATTCAACAAAAAGTCATCCCGTTAATTCTACATGGGTATGACGTCATGGGGTTGGCACAGACTGGCACTGGAAAGACTGCCGCTTTTGCTTTGCCCATTCTTCAGAAGCTTCTTTCCGCTCCTTCCTCCCAACGGGGGCCGCGTGTACTCGTGTTGGCTCCCACGCGAGAACTGGCAATTCAGATCAATGACAGTTTCAACTCATTGGCTGGACATGCCGATATTCGCACAGGCGTTGTTATCGGTGGCGTCGGGATGGGCCCGCAGATAAAAGCGTTTGATTCGTCACAAGTCATCGTCGCATGCCCCGGGCGGCTTGTCAGACTGATTGAGAAAGGAGTGCTTGATTTCAGAGCCATTGAAACGCTTGTTCTTGATGAGGCCGATCGGATGCTGGACATGGGGTTCATGCCGGACATCAAGCGAATTCTCGCCAAGCTTCCCGCCAAAAGGCAAAATCTCCTTTTTTCTGCCACCATGCCCAAGTCCATTCTTGCTTTTGCAAAGCGGATACTGGTCAATCCGAAGATGGTTCGGATCAATGCAAATTCGTCGGTTTCAAGTGTGAAGCATTTTTTCTACAAGACTCAAAGCAGCAAGAAAAACAAATTGCTGGATGACATACTTTCCCGTTCAGAGCATCAAAGCATGCTTATATTCACTCGCACTAAACACAAAGCCAAAAATCTGTCACGACAGTTGGCAAACAGTGGGTACGACTCCACCTTTTTGCAAGGCAACATGAGCCAGAGCCAGCGCGAAAAAGCGTTAACCGGGTTTCGTGATGGGCGATATTCCATCATGGTGGCCACGGATATTGTTGCACGTGGCATCGATTGCGACCGAATTACTCATGTCGTCAATTACGACATGCCAAATACGGTTGAAACGTATACACACCGAATAGGCAGAACGGGCAGGGCAGGACGATCTGGCAGCGCCATCAGCTTGGTTACCCAGGATGACATTCCTCAGTTGCGGGCCATTGAAAGGGGTATGAATCTCTCAATCGAGCAGAATTCCATTTGTGGTTATGAGGCATCGGAAAAATGCGGTGGAAGGTTGGCAGAAAATGCTGCTCATTCTCATGGGAAAAATGAGGGGCGGAGGCGGCGGCGAAAGTCGAGACAGGCAACGCCGTCTGCTGCCTAGCCATTGAGAGATATGTTTTCTGTTGTTTCTCATGGGGATGGGGGAACCATCCTTTCTTCTCGTCAATTAAATTCAATAGATTCAAGTTTTTGGATGTTGAATATGAGCCGCTGATTCCATGCCTTGTTCTCGGCGAGAGGGCAAGCCGTCGTGTTTGTCTGCTGGATATTGGCTTTTTCTGCCATCACAACCGACGACCGAATCCGGTCGCCGGTTGTGATGGGCTGTTACATCATGCTTTTCATGTGTGTCAGGGTCTTCTGCATTTTTTCAATACCTTCGGTCATCATGGGGATGGCGGCATCGGGATTCTTCTTCATCATGCCCATTCCCTTCATGGTGGTCATCATGTCCTTGTTCATCTGTTTCATGGCCTTTTGCATGTCCTTGTTGCCGGATTGACTGGCATGCTCCTCCACGGTCATCATGCCGTGGTGCATGTCGGCCATGTGCGTATCCATCGAGGCCATGGCTGCCTTGCGGGCTTCCGGGGCTTTCATCTGATCCACATCCATTTGCATCATGTGCAGATTGTCCTCCATGGTTTTCATTCCGTCATGCATGGAGGCGGCTCCCTGTTTTTCCATGGTGCCGTGAGACATTTCTCCATGATTCGAACCGTGATTCATGTGGGAATCGGCGAAAGCAGGTACGGCAGTCATGGCGACCAGGGCAAGGGTCAGAAAAACGGTAGTGATCTTTTTCATCGGTCTACTCCTGTAAACGGGTTGCAGTTGTGCCGTTCAGGCCTGTTTGGGGGCTGCGGAACGGCGTTTTTCTTGAATCTTCCATTTTGCTTCTTCCATCGAGCAATAGAGCACCGGAACCACGAATACGGTAAGGATCGCGATGGTCATTCCCCCGAATGAAGGGATGGCCATGGGCACCATGATGTCTGCGCCGCGGCCTGTGGACGTCAGAACCGGAATCAGGGCCAGAATGGTCGTGGCCGAGGTCATGAGAGCCGGACGGATGCGGCGTTGCGCTCCTTTTCGTATGGCTGACCGAATGGCAGGGATAGTGCTCATGTCCCGGTTGTCACGGCTTTCGTCAAGGTAGGTGGCCATGATGACGCCATCATCCGAGGCGATGCCGAACAGGGCGAGAAATCCGACCCAGATGGCGACGCTCAGGTTGATGGGACCGACCTGAAACAGTTCCCGCATGTTCGTGCCGAGCACGCTGAAATTCAGAAACCAGTCCTGGGCGTAAAGCCAGATCATCATGAATCCGCCGGACCATGCCACCAGAATGCCGGAGAAAACCATGAGTGTGGTCGCGATGGACTTGAACTGAAGATAGAGAATGATCACGATGACCAGCAGGGCCAGAGGCAGGATGACGGCCAGTTTTTTCTGGGCCCGAATCTGATTCTGATAGTTGCCTGCGAATTCGTAGGAAACGCCGCTGGGAACCGTGAGCTCGCCCGCTGCGATCCGGCTTTCGATGTAGCTGGCGGCCTGTTCCACCACATCAACCTCGGCAAAATCCGGCTTCTTGTCGAAAAGCACGTAACCCACCAGAAACGTGTCTTCGCTCTTGATGACCTGCGGGCCGCGCACGTAGCGGATTTCCGCCAGTTGCTTCATGGGAATCTGCTCTCCGGAGGGGGCGGCGACCAGAATGTTTTCAAGCGCCTCGATGGAATCCCGAAGTTCGCGCATGTAGCGAACGCGGATGGGGTAGCGCTCCCGGCCTTCCACCGTGGTGGAGAGCATCCGACCGCCCACGGCAACTTCCAGTACGTTCTGAACCTTTTGGAGCCTGATGCCGTATCGGGCAATGGCCTGACGATCGATGACGATCTCCAGATAGGGTTTGCCCACGATGCGATCGGCCACAACGGCTGCCGGTTGAATGGAGGGCACTTCCTTGAGCAGCTTTTCCAGCCGCAGGCCGAAAGCCTCGATGGTTTTCAGGTCCGGTCCCTTGATCTTGATGCCCATGGGGGCGCGCATGCCGGATTGGAGCATGACGATACGCGCGGCTATGGGTTGAAGCTTGGGGGCCGAAGTGGTTCCCGGGATTTCCGCAGCCACGGTGATTTCATCCCAGATGTCGTCCGGAGTCCGGATGCCGGGCCATGCCGTTCTGCCCGGATTCAGGGACGGATCAAGCGCAGAGCGCCAGAGGCGGAACGGCTTGCCGTCCGTGTCCGGAATGAGCTTGCCGGAATCGTCACGCGGGAAATGGCCCTGAACAAGGTAGGGCAGTCCGTCTCCGGCTGGCTGCGGCATGCCGTCCTGCGACCGGAAATAGTCCTTCTGGTTCGGGTCGAAGCGAAAGCGAAGTCGGTTTCCGTTTTCATCAACCAGATATTCGGGGCGGTAGTTGATGACGGTTTCGATCATGGAGACCGGAGCCGGGTCCAAGGGCGTTTCGGCCCGACCCAGTTTGCCGACCGCACTTTCCACTTCCGGAATGTCCAGGATGCCCATGTCCTGCTTTGCCAGCACGTCGCGGACTTCGCCGATCGAGGCATGGGGCATGGTGGTGGGCATGTACAGGAACGACCCTTCATCCAGAGGCGGCATGAATTCCTTGCCCAGTCCCGGAAATGCGTGGTTGAGGGCTGCGGCGGGCCGGGATGCGCGGATCGAATTCGGAAGCCATGAGGTCAGGGGCGCGGCCCCGAACCAGATGAGCGCACCCAGCAGAATCACGATCGCAGGCAGAATCAGGAAGGCCGCCTTGTTGTCGAGGGCGCCTTGCAGCATGGCCGGGTAGAACCGTTGGAAAATCTGGAAGAAGAGCATGAGGCCGCCGATGAGCGCCGAAACGAAGATGAAGTTGCGGACATCGCCTTTTTCCGGTCCCAATGGCAGCCAGTGCGAGGAGAGCACGGCCATGATCATGAAAATCACGCCGTAGTTTTCGGCCTTGCCGAGCCAGCTTCCGAATCTGGGCGGGATGAGGCGAGCCAGCACGCAGTGCAGTCCGGATATGATGAAGAAGAGGCCGAGCCACCATTTCACGAAAATCGACAGGACTACTCCGGTTGCCACGGAGAGGATGCTGATCACGTATTTCGAAGAGCAGTTCGGTCTGTCACTGCGTCGGTAGATCATGTGCGCCACGGTCGGCAGGACGGTCAGGGCCACGACAATGGACGCGATCAGGGCAAAGGTCTTGGTGTAGGCCAGAGGCTTGAACAGCTTCCCTTCCGGGCCTTCCATGGCAAAGACGGGAAGAAAACTGACAATGGTGGTGGCCACGGCGGTCATGATGGCGCTGCCCACTTCGGATGTTCCCTTGAAGATCGTGTGCAGTCGGCTCTCGTCCAGTGAAGCCTGTTCGAATTTTCTGAGGATGTTCTCGCAGACGATGATGCCCATGTCCACCATGGTGCCGATGGCAATGGCTATGCCGGAAAGTGCGACGATGTTTGCGTCCACGCGAAATTGCTTCATGGCGATGAAGCACATCAGCACGGCCAGAGGGAGCAGGGAGGAGATGAGCAGTGAACTGCGCAGATGCATCACGGCGATGAGGACCACGATGATGGTAATGAGAATTTCTTCGGTCAGTGCCGTGTCGAGTGTCCCCAGTGTTTCGCCGATGAGCCCGGAGCGGTCGTAGAACGGGACGATGGTTGCTTTGCTCACCGTGCCGTCGGCCAGTACCTTGCTCGGCAGGCCCGGGGAGATTTCCGTGATCTTTTCCTTGACGTTCCTGATGACCTGAAGCGGATTTTCTCCGTAGCGGACCACCACGACGCCGCCGACCGCCTCGGCGCCGCCCTTGTCGAGCACACCGCGTCGAAGCGCTGGTCCCAGACTGACCCTTGCCACGTCCCTGACCCGGATCGGGGTGTTGCGCACGACCTTGATGACGGCTTCCTCGATGTCGTCGAGCTGCTTGACGAAGCCGATGCCGCGAATCAGGTACTCCACCCTGTTGATTTCGATGGTGCGTGCGCCAACGTCCAGATTGGAGGATTTCACGGCGGAGAAGACATCCTCCAGAGTGACGCCTGTGGTGCGCATGGCATCCGGATCCACATCAATCTGGTATTCCTTGACAAATCCGCCAGCCGAAGCCGTTTCGCTTACGCCCTCGGCCGAGAGCAGGGCATAGCGCACATACCAGTCCTGTATGCTGCGCAGTTCGTCGAGGTCCCACCCGCCGGTCGGATTGCCGTTTTCGTCCCTGCCTTCCAGCGTGTACCAGAACACCTGCCCCAGAGCCGTTGCATCCGGGCCGAGCGTCGGTTGCACACCCTGCGGCAGGGTGCCGGGCGGCAGGCTGTTCAGCTTTTCCAGCAGTCGCGACCGGGACCAGTAGAATTCCACGTCTTCATTGAAAATGACGTAGATGGTGGAAAATCCGAACATGGAATAGCTGCGCACCGTCTTGACCCCGGGGATGCCGAGCAGGGCCACGGTGAGCGGATAGGTGACCTGATCTTCCATGTCCTGCGGAGAACGTCCTGTCCATTGGGTGAAGACGATCTGCTGGTTTTCCCCGATGTCCGGTATGGCATCCACGGGCACGGGATCGCGAGGCAAGCCCTGAATCTTCCAGTCGAACGGGGCCACGATCAGCCCCCAGCCGAGTATCATGGTCACAAGGAGCATGACCACGAGCTTGTGTTCGAGGCAGAAGCGGATCAGCCTGTCCGTTGCCGTGTCGGCCTGGATGCGGTGCTTGGGGGCGTTTGGCATGGGCGGTGCCTACTGCTTGAGTTGCCGGTTTGTTTCGCCGCATTTCAGCATGGTTGCGCCGAAATAGGGATTCCTGACGTCCTCGTCGCGTTGCAGCCATGTTGCGCCTTCGTAGTCGAAGGCCATGGGGCAGAACAATTCGTAGACAGGACCATCGGTCTCCATGCCCAGCTTGAGCACGGCCCGGGTCAGACCGACCGACAGCGGCTCGAAGCCCGTGCGAACGCCCACGATGTCCGTTGCTTCCCGGATGGCGGCCAGTCCGTCATTCATTGCTTTCAGGGAGTCGGTCCAGATGTTGTGCGACTGTCCATCCAGCTTGTCAGCCTCGACTTTCCGGAGTGCTGCCGCAATCTTTTCGGCAGCAGAGCGGGCCTTTTGCAGGTCGTCTGCGGCAAGGGCTTCGGCCAGAGGCTCGTAGCTGGAGAATACGAAACCAAGCTGCTTTCTGAATTCCAGCGGAGCGACATGTTCTCTGGACAGGGTTTCCAGATTGAATGTCGAGGTTAGCAGATCGTAGTGAGCCTGCATTTCCGCGAATATTTCCTTCAGTCGTTTCGGGGTCGGCGGGCTTCCGAGGCCAGCATGGCGTCGTTGCCGAGCAGCATGGCGTATTCCTTCCATTGCAGTGCGGTTTCGTCTTCAAGGTCGGAGTCCTCCACCAATCTGAGTTCCTTGTGGAACCTGCCGAAGGCCAGATGCGCTTGCGCAAGGTCGCCGTTGGCAACGACAGGCTTGAGCGACGCGAAAGTCTGGCCCAGCAATCGTAGTTTGGAGAGAAAGAGGGAAGGCAGTTCAGCCTCGGCAACCTGTGTCGTGGCAATTGCGGGGTTCATCATGCTTGGTCTGGCCACGATCTGGATTGCGCTGTCGATCTTGAAATTGCCCTTGGTCACGACAAGTTCGCCGGGTTCGAGGCCGTTTTTGACGATGTAGTATTGTCCGGCTTTGGGGCCGAGCACGATTTCCCTGCCCCGATATGTGCCGGGATCGTTCTTGTCCGCCACGTAGACCACGGCTCGTTTGCCTGTGATCAGGGGGGCGGATGCCGGAATGACCAGCGGATTGCCATCGGGCGAGGAGTCCGTGCTCTTCTTTTGCTGTACGGCGCGGACAAGCATGCCCGGCTTCAGGCTGCCGTCCCTGTTGGGGACTTCCAGACGAACCCGTACCGTGCGGCTTTTCTCGTTCACGACAGGATCGATGTAGACGACCTTTCCCTGGAAACGCTTGCCGGGATAGGCTTCGGTGCTGAAATCGACCTCCTGTCCGATCCTGATCCACGGCAGATCCGATTCATAGGCTTCGAGAATGACCCAGAGCGACGAGAGGTCGGCAATGGCATAGATGGGGCTGCCTGTCTTGACATACTGCCCTTCGTTCACGTCCTTTCTGATCACCACGCCACCTTGCGGAGCGTACAGAGTGATGTGATCCGAAGGCGTTCCGCTGTTGACGATGGCTTCTATCTGGCGGTCCGTGAGTCCGAGAAGGCGGAGTTTTTCCCGCGCCGCCTTCCGTGTGCGCATTGCGCTTTCCTTGACCAGAGAGAGGGTGCTTTTTTCCAGGTCGCGCGCAGCCTTGATGGCCTGAATGAGTTCGGCTTGCGCCGTGAGCAGTTCGGGACTGTAGATGGAGACCATGGGCTGGCCTCGACGGACCGGGCTACCCGTATAGTCCACATGCATTTTGTCGATCCGGCCGCCGGTCCATGCCGTGATGGTCCGGACCCGCGTTTCATCGTAGTCCACCTTGCCCACCATGCGGGTCTCCACGGCTACATCCATGCGGCGGACTTCCTCAACGGTGATGCCTGCCAGTTTTCGGGCTTCGTCCGAAAGGCGAATCTGGCGGAGACTGGTCTGTTCGCCCTCGTCCTTTTTTTTCAGGGGAATCAGATCCATGAAACAGATGGGGCATTGCCCCGGGCTTGGAAGCTGAATCTGGGGATGCATGGAACAGGTCCAGACAGTTTCCCCTTTCTCGTTGGTCGAGGCTTTCAGTCCATGTTCGGTGTGTTCCTCCAGAGAAGTCTCCCCTGCCGGGTCGGTACCCCTGAACAGGTAGCCTGCGGCAAAAGCCGCTGCGCAGAAGAGGATCAGGGCGAGAAGTGAAGCGGTTCGTTTCGGTTTATTCATGGGGTGGACTCCTTTTCAAAAGCGAACCGTGGAATGCGCACGGCAATTCCCGTCCTACGAGTCTTTCCATTTCGGCAAGGCCGAGGGCCTGATCCGTCAGGGCGCGGTAATAGGCCAATTTGAGTTCCAGCAGTGTCTGCTCCGCGCTGATCAGATCAAGGGCGGACCCGGTCCCGGTCATGAAGGCTTCCATGGTCACGCCGAGGGCCTGTTCCGCCTTGGGAACCAGCGTATCCCGGTACAGGCCGATTTTTCTCCCGGCATCAAGATATCTGTAATGGGCCAGAGCAAGGTCGGCGGAGAGCTGCCGGGCAAGCCCGGTTCTGGATTTCCGGGCTGCGAGTATCCGGGCCTGGCTTTCCTGTACGGCCGAGTCCCGGGCTTCCAGCCAGATGGGAATGTTGAACGACATGGAGGCCATGACCGGGTTTGCGCCGTCGCCTGTCACACCGGGATTTCTGGCACGATCCACTTCCGTTGTCTCGATGCCGAAGGTGAAGTCCGGGTAGTAGTTGCGTTCCGCGAGGTCCTTTCCCGCTTCTTCCCGGGACTCGACGGTTTCCCAGTACAGGAGTTTGGGGCTTGCTGTTTGGAGAATGGCCTGAAGTTCGCCCTCGGAGGCCTTGATGACCATGACCGGAACCGATGCGGGAAAGGGAATGGGGGTTGAGGCAGGGCGATCCATCAGTGCATTGAGTCGGGTGACGAGAGGGGCTTGCAGGGCCTGAAGCGAGCCGAGCCGGTCTTCCAGCTTGCCGAGCTCCACCTGCGGGCGGATGATGTCCGAATGTCCGGCCGCACCCGTGGTGTATCTGGCTGTGGCGATTTTCTCCAGATACCTGACCAGTTCGATGTTTTCGCTGGTGCTCTCGATGGCCTGCGCCAAATAGGCATACTCGTAGTACACCTTTTTCACTTCGTTGAAGATGGAGAGCTTGAGGTCGTCGAACTTGGCCTTGAAGCCATCCGCTTCCCTCAGCGCCATTTGTTCCTTGAAGTCGAGCTTGCCGAAAAAGGGCAGGGTCTGGGACAGGCCGTACTTGTACCGGGCCGGGCCGCCGCGCGTTTCCAGCGGGGTGGTGTAGTAGCCGAAGGAGAAACGGGGATCGGGCAGAGTGTCTGCCCGGACTGCGCGTTTGGCGGCGGCCTGCCACTGCTGAAACGCAGCCTGCAGTTCGTTGTTGTTTTCCGCAGCCAGAGCCAGATATTGCTTCAGATTCAGCAATTCGTGCTGGTCGCCGAGATATTGGCCGGGAGATTCGATGGGGCTTTTCTCCAAGGACTTCTGAGCCGCAATTCCTACTACAGGCAGGATGCTGATGGCGATGAAAAAAAGCAGTGTGGTGAAGGGTTTCATCCGAACTCCCGTGTTTGGTATGGCCTTTGTGAACAACAAAAGGCGTGCCAAAGGTTGACAATGATCATGATCTTGACCGGTTGAAGAAAAACATGACGCCAATCCTGATTAAAACAGTCTGAATTTGTGCAATCCACATCACTTTTGTCACGCTGTGCACGAGGTGGGCAGGACTTGTTTTGCACAAACGTTTTCCAGTTGTGGCCATGAAGGTAATCATGCTCAGGATTAGCATGGATCGAGACGTATATAAAGACGCGCGGATTATTAAGCGGCACGTATACGGGGTGCGGGTGGTAAAGGGTTGTCAGGCAGTCGGGAGAGACGAAAAGGTGGACTGGGAAGGGGGGGACGAAAAGGTTGTTGGTCCTAGAATCTTGCTGTGGTCAGGAGCTGCGCCGTGGCCCTGATTGCATGTCGAGCCTTGACCGTCGATTTTTTCGAACTGGCTGAAGTGCGGGCAGGAGGCCCGGGGCGGGCAGGGAGCCCGCCCCGGGTGGTTATGTGTTTTAGTACAGGCCGGTCGGGTGACAGGAGGAATTGGCACAACCAGTCAAGTCCTTGTCGCCGGAGAATTCCTCTTCGTGACAGGACAGGCAGGAGGCCTGTTCGGTTCCCTTCACATGCATTGCCCGAAAGTAGGACTTGGTGCCTTGAGCATCGGGTGCCGTGTCGGTATGGCAGTTCGAGCAGGACTCGGGTTCGTCTGCCACTTCATTCTTGTGGTGGCAGGTGAAGCAGTCGATGTCTTCATGACTCGAATGGTTGAAGACAACACCGAGATTGCGTTTGCTGTTTCCTTCGATGAAGTTGATTTCAAGGTCATCGTCGGGAGCATCGATGCTGGATACCAGTTCCGTCTGAGCAAAGGCCAACGCCGCAGTAAGACCGATACACAGCAGGGACATGATGAATGCTTTTTTCATGATATTTCCTCTGAGCATGGGTTACGCTTTTGTCTTGGCGCTGAAACGGCCAGCAAGCAGATCGCGGCGATTGACGCTTTTCTTGGCCAATGCCTTCTTCACCAGTCTGTTTCCATCCACGGCCGCGAGCAGGTTGCCGTTGTAGCTTTCCGGCGGTGCCGTGCACAGGTAGATGACACGAACCGACTCGGGGTCGGCAAGGTACGCGTCGGGATTGGTCTTCTGCACTTCCGCCAGACGTTTTTTGGCGAGAGCAAGCATCTCTTCCCGATCGCCGAAGTTCATCGTGCCGGTGGGGCAGCTCTGAACGCAGGCAGGAAGCCGACCGGCTTCCACTCGATCCGCGCACATGTCGCACTTGAACCACTGTCCGGTTTCCTCGTCCATGCGGGGAACGTTGTACGGACACAGCTCTTCACTGGTGACCTTGTCGCCAATGGCTGCCGTGCGGCTGTTCATGACGACGGCCCCGGTCTTGGGATCCTGCACGATGCCGTTGTCGCAGTACATGTTGCCGATGTACTTGCAGGGCGGTTCGAGGCAATGACGGCACTGCTCCGGGAAGAAGTACCATTGCAGTTTGCCTTTGGCGTCATGTGCTTCATGGAAGCGGACAAGACGGATTGTCTTGGAGGACAGGTCCTGCGGATTCTGGTGGGAACCTACGTTCCGGGTCTTTTCCGCCGGAAGGTTTTTCCACTGCTTGCAGGCGACCTGACATCCACGGCAGGCGGTACACAGGGACAAATCGACAAAGAAGCTTTTACCATTCATTATTTATCCCCTTCCTGCCACTTGCGCACGTTGACCATGAACGCCTTGTATTCGGGAATGCCCGTGTTCGGGTCGCCAACATTCGGTGTTACGATGTTTGCGGAATCACCGCCGTCGGAAGGCATTGCCCAGCCGTAGTGCCAGGGCATGCCGACCATGTGAACGTCGTTGCCGTCGATCTTGTACGGCTGAATCCGTTCGGTAACGATCGCGATGGCCCACAGGGAACCGCGAACGCTTTCAACGGTAACCTTTTCACCGTTTTCAATGCCGCGAAGTTCAGCCAGCTGTGGGCTGATTTCAACGAACATCTGCGGTTCGGCTTCCACCAGCCAGCTGCACCAGCGCGTCATGGAGCCTGTCTGCCAGTGCTCGGTCACGCGGTAGGTGGTGCCGACAAAGGGGTAGCGCGGATTGCAAACCGCTTTTTCCTCGCCTTGAATTTGAACCGATGTCGGGTTGTGGAGCGTGCTGGAGAATGCATGCTCTTTGACAGGGCATTCCAGCGGTTCGTAGTATTCAGGCAGGGGACCGTCAGCGCGCCCCGGGCCAAAGAGCTGACCGAAGCCGTGCTTGCGCATGATGAACGGATGCTTGGTGCCGGGAGCCCAGCCACCATCCGGGACATCGCCTTCCCACTTCTTGCCGTTCCATTCGATGACGGCGCGCTCCGGGTCCCAGGGTTTGCCCTGCGAATCCACGGAAGCCCTGTTGTAGATGATGCGCCGGTTCACGGGCCAGCACCATGTCCAGTTCGGGAACAGGCCGATCCTTTCCTGCATCGGAGTCTGGCTGGCGTCGTGGCGTTCCGACTTGTTCTCGGTGTCGCTCACGGAGTTGCAGTAGAGCCAGTTGCCGGATGTGGTGGAACCATCGTCCTGCAGGTAGGCAAAGCTCGGAACCTGCTGTCCCTTTTTGAATTGCTTGCCCTTGACGACGGTATCCCGCGTGAACCAGCCGTTGATGAGCCTTGCCGTCTGCTGTGCGCTGAATTCCATGTGACCATGGCTGTTCTTTTCGCACATGTTGTTGAAGCTCAGACGGGTGATCGGATCGGGGTACGCTCCACCTTCCTCTTCATAGAGGCGGACCATTTCCTCCCACAGTTCGTGGAAGTAGTGACCATCGGTAAGCACGCCGTCCTTGGGTTCCGGACCGGCATAGCGCCACTGCATCCAGCGGCCGGAGTTGGAGACCGAGCCTTCCTTCTCGATTGCGGTTGCGCAAGGGATGAAGAAGGTTTCGGTCTTGACCTTTGCCGGGTCCATTCCCGGGCCTTTCCAGAAGCTGGAGGTCTCGCAGTCGAAGACGTTGACGTTGACCATCCAGTCAAGCTCGGCAATGGCCTTGCGGGTCTTTTCCGAATCCGGGCTGGAACAGGCCGGGTTCATGCCCCAGATCCATGCACCAGTGAATCCGCCGTTGTACATGCGGTCGATGAGCGGAATCCAGGAGTACTCGCTTGCGTTGTGGTTTTCCAGCTTCGGCAGGTAGGTGTAGGCATCCTTGGGCGCATCATCGGAGTACATGGCCTTGAGCAGGCTGGCGGAGTACTTGGGATAGTTCTGCCACCAGTTTGCACTCCTCGGGTCCGTGGATACAGGCGTGAACTTCCTGTTGTACTGGTCGAAAGTGTCCAGTCCGGCAAGCGGAGTCGCGATGTATCCGGGGAGGATGTGATAGAGAAGGGCGTAGTCCGTGGAGCCCTGCACGTTGCATTCGCCGCGGAGTGCGTTGACACCGCCGCCGGCAATGCCGATGTTGCCGAGCATGAGCTGGATCATGGCCATGGCGCGGATGTTCTGCACACCCACGGAGTGCTGGGTCCAGCCCATGGCGTACATGATGGTACCGGCCTTTTTCGCTGTACCGGTGGCAGAGTATGCGTCGTAGAGCTCGACAAGGTCTTCGGGGGAAACGCCCGACATCCTCGAAACCTTGTCCAGCGTGTACCGTTCGTAGTGTTTTTTCAGAATCTGAAAAACACAGCGCGGATGTTTCAGGGATTTGTCCATCTTGGGGACGCCGTTCGCGTCCATTTCAAATGCCCACTTCGATTTGTCGTAGGTGGCAGTTTTCGGATCAAACCCGGCGAAGAGGCCATCCTCGAACGTGTAATCCTCACCAACGATGAAGGACGCGTTGGTGTACTCACGCATGTATTCGAGAAAATAGCGCTTGTTCTCGATGATGTACTTGATCATGCCGCCGAGAACGGCGATATCCGATCCGGAACGAAGCGCAATATGCTTGTCGGAACGTGCCGAAGTACGCGTGAAACGCGGATCGACATGAATGATCTTTGCGCCTCTGGCTTGCGCCTTCAAGGCCCATTTGAAGGAAATGGGATGGTTTTCGGCAGCATTGCTGCCCATTATCAGAATGCAATCACTGTTCTGCAAATCATTCCAGTGATTGGTCATCGCACCGCGTCCGAACGACTCTCCCAGAGCCGCAACAGTGGCGCTGTGTCAGATACGGGCCTGATGTTCGAGATAGACGATGCCCTGTGCGCGCATGAAATTATGCATCGCGTAGCATTCTTCGTTGTCCAGAGCGGCAGAGCCGAGGCAGGCCACACCCATGTTGCGGTTGACGACCTGACCCTTGTCGTTCCTTTCCTGAAAGGATTTGTCGCGGGATTCCTTGGCAAGTCTGGCGATGCGTTTCTTGCACCAGTCCCAGCTCTTTTCTTGCCATTCGCCGGAGTAGGGAGCGCGGTAGAGGCATTTGCCGGTACGCAGCTCGTTCTCGGTCATCTGAATGGAGCTTGCGCCCTTTGCGCAGAGAGCTCCCTGGTTGATGGGGTGGTCGGGATCGCCTTCCACGTTGATGGCTCTTCTGGTTTCCAGAGATGTGGTGACGACCAGTCCGCAGCCAACGGAGCAGTAGGCGCAGATCGAAGTCGTCTCCTTGCTCCAGGCAGGCTTCATCTGAGCGATCTTGGCAACCGCTGTCTTCTTGCAGCCAACGCCGAGGCCGGAAAAGGCGGCTCCAACGGCTGTTGCTGAAGAAAGTTTCACGAAATCACGACGATTCAGTTTCATTCGGAAATCCTAGATTTGTTGTTATTGCCCACGAATCTCACAGCCGAGCACTGTAAGCAGTCTATAGCCGGAGAGCGCCACAGGAGGCTCATGAAAAGTCATGCCTTCACAACAGAAGACCGGAGCCCAAGCAACAACTCGGACATCCAGCGTTCCGGCATACTCTTCACATGCTTCAAGAGACACTCCAAGCCCTCCGAAAGGAAGATCGGCAGTGCTCCGCGCTGTTATAGGTTTTTCGTTAAGTGCCAAGTGCACCTCCATTACCTTTGATTTCGTGCTTCATGCACAAAAGGCTTGTTTGATACGGAGAATTCAAGAGAAACACAAGACGTAGCGACCTGCCCATGTTTTTGCATGATTGTGCCGGGATCGGCGCAATGCGTTTTCTTTTGGAGGACCTGAAACATGAGTTCGTTTCCTTGATCGTTTGTTCAGCATCGGGGATGCGTACTCCATGGGGGGGCGCAGGAGCAGGCGGTTTGAAGGAGGCATGCGGTCCGGCTTCTGCATCAAAATGGCCGCCGAGGAAGGAATCCCGGGCGGCCATTGTGTCTTGGGCTGAATGAGGCTGGACTAGTAGTAGGACTGAAGAAGGGCTTTTTGAACGCTGTTGTTGGCGTTGTCCTGTCCTTCCTCGATGTTTTCCAGCAGATGGGAGCGAGCGCGTTCGGCATCGCCCTTGCGGATTGCGTCTATGATGGCCAGATGCTGGTTGCAGGTGGTTTCAAGACGCCCCGGGTGCTGGAAATCCATGGTGCGGAAGATCAGCAGCCGCTCGCTGAAGGAACGCAAGGTCCTGCAGATGGCCTTGTTGCCGAAAATCTCGGCCAGACCTTCGTGAAAGGACTGGTCCCACAGGGCAACCTGGCTGTAGTCCAGCTGATCGTTTTCCCGGCTGGCCCGACAGAACTTCTCCCATTCGTGTTGCAGACTGTCGAGTTGAGGGTCGACATCGGTGCGCGTACAGAGGCGTTCCACCACATAGAGTTCAAGGGCTTTTCGCAGTTCGTAGATTTCCCGTACTTCGTCCGGGTGTATCTGTTTGACCACGAAGGTCCTGTTTTCCATGCGTTCGGCAAAGCCGGCAGCCGCGAGCATGCGCAGGGCTTCACGCACCGGGCTTCGGCTTACGTCGAATTCCCGGCACAGGGATTCCTCCACCAGCGGCTTGTTCGGAGGGTATTCCCAGTTCAGGATACGCTGCTTCAAGGTGCGTAGAATCCTGATGCTGAGATTCTCCTTTTTGCGTTTGGTGCCCTGTTTTTTGCCGTTGCTGCGGTTCTTGTCTTCCATGGTATCCTTTTCCCGAAGTTATTCAGGAATTATCCGTGTTCCCGCGTTACCTGTCAAGGCCTTGCTCATGAGCGGCAGGCTGGTGATGATGCCTGTACCACCCTGATATTCCACGAAGTCGGCAAGCGCCGTGACCTTGGGTTCCATACTGCCCTTGGGGAACTCCCCGGCAGCGCAGAGGGTTCTGGCTTCACGCAGGGTCATGGTGTCGATCCACCGCTCTTCCGGGGTGTTGAAGTTCAAGGCCACCCGGTCCACCCCCGTGGGCAGCAGGAGCATGTCGGCCTGAAGCTCCCGAGCCAGAATCGAGGAAGAGAAGTCCTTGTCGATCACGGCTTCCACGCCTTCAATATCGCCGTTTTCCTTCTGGATGACCGGGATGCCTCCGCCTCCCAGAGCAATGACCAGATAGCCGTCCCTGACCAGTTGATTGATGGAGTTCTGCTCCACAATGGCCACCGGTGCAGGAGAGGGCACGACCCGACGCCAGCCGCGTCCGGAATCCTCCACGATGCTCCAGTTGTTGGCCTTGGCCAGTTCCTCGGCTTCCTCCTTGGAGTACCACGAGCCGATGGGCTTGGTCGGGTTGGCAAAGGCCGGATCATTGCGATCCACAAGGGTTTGCGTAACCAGTGCGATGGGCTCGCGTCTGATGCCCTTGCGTCGGAATTCATTGCGCAGGGCCTTGCAGAACATGAAGCCCACCGCACCCTGAATGTCCGCGCCTGCGTAGTCCATGGGGACCCCGGAAACGTGCTCCCGGCTGAGTTCGGAGCGTCGCATGATGAATCCCACCTGCGGACCGTTGCCGTGGGTCAGGACCACGTTCCAGCCCAGAGTGATCATGTCTGCCACATGAGCGGCGATGTCCTTGACCATGGCGTACTGGTCTTCCAGCGACAGGTTCTTCGGATCGGGAATGAGGGCGTTGCCGCCAATGGCCACGACGGCCAGTTTTTCCTTGTTCATGGATATACTCGTCGGGTTATTCGTGCAGGCTGGCGTCCAGCGCATCGATGGCCTGAGTGAAGCATTCGAGGGGCGCGGCGGTCAGTCCGGCGCCGATCTGCCCGATACCGGCTTCCTTGTGGGCAATGCCGGTGTTGATGATGGGCTGAATGCCGGTGTCCGCGACCTTGCGGCAGTCAATGCCTGCGGCAGAGCCGCCGAAGTCGAGCAGAGGCAGGGTGAAGGCGGCGTTGCGTCCCACGGTGATGCGCTGCATGTTACGGGAATTCTTGACCGCGTCCGCCACGGTGCCGCCCACGAACTGGGTGATGGCCGGAGCTGCCGCCATGGCGAATCCGCCGACGCCAGCAGTCTCGGTGATGGCGCTGTCGCCCAAATCCGCTGCTGCGTCGTTTTTGGAGTAGCCCGGGAAGAACAGACCATCCACCATGGGAGCGTCCGCCACGAACCACTGGTCCGGGAACGCGGAGATGCGCACGCCGAACTGCACGCCGTTGCGCGCCATGACCGTGACCATGCTGGAGTTCTTCACGCCTGCGGCAGCGTTCATCATGGTCTTGCAGGAAGCCATGGACAGGTTCAGGAAGAAGTGGTCGTTTCCGGCAATGAAGTTCAGCGCGGCAGCGACCTGTGCCGGGTCCATGCCGGTCTGCAGGGCGGCAGGAGCCAGTTTGCGGAAGAACATGGACGTGGCTGCCGCATTGCGGTTGTGCACCTCGTCGCCCATGTGCAGGGCCTGCGCCATCAGGGACTTGATTTCCAGCGGCTCCATTTTTTCCACGGCCTTCTGCAGCACCGGGGCGAGCACGTCGGCCATCCAGTGCAGCCGGTCCAGCACGTCCTTGCCGAACGCACCGAAACGCAGCACCTTGCCCAGGCCTTCATTGAAGTTGCTGAAGGTGCGATTGCCGTGGACCGCGTCGCGCACCATCCATACGGGCATGGAAGGGCTGATTACACCTGCCATGGGGCCGACAGCCTGATGGTGATGACAGGGCGCGAGCTCGACTTCTCCGGCCTCCACCATCCTGCGGGCGGCTTCCGGAGTGTCTGCCCAACCTTCGAAAAGGATG
Source organism: Pseudodesulfovibrio tunisiensis (assembly GCF_022809775.1). Taxonomy (NCBI): domain Bacteria; kingdom Pseudomonadati; phylum Thermodesulfobacteriota; class Desulfovibrionia; order Desulfovibrionales; family Desulfovibrionaceae; genus Pseudodesulfovibrio; species Pseudodesulfovibrio tunisiensis. The sequence goes on from NZ_CP094380.1 coordinate 245,050, forward strand.
GCGCCCATGACGGCTCCCTGCTGGGGGCCGCACATGTTTTCCCAGGCGATGGGCGGGCCGGAATGCAGGATGCGCTTGCCGTCCATGCCGGGAATGTCCTTGCCTGCGGTACCTACGCCTTCCAGTACGGGATTGGATTCCATGTAGCGTGAAAACGCGATTTCATTGGCCTTGTCCACTTCGGGGTTGTTCAGGAGGCGGGCCAGTTTCCAGGCCAGAACCGGGTCGCCACCCGCCGGAGGCTGCCAGGGGCAGGCTGCCACGGGCACGCCCTGCGAGGACAGGGAATCCGTGAATCGGGCGAGACCGACATTAATGACATGCATGGGATCGGATATGATATTCTTCATGGTTTAGCTCCGTTTGGTGACGAGCAGGGCCAGGATTGCTGCTTCCGCATTGCTGGAACACAGGGCAACGCCTTGTTCCTCGAGTTTGGCACGCTGTTCGGCGAGATTCTGGGGGTCGGCTTCAGTGCCGCAGACAGAGGCTATGAAGACCGGTGTGGTCGTTGCGGCCTTGCGGGTGTCGGCAATGGCCTTTGCCAGTTCCCCGGCCGGGTCTTCATTGGAGCCGTGGCCGAGCACCACGTCCAGCAGGACCACTGCGGTTTCCGGATCGGTGGCGTCCTGCATGATGCGCTCGTTGCGCGGCGTGGGGTCGATCATGGGATGCGGTCTGCCGCGGGTGAACACGTCGTCGCCGAGATCGACCACGGTGTGTCCCTGACTTGCAAACGGGTTGTCCAGTTCCCGGACCTTGCCGGTAGGACCGTTGGAAAACAGCTCGGGCAGATGGTCCTGAAGCAGAAGCTGGGTCTCGTAGCAGAAGGTGCCCCCCGTATACAGGCCGCGCAGATGCTTCTGGCCGGGCTGAAGCTGCTTTGCGAGCTCGGATGCGCGTTTGCAGAGCGTTTCGTCTTCCACTTCTGCGCTGACAAAGGTCGGGGTTTCCCCCTTGTCCAGAGCCACGGCGCAATGCGCGGCTTCCTCCAGCGTGCCGACCGGATGCAGGCCTTCGCCTTCCAGTTCCGACCTGTCCGCGCCCAGAAAATTGACGACCACGGGTTTTCCGGCAGCAGCGCGCCGCTGCCAGAACCTTTTGGGCCACTTCCTTTGCCGGAGGCTTGGAAATCAGCACGATGACCTTGGTCTGCGGGTCTTCGGCCAATGCCTTGATTCCGGAAAGCATGGTCAGACCGCCCACTTCATGGGACAGATCGTGACCGCCCGTGCCAATGGCCTGACTCACGCCGGAACCAAGCTGGTCGATGAGGCAGGTAACCTGCTGGATGCCGGTGCCGGATGCGCCCACAACGCCGATGGAACCGGGGCGAACCACATTGGCAAAGGCCAGAGGTGCGCCGCCGATGATTGCGGTGCCGCAGTCCGGTCCCATGACCAGCAGACCGCGTTCCGTGGCGTACTGCTTCAGTGCGATTTCCTGTTCGACCGGCACGTTGTCCGAGAACAGCATGACGTTCAATCCCGCGCCGAGGGCCTTCATGGCCTCGGCTCCGGCGAATTCGCCGGGAGTGGAAATCAACGCAAGGCTCGCCTCGGGATTTTCGGCCAGAGTGCCCAGAAGGGAAATGGGAGTCGGCAGTTCGGAAGAGCCGCTCTGCACGTCCTTGGGAGCCAATGCTTCGGCTGCTGCTGCAAACGCATCCGGAAGAGCATCTTCCTCGCCCTTGATGACCAGTACGAGATCGCTGGGCTTGGCTGCCGGAGCGGATTCGAGCAGTCCGCTCTGGACAAGCAGATCCATGTTGGCCGGGGTGCCCATGAGGGCCGAGGCCTCCTCGATGCCGGGAAGAGCCGTGATGCCGGCGGAAATGCGCATCAGCGCCACGGAATCCTGGTATATGTTTTGATGGATTTGAGTTTCTGTTTTCACGAGAACTCCTTTAACGGTCGACCTGAAACGGAGCGACCGGTTGTATGTCCGGCTGTTGGCCGGAAAGTGAAACACTGTTTTGAAAAGATTGCAGCCCCAGTAAAAGTCCTCGGGTTCCGTCGCATCCGGAGCTGGCTCCGAATTCGGCAGCGCGTTGCAACGCCTTGCGGATTTCCATCTGGGATTTCCCGGTCATCAAAGCCTGTCGCAGTTCGGCCAGCGGACGATGAAAAGTCCCTTGCATGGCATCTTCCAGCATGGCCCGGCTTACGAATGTGGTATTCGACAGCAGTGCGGGCAGTTGGGCTTGCAGGTCGACGAACAGTGGGTGTCGCATTCCGTGCAACGCACAGCATAGACCTACAAGCAAATCGTCGCCCGAGGGCGTAAGGCCCGGGCCTGCTCCCACCAAGCGAGCCAGAAGCCGCGGATTCGGAGCAAGCGTTTCCCGCATGTCCGCCACAAATGCCTCGAAGCAGGAAATCGCAGCGGACCGCAAGGAAGAGCGCGGCATTTCAGCTTCCATTTTCAAAAGGAAGTCGACAGCCCCCGGCAACTGTTTGTTCAAGGCGGCTCTTTCCGTGTCGTCCAATGCCGGAGGCATCGGGCTTTTCCACGGAGTCGCTGCAAGATGGGAAAAATCCAGCAAAGGAAAATCAGGCAAGGCAAGTTCAAGCGCATGGCCGCAGCAGGCAACAGGCATGCCCGGGACAAGTCGCGGAAAAAGCCGGTTCGCTACATCCGCAGTCAATGCCAAACAGCGTTCGCTCATGTTGCGATCGTTGCAAAGCAGAGTCAGCATGGACGGAACATGCGGGGCATCAATCAGCAGATTCACGGAATTCGTGAATACGCTGTGCACCTTGCCTTGCCATGTTCCTGGGAATTGACTGCCTGCGCTGACGATCATGATGCTTTCTCCATGTATCCGGTACGCCTTGAGAGAAGGGAGGAGGGGGGGGCGTTCTCCTCCCTTCAGGGGTTATTTCAGGGCGTCTGCGACCTGATCACTCGTGGTGACCCAGCCGAAGAGGCCGCCCTGGGCCTTGATCATTTCCAGGCCCACGCGCTGGAATTCCGGGAAGTAGGAGCCGGTTGCATCCGAAACCACGGCGCATTCGTAGCCGCGATCATTGGCCTCGCGTACGGTGGTGTGCACGCACACTTCCGTGGTCACGCCGCACACGATCAGGGTCTCGATGTCCCGGTTGCGCAGGAGCAGATCCAGATCCGTGGACCAGAACGCGTTCTTGCCGGGCTTGTCGATGATGGGTTCGTCCTTGGTGGGATAGAGTTCGGGGATGATGTCATGCCCTTTTTCTCCGCGAACAAGAATGCGGCCCATGGGACCTTCGTCGCCTATGCAAAGGGTGGGATTGCCCCGGCGTTTCTTGGACGGAGGGAGGTCGGCCAGATGCGGAGCATGGCCCTCGCGGGTATGCACCACGAACATTCCGGCTTCACGCGCCGCTTCCAGCACCTTTCTGGTGGGTTCGATGGCCGTGCGAAGCAGGGAAACATCGTTGCCCAGAGTCTCGCCGAAGCCGCCGGGCTCCAGAAAATCGCGTTGCATGTCGATGATCAGGAGCGCAGTGCGCTTGGGATCGAATTCCAGTTCATATGGTTCAGCCTGCAATTTCTTGGTCATGATAACCTCGATATGGTCTGTTATTTTGCCTTGGAAGCTTCGTAAACGCGCCAGTCGCCAAGATCGGAAATGTCCTTGTGGATACCTTCGGCCTTTTCGCGGGGAAACAGGATGCCGTCCACAATGCGACCGTCTTCCAGTTTCACCGGTCCACAGTACAGATGCTCGGGTTCACCGGACTCGACATTGGCCCAGGTTTCATCGCTCATGCGGTACATTTCGCCAGCCACGGCCACACCATTGTCCTCGTCCGGGCCGACTTCGTACATGCCGGGATGCACATCATTGACGGAGTACAGGCGGTAACAGGGAGCGGTCCTGAATTCGCCGAGGAATTCCGCGCCGTCCAGGTTGGAGTGCAGTTCAAGTCCTCGCATCAACGTACCATTGACAAACAGTTCTTTCATTTTCTTCTCGTTTATTGTCTTTGCCTGTGCCGGTTGTTGAGAGCGGGGGCGGTCCTGACCGCCCCCTTGTACGGCAGGGCTTTGCATTTAATCTTTGTCTACGGGAGTCCAGTCGTTGGGGCCTTCCTGCTTCCAGCTCATGTAGGCCAGCATCAGGGCCACCACCGCATAGCCGGCGGTAACGCCGGGGCTGGGGTTGATGGCGAGCTGGGAGCCGTGGATGAAGCCGAAGAAGGAAAGCAGGGCCGCGGCAGCCGAGTACACGGCAGCCCAGTTGAAACGGTGTTCGATGATGAAGACCGCAATCGCGCCGAGCATGAGTCCGGCCAGAACCGAGCCGCCGCCGAGGCTTTCCACACCCTGATAAAGCACGTTTGCGCCAGCCAGTTTGGCGAAGCCCACGGAGACAGCATCGGTGCCGACTGTGGCAAGGGAACCGTCAATCTGGGTCTTGGCCCATTCCGCAATGCTCGGAATGATGGCCAGCACGATTGCCGGGGCATGCGCCTTGGGCGTGGCCTGAAAAGCCTGTGCGCCGATAACCAGACCGATGAAGAGCAGGATGGGCAGGATCGCCACCAGAGGAATCACGGACAGGAGCAGTGCGACCAATCCGAAGAAGCAGACCAGCGCGATGCAGGATCCCGTTGCCAGCGAATAGCCGATGCGACCGCCGACAGCCTTCCACCCCGGATGACCGATGTACACGGCCGGGGGAAACGGGGAACCCATGAACGCGCCGAAAACAGCGCCCAGACCGTCGGCCAGAAGCACGGAGCGCAGATCGTAGTCGTCGCCTGCGGCGGCAGCGGATTCCACGTTGTTGATGCCTTCGGTGAAGTTGTAGATGCCCAGCGGAATGGCCGTGACCAGCAGAGGCCATACCTGCTCCAGAGAGATGGCAAACACGTCGCCGGAAAAGGAGGGCAGGTACAGGCTGAACTGGTCGAGGGCGCGGCCCACGGCCGTGGGTTCCATCAGGTCGGTCTGTCCCAGAAATACGCCGGTCCAGGCTGCGATCGTGCCCACGACAACGGCGGCCAGACCACCGGGAATGCCGAAGGGCATGCGCACGTTGCCCACCCATGCCAGCAGGATGATGCCGAAGCAGACAAGGGCTATCCATGGCGTTTCCCACATCTGGAAGGCCGGACGCATGGATATGAAGGTCAGCGACACGCCTGCAAGGGTGCCCAGCATGGCGGCCCTCGGGGTGTACTTGCGGATGGCCGGGCCAACGAACGCGCCGATCAGCACGATGATGCCGATGATGAGCGCCCAGACCAGACCGAGCTGCCAGGCCAGAATCACGTCATTGGTTTTCAGGTAGGTCGGCAACATGACCAGAAATACCACAATGAACATGTGGGGCACGCTGGGGCCGTAGGGGAGAGCCGCTACATCGGTACGCTTTTCCCTGATGGCCTTTTTGTAGGCGAGATAGGCGTAGAAGAGGTTGCCCAGAGGCAGGGCCACGCCCAAGGCGGGAAGAATTCTGCCGAATACGGTGTCTGCAGGCAGGTTGACCACGCCCAGGGACAGCCCCGTGAGCACGAGCACGTTAAGCAGGATGTTGGTGAACAACCCGAAAAATGCGTTCCAGTCTCCCGGGGTCCACAATTTTGGTTTGAATACGTCCGAACTCATTACCGTCTCCATGTAAACGTGTGCCAGCCTCGGCGAATTTCCTCAGTTCGCACCTGAAGCGATTGTCCGATATTCCGTTGAAGGAGTGGCGGTCGCAGTTGCTTCGCGACAGATTCTCCCGAATTCCGCACGCCCTTTGGACTTGCCGAAACGAATGGACACGTTTGGTTAAAACAATCCTTTTTTCATTTCCTTTGGAGCGCCATCAAACAAGTATTAAGACCGGTCCCAAACTTTGTATACAATAGCGTATGCGAAAAAAAATTCAGTGTCAACATCCACAGTGAAAGATTTTATTCACAATTATCAATTAAAATAAGCAGTTTGTATTTTGTATACAAAAAAGGACCCAAGATTGAATTTTGAAGCATGTGCATGAATGCTGGCTTTCGATGGGCCATGGCCTTTGATGAATCCTTCAATGGCGAGAGCTGAGGCGAACCCCGGCATATCTCGTCTTCCGAGATTTTTACCGAAGACTTCAGCGCTGGTGTGGATTTTCTGGGAACACGTCCTTTCGTGGACAGGAACAGGATCGGGGCCATCGGCATTTGCGGCAGCGGCGGATTTGCCTTCGAGGCCGCGCAGGTTGATCGCCGCATCAAGGCCGTTGCCACCGCAAGCATGTACTGTTGCCTGAAGGATTCCCGAGCAGACCCACCGCGTCGATTCCGGAAGGGCTGGACCCCATCAGTAGCGAATTCTGGGAGTATTGTGGCATGGAGCGCGGGCATCACCCTCGATCGCATGGTCCATTTACGGCGACGAGCAACATGGCCTTCATGAATTTTCCCGCTGATGAACTTCGTAGGCACCATTGCGTCTCGGTCCATCCTGTTCATCATGGGGGAGAATGCGCATTCCCGGTATGTTACCGAGGACATATTCGACATGGTCGGAGAACCCGGAGAACTCGTTGTCGTCTCCGGAGCAAGACATATCGATCTGTATGACCGGGTGGACATGATTCCCTTTGACAGGTTGAACGCCTTTTTCTCCAAGGCGTTGAAGTGATCGCATGGGGTTGTGGAAACGAGAGTTTGTCAGCCGAACCGGAACAAGGACGCTGCACAGGGAAACCGTGTCAGGCAAGGAGCAGACATGAGCGAAATATTCAACGGAGATGGCATTTTTTCGAAAGGGTCCCTGAACGAGGCATATGCAGCCTTTTTTACCGGCACCAGCTATCTTGAAATGCTTTCCACGGAAGGCGTTGTCATCGGCAACGTCACTTTCGAGCCGGGGTGCAGGAATTTCTGGCATATCCATCACAAGGGGGGACAGGTGCTTCTGGTGACGGGCGGACGCGGCTGATATCAGGAAACCGGAAAGCCCGCCCGGGAATTGCATCCCGGCGATGTCGTCAACATTCAGCCGGGAGTCAGGCACTGGCATGGTGCGGCCCGGGATTCCTGGTTTGCTCACGTGGCCGTGGAAGTTCCGGCCGAGGGCAAGTCCAACGAATGGCTGGAACCCGTGTCCGACGAGGAATATGACGCGCTTGGCTAGCGCGTAGCACGTAAAGCGGCAGGAGGCCGATTGTGGATGCCTTTCTCAAGGAGCATCTGTTTGCGGATATCTTTGTCCGCGACGTGCTGACCTGTCAGGAACGGGAACTGGCGACCATTCCCGCCCTCGCAAACATGGGCGGCACCGAAGGACAACTCGTTTTTCACATGGGGGCCGCCATGAATTCGGGATTGTCTGAAGAGCAGATGCATGAGTTCATCCGGGTTCTTGATACTCGTGTCGGAAAACGGCAAGCCGATGCTGCCAGAGACGTCTTTGCCGAGGTGATTGCGAACCGCCAGTCGCATCGGTGACGAGTCGAGATCGGTGCGTCCTGTCGAGTCAATGAGCCCGGGATCGGAGAGGTTGTGCATTTGTCCGATCCCGGGCAGTGCTTTGTCTTTTGCTGGGAAGGAGGAGTTACTCTTCCTCTCCCCACGCCTTGGCGCTGCGGGTGACTTTCTTGCGCACGTTTTTCCAGGCGGTTTCGTGGGTGAACATGGATTCCGGCAGGGTGGCCAGCATTTTTTCATAGAGGCTCAGGGGAACCGTGAAGGTCAGTTCGTCCGCCTTCATGAATTTTCTTGCCGAAGGATCGAAGCCGCCGATAACGGCTTTTTCCATGTCCCTTTCCTTGTAGTAGAGCGGCCAGCCGAGCATGTTGGTGCAGCCCGCGCCGAACGGGGAGACCACGCATTCCATGTCGCCCGTGGTGAAGACCGTATGGGTGAACAGACCGCTCAGCACCTCGGGGCGGGCAAAGAAGATCACGAATTCCGGCTTTTCGTCATCGGTGAATTGGGACAGGGGTTTGAAGATGCAATATTTGCCCGGGGCTTCGCGAGGGTTCACCCTGAGCATGAATTCGCGCATGGCATCGGGATTCGGCATGTAGCGCTCGCCGTGCACCGGTGTGCCCTCAAAGCCTGTGGAAACGTAATGTTCGATGAACCTGAGGTGGGGCTTCATCATGGAGCAGTAGTATACGCCTCCGATACAGCCGTATTCCTCTGTCGATATGAAGGCCGCGCCATGTTTTTTTCTCGCCAGCCAGACACTGCCCATGACGCAGGTGAAGCTCTTCATGACCTCCTGCATGTCCAATTCCCCCCGGTCCTCCAATTCGCGCGAGATGGGAGTTCCCTTTTTCGGACCGAAGGCGTTTTCCGGCTTGCTGTCCGAATAGTGGACACCGAAAGGCTCTTCCCCCAATCCGAGATGCTTCAGGAAGGTGGTGGTTCCGTCGAGTATCGGTTGCATCGTCATGTGTTCCTCCTTTGGCTTTTCGCCTGACGCCGAGTGGGCATGTTGTTTTTCGTCATGCATTTTCATATCATGCTCACAGATAAAATAAACATCGCATACGGAAAACTCTTTTCCTTTGGTGAGCATAATGATGCAGGATTTTCTCAATGACATGCCATTGCTGGTGGAAGTGGCAAGGCAGAAAAGTTTTTCCAAGGCGGCTGAAAAATTGGGAATTGGCGTTTCCACCCTGTCCCGGCGCATCAAGTTGCTGGAGAACCGGATGGGCGTGCTTCTCTTCTATCGCGATACTCGCAATGTCGAGCTCACGGACAGTGGTGCGTATCTGCTGGATCGGTGCGGTTTCGTTCTTGAAGAGGCAAAAAAAGCCCATGATTCCGTTGTGATGAATATGCAAAAACCGTCAGGACTTGTCCGCGTTTGCATGTTTTTGGACCTGTACGACGGGCTGTTCAGGAAGGTGCTGCTGGAATTTGCCGCCAACTGGCCGGAAATACAGATGGAACTGACGTTCATGGAGCAACCGGTTGATATGCGCACGGACCCTTTCGACGTGGCTTTCGTGACCGGGGTCCCCATTGCACCAGCACTGGTTGCCAGAAAGCTGATGACCATCAACCCCTTCCTGTACGCTTCGCCCAAACTGCTCGAGCGTTACCCCTTGCCCGAGGAACCCGCCGACCTGCACCGGCTGCCATGTATCGTGCTTCAGCGGTTCGGACGGCGCTGGCCCATGCATAACGGCAGCCGACAGGTCACGGTCGAAGTTGAGCCTCAATACAGCTTCAGCTCCGTGGAGATGTGCCGCGATTTTCTTTTGGCCGGCCATGGTGTGGCCATGATTCGAAAGGAGCGGGCCGAGGCGGATGAAAAGGCCGGACGGTTGGTGCGGTTGCTTCCGGACTGGAGCGGCGGATTCGTGCACGACGTGAATCTGGTCATGGGGTCAAGCGAGCTTCCGCAGAGGGTTCGGCTCTTCGTGGACCATGTGTTGTCCCGTTTTTCCTCTTGTCCTGCGGGCTAGCTTGGACTCGACCACGCCCCAAGGGGCTGGATGGGGGGCAGGGAAAGGCGACGGAAGTCTTTGCAACGAAAGGGGGATGTGGGCGCGCGGTGCGTACGGAATTCGATCCCGAACGCACCGCGTGCCTGTTGTTTCATGGGGCGAAATGGACACGCACAGGGCGAACCGTTCCGCCTGGATGGATGGCGATTCAATTCATGTAGCTGGTCAGTCCGAGCTCTTCGATCTTTTCAGGGGTCGGCACGCCGGTCTTCAGGTCCCAGCCGCAGGCTGTGTAGTATTCGTCCAGCAGCTCCTCGTAGTTGTCGATCACACAGTCGCTGTTGTCCTTGTACGCTCCGAATTCCGGGACGGAGCGGACGCGCTCGGGGAGCATGTCGTCCTTGCGGCGCAGACCTTCGCGCATGTTGAACATGCGCTGGAGGTTGTGGACCCGTTCGCCGACTCGTATCAGTTCGGCAGCATCCATGTCCCACCCCGTTGTAGCACTGAGCATTTCGGCCCAGTGTTCCGGATTGAGACCGGCATAGCTCATGAACTTGCAGGTGCACAGGATATCCGGGAGGATGAGTCCTCGTTGCAGAAGGGCGCATTCCGTGCCCTTGCCGATTTCGTCCCAGCGGTCGTATTTCTCGGGATCGCTGACGCCATGGGCGGTCATGCCCCAGTCCATCTTGCCCCGGTCATAGGCCATGGCTTCCAGAGGGTGAATGTGGCACATGCCCCGGTTTGCGGTTCCGTAGGCAATGCCCAGAATCTTGCCGGAGCGGGGATCGTGAGCAGGGCCTTCAAGCCCCTTGACGTGAATCGCGTATTTTTCCGTCCCCTTGCCGATGATTGCGGCAGCCTTGCGCACGCCGTTGGCCAGCACGTCGCCGATGCCTTGGCGGAAGACGATCTTTTCCAGAAGGACGGGGATCACTTCGCTGTTGCCCCACGTCAGGTCCATGCCTTCCAGCTCTTCCTCGGTGAAGATGCCGTTTTCATGGCATTCCATGGCAAAGGAGATCATGGCGCCGGTGGAAATGGTGTCCACGCCCCAACGGTTGCACAAATAGCTGCAATGAACCGCGACATCCATGTCCTTGTTCAGCAGGAACGACGTGAAAACACTGATGCTTTCATATTCGCCGCCTTCGTGGACCGGGGTCTTGTATTTGCCGTCCCCGACTTCGCAGACGCGGCCGCAGCCAAGGGGACAGCCGGAATAGCATTGTTTGGATTTGACGAGGTTTCTTTTCTGAAAATCGTCAAAGAGTTCGGCGGCCTGTCCCCAGCTGTTGGAACGCCAGTTCTTGGAGGGCCAGTCTCCGTCCTCATCATTGTCAACCATGTCTCCAATGGTGCCGAATTCGTTGAAACCGTCATGCATCTCGCTTTCCCGAACGGTTTTCATGGCCTTTCGTGATGCGGTCGTGAACTCCTTTGCGTCAGCATGGTCGGCCTTTTCCCTGCCGGAAACGGCAATGGCCAGGATGTTTTTTGCTCCCATGACCGTGCCGCCGCCGTTTCGGCCCGCGGCCCTGTCCCTGCACATGATGGAGGCAAAGGAAACGAGATTCTCTCCGCCCTGGCCTATGCACATGACGGACGGCTTCCTGTTGCCCGAGATCAACTCCTCTTCAAGAATATCGGTCTTTTCGTAGACGTCCTTGCCGAGAAGATGCGTGGCGTCTCCCAGATGGGCCTTGCCATCGGCAATGGAGAGATAGACCGGGGCTTCGGATTTGCCTTCGATGATCAGGATGTCGAACCCGGCCTTGCGCATGTCCGGGCCGAAGTTGCCGCCGCAGCGGGATTCCCCCCATGCGCCGGTCTGCGGGGATTTGAAGCAGACCATGATGCTGCCGCCGCCCGGGACCTGATTCGTCGTGAGTGGACTGGTTGCGAAAACGAGCTTGTTGTCTGCTCCCAACGGATCAACGCCTGCTTCCAGCTCGCGAAACAGGATTTCCGCTCCATAGCCTGCGCCGCCCACGAAGTTGCGGGCTGTCCTGGCGTCCATGGCCTCGGGAGTGCATGTGCCGGTTGTGAGGTTTACCCTCAGGATTTTTCCGGTATATCCTTTCATCGTGTTGTTCTCCGATCAAAAATCGTTTGAAGGAAGCGAATCCGTTTTCATGGATCACTTCGCGGTCTTTGCAAGGTGGACAGCTTTGCGAGCTACCCGCGCTTGGCGGAGCCAACACTCTCTGGTTTGGTTTGAGGTTGCTATAGCCTCATATGAATCAGGGAGTCAAAGGTCTTGTGGGATGAAGGATGTTGCGGAAGGACAGGAATGCCCTTGAGCCGTTGCCTGCGGCTTTTTACGAAGAGGTCTTTCCGGCTGGGGGGGGGGCGACAGGGGGGGATTATGCCCGCAATGTATTGGCAGGAGGAAGAAAATTGTTGCTGAAGAGGGGAAGGGGGACTTTCAGTGCTTCCGCGCAGGGATTAGTCGCCGAACAGTTCGGCAATCCGATTGTCCACGACGGTTTCAACGGCTGCGAGGATGGCGGCAGTCACTGCCAGTTGGGTGTCCGGAAATTCATCCAGTTGTTTGACAAGGGTTTCCAGATGGCGCTCGTGGAATTCCTTGTGGGCGTTGAAGGCATTCCAGCCTTCGGCCGTGAGGTAGGTCAGGATTTCCTTGTCGTTGTCCAACGCCTTCTCTTTTTTGACGAATCCCTTTTTCTCCAGCTTGCCGACCATTTGTGAGGCTGCGCTTTTTGTTACGCCCAGCACGTCGCCAATGGTCTTGATGTTGATGCCTTTCTGCTGGCCGATGGCATTCAGGCAATGGATTTCCTTGGCTGTCAGCCCGGTGTTTTTGCCTGTACGGATGGGGAGTTCCTCGATGCGCGAGTGTTTGTTGATGATGCGCATCAGGCGGCTCGTGAGCACCTTTATGGATTCGGCCTTGCTGTTCATGATTGTTTTGTAAAGTTCCTAAACCTTATTGTCAAGCGATGATGTTCGTATTGTCGGACTGGCAATTGTGCAAGCGCAAGCCTCGGGGGAGACGTTCTGTCGTGGGAGAGTCGTTCTCCAATCTTTCCATCTGTTGATATGGATGAAGAAGGTCCGCACCAGCGTTGCTCTGATGCGGACCTTCTTTCGTGATGAGTCGATGCAGGTCGGCTTTTGTGGTGCCGCCTCCCTGACGCTACGGGTTGACCAGAGCGTCGGCGATTGCGTGCAAATCGAAGCTGAAGGAACGAGGGGGTGCCTCGAACAGTTTTGAAGCTTCGACCGCTGCCAGGGGGATTTCCTGAAGCAGTTTTTGGGACAGGGTCTGATCCAGACGCACCGTGGGGACGGAGCAGCTGATGGTTGCGACGATTTTCCCCAAGTCATCGAACACGGGGGCGGCGATGCACCGTATGCCTTTGAACAGTTCCTCGAAGTCCAGACCGATGCCCTGTTCGCGGACAGCGGTGATTTCCTTGTAGAGGATGTTTATCTTGTCGGTATCGATGGCTGCGTCGCTGCTTCGCAGTTCCCTGATGAAGTTTCGCAGTTCGTCTTCGGGCAGGAAGGCGAGAAACACTTTGCCCGATGCTGAAAGATAGGCCGGGAAGGACGTGCCGATGATCGAATCCATGCGCAGGGCATGGTTGGATGTCGTCTGATGGATGACAACCATTTCCACGTCGGAAAGCACGCTCAGGTTCACGGTTTCATTCACCTTGTCCCGGAGTCCCTGAAGAACGGGCCGGAGCATGGAGACAATGTTGCTTTGCGACACGATCTGCTTGCCCAGCTTGTGGAACTTGAGGGTCAACGCATAGGAGCCGCCACGTTCCACTTGGCGGACATATCCCAATTCTTCAAGAGTTCGGAGAATGCGTTGCAGGGTACCCTTGGGAATGGAGCAGGCCGCATTGAGTGCCTTCAGAGTCCAGTTGCTTTGCGTAGCCATGGTTTCGATGACGAAAAGTGCTTTTTCCAAGGAACGCATCATGTAGTATTTTTCGTTCTGCGGCATGTGTTACCCAAAGGTCTTGTCTGTTGCTGGTTGTTAGTGAAAAAAAGTGCCTTCCAGCTAGCGGAAGGCACTTTCTGTTAGTTCTTTTCGGTTTCCGTGTCTAGCCAATCGGGTTTGCTTAACAAATATATACCATCCTTTACAAGTGAAATGCACATGGCAAAAGTGAATATCATCATGGGGAAGCCGGCAAGGGAGATGAGCCCTCGAACCGGTTCGATTCCTCCACATACGCAAAGAACGTAGGCAATGAGTCCGGTGACGATGCCCCAGATGATTTTCAGGTGCTTGGGCGGTTCCTCGCTGGCGCGGACTCCCTTGGTGGATATGATGGCCAGTGTGGCGACCAGCGAGTCCGTCATGGTTGCGAAGGAGAACACGATGGTGATGACGAATATCGCCATGAGTACCTTGCTGTACGGGAACTGGGAAAGCAGTATGTACACCATGGATTCCATGCCGAATTCATGAATGCCGGACCAGACATCGTACAGTCCGCTCCACTGGAAGAAGACCGCGGTGCCGCCAAAGGTTGCGATCCAGAAATGGCAGAACACGGTCGGCGGGATGATGTTGACCAGAATGAACTGGCGGATGGTTCGTCCCTTGCCCATGCGGGCCAGAAAGTGACCGAGCAGCGGAGCGAAGATGAAGAAGATTTCCATGTACGGGACGAGCCACTGCATGGGCCATTTGTCATCGACCTGCATGGTGTTGAGCAGCGTGCTGTTGCGGAAGAAGTTGTTCGCGAAGTAGCCGAACGACTCGACGCCGATTCCCAGAATGAACAGGGTGGGGCCCAGAAAGAGAACCAGCCCCATGAAGAAGAAGAAGGCTTTCGTGGTCCCGGAGGACAGGATGCGCATGCCTTTTTTCAGACCGGAATAGGAAGAGATGACATAGATGGGGATTATGATCGCTGCCGCAGCGGCCCAGGTCTTGTGGCCCGGTACGTAGTCGAAGATCATTCCGGTTCCGCTGCCTATCTGCATGAGCCCGGCCCCCATGCTGGTGGCAATGGCGCAGCAGAGGGAGAACAGACAGATCGCATGCACGGTTGCCGTCAGGACCGGGCGCGATTTTTTGGGGAAAAGTGCATACATTCCGGCAGCTACCGAGAGCGGATAGTTGCGATTGTAGCTCACCAGGGCGATGGCCACGCCACAGATGGTATAGAAACAGTACTGGGCGATGGTCCAGTGCAGCGTGGTTTGGGCGATGGCAAAAACGCCTGCGTCCTTTGTGCCGGGAGTGATGTGGAGGCTGAGAGGCGGTTGCATCATGTGATAGATGGGTTCCCCCATGGCCCAGAACAGAATGCCGATGCCGATGCAGCCGCACAGCGACAGGGCAAACCACTGCCAGAAAGTAAATTCCGGTTTGGCGTCCTTGCCTCCGAGTCTGATGTTTCCGATGGGGGAAAGGGCTATTCCCACGGTAAACATGATGATGATGATCGCCAAGGAGACTTCCAGCCACCCGAAGTTCACATGAATCCACTCCATGACCGTTTTCAGGATGGCCGCGAGATACTCGTGGTAGGTCAGTCCCAGGGTGATCCCGCCAAGCAATAGCAGGAATCCTGGCCAGAAGGTAAAATGGTTGAGTCTTCTTCGGTCGTCCGTTTCTCCTACTTTCGGCATAATTCCTCTCCTGCTTTTCCGAAGAACCGTGTCACAATTCGGGCGTTTTCTGGTTGCATCTCGGCAGCCAGGTGAGCAGCAATTCTAGCGGGGCGTTATAGGTGCAGTGACTCAAAAAGCTATACCGTTTCTCAACATGTTGTACCATTTTGTGGTAAGATTAAAAAAGTCGGACGATGATGTCAATATGCTTTCTGAATTTTACTGACGCTTTTCTATCCGGCTGGGTGATAAATATTCGCGATGGAGTGAGTAAATATCGAACTATAATAGTTGAACATGTGAAAAAAGCTCGATCAATATGCGGAGGGGGGTTGACGCGACGGCTTGGCTTAGCTAGGGTCAAAACAAGTGGTACAGAGTACCATAATGTGGAATGAGTTGACGCCCGACGGGGCGTAAAAAATTTTATCAAAATTGGTGGTACGCCATACCACATAGTGGGACCTAGTCGTTGCGATTAAAAGAACGAACCCTAACTGAAGTTCATTGAGGTAAGCATGACCCAGGAAACCTTGTTCTTGAAAAACACTGAGACTTTTGCCGAGAGTCTCGCCCGTTGCGGCGTGAAGTATCACTTCGCCTACCCGATCACTCCGGCGACTGATGTCATGAAGCGCATGGCCGTGATTCTGCCGAAATACGGCGGGCAGATGATGCAGATGGAAAGCGAGCTGGCCGTGTCCAGTGCTCTGGCTGGCGCAGCCTGTTCCGGGACCTTGGTGGCGACTTCCAGCTCCGGTCCGGGCATGACCCTCATGCACGAAGCCGTCGGCTTCATGTGCGCTGCGGAACTGCCTTGCATCATGCTCGATTCCATGCGTGTCGGTCCCGGCGACGGCGACATCCTCGGCGCCCAGAGCGACTACTATGTTGCCACTCGCGGCGGCGGACACGGCGATTACCATGTCATCGTTCTGGCTCCGTCCTCGGGCCAGGAGATCGCCGACATCATGCCGCATGGCATTCGGCTGGCCTACAAGTACCGCACTCCGGTTCTCTTTGTCGTGGACGGCGTCAGTGCCCAGACCACGGAATCCACGACTCTGCCTGCCTACAACGATTATTCCGCCGAATTCGATACCACGGATTGGGCGTTCACCGGAACGCAGGATCATCCCAAGCGGGCCCTCATCACCGGCAGCTATTCGCATCAGGATGGCTACGAGATGAACGAGATGCTTCGCGCCAAGTACGAAAGGATTCGCGAGAACGAGCAGCTCTGGGAATCCGAAGGGGTCGAGGACGCCGATCTGGTAGTCGCGGCATTCGGCATTCACGGCCGCATGTGCAAGGACCTCGTCGCCAAGATGCGCGCCGACGGCAAGAAGGTTGGCTTCATCCGGCCCATTACCCTGTGGCCCTTCCCGGATCGCGCCTTCGAAGCCCTGCCCGATTCCGTGAAGGACATTCTGGTGGTCGAGATGAACCTCGGACAGATGGTCGACGATGTCAGACTGGCCGTGAACGGACGGATTCCTGTCCATTTTCTTGGCAAGACCGGCGGAGACCTGCCCATGTACACCCTGTCAGACATGATTGCCGAAGCAAACAGAATTCTGGAGAAGTAAGCAATGGAAAATCTCAGCGCCAAATACGGGAAAACACTGAATCTGGACAAGCTGACCAGCTATTGCCCAGGTTGCGGGCACGGAATTGTGACCAGACTCGTGGCCGAGGCCATCGAAAAGCTGGGTGTCATGGAGCGGACCGTCGGCATCGTGGGCATCGGCTGTGGCGGATTCTCCCATCACTATATGGATATCGACGCCATCGAAGCCACCCATGGCCGTTCTCCCTCCTTTGCCATCGGTTACAAGATGGCAATGCCGAACAATATCGTCTTCACCTACGCCGGTGATGGTGACACCTGCGCCATCGGCCTTGGCGACCTGCTGCACGCGGCCAACAAGGGCATGCCCATCACCACCATCATGGTCAACAACACCGTGTTCGGCATGACCGGCGGCCAGATGTCCCCCACGACTCTGGAAGGCCAGGTCACGGCCACCACGGTCAAGGGCCGCGACACCTCCACGCAGGGCTATCCGCTTCTCGTGCCGGAAATGATGCGGGCCATGCCCGGCGTGAAATATCTGGCCCGGGAAACCGTTGCCACTCCCAAGGGAGTCCGCAAGGCCAGAAAGAGCATCCAGAAGGCCTTTGAATGTCAGGTCAAGGGACTGGGCTATTCCTTTGTGGAAGTCATCGTTCCCTGCCCGACCGGACTCAAGAAGAAGGTCAAGGATGCCTACGACTGGTGCGGAAATCAGATGATCGACTACTTTAAACCTCAGGTCTTCAAGGACGAAACGGAGCAGGGCGATGTTGCATAAGTGTATGTTTTCAGGTTCCGGCGGGCAGGGCTCCGCGCTTATGGCGAAAATGGTCTGCCTCGGCGCCATCAAGGAAAATCTGAAGGTCGTCATGACCCAGACCTATGGCATCGAGCAGCGCGGCGGCGACTCCACCGCATACGTCATCGTCTCGGACGAGGCCATCGGCAGCCCCATTGTGGAAAATGACGCGGACATCGCCGTGGCTCTCAGCCAGTCCATCTACGACAACTGTTTCGACGGCGTGGTGCCCGACGGCGTGCTGTTCACGAACAGCTCCATGGTGGAGAAGCCGAGGGATGCGGAAGGCTTTGAGCAGGCGTTTCTCCCGGTTTCGGATACTGCCGTTGAACTCGGCACCGTGCGTTGCGCCAACATGGTCATGCTTGGTGCGGTTCTGGCCAAGACCAAACTCCTGAAGCTGGAAACAGTGGAGGAAATCGTTCACGAGACCATGGGGGCCAAGAAGCCTCAGCTCGTCGGTTTGAACATTGATGCATTGCGGGCCGGATATGCCGCGATGGAAAAGGAGTGCTCCAATGGCTGAGAAACATCATGTCATAGATACGCGTCGTTGCAAGGCCTGCGGCCTTTGCGTCGACAACTGCCCCAAGGGTGTTCTCGCCATTGGCGAAAAGATCAACGGTCAGGGCTACAACTATGTTGTCCGCGCAAATCCGGACAAGTGCGTCCTGTGTGACATCTGCGGCACGATCTGTCCCGATATGGCTATTGGTGTTGTCGTAGAAAAATAATATTGATTCATCCCCGACCTGCATCGGGGATGAATTCGACAAGGAGTTTTCCATGAGCGATCTGGTACCTCTTTTTCAACCCAAAAGCGTCGCGCTGATCGGTGCTTCTTCCAATTCGAAGAAGTACGGTTACTGGACAGCGAAAAGCCTGATTGAAAACAGGTTCGATGGGGACATATATCTCATTTCCCGTTCCGGTGGCGAAATCTTCGGCCATCCCACGTATCCGGATATCCTTTCGGTGCCCGGTGAAGTGGATCTCGCCATTATCGCCATTGCCCCGAAATACATTCTGCCTGTCATGGAGCAGTGCGTCGAAAAGGGCGTCAAGTGCGCGATCGTTGTTTCCACCGGTTTCGGCGAGACCG
Organism: Pseudodesulfovibrio tunisiensis; assembly: GCF_022809775.1. Classification (NCBI taxonomy): domain Bacteria; kingdom Pseudomonadati; phylum Thermodesulfobacteriota; class Desulfovibrionia; order Desulfovibrionales; family Desulfovibrionaceae; genus Pseudodesulfovibrio; species Pseudodesulfovibrio tunisiensis. The sequence continues at coordinate 263,516 of NZ_CP094380.1, forward strand.
GACCGGAGGGCAAGGAATTGGAGCGCAAGATGCTCGAGATTGCCCGCAAGGGCAACATGCGCGTGCAGGGTCCCAACTGCATGGGAACCTACAGCGCTGCCAAGAGCATGAATGCCAGCATCATCGATCTGGCCCCCGGCCCCATGAGTCTGGTGCTGCAAAGCGGCAATTTCGGCATCGACATCAATTTCAATGCGAAATCCAGGAACCTCGGCTACAGCTGCTGGGCCACGATCGGCAACCAGATGGACATGCGGTTCCACGATTTCGTTGAATATATAGAAATGGACGACAACACCAAGGTCCTGCTTCTGTACATGGAAGGCCTGCGTGTTGAAGACGAGGAAGACGGACGCAAGTTCATCGAAGCCGCCAAGCGGACTGCGGCCAAGGTCCCCATTGCTGCGATCAAGATCGGCCGCAGCGCTGCTGGAGCCCGTGCCGCCGCATCCCACACCGGTTCCCTTGCCGGAAGCGAAAAGATCTTCGATGCCGCGCTCAAGCAGGCCGGAGTCATTCGCGTGGACAGCCCCGGTCAGCTGCTGGATGCCGCTGAAACGTTCTCCAAGTGCAAACCCGCCAAGGGCAAGCGTATCGCCATTCTGACCGATGGCGGCGGACACGGCGTCATGGCCACGGACTTTGCCGAGAAGTTCGAACTGAAGGCACCGGTCCTTTCCGATGCAACGCAGGCCAAGCTGCGCGAAATCCTGATGCCGCATTGCCCCATCAAGAACCCGGTTGATCTGGCCGGAACGCCTGAAGCCGACATGTGGGTATTCGACCGCTGCCTGGATGTGCTGCTGAACGATCCGGATGTGGACGGCGTGGTCATCGTCGGACTCTACGGCGGGTATGCCGATCTGTCCGAGGAATTCAGGGTGCTGGAAATGGACGTGGCCAAGAGCATGGTCGAGCGGATTACCGCCAGCGACAAGCCGGTCGTCATGCATTCCATCTACCAGCCACAGCATCCCGAATGCCTGGACTACATCAGTGAACACGGAGTGCCTGTCTTTGGCGAGGTCGACGCCGCCGTCAGAAACATGGGGCTGATCGTCGAGTACAGCGATATCAGGAAGGCACTGGCTGAAGAGGCTGGCGAGGAACTGCCTGCCATGCCTTCCGACCGCAAGGAAAAGACCGAAGCCATCATTCAGGCTGTCAGGGATTCCGGCCGCACCAATCTGGTGGAAACGGAAGCCAGAAGCATTCTGCGTGCGTATGGCCTGAATATTGAAGAGGATTATCTGGCCACGAATGCGGATGAAGCTGCGGAATTCTACGGAAAGATCGGCGGCAAGGTCGTGATGAAGATCGTTTCCCCCGACATTCTGCACAAGACCGATGCCGGCGGCGTGGCATTGAACATCGATTCCGAGGACAAGGCTCGCGAGGCCTTTGAACGGCTGGTCGGCAATGGCCGTACGTACAAGTCCGATGCCGACATCTTTGGCGTCATGATGACTGCCATGCTTCCCGGTGGCGTCGAGTGCATCATCGGTTCGAGCCATGACAATACCTTCGGCCCCACAGTGATGTTCGGTCTTGGCGGTATTTTCGTGGAAATCCTGAAGGACGTTGCCTTCCGGGTCGCTCCGGTGAACATGCCGTCCTGCCGTAGCATGATTCGTGAAATCAAGGGACTGGGAATGCTTCAGGGTGCGCGTGGCAGCAAGCCTTGCGATCTGGAAGCGCTGGCTGAAACCGTGTGCGTCATTTCGCAGTTGGTGAATGAAATGCGCGGAATCGCGGAAGTCGATCTCAATCCCGTCTTTGCATTGGAAAAGGGCTTGGCCGTAGCGGATGCGAGAATCATTTTGCACGACTAAGGCATAAAGCAAAACCACATAACAAGAGGGTTGTATCATGCGTGAGGTGAAGCTGTATCCCACAACCACGGGTCAGGGCTGGCTGGAAATGTCCGCGTACAAGGACCATCAGTTCAAGCACCATTCCGAAATCAAGAACAAGTACGACTATATTGTCGTTGGCGCCGGTTACGGCGGACAGGCTGCGGCGCGGCATCTGGCCGAGCTCCATCCGGATGCGGATATCGCCGTGTTCGAAGCCATCAAGATCGGCAACAACGACAGCGGCAAGAACGCCGGTTTCATCATCGACGTGCCGCACGACTTCGGCGACCAGGGCGCTTCCTCCTTCGAGGAGAATCAGAGGTACTTCAGGCTCAATACCTTCATCATCAACTGGATGGAAGAGACCATCAAGAACAATGGTATTGAAGACGTTGATTGGGACCATTGCGGCAAGTACCTCTGCTGCGCCGAGGAAAAGAGCTTCAAGCTCATGCAGCACGAGATGGACGAACTCAAGAGGATGAACTGCTCCTACGAGGTCGTCGAGGGCGAGGACCTGTACCGCCGTACCGGCACCCGGTACTACAAGAAGGCCCTGTACACCTCAGGCACCGTGCTCATCAACCCGGCTGACGTGTTGCGCGGCATGTTTACCGTGATGCCCGAGAACGTTGACGTTTTCGAGGAATGCCCGGTCATGCGCATTGATGAAGGCAGCCCGACGAGCATCGTGCTCAGGAGCGGACAGCGGGTTCAGTCCAAGTTCGTTCTGGTTACCGGTGGTCCCTTCATCCAGGAATTCGGCATCGTCAAGAAGGTGTTCTGCCCGGTGCTTTCCTACGGTGCGTTCACCCGCCAGTTCACGGACGAGGAGATGCGTCACCTCGAAGGCGTCAAGCCCTGGGGCTGTACTTCCGGTCACCCCGCCGGAACCACTGTCCGGTTCACCCGCGACAATCGCATCTTCGTGCGCAACGGCTTCTCCTTTGCAACCCACCTGACCACCTCGCATCAGCGCATCATGCGGTCCATCCCCAAGCTGCGCAAGGCGTACGAGAGTCGCTATCCCGAACTCAAGCACGTCAATTTCGAGTACGTCTATGGCGGGATGATCAATATGACCATGAACTTCCGCCCGTTGATGATGCAGAAGTTCCCCACCGTGTTTGCATCGGCCTGCGGCGAAGGCGCGGGCGTGGCCAAGACCAGTCTGCTCGGCTACTACCTGGCGGAATGGGTCAGCGGAATCTCCAGTGATCGCTTGGAATTCCTCAAGGAGATCTCCACTCCCAAGCGGCTTCCGCCCGAACCGTTCCTGACCATGGGCGCCAAGTGCAGGCTCATGTACGAAGAGTTCAACGCGAAATCCGAAATATAACACTATCACCTCCCTCGCCAACTCCTGCATGATGGGGGAGGATGCTGATATCACCCTCGGCATCCTTCCCGCAGGAGCCCCTTATCCAAAGGAGAATGAAATGGAATTCTTTAATTCTGCCGAATCCTGTGAAGCGATAGGCCCTTACAGCCACTGCGTGAAGGCCGGAAATACCTATTACATCTGTGGTCAGGTCCCGTTTCATCCCGTGAACGGCAATGTCGTCGGGATCGACATCAAGCAGCAGACCTTTCAGACCCTGATCAATCTCAAGGCCGTACTGGATGCCGCCGGACTCGATATCTCGGACATTGCCAAGACAACCGTGTTCCTGAGCACCATGGACGACTTTGATGGCTTCAATGAAGTGTATGCCGAATTCATGGGAAATCACCGTCCGGCCCGCCTGTGTCTGGGAGCGAATGAACTCGCTCACGGCTGCCTGCTGGAGATGGATGCGATAGCCTACAAGGAATAAGCCTGCCATTTTCAAATGTATTGTGTCCCCTTTCCGTAATCCACTTCCAAAAAGGAGAGAGTGCAATGGCGCCTGTAGGAAAAAACGGAATTTGCTTTGATGATGCTCCTTTCTCCGCAATTCACAAGAAAATTGCGGTCGGCACCTATATGGGGCAGATTTGTGACGGGTACATTCTTGGCATTGTCGGAATCGCCCTGACATATGCCGCCGGTCCTCTGGGACTCGACGGGTTCTGGATGGGATTGGTTGGAGCCGGTTCCCTTTTCGGCATTCTGCTCGGAAGCCTGCTGACCGGGATCATCATCGACCGTTTGGGACGAAAGTCCACGTTTGCCTGGGTCGCCATTGTCAGCCTGGCGCTGTCTCTGGTGCAGTTCTTCATTTCGGATACATTGCTGCTGGTGATCGTGCGATTCCTGCTGGGCATGTGCGTCGGTGCCGACTACACGGTCGGCGTTGCCCTGCTGAGCGAATGGACTCCCGAGAAGATTCGGACGAAGATGATGAGCTGGCTCATGGCCGCCTGGACCTTCGGCTACATCATTTCCTACTTCCTCGGATTGCTCATCGCCTCCATGGGCGACATGGGCGAAAACGGCTGGCGCTGGATCATCTGTTCTTCGGCCGTGTTTGCCCTGATCACTCTGGCTGTCCGCCTTGGAACGCCTGAGTCGCCGGTATGGCTGCAGGCCCAGAACCGTGCGAAGGAGGGCTTGGCTCTCATCCAGATGCACATCGGAAACGGGTACAGGCTGCCGGTCGAGGAAAAGCAGGTGGCTTCCGCATCCCTGCTCAGGCTGTTCAGCCCGGAATTGTGGCGCAGCACCGTGACGTCCTGCACCTTCTTCCTGTGTCAGGTGCTTCCCTTCTTTGCCATCAGCATCTTCCTCCCGGTCGTCGTGGAGGGATTGCACATCGCCAATCCGCACGCCTCCGGAATGCTCTACAACGGATTCACCATGGTCGGCGTGCTGATCGGCATTCTGATTGCCGACAAGATCTCGCGCCGGGCGTTCCTGATGTGGACCTTCTACGGCGCGGGTGCGGTGCTGACGCTCATGACCGTCTGGCAGAACATGCCTCCGACCATCGCGTTGGTTCTTCTGGCCACCTTCTCCACGGTTCTGGCCATTTCCATCGTGGCGGAGTGGCTCTATCCGCCGGAACTGTTCCCGACCGAGCTTCGCGGCTCCGGTGTGGGGCTGACCATTGCCGCCAGCCGCATCGGCGCGGGCATGGGCACCTGGATGCTCCCCGTCATCATGGAACAGTACGGCGTGACCGTGACTCTGGGATGCTGCATCGCCACCCTGCTGATCGGCGGTGTCGTCTGCCAGCTTCTGGCTCCGGAAACCTCGCCCAAGTTCGTTAACCGCGTTTCAACGGCAAAGGCGCATGTCAACGCATAGAACATAATCGATATACTCCCGTTGTGGGGATGTCTCTCGGGATCGCCCCCCGGAGGCATCCCCCTTGCTGCAAAGCGGTAACCGTCTTCAAGCGAGTTCGCCATGAACAGGGCCTTTTCCGGGTATGGGTTTGTCATTCTGGCCTCTTTCTGCTGGTCGTTGATGACGCTGCTGTCGAGAAATCTGTTTGCGGCAGGTCTTGCTCCGCTGGAGATTTCCTTCTGGCGAGCCTTTCTGGGATGCCTGTGCTTCGGAATCCATGCCGTCTGCCTGCATTCGTTGAGAATCAGACCGAGTCGGGCCCTTCTGTTCATGGTCTGGGGCATGTTCGGAGTTGGCGGCCTGTACTATGTGCTGTTCATGTCCATGCGGCACAGTGGTGCGGCCATGGGGGAGATTCTGCTGTACACGGCTCCGGTCTGGGTCGCCGTGTTTTCAAGATTCATTTCGCATGAGGAAGTTTCGAAAAAACGATGGCTGGCCATTGGCACAGCTCTTTGCGGCGTGATTTTTCTGGCGGCTTCCGGCGGAAGCATGCAAACCGAGCCCTCGCTTCCGGGCATACTGTGCGGTGTGGCTTCCGGACTCTGCTACGGCTTGCAGTATCCTTTTCTGAACTACTGGCAAAGGAAGTACGAGACCGAAGTCATCTATGCGTACATGCAGCTTGGGGGGGCTCTTGTTTTGCTGCCGTTCATTACGTTTCACGTGCCGTACACTGCACAGACATGGCTTGATCTCGCGATGACTGCGGTCTTTACCGGCTACATGGCATTCTGGGCGTATGGGCAGAGTCTGAAGCGCATTCCCCAGGTGCATGTCGCGGTGTTCTGCAATCTGGAACCGATTCTGGGCACGATCTGGGTGTGCGTTTTCTGGGGTGAGAATTTCAGTGTTGCCGGCTGGATCGGGTTTTCCCTGATCATTCTTGCGGTCTCCATGCTGGCATTGGAATTGCGGAGGAATGGTGTTTCGAAAAGTATGGATAAATTGCAGCGAAGCGTCCGGTGACATGTATGCCGGGGCCTTGACCCGGGAAATGCTCAGGTTGTGTCCGGGGCTGGAGATCGGGGGCATGGGGGGCGCGATGTTTTCCCGGGCCGGGGGCGTGGTGCATTTCCCTATGGAGCTGATCTGCTTTTCCGGTTTTCTGGATGTACTGCGCGGCTTGCCGGGCATTTTCCGTTTGCAGCGGAGGATTGTCGAATTCTGGAAGCGCGATCGCCCCGACTGCATTGTCATGGTCGATTGCCCGGATTTCAACATCCCTCTCATCAAGGCGGCGCGTACCATGAACATTCCGGTGTACTACTTCATGGCGCCCCAGTTCTGGGCCTGGAAGCAACAGGGCATGAAGACCATGCAGAAGCATGTGCGCAACATCATCTGCGCCTTGCCGTTCGAGCCGGAATATTTTCAGAACAGAGGGTGCCGAGCCATATATGCCGGGCATCCGCTTCAGGATATCATTCCGTTGCAGTCGCTCGACCGGATTGCTCCGAACCAGCGTCAGATCGGCATCATGCCGGGCAGCAGGCGAAAGGAGGTTGCCTTTCTTCTGCCGGATTTTGCCGAGGCAGCGCGGCGGATTCGGCGAAACATGCCCTGGATGACGTTTCGCATTGCCCGGGCTCCGGGCATAAGCGAAAAGCATCTGCGGCGGTTCTGGCCGGACGATCTGCCGGTTGCCATTGTGGAGCCCGAGGAACGCTTTCAGATGATTCGGGAATCCAGTCTGGTTCTGGCTGCCTCCGGCACTGCCACGTTTGAAACCGGCCTGATCGGCACGCCGACCATCGTGAGCTACAAGCTGGATCGTCCGGCCGCGTTTCTCGTGCGGCGGTTGGCCTTTTCCCGGTTTGTCAGTTTGACCAACATCCTGTTCCAGAAGGAACTCTTTCCCGAATATCTGCAGGAAAGGGCCAACGCGGACAGCTATTATCGTCAGATTGTCGCCTGGCTGCGCAATCCGAATCATTTGTCCGATCTGCGCAACAAGTTGCAGGAGTTGCGGCATATAGCAGGGCCGACCGGCGGAATGACGGCAGCGGCCAGAACAATTCTTGCCAAAAATACAACCGTGGAGGCGTGATATGAACGTTGGTTTTCTGGGAACCGGAAATATGGGAGGAGCAATTATCCGCGCTCTTGCCGGAACCCGGGGCTTTACCTTGTACGGCCTGAATCAGACTCGTGGCAAGCTGTTGAAACTGGCCGAAGAAACCGGGCTTGTTCCGTGTCGGAGTGTGCAGGAGCTGACGGAGAAATCCGATTTCATTGTTCTGGCCGTCAAGCCGCAGCAGGTGCAGGGAATCTGGCCTGAAATGGTCCCTGCGCTGACACGGGAGAAGTGTCTGGTGTCCATTGCCGCGGGGCTGACCCTGGAGTCCCTCCAGAATAGCATCCGCAACATTTGTCCGGTCATCCGGGCCATGCCCAACACCCCGGTGCTGATTCAGGAAGGCGTGACCGCCATTTGTCAGGATGACGAGACACTTACCGAACAGCAGAAGGCATTTGTCCAGCGCATGTTTCAATCCTTGGGGGATGTGCATGTTTTGACCGAAGATCAACTCGACGTCTTTACCGCACTCATCGGGTCTGGGCCGGCATTCATTTTCTATCTCATCGAAACCATGATCGAATCCGGTGTCGAACTCGGACTGCATCGGGACGTTGCTTCCCCCATGGTCAAGAAGCTTTTTGCCGGGGCGAGCCGCATGGCGGAAACGTCCGCGGAACATGTCAGCATGCTCAAGGAGATGGCCATTGCTCCGGCCGGGACCACCATTGCCGCATTGACGCATTTCGATCGGACCGCAGTGCGCGGAAACATCATGGATGCAGTGCGCAAGGCATATGAGCGCAGCAGGGAGCTTGGCTGATTTCCGAGGGGCCATTCCGCTTGTGGAATGGACGACTTCATCGGCTCGGTACCTTTTGGCATGTTGTGCCCCGTCGGGGTGTATATGTGCTGCAATTTTTGATAGGCAGAGGAACCGCATGCATGCGGTTCCTCTGCCTTGATGCTTTTGGCATGCGCCTTTCGTCCGGGCGGGAATTCCCTCGAACCATTCAGTTGACGATGCAAGGAGGGGCCATGCAATGCCCTCGATGCGGTTCAAGCGGACCGCACAGACTTTTCGGACCGATAACCTCGCGGATGCATCGGCGTTTTTTCGCGAACAGGATTTCGCTGGACAAGCGCATGCATCGGTTGAGAAGCAAACGCATTCTCACATCCGACGACATGCCTGTCCCGAAAATCGAGGTGAAGGTGATTGATCCGGCCCCAGGCAGGGCTGACAGGAGTCTCAAGCGGACTGGCGCGTTTCTGAACACGGGAACGAGGTATCAATGCTGCCACTGCGGGAAGATTTTCAATGGCTGACAATCCTTGGTTTCAGGAGCGGAAGGGCAGGGAGCTGGATGAAGAGGAGAAGCGCGAGCTCGATCTGATGCGGGCTCGTTACGGGCAGATTCTGTCCCATCTTGTTGCGTATTCCGGCATGCTGGCTGCGGCAAACATCGCTTTCGTGGCACTGCATTGCAGCGTGTTCGAGGATGTCGCGCAGCCCCGGGGATGGCTGTTCTATCTGCCGATAGTCCTGTTCGCGCTTTCCATGCTCATATGCCTTTGGGTGTTTACCCCCAGATACAAGGTCCGCTCCGAAATGCAATACATGGATCAGGTCTACATGGCGGACGAGCAGGAGATCCTTTCCAGCACCCGCTGGCTCCGGGGCGCCTTTGGTCTGTTCTGCCTCGGCCTGGGCTGCCTGATCCTGCATTACTGCATTGCCTGCCTGTAGCCTTTGAAAGGGTGTCTGTTTTGCAACGGCAAAGGCAGCCTCGAAAGGCTGCCTTTGTATCACCTTGCCGAGGGGGAGAAGAGAGGAAGGCAGGTGTGGTATGCAAGGGGCGGTAGGCTGATATGCCATTCAGGGACAGACATATCAGCCTACTGGGGGAAAGAGGTCATTTCGCCTTGCCGAAGCGTTCGTTGGCCATGATTTCCATGGGTTTGACCGAGCGCATGAATTCCTCGGAGATTTCGGCCTTGCCCATGGGAAATTCGCGGCCGAGATAGGCGTATTTGGGCTGGCCCATCCTGTGGTAGGGCAGCATTTCGTAGCGGACGTTCGGGCGGACCGGCAGAAAGCCGATGATTTTCCGCAATTCCTCGGCATTGTCGTTGAAGCCGGGAATCACGGGCGTTCTCACCAGAATGGACAGGTTCGGGAATTCCTCGATGGCCCTGAGAATGTTTTCCTTGATGAGCTGATTGCCCACGCCGGTTCCCTTTTTGTGCAGGTCTTCGTCGAACGCCTTCAGGTCGACCATGAGCTGGTCGAGGTTGGCGCAGAATTCCCTGAACACTTCCCATTTCACGCAAGCGCAGGATTCCATGGCCGTATGGATGCGTCGGCGTCTGGCTTCCTTGAGCAGGGCAATACCGAATTCGGGCTGGGCCGTGGCCTCTCCGCCGGAAAGGGTCATGCCGCCGCCGGAACGCGCGTAGAAAAGCGATTCCTTTTCCACTTCCTCGATCACTTCGTCCACGGTCATTTCCTTGCCGTAGACATTCAGCGCACCAGCCGCACAGTTGTCCGCGCAGGTGAAGCAGTGCTGGCACTTGTCCGGATTCATCATGATGAGATTGTCATCGGTCTGCGAAATCGCGTCGTTGGGACATTTCCTTATGCAACGGGTGCATTTGTCGGTGCCGAGGCAACGGTCGGGATTGAAGCCCATCTCAGGCTGCCTGAGCTGGGATTCCGGATTGCTGCACCAGAAGCAGCGCAGAGGGCAGCCTTTCAGAAAGACAAGGGTTCTGATTCCGTTTCCGTCATGGACGGAGAAATTCTGAATGTTGAAAACTATACCTTTCGTAGCGTTCATGGGGCTTGCTCTTTGTAATCGGTCCGACCTGTGCGGAAAAGACGTTTGTGGAAAATCGGGGAAACAGGGGGGCAGTCCGAAACTGCCCCCCTGAGGTCCTACATGGTCAACCGGCTACATCATCTGATGTTCGGTGCGGTTGATGATGTCGTTCTGCAGGTCGCGGGAAAGGTCGCAGAAGTATGCGGAGTATCCGGCGATGCGAACGATGAGATCGCGGTAGTTGTCAGGATCCTTCTGAGCGGCGATCAGGGTTTCGCGGTTCACGATGTTGAACTGCAGGTGCCAGAGATGGAGGTCGCACCAGGTGCGGATCATGTCCACGACCTTGCGGGTGCCTTCCTCGCCCTCGACGACCTTCGGGGAGAGCTTCACGTTGAGCAGACGGGAAGCGCGGTTCATCAGGCCGTTGTTCTTGGAGTGGTAGTTGGACATCAGAACAGCAGTGGGGCCCTTCTTGTCGGCGCCGTGAGAGGCGGAGGAACCGTCGGAAAGGGCAGTCCATGCCGGACGACCGTTCGGGGTCGCGGAAACGACCTTGCCGAAAGGCACGTGCGAAGTGATGGGCACGTAGCGAACGTCGAGGTTCACGCCGCGTTCCAGAGAGTACTTGTGGGCGAACTCCTGGCAGACGCTATCCAGCTCGCGGGCAATGGTGTCCGCATAGGGATCGTTGTTGCCGTAGCAGGGAGCGGTCTTCAGGATTTCGCGGACTTCCTCATGTCCCTCGAAGTTGGCATTGATGGCATCCACGACTTCCTTCATGGTCAGCTTCTTGTCCTCGAAGACCAGCTTCTTGATGGCGCTCAGGGAGTCGACAACCGTGCCGTAGCCCAGGAATTCGAAGTAGGAGTATTCCAGACCGCCTTCGATGTGCTGGCTCTGCAGGTCCTTGCCCTTGTCCATGCACAGGTCGTGCAGCACGGAGGCAAACGGGGTCGCGAAGTGCTCGGGGCGCAGGCAGTCCACGATGTACTGCTGGCGGAAAGCCTTGGCGAGCAGGTTGTGGTGCTGCTTCAGGTAGGCTTCGTGGAATTCGTCCCAGGTCTTGAAGGTGGTGGGATCGCCGGTTTCCAGACCCACGACTTCGCTGCCGTACTTGAGCATGCGGCCATTGTGCATGGTCATCTCGATGGCAGTGGCAAAGTTGATGTACACGCAACCGGAAGTGTAGGTTTCGATGTTCGGCATGCGGGCTTCGGTGCAGCCGGAAACCGAGTAGTCCAGAGCCTGATCCAGAGGCGCGCCCTTGATCGCGTACAGGGGAACGATTTCCTCGTCATTGATCAGCTTGGGGAAGCCGGTGCCGTCCTTGATGGTCAGGGCGACTTCGTGGATGAAACGTTCCGGGCTGCGGGAGTGGATGCGTGCAGCCAGGTCAGGGTAGTTCATGGGGAATTCGCGCTTGGATTCCAGGAACAGGTAGGTCAGTTCGTTGGTCGCGTCCTTGCCGTTCGGGGTCTGGCCGCCGATGGTCACGGCTTCCCAGTGGGCATAGCCCTCGTTGAACTCGTTGCCGGTGGGGTTGATGTACAGGTCGATGAACTGAGCCATCTCGACCCACATGTTTTCCAGCAGCTCCTTGGCACCTTCCGGGGTCAGCACACCGGCCTTGATGTCCTGTTCGTAGTAGGGGAACAGGTACTGGTCCATGCGGCCGTTGGAGATGATGGCGGAAGCCTTCTGCTCGATGCGGGAGAACATCTGGGTGAACCACTGGGACTGCACGGCTTCATGGAAATTGCGGGCAGGCTCGGCAGGCACGCGTTCGCAGATTTCGGCAAGCTTGAGCAGCTCGGCCTTGCGGGTCTCGTTCTCTTCGGCGGCAGCCAGTTCGCGAGCCAGATCGGCATGGCGGCGGCTCCAGAGCATGATGGCGTCGCACACGATGACCATGGCTTCGTAGAACGGCTTCTTCTCCCACATTTCGATCGGGCTTTCGTGGTCGAGGGAGTCCAGACGTTCCTGGGCTTCACGCTGGATGTCCTTGAAGCCGCGCTTCAGCACCTTGGGGTAGTCGTGCACCCACTGCAGGGCGGAGCGGTAGGAAGAGGTCTCGGAGACAACGAACTTGGACTTGAGGCCGCTGTCGTCGTCGTAGGTCACGCCGCGCAGGTCCTCGGGCATGGCATTGTTCAGGTGCTCATGATAGGTCCGACCCTTCCAGTAGGGAGCGATGTCCTCGAGAACGATCTTGACTTCTTCCGGGGTGATCTTGAACGGGCTCTTTTCGCGTTTGTCCAGATCGGCGAGAGTGAAGTAGAAGTCGCCGTCGATTTCGGGGTAGAGGATGCCGTAGCGGCCGAGCTTGCCGGAGCGGCCGGCGAGCAGGGAATTGGGAGTGATGTACACGGTCATCTTCTCGGCGCAGTTCAGCAGAGCCTTGGCCCAGCGAAGAACCAGAGGCTGGCCCTCGGTCAGCTTCATGGATTCGGTGAAGTAGCGGGCACGCTCGATGTCGATGTACGGGGTGGTCATGTGAAAGGAATCGAGGATTCCGTAAACGCGTTCGCGGCCGGAACGGTCCATGCTCTTCTTTTCGATACGCTCTTCCTGAGGGGAGAGGCAGCAATCCAAATTATACATCAGAGTTCTCCAGCAAAAAGGTTCAAGTTCATTAAATCCTGGAAATTTACCGTTACGAACAATCGCTGCTTGAGCGCCTTGCCCGCAGCATGCCTCCACATAAGCAACGACAGTGCCAATTTCATAACATGCTGTATTAAATGATAAAATAGGTAGACACGAATTTCACAATCGGGGATGCCATGTATCACGAAGCTGTTGCATTGGTGCAACTTTCTGCTTTTTATCGTATGTATTGCAATGGGTTGAATGCGGTGTTGCAGCGCTGCACATGCGTGGCGGGTTGCAACGGCTTGTGAAAAATGGTGCTTCCATGGGGCGGGTAAAAAGCGGAAATCATGCCTGACTTTTAGAGGCCAAAAGGTCTTTTTTGACTTAATTGATTGTTTTTAAACAACTAAATTTTTCATGATTTTTTTCACATTCGACAAAACACAAGTGATGCAAACTGGCATCGACCTTGCTCTTCAGGATTCCCAGAACACAGGATGTCGCATGTATACATTATAATAGGGCGGCATCGCAGCAAGGAGAATCCAGTGGATATTATTGACTTTCGTTTCCGTCCCAACACTCAGGCGACCATCGACGGCTTTACCAAGAGCACCATGTTCAAGGGCATGTTTGCCAAGATGGATCTGACCCGGCTCTATGCCCAGAGCGTTCCCGAGGTCGTGGACATGATCAGCAAGGAAGGGTACGTCAAGGCCGTCATCACCGGCCGCGACTGCTCCGGCACATACGATGCGAAATCCAACAATGAAGGCGTGAAGGCCTTTGTCAGGGAATTCCCCGACATGTTTCTGGGTTTCATGGGCGTGGACCCGAATCGCGGCATGGACGCCATCTACGAATTGGACAAGGACATCAGGGAAGACGGCATGCATGGAGCCTGCATCGACCCCTATCTTGCCAAGATGTTCGTGAATGACGCCAGATACTACCCGGTTTACAGCAAGTGCTGCGAACTGGATATCCCGGTGATCGTGGCCACTGGCCCGGGAACTCTGGTCCCCGGCGCAGTCATGGAGCATGCTGCTCCCCGCTACATCGACTATGTTGCCCGTGATTTTCCGCAGCTCAAGATCATCATCAGTCACGGCGGCTATCCCTGGGTAGAGGAAGCCATCATGATCACTGAACGTAATGAAAACGTGTACATGGAGCTTTCGGAGTACGAGCGGCATCCCGGTGGGGAATCCTATGTGAAGGCCGCTGCCAATCTGATTGGTGACAAGATTCTTTTCGCCAGCGCGCACCCCGGTGCGGATTTCCGCGATGCGCTGGCCATGTACAAGGGATTTGGCCTTTCCGAGGATGTCATGGAGCAGATCATGTTCAGGAACGCACAGAAGGTTCTCGGCTTGTAACCCGCTTGTTTCATTCGCTGGTTTGAAAGGAAGAGGGGCTTTGGCCCCTCTTTTTTTGTGCTATTTCCTTGGGTTGGAGAGAATTGTTGCGAGAGTGCAACTGTTGTTCTGCTGCAACATTTACATTTTTAACCTGTTATTTCAGTTTATTGCAGTCTGAATTGCGGAATTTTCACTTCTGGTGTTGTCGTGCTGCCACACCGCTGTGAAAAGTTTCACAGCCACGCGTATTCTGCTGGTGTGGAATCGATTGGCAAGGCGTATAATATTGTGTTTTCAATAGTTGAAAGGGGCATGTCTTCGTTGCCCGACCTTTGTTTACCTATTGAAATAAAAGGACTTAAAATTTTTTCTTGATCGAACTGTTCTTCTTTTCACAAGTGAGGCACCTTATTTGCACGGAGCGTGTGAAAATCGGCACACAACGGCACGGCCTCCTAATTTATTCCATCGATGGACAAGCTGGCTGGCACTTCGGAAACATGTAACTGAGAAGGAACTGACTGATGAAAAAAATTCTCGTATTCTTCCTGCTTCTCGCCATGACGCTGTGTGCTGCTGTTGTCAATGCCTCCGGATTGAAGCCGATGGTCATTCTGGCTGCGACCTCCAATCCTCCGGGAAGCTCTCATGAAGTGGCCATAACCGAATTCAAGAAGCTGATCGAAAAGGAATCCGACGGCGTCATCCGCGTTCAGCCTTTCATTGGTGGGACCATGGGCAGTGAACAGGCCAATGTCAAACAGCTCAGGACCGGAGAGCTGCATGTTTCGGCTCTGTCTGCCGACAACATGACTCCGTTTGCCCCCAGCGCAACCCTGCTGGTGCTGCCTGGTCTGTTTCCTTCCATTGACAAGGCGCACAAGCTTCTGGGCGATGATCGTTTTCTGACTGATCTGGGCGACAGGATTGCCCGTGAAAGTTCCACTCGTCCCATCGGCTGGCTGATCAGCGGTTACCGCAATATTACGAATTCCAAGCATCCCGTTACCTGTCTCGACGATCTCAAGGATCTCAAGATTCGGGTTCCTGCTGTCGATTTGCAGCTGGCAACCTACAAGGCCTGGGGCACCGAAGGGTTTCCCATGGCCTGGTCCGAAACGTTCAATGCTCTTCAGCAGGGTGTGGCTGATGGTCAGTACAATCCTCATTTGAGCACCCGAGACAGGAAATTCTGGGAAGTTCAGAAATATATCACGGAACTGCGCGTGCATTTGCTGCTGGTTGCCTTCAGCGTTTCCGAAAAGTGGTATCAGAGTCTTCCTGAACAGAATCGTGCACTGATCAAGAAGTGCATGCAGGAAGCCACCCGGTATCAGTGGGATTGGGTCGAGGGTGAGAATCAGAAATGCCTGCGGATGAGTCTGGAGCACGGCATGGTCGTGAACAAACTCACGGATGAAGATGTTTGGGAGAAGAAGGCTCGTTCGATTTGGCCTCAGTTCCACGATGTACTCGGGGGCAAGGACAAGATTGATCGAGCTATCGGGATAATGGAGTAGTTAAGTGTCTCTTTCCGGCGCTGCTGGCGTTGATTGCCGGAAAACATACTTTTCAACCTGTCAAAACTGGAGTGTATGATGAAAAAGATGTTGATCCTGCTTATGGCCGCAGCGCTGCTGGTAGGTTCCACTTCCGCTTTTGCGGCAGACTACCAGAGAACCATGATCATGGCCGCCACGGCCAATCCCACCGGAAGTCTCCATGCTGTCGCGCTGGAGAAGTTCAAGGAAATCATTGAAAAGGAATCCGATGGCAAGGTTCGGGTCAATCTTTTCCTGGGTGGCTCCATGGGTTCGGAGCAGGCGAACGTGAAACAGCTTCGCGATTCCGAAATCCACGTGGCAGTTCTGGCGGCTGGTAATTTGACTCCGTTTGCTCCGTCCGCAACCATCGCCATTCTGCCCTATCTGTTCCCCCAGATCGAAAATGCCTACACGCTCCTGGGCAATGACGGCTTCGTCAAGGATCTGGGCGACTCCGTTGCTGCGGAAAGCAAGACCCGTCCTCTGGGTTGGCTGATCGGCGGTTACCGCGTGCTGACCAACTCCAAGCACAGCATCACCAAGCTGGACGATCTGCAGGGCCTCAAGATTCGTGTCCCCAAGGTTCGCATCCAGCTTGATTCCTTCCGCTCCTGGGGCGTGGAGCCGCATCCTCTGGCCTGGTCCGAGACCTTCAATGCCCTGCAGCAGGGTGTGGCCGATGGTCAGGAAAATCCCCATTCCATCAATCAGGACCAGAAGTTCTGGGAAGTGCAGAAGTACATCACCGACCTGCATTACATGCTCTGGGTCGGCCCGCTGCTCGTCTCCGAGAAGTGGTTTCAGCGTCTGCCCGAGACTACTCAGGCTCTGGTGCAGAAGGCTGCCACCGAAGCCTGCAAGTACGAGTGGGAATGGGTTGCCAAGCAGAACCAGGTCGCTCTGGACAACTGCATCAAGCACGGCATGGTGCTGGAGCAGCTCGAGGATGAGGCTGAATGGATGAACAGGGCTCGCGCCCTGTGGCCCGAGTACTACGAAGCCATCGGCGGCAAGGCCAAGGTCGACAAGGCCCTCGCCATCATGGGACAGAACTAGAAATGGTAACCAACGGGCGGGCTTCGGCCCGCCCATCACCTCCTAGCTGGTATCAAAGTATGACTATCGTAAAAAAATTCTTTGCAAACTTTGAAGAAAACGCCTGCATGGTCCTGATGGCAACCATGGTGTTCGCCCTCACCCTGCAAGTCTTCATGCGTTTTGTTCTGAGTTCGTCCCTGGCCTGGACCGAGGAGTTGTCCCGCTACAGCTTCATCTGGACCGTCTACATGGGTGGCGTGCTGGCCGTGAAGCACAGCCAGCATGTGCGCATCACCGCCCAGTTCCTAATTTTTCCTCCGAAAGTCAGAGTCGTCGTGATCATGTTTACGGACCTGCTCTGGATCGCGGCCAACTTTTTCATTGCCTATCAATCGGGACTGGCTCTGCAGAATGCGTTCGAGTTTCCCGAGGTTTCCCCGACTCTGGGCATTGTCAAGGGGTATGTCGAAGCCATGCTGCCTGCATGCTTTCTGCTGATGAATGTTCGGCTTGTCATGAAATATTGGGAACTCATCAGGAATCGTGACCTGATGAGCCTGGCCAAGATCGGTGGAGGAGATGCGTAATGTCCACCCTTGCAATCACCATCGTCGCTCTGGTCGGCTGCTTTTTCATCGGCATGCCCATCTTCATGTCCCTGATCATTTCAGCCGTCATTGCCATTGCGACGTGCGGCTACCTTCCGCTGTCCATCATTCACAACTCCCTGTTCGACGGCGTGAACCTGTTTCCGCTGCTGGCCATTCCCTGTTTCGTGATCGCCGGTACCCTGATGGAGCACGGCAACATCACCAAGCAGATCATTGACGTGGTGAAACAGCTCGTTGGGCGCCTGCCCGGCGGACTCGGCATCACCACGATTCTGGCGTGCACCTTTTTCGCCGCCATCTCCGGCTCCGGACCGGGAACCGTCGCTGCCATCGGCACCCTGATGATCCCGTCCATGGTGCGCAACGGCTACACGCCGTCCTATGCCGCGGCCTCGGCTTCGTCCGGCGGCACCATCGGCATCCTGCTGCCCCCGAGCAACCCCATGATCATCTTTGCCATTCTGGCGAATGTGTCGGTCACCGCCATGTTCACGGCCGGCATCGTACCCGGTCTGATGGTCGCGGTGTTCATGACCTCCATGGCCATGCTCAAGGCCAAGCTGGAAGGCGTGAAGCCCGATGTGGAGCAGCCGCCCTTCAATCTGAAGGTCTTCATGAAGAGCCTGTCCAAGGGCGGTTTCGCTCTGGCAACGCCGTTCATCATTCTGGGTTCGATCTATTCCGGCATGGCAACGCCTGTCGAGGCTTCGGTCATCGCCATTGTCTGGGCGCTGTTTGTCGGCATCGTGGTCAACAAGGCTCTGCGCTGGGAACACATCAAGATGTCCCTGCTGGAAGGTGCCATGCTCTGCGGCACGGTCCTGTTCATCGTGGGCGCATCCACGCTGTTCGGGAAAATCCTGACCTATGAGCAGGCCCCGCTGCGGCTGGCCAATCTGGTTCTCGGCGTGTCCAAGAACCCTGAAGTCGTGCTCATCATGATCGTGGGCATCCTGTACTTCCTCGGCATGTTCATGGAGACCCTGTCCACCATGATCATTCTGGCTCCGGTACTTCTGCCCATGGTGACCGGTCTCGGCATCGACCCGATCCACTTCGGCGTCATCATGGTCATCACCAACGAGGTCGCCATGCTGACTCCGCCGTTGGGCGTGAACCTCTTTGTGGCCTCGCGTATCGCGAACCTGTCGGTGGAAAAGATTTCGCTTGCGGTTCTGCCTTACCTGCTGGTCCTGACAATGTGCATTCTCCTCGTTGTCTACTGCCCCTTCCTCAGTACCTGGCTTCCCAGTGTGCTGGGCGCGGGATTATGACGCAACACACTCTCCGAAAGCCCCGCCTTCTGGCGGGGCTTTTTTGTTAACGACTTCTTTTGAAACAGGAAGAGGGACATGAAATACGTTACATTGAAAAACGGTGACAGGATTCCGGCTTTGGGGCTGGGAACCTGGCGTGCGGACAAGGGCGTCGTGACCAGAGCCGTGGCAAAGGCGGTCGAGATTGGCTACCGTCACGTGGATTGCGCTCACTGCTACGGCAACGAGACGGAGATCGGCGAGGCCTTTCAGCGGCTCGCCATTCCCCGGGAACAGCTCTGGGTCACTTCCAAGCTGTGGAACAATGCGCAGAACCCGGATTCGGTCAGGCCCGCCCTTGAACACACCCTTGCGAACCTGCGACTCGACCATCTGGATCTGTATTTGATCCACTGGCCTGTGCAACTCAGGAAAGGGGTCATGTATCCGCAGGGACCGGACGATCTGATTCCGTGGACCACGGAACACATGCTGGAGCTGTGGGGTGCGTTGGAGGAATGCGTGCGGCAGGGGCTGGTTCGCAACATCGGCACCAGCAATTTCAGCACGAAGAAGCTTCAGGTGATTCTGGACAATTGCGCGATTGCCCCGGCCATGAGTCAGGTGGAAATTCATCCGTGCCAGCAGCAGAAAGTCATGTTCGATTTCTGCCGGGAAAACGGGCTTGGCCTGACCGGGTTCTGTCCCCTCGGCTCAAGCTCCAGACCGGCCCATCAGCAGAAGCGGGACGAGCCCTGTCCGTTGACTGAACCCGTGGTGCTGGACATTGCCGAGCGATACGGGGTGACCCCCGGCAAGATTCTTTTGGCCTGGGCCCTGACCAGAGGAACCATAGCCATTCCCAAGTCGACATCGGAAACGCATCTTCGGGAAAATCTGGAGGCTGCTGACCTGACCCTGAATGTCGAGGACATGCAGGCAATGGCCTCGCTTGACAGAGGATACCGTTTCATTGACGGCAGTCATTGGATGATGGCGGGATCGCCCTACAGCATGGAAAATCTGTGGGACGAAGAATAGCAGCATGCAGACAAGGCCTTTCCCGATCGGGGAAGGCCTTATTTCTTGTCGTACTTCTTGAGCTTCCGAAACACCGTGGTTCTGTCCAGCCCCAGCTCCCGGGCCAGTTTGGTCATGTTGCCGACCCGCTCCATGCCGTCCTGCAGGACCTTCTTTTCCACGTTTTCCAGAATTTCCTTCATTGTTCTGCCCTGAAGAGCGATTCCGTTGTTCGCCGTCTCGGTGGGGGCGCTCTCCGGAGCCGGGACAAAGGGCAGATCTCCGATGTCGATGGCGTTCTTCTTGCTGGAAACCACGCAGCCGAGAATCAGGTTTTCCAGTTCCCGGATGTTGCCGGGCCAGGAGTGGTTGAGCAGGGCGGTCTCGGTGGCCTGAGTAAAGGAGATGTTGCGCTTGTATTTCTTGCAGTAGAAATCCAGAAACAGGTGCGCCAGAGACAGGATGTCCGCCTTGCGCTTGCGAAGGGGCGGAATGTCGATGAGGGCGACCATGAGCCGGTAGTACAGGTCGCGGCGGAAATGGCCTTCCTTGACCTCTTCTTCCAGATTCTTGTTGGTGGCCGCCACGATGCGGACATCGACCTTTTGCGGCGAGGTGGCCCCGACCCGCAGGATTTCCTTGTCCTGCAGCAGTCTGAGCAGCCGCGTCTGCATGAGCAGGGGGAGTTCCCCGATTTCATCCAGAAACAGGGTTCCGCCTGACGCCGCCTCGACAAGGCCTATCTTTCCGTTCTTGTTTCCGCCGGAAAATGTGCCCGGAGCATAGCCGAACAGTTCGGTTTCAATGAGGTTTTCCGGCATGCTGCCACAGTCGGCCTTGACAAAGGGCTTGTCCGAACGCTCGCTCAGCTCGTGAATCTTGCGTGCGAAGACATCCTTGCCCACGCCGGTTTCACCCAGCAGAAGGATGGTGGCGTCGGTCTGGGCGACATTGGAGAGTTGTCCGTACAGCGCCTTCATGGACTTGCTTTGAATGACCACGGGGAGCTTGTTGAAGTCGTTGGATTGGCTTTGCAGCTTCTGATAGGCCTCCAGAAGTTCCTTTTGGGAATTCATCTGTTCCTTCAGTTCGGAAAGCTTCGAGATGTCTCGGGTATAGGTAACGACCAGAACGACATTTCCGCTGTCGTCAAAGACAGGAAAACCGTCGATGACCACTCTGCGTCCGTCGCTCAGGCTTTGCAGCCGGGTGGCGGGGTGTTTGCTTTGGACTATTTCAGGATTGAGAACGACATCGAAAAGACCGCAGTGCACCATTTCCTGCACGGATTTTCCGATGAATTCCGCACGCGGAATGCCCGTCAACTGCTCGTGACGA
The DNA here is from genome assembly GCF_022809775.1 of Pseudodesulfovibrio tunisiensis. Lineage (NCBI taxonomy): Bacteria > Pseudomonadati > Thermodesulfobacteriota > Desulfovibrionia > Desulfovibrionales > Desulfovibrionaceae > Pseudodesulfovibrio > Pseudodesulfovibrio tunisiensis. Next base: position 284,248 of record NZ_CP094380.1, read on the forward strand.
TTGTTCAAATACACGATTTTGCCGGTGCGGTCGCTGATGCATATGGCTTCTTCGAAAGTCTCAATTATTTGGGCGAAATATTCACTGATCATTTGCGGGATGATACCCTGTAATGGCAAAGTCAGTCAACTGGGTCGTCTTTTGTTTGGTGATGTCGCAACCTCTTGCAATGAAAGCAAATTGATGATGGAAAGCTCCGCAGCTCCGGGATTCGATTCACGTCCGGCGTCGATGGCCTTGATGGCTCGCGCTACGCGTTGGCGTGCCGCTTGAAGCCTTCGGCTGACGGGCCTGATTTCAGTCCATTCGTTCCCAGCACGTATATCCAGAAGACAGTGTGCCAGCCCGATTCTTGAGCTTCACGACCTGACGCAGAGTATTGGCCGCCTTGCCGTAGGACCGTCTTCCGCAGGGACACTTGCTCTTGGTCAGCCAGCATTTGGTCGAAGTGGAATGTTCGGCCCGAATTCTTCGGGTCCAGGCTGTTTCGGTACTCCTGCCGTTTCAGTTGGAGGTCTCGAGCAAGTACAGCAAGTTCAAGCAGTTCAGGCTGAAGGACGTCTATAATTATCCATGGTGGACCCTGTGCGGCGTGGCCTTGTGCCTTGTTGTGTACGGTGTTCTGCATCGAAGACGTTTTCATGCGAATCCCTCCCTACCGGACATGGTCTTTCTTGCGGCAACCGGGCTTTACGGTCTGATCGCCCTTGTGGCTGTTGGCGGAGTTCGGAAAAAGCGAATGTCATGGAGAGGGGGGCAGATCATGTGGCGCGTTTGCTGCTGCCGGTCTTGTCGAACCATGAGTGCCGTCTTCCGATTTCGATCCTGAGTCATCCCGAATTTGGGATTGGCCGTCTCGGGCAAGTCTGGCAATGGAGCCGAAGGAACGTTCCTTCGGCTTTTTTTTTACTTTACAATTCTGGTGAGATAGTGGCAGTAATAAAGACTTGCCGATTTTGAAGGCAGTGTTCGACAGTGCAGACACCGTCGACAAGGAATCGGGATCGGCAAGGTTGTCCTGAAACAGAAGGTTCTGTCCCATAATGCGCTACGGAAGCGATGGGGTTCTAAAGTGGTACGACGTTTCATTATGTGGTATGTAGTGTATCCTTAAAAAACGGGACTGTGTCCCGAATTGTGTTACGAAAGAGATAACGGATGATTTTCCGAGTGGTTGGCCGAGTTGCCTGCTTAATTTGGTGTTTTGTCGGGGTCGGCTGTGCCTGAGTCTGTTGGATGAGTGGCCGATCTCGCCTCGATTGAGTCGCTTTGGCGGTTTGCCGCTGGGGAACTGAATCGGGGATGGCTGTGTCAATATGAATTCGGGGAGTTAGAATGTCTGAGTCTGAAAAGAAGTACTATACGATCGGAGCCATCGTGAAGGCCTGTTCCGTGGTGGAGATGCTTTCCACGAGAAAATCCTGGGACCTTTCCGGCCTGTGCCGTGCAGTGGGGCTGCCCAAGACAACGGTGCATCGCATCCTGCTGACTCTTGAAGACCTCGGTTTTGTCCTGCAGGAACAGGAGCGGGGCGAATATGCGCTTTCATACAAGATATTCTCTCTCGGCAGTCGGGTTGTGAATCATTCCAATATCGTGGACTTTGCCCGGAGCCACTGCCGCGACCTGTTGCGGAAGGTCAATGAAACCGTGAACCTGTGCGTTGTATCCGGGACGGACATGCTGATTATCGACAAGCAGGTCGCCACCCAGTCCCTTCGGCAGGATTCTCTGGTCGGCAGCTCGTATCCGCTGTTTCATTCCGCGTCCGGCAAAGTGGTGCTTGCATTTCTCGAGGATGATGAACGGGAAAAGCTGCTTGCGCGGATCAAACGGGAGAATTTCGAGGTGACCGAACAGGATGTGGAAGCCCTGCGTCAGGAATCGTTGGAGATTCGGAAGACCGGACTGGGGCACGACTACGAGGAAGTGTATCAGGGGGTCCGGTGTATTGCTGCGCCCATTTTCGATTTTCAGGATCGAATCATTGCCACGCTCAGTGTTTCGGTTCCCACGATACGGCTTGACGACAAGAGCCGCGTCCGTATTGAGCGGGAACTGCTGATTGCCGCAGAACGGATATCCTCGCGCGTGGGGTCGTTTCATCCCCTTTTCCGCTTGGTGGAGAGGAGGGTGGAAGGCTGATTTCGAGCAAAAAATAATGACAACTTAATTGTCAACTTGACAATGTGATTGTCATATGGTTTTCTGCTTCCATAATTGATTTTCAATCAAGGAGGAAGTCATGAAAATCTCGACGCCAGTTACCGAGTGCCAGTCCGATTCTCCGGGCGTGGTTGTTATGCCTCCCCTGGCCTTCAAGGTCTCCCTGCTTGCGGGGATTTGTCTGGAAGGGGTGTGGCCGTGGCCATTTGATGTGTGCAGCATGACAGGGCACATCGCAGCAGGTGCATTCGTGGCATTTCTCGGTTTTGCCTTCATGATGTGGGGATACGGGCTTTTCAGGAAGCTGGGCGTGGGGGTGCCCACCAATACGCCTTCGTCCGTTCTGGTCCGTGGCGGTGCCTATCGATACAGCCGCAACCCCATGTATGTCGGGTTCATTGTCATTCTGGCCGGGATCGGTTTTGCCGCAGGCAGTGTCTGGCTGCTGCTGACCGTCGTGCCCATGTGGGCATATCTGCAATGGTTTGTCATTCCCCGGGAGGAAGCGTATCTGCAAAGAACATTCGGTCAGGAATATATCGAGTTTTGCCGAGCCGTGCGGAGGTGGTTGTAGCATGACGAAGTCCGAACGGTTTGCAACGGGTGAATCCCTGCATGCCCTTTTCAAGAGGGTTTTCGCCCTGCACGCCGCATTGACCGAGGTACAGGATTCCGTGCACGAACAGGCCGGAATGCGTACTTCGCAGATCAAGATGGCGGACCGCCTGCAACGGTTCGGCCCGGCAACCGTGCCGGATCTGGCGGCAGCCCTCGGGGTTTCCCGGCAGTATGTGCAGACCGTCTGCAATGAACTGCATGACGCAGCCCTGTTGACCTTTGAGGACAATCCGCGCCACAAGCGTTCCAAATTGATGGCGCTGACCGATTCCGGTTGCCGTGTTCTGGCCGAGGCCCGGGCAAGGGAGGCGGGGATCATCCGGGAACTGTTGCCCGATCTGGATGATGCTGCGGTCTCCGAGGCAACGGAGCTGCTGGCGGAAATCGTGAAACGAATCCGTCATGTCTGATGAAGGGGACCGTGTTGTCCTTGCTCGGGCTGTCCATCCTTGTTGCAATCAAATATTGAAAATGGATGTCATTTTCAATATAGTGCTCCAAGCCGCCAATGCAGGGCCGACGCGAAATGGGTCGCGATTCGGCCTTGCATTTCGCGCGGTTCAAAGGAGTTTTGCATGTCTTTTCGTTGCGGATTGCTGGTCAAGGCGTTGATTTCCGTCATTGTTCCCCTTGCTGTCATGGGAATGGGGTGGTTGACTGGCGGCGGCGCTTTCAGCGGATTTTGCGTCGAGTACAGCCGATTGGCATTGCTGTTTCTGACGGCAGCCATGTTTTTCGCCATACCGTTTGCCTTGAAGCGGGTCGTCAATTTTGCCAGCAGGAACAATGCGCGCAACAAGCCGCAGGATTGGATGGTGATTGGTGCCACGGCGCTGAGCTTTGTCCTCGGATTTGTCAGCCCCATGACCGATGCGGCAGGGGTGGGTGTGCTGCCCGGAGGTGAGGTCGTGCGTTGGGCCGGGGTGCTTCTGTATGCTGCCGGCGGGATTTTCATGATCTGGGGTCCGCTGCATCTCGGCAGGCAGTTCAGCATGTATGTCACCCTTCAGGAAAACCACGAGCTGGTCACGTCCGGCCCCTTTTCCTTCCTGCGGCATCCCCGCTACGCAGGGTGCCTGTACTGGGGCTTTGCCCTGCCCATGGTTTTCCTTTCCGGTCCGGGAATGCTTGTCGCTGTCGTCTATGCCGCTTTCTTCCTTTGGCGGATTCATGGTGAGGAGCGGATGCTTGAGGAACATTTCAAGGATCGTTGGGTGGCCTATGCCGCCAGAACCAAAAGGTTGATCCCCTTCGTGTATTAGCCTTTCCCGTTTCGGGAGAAGGAAAAGGCTGTTGGGTTGACAAGTTTGGTTTAGAAGCTTAACCATCCTGGCATGGCGCACATGGTGAACGAGTTTCTGCATGGGAAGCAGTTTTTTCGGTCCGTACCGGGGAGGCTGCTTTTCCTGTGTCATTTCGACAATGACCGCCTGTGGTCAGTGACAATGACGGAATGGGTTCCCGCGTTTCCGGCTGGGAAGGCAGCGGAGGAACCTGTGTAATGAACTTCAGCAGCAATATGGAAGGATGGAATGCGCATACTCAATTTGTACGCATCGATGAACGGCAATACGGAAAAGGTTGCCACGGAAGTGGAGAAAAGCCTGTTCGGCATGGGACATGATGTGGAAACCGTGAACGTTGCCCGGGATGAACGCGAACTGGAACTGCTGGAGTACGACATCACCTTCATCGGTGGCGGGGTCTACTCCTGGCTGCCGTGCAAGGCCATGCTCGGCTGGATCGACAGACAGATGGCAGCCGCAAAGAAGAAGGGACTCATTCTGCCCAACTCGCCGCGTGTGCCCGGCAAGTTCGTCAGCGTGTATGCCACGTACGCCGGTCCGCATACGGGCGAGGCCGAGGCTGTGCCTGCAATCAAGTACATGGGCCAGCTTTTCGATCACATCGGGGTCACCATTGCCTCGGAGTGGAGCGTTGTGGGGGAATTCTCTCCGGAAAAAATGCATTTCATGAACACCTGCGGCAGATTGGGGAATATTGAAGGCCGTCCCAATGCCGACGACCTGCGTGCGGTTCGGGAGCAGGTCTGCGCGTTGGTGCAGTCGCTTGCCCCGGTGGTGAACATGGCGCATGGAGCGGACAATGCGAGCGCAGCTTCCTGATTCATCGGAAATTCACGTCTCAACATTGGAGAATGGACAATGAAGGCAGGGAATTGTCGCAGTCGAGGGCCGACCAGTTACGGGATGCAGGATTCGATGCTGGTCTTCGGGAAACTCGGATTGAAACCGGGAGATACGTTTCTGGACCTTGGATGCGGCCCCGGTGACTATTCCGTGCACGCCGCGGAAGAGGTGGGACCTGCTGGACGGGTTCTCTTCATGGACCGGGATGCCTCGGCTGTCGAACGTCTGGTTCAGCGTGCCGAGTCGCTGGATTTGACCAACATGGTTCCCGTGGTCCACGACATGAGCGAGTCGCTGCCTCTGGATGACGATGCATGCGATGTCTGCCTGACGGCCACGGTGCTGCACGCCGTGAATTTGGGCCGCCATGGGCCGGCGCTGTTTGCTGAAATTCGTCGCGTGCTGGGTCCTTCGGGAACGTATGCCGTACTGGAATGCAAAAAGCAGGACAAGCCATGGGGGCCGCCCCTGCATGTCCGGCTTTCGCCCGAGGAGGTCGAGACTGCGGTCCTGCCTGCCGGGTTTCGGCGTGTCGGGCATGTTGATCTCGGCGTCAACTATCTGCTCCTGTTTGCTCCGGCATAGCTGCTGTTGCAGAATGGAGAAAGGAAAAGCCCCTCGGAATCGAGGGGCTTTTTTTAGTGATGGGGGAAGAATCCGGGCCTAGTAGGCGTGCATGGTCGGGCCGTCTTCCTCTTCCTCGTCCATGTCGCTGCTTTCGTCGGCAAAGCCGGTCATGCCGTCGACACGGTAGGAGGACACGGAGGGCGGCACGACAGCCTCGCCCCTGGCCGGGCTCAGGGCATTGAACTGCTTGCAGTAGTCCGGAGCGTAGCGGTGTGCGCGGAACACGGTGTAGGCGAACAGGTTGTTGGTCTTGTGCGGATTCACGTATTCCCACACGATCTTGTTGTCCGGGGTGGTCTCGAAGAACCTGCCGTTGGCGCCGGAGCAGATCATGGTGTTGCCGTTGGGCAGGCGCTGGGCTCCGCTGATGAAGCTGGAGAAGTGGCGGCGGCCGATCTTGAAGTCCGTGGACTCCCAGACAACCTTGCCGGTTTCCGCGTTGAACTCCAGAGCGCGGGAAGTGTTGGTGTACATGCCGTTGTCGTACACCATGATGTTGCCGGCGCCGGGCAGGCCCGGAGCGATTTCATGGGCGTCGTGCGGGCCGCCGATGGTGGCGTTCTTGCTGTGCACGAGCATGCCGCCCACATTGTGGAACTTCAGGTCGCCGGACTTCTTGTCCAGATAGGCCACGTTGCCGAAGCGGGACTTGATCTTGCCGGTCTTGCGATCGAGAACGAACACGCAGTCCAGATGCCGGGCCGAGAAGACCAGATCGCCGTTGGCGCGTTCATCAATGTCGTTGATGTGCTGCCATTCCACGCGAGGATGGATCGGGCCGAGAATGTCGATGTCGAAGTCCAGATGCTTGTAGGCGTGCCATTCCCAGACAACCTTGCCTTCGGGGGTGACCTCGACGAGCTTGTCAGAGGACATGTTGCCGCCGGGCAGTTCCGTGCCGTTCAGGCCGCCGCGGACCTTTTTGACCACGTCCTTGGGCAGCAGCTCGAAGGAGACGAACAGGTAGTTGCCGTTCTTCAGCTTTTCGAAGTCGTGATGCATGCCCTGATCATAGTACTTGAAGACGATGTTGCCGTCCCAGTCCAGTTCGTAGATCCAGCCGGCAATGCCGTCCAGATCGTACTTGACCGGAAAGCGATCCTTGGGCTCCATGCGATCGGTGCGGCCAGTGGCCAGCAGATGGCCGTTGGGCAGCAGCTCGACGTGCAGGCCCGGAGGGAAGGGCAGCTTCCATTCGTGGACCACGTTGCCGTTCATGTCCACAAGATTGGCCTTGCCGGGTTTGGAGTAGAAGTCGGTGGCTCCCCGGGCGCCGTCCATGGGCGCGTACAGGGTGTAACCGTTGAAGGAACTTTCCGGGTCATAAACGGTGGTTCCCGTGGGATACACCGAGGGCCAGGCCCAGGCATTCACGGCCAGGGCGGCAAGCAGCATCGCGGTTGCTGCAAGCCTGAGTACGCATTTCATAATCGCATTCTCCGTAAAAGGGTTATGTGCCAGGCACAGAAAGACTCCCTGATTGAAGCAGCATTCATGCCAGAGGTGCGTTTGGCGTATCTACCTTGAAAAACGAGTGGAATTATGTCTCTGACAGGGGATGTGTGCGACTTGCCGTACAGCTTTGGGCGGGGAGTGTGCCTCACTTCGCACACATTGTGATGCACAGGGAAATTCCTGTTGTGCGGCGTGGGGTACACGTGTGCCGTGGAGCGCACTTGTTTTGTGCTGCCATTGAAACGTATGATTTATAAGACCTTGTTTTGTTTGGTCATCCATTTATTTCCTGCTTGGTCTTGGCTTTGCAATGCGCAGATGCGCTGTGCATTTCGTTGAGAACAAAGCAAAGGAAAAATGATGAATTTGAGAAGACTGGTTTTGGCTGCGCTGTTCGTGTTCGGATTTTGCGCGACGGCTCAGGCTGCCGACACCCTGGTCGAGGCACTGGTTCAGGGACAGGGACACGGAGAAATACGGTTCCGTGATTTCCAGAGTAATTTCGAGGAAGATACCGCACGCAATGCCAAGGATTCGGCAATCGGCGGACTTCTGTATTATCAGACCGCGCCGCTGCACAACATCAGCGCGGGCGTGGCTGTTCGTGGCGCGCTGGACATGGGCAACAGCAAGAGCGACCGCTCCTACCAGATGCTGCCCGTCAACAGCGAGAACATGCGTCTGGGCTACGCCGCCATGCAGGAATACTGGGTCAAGGGCGAATGGGCAAAGACCGCCATCAAGCTGGGGGCTCAGGGCGTTACCACCCCGTGGCTGAAAACCCATGAAATCCGTTTGCTGCCCAAGTCCTACATGGGCGTGACCGTGGACAGCCGCTACTTCGACAATCTGCGCATTCAGGCCATGCATCTGACCGACGTTCTGGGCTGGACGGACAGCCATTTCCATTCCGTTTCCAAGAGCTACGGGAATCGGCCCATGGAAGCCGATCGCGGCGTGTCCATTGTGGGCGCGGAATGGACTCCGGTCGAGGGTCTGCTGGTCAAGGGTTATGAATATGCCTTCTGGGACATGTTCAACAATGCCTATGCCCGCGTGAAGTACAGCCATCCCCTGAACGACACCGTCACCGCCTACGGCGACCTCCGCTACCTGTATCAGAACTCCATCGGCGACGAGCTTGTCGGCGAGTGCGATTCCTACATGGCTGGCGGCATTCTCGGCATGCAGGCGTACGGATTCGATCTCCAGTTGCAGTACGCCAAGATCGGCGACGATACCATCAAGACCCGTTGGGGTTCCGAGTACATCATCCTGCAGCAGGTCTACAAGAGCTTCCGCGCCGAGGACGACTGCTACGGCGTGCAGCTCGGTTACGATTTCTCCAAGCTGGGGCTGGACGGCCTGAGCGCGCTTGCCTATTACGCCTACTATGATGCTCCGGAGACCGGAAAGAATGCGTCCTTCGACCTCGACGAACTGGATTTCGAAGTCAAGTACACGTTCTCCGGCGCGCTGGAAGGCTGGGACGTCAGAGTCGCGCATGCCTTCATCAATGGCGACAACAAGCACGGCGGCTCCAAGGCTGACGCGCAGGACACCCGCATTTACGTGAACTACAAGTTCGACTTCGATTTCAACGGGTTGATCGAGGATTGATTCAAACATTCTGCCTGTTGAAACGACAGAACTCAGCGAAGCACGCTTTTGAAAGGCCCGGGCCCGTTGCCCGGGCCTTTTTTCGTGCGCATTGGGCTGGGCTGCTGGATCTGGCATGACGCTAATCCTGCTGCTCAGTTATTCTTGGGGGGGGGAAGCGTGGCCCGTTGCAAAAGACAGGGCATCCCAAGGAAACAATGCCTGGGGTTGCTGTTTGATCGGCGCGGATAGGAAAGGGCCGAAATCGCTGTTGCGGTTTCGGCCCTTGATTTTGGAATCTCGGCGATGAGAGGGAGATCTTTTGTAGTCAGGCTTGAACTGTATGAGTCAGACCGTTTAGCACTTGGAAGGGGCCAGAGCCGGTTCCGCGTCCGGGTCGAAGACCACGTCGCCGTCAATGACCTGAGGATTGAGTTCCTCGATGAAATCCTGCGTCATGCCGGGGACCTTGATCATGTCCTCGGCCTTTTTGAAAGGACCGTTGGCGGTGCGATAGTCCACGATGGCCTGAGCCAGGGATTCGGGGATGTCCACGTCCTCGATGCTCATGATCTCTTCAATGTTCGCAGTGTTGAAGCTGACAATGCCTTCCCCGGCGAATGCGGTGGCGGCGAACAGCAGGCAGAGGGCTGCCAGGCAGATGGAGAGGATGGTTTTCTTCATTGTGTTTCCTTTTGGCGTTGCAGAGGCGGGCGGAACGACCCCGTATGGTCGTTCCGCCCCTGGAGGTATCCCTTAGTCGGCCTTGATCCGGAACGTGGTGTTTTCCGGAGGGGTGACCGCCTTTTCCCTGGGGTGCTTGAGTTGGGGCACGTAGTCGTAGGGAACGCGCATGGCGCGGTACACCAGATTGTACTTGCCCTTCTTGTTGTAATAGGGGCTGATGTATTCCCACACGATTTCATGCTCCGGGGTGACTTCCTGAAACTGACCCACGGCACCGTTGGTGATCATGGTATTGCCGTTGGGCAGACGCTGCGCCGAGCTCACGTAGTCGGAGTAGAATTCGTACTTGTTGCGCATGCCCATCTGCTTGGCCGAGTGTTCCCAGACCACCTTGAGGGTACGCGGATCGAATTCGATGACACGGGAGTAGTCGCGGCGGGCGTTGGACCAGCCGTAGGGCGCGCCGGGGTTGCGCGGGCCGTAGCCTGCGTAGCCGCCGTTGTCGTACACCATGATGTTGCCTTCGCCGGGCAGTCCCTTGGGGATCATGTGGGTATGGTGCTGGCCGATGATCTGGCCCAGCTTGCGGTACGCCTTCTTGTAGCGCTTGCCGTTGAATTCCCAGATGGAGTCCCTGTAATAGTAGGGGCCGATCTGCCACACGATCTTGCCGGTCTTCTTGTCGATGATGCAGCTCGTGTTGGTCTGGCGGTTGGAGATGATGATGTTTTCGGGGTTGAAGACCTTGTACTTGGCCGGGTCCTCGTCCCACCACTTGTTGGGGCCGAGATAGGAAGCCGCGTTCACGTGAATCCAGTCGCCGCCCTTCATGCCCGGGGTGCGGGTCATGGAGTAGGTGGGGTACTTGCGCATGGTCTTCCTGAATTCCGGCGGAAAATGCATCTCGTCGAAATGATCGGAGGCCAGCCATTCCCAGATCACCTTGCCGTTCTTGTCCACTTCCACGATGTAATCGTCGTAGAGCTGCTTGTCGGTGATCTTGGCATTGTGCGTGAATTTGTGGGACAGCACGAGCATCTTGCCCTTGAAATTGTCCACGGGCATGCCCGGAGCGTGATAGCCCGTGGGGCTGCCTTCGAACTGGTAATCGTGATGCATGCCCGCGCTGGGGAGTTTGCGCACGACCTTGCCGTTCCAGTCCACAACCACCAGATCCGTGGAATGCTCGTCGCCCCACACGCGGCCCTTTCTGTCGTGGGCGGGACGCTTTGCGCCAGCAAGGTAGCCGCCCTTGAGCAGCTTGGGCGGATGCTCTGCCTGACAGATATCGGTCCACTGCTTGACCACGTTGCCGTTCATGTCGATGAGCACGGTGCCTTCAGCCTCGACCTCGGTACCGAACACGGTGTAGCCGTTCCAGCATTTCCCCGGCTTGTAGATGGTGGTGCCGTGGGGGAACACCGTGGGGAAGGACATGGCTTCCATGGGGGAAACCAGGGCGGTGGCGGTCAGAGCCGCTGCGCCGGCAAGAAAGTCTCGTCTGTTCATTTCATCTCCTTGCAGAGTTATGGCAACCAAATCGCGTTGTGTGTTGCTTTGTGATATTTTTCATAAGCATAGGGTGTGCCACAAAATAAAAGTCTCTGTTTTCAACGTGTTGCTGTGTCCTTTTACACGGAATCGTGCGCATTTGTGTACAGTTCTTCGTGGTGGTGTGCGGTGTGCCGCACGGTTCTCGCTGAAAAAAAAGCCCCTGTTGCCAAAGGGGCTTTGGGATGTGCGGTCTGCCGTGGGAGCAGCGGAAGCTTGTCGTGACTCGGCACAAGCTAGATGTTGTATGCGTCGATCTTGTCGTAGAGCGTGCGTCTGCCGATTCCCAGTATCTGTGCCGCCTTGGAGCGATTGCCGTCTGCTGCGGCCAGAGCGCTGCGGATGGCCTGCGCTTCGGCGCGTTCCACGGCCTTTTTCAGGGGCATGGTCTGATTCGCGGCGGTGTCCGGATCGGAAAAGGCGCGGGCGTGAGAACACAGGGAGTCGAGTGTGATGGTCTGGTCGTCGGTCAGCAGCACGGCGCGTTCGATCACGTTTTCCAGTTCCCGGATGTTGCCCTTCCATGGGGAGTCCATGAGCATCTGCACGGCTCCGGGGGAGACTTCCGTGACCTTCTTGTTGTACCGGGTGTTGAACTTGCGAATGAAGTGGTCCACGAACAGCATGATGTCCTCCTGCCGTTCCCGCAGCGGGGGCAACTGGAGGGGGATCACTGCCAGACGGTAGTAGAGGTCCTTGCGGAATTCGCCGGATTCCACGCCTTCATCCAGATTGCGGCTGGTCGCGGAAAGGAAGCGCACGTCAATGGAAATGGGCTTGTTGCCGCCGACGGGCTTGATTTCCTTTTCCTGAATGGCGCGCAGCAGCTTGACCTGCGTGGACGGGGTGAGTTCACCGATTTCGTCCAGAAAGATGGTTCCGCCCTGAGCTTCTTCCAGCAGTCCGCGCTTGGCGCAGATGGCTCCGGTGAACGCGCCCTTGACGTGGCCGAAGAGCTCGCTTTCCAGCAGATGTTCGGCCAGTGCGCCGCAATCGATGGTGTAGAAGGGGCGATCCTTGCGGTCGCTCGCCTTGTGGATGCCCTTGGCAAACAGGGATTTTCCGGTTCCGGTTTCGCCCTGGATCAGGATGGGCGCATCCGAGGCGGACACCTTGTCAATGGTGTTCATCATCTGCTGGATGACGGAATTGTGGCCGACAACCATGAATTCCGAGTCCTTGCGTTCCTCAAGGGAATTGAAGGTCTCCAGTTTTCGGTGCAACTGGCCGTGCTCGATGGCCCGATTGGCCAGCAGGATGAGTTCCTGCGTCTTGAACGGCTTGGTTATGTAGTGATACGCCCCGAGCTTGATGGCTTCCACCGCGGTCTGGATGGACCCCACGCCGGTCATGATGATCACGGGCAGGATGCTGTCGATGGTGCGGATCTGCTTGAGCAGTTCCAGCCCGCCCATGGGCTGCATGGCCAGATCGCTGATGACCAGATCGTACATGGTCTCGGAAATGGCTTTCCATGCTTCGTCGCCGGAAGAGGCGGTATGCACGGTATGGCCTTGTCGGCTCAGGGAGCGTTTCAGGATGGCGAGCATGTCCTGCTCGTCGTCCACCACAAGTATTTTCTGCGGCATTGGCGTATCCTCAATTCTGCGAAAACGCAGGCAGTTCTATGATTATTCTGGTTCCCCGACCAGGTTCGGATTCCGCAAAGATGATACCGTTGTGGCGTTCGACTATGCGCCGGGTGATGAACAGGCCCAGACCGAATCCGCTTTTGCGCGAGGTGAAGAATGGCTCGAACACGCGAAACAGATTTTCCCGGGCAATGCCCTTGCCGGAATCGCGGATTTCCAGCCGGATGGTCTGATCGTCGCCATGGGCGCTCGCGTATCCGGCAATGGCGACCTCGCCGCCTTCCTGCACATAGTTCTGGGCGTTGAGCAGCAGGTTGACCACCACCTGCTGCAGGGCGCGCGAATCGCCGCGAACCATGAGCGGGCCGCGAAGGTCAAGAGTCAGTTCGACCTGTCGCAGCTTGGGTCCGAGCAGGGTGATGCTTTCGTGCACCATGTCCGCAAGGTCGAGGGTTTCCTCGGCAAAGGGCTTGGGTGATGCGAGGTCCAGCAGGTCGCGGATGATCTCCCCGGCTCGTACGGCATTGCGCTGGATCGCCTCCAGTCCTTCGCGGGTATCCGCATCCACTTCTCCGGCAAAGAGCAGGTCTTCGGCGTTGGCCTGAATGATGCCCAGAGGATTGTTGATTTCATGCGCCACGCTGGCCGCCATCTTGCCGATGACGCCCAGTCGTTCGGACTGGATCAGTTCCTCTTCCATGCGGTTGCGTTCCGTGACATTGCGCGCGAACAGACAGGCCAGAAGCTCCGTGTGCAGGGACCCCTGAATGATGCGGCCTGCCACTTCGACTTGCAGCAGCGAGCCGTCCGGCATGTCGACTTCGAATTCGTACTTGTCGCAACCGTCGTTGAACACCTTGGTCAGGAATGCGGCCACGTCTTCCTTTTCGTCCGCAATCACGAGATCCTCGAAATTCAGGTCGGGAGCCGGGGAGGTCAGGGAAAGATTGCTTAGTGCCCGATCATTGGCATGCAGAATGTCTCCGGCCTCGGTGACCAGAAAGATCATGTCCGGCGAGGATTCAATCAGGTCCCGGTAGCGCTGCTCGGTTCGGCGCAGATCGTCCGCGACCCGGGCCACCCGGCGCTTCAGGGACACGTTCCAGAGGATGATGCCCGCGAATATGGCGAGAATGGTCGCGGAACCGGCCGCGATGTGGCGATAGTAGCGGCTCAGGTTCAGGCCGCCGACCTCCTTGCCGAACCATTTGTCGCGCAGACGCTGGATGTGACCGTGATCCTTCAGGTATTGCATCCCCTGTCTGAATTGGGCGACCAGATCGGAGTCCCGGGTGGAAATGATGAGGCCCAGAGGGACGCGGGCAAGAGTCAGTCCGACCTTGCGCACTTCGGTCAGTTCGTGATTTTCGATGAGATAGTCGGCCACGCGTTCCGCCGGGGCAAGAAATACGTCCACCGCGCCATCATGCAGCAGGGTGAGCGCCTCCAGCGGGGAGTTTACCTCGATGATTTCCCCTTTCACCTCGACTTCGTCATAGGGCGCATCCTTGACCAGTGCGACGCGTTTTCCCTTCAGGTCGCGCAGGCAGGTTACCGTATGGCAATCCTTGTGAACGTACAGATGGTTGCGCAGGCTGACTCCGGCCGGGATGAACGCCAACCCCAGTTTCCTGGCCTTGTCTTTGGAGCCTATGATGGCGCTGTTCTCGTCGTTTCGAAGCAGCGTGCCCCTTTCGCGAATGCTGCCGATGGGCAGAAAGCGCATTTTCACGCCTGAGATCTTGCTGAGCATGACGCATATGTCCACGTCATACCCTCGAATGACCTTGCGACCATCCTTTACGGAGAGAAAGGCGAATGGCGGGGAGATGATGCCGAAACCGACGCGAAGAACCGGTTCGGCAAAGACGTTGCCAGCAGGAAATGATCCGAAAAACAGAAAGGCGATAACAGTAATTATGATCGTACGTCGCATGGTGGGCGGTAGGTAACGCAAAAAACAGGGAAGGGCCAGAAGGGGGTTTCGGCCATGTCTTGAAAACGGGAGTCCCTTCCCCGGCGGATTGCCGCCGGGGAAGGGCACAGGAGTAGGAGTAAGTGAAACGGAAAGTGTCATTGTTTCATAGGGTTGCTATTGTGCCTTGCCAATGAGCACGGCCTTGTAGCCCTTGCCGATGTCGTTGCGGGCATCGGAGTGGACCAGGATGATGTCCATGAAACGTCCCTGCTTTTTGGGCGTGACCTTGAAGTCCACCTGCGCGGATTCACCGGCCGGGATGGTCAGCCTGCCTTCCCAGTACACGGTCCTGAATTTCCGCGATTCGATCCTGCTCACGGTCATGAGCGCGTTGCCTGCATTTTTCAGGACCACCTTGGCCGGGCATTCCCTGCCCGCAATCAGGCCGCTCAGCGTGGTCTTGCGGGGCGTCACTTCCATTTCGCCCATGGGGATCGGGTTCACGTTGCCCACGATGTGAATGGTCTGCGACTGGTCCTCGGCTTTCCCGCTGACAACCGTGACGGTCTTGTCGAATTTGCCGGGGTACTTGAACGTATTGTAGTTGATGACCATTCTTGCGCTTTCACCGGGATTGATGCTGCTCTGTCCCAGAGCAGTCGTGGTGCAGCTTCAGGATGTGGTCACGTTCTGGATCGTGACAACCTCCCTGCTCACGTTGGTCAGGGTCACGGTCTTCGAGGCAACCGGCCCTTCGGTCATGGAACCGAAATCAACTCTTGTTTCGCTGATGGTCAGGTTCGGGGCCGCCATTGCCGATGCAGCGAAGAGCAGGCGGAAAACCAGCGCCAGTATCGTGGCCTTTTTCAGCATGGATTCATTCTCCTTGCCCGGATGCGCCGTGCACGAACCGGGATTTTTCCGTGTAGTCGAAGTTCCTGTCCTGTCCTTCGGTGTGACAGGTGCGGCAACTGGCTTCGTCGGGCTTGCCAATGATGTCGGCAGGGTCTTCGGACTCGACGTGCATTCGGCCCGGGCCGTGACAGGATTCGCACTGGACATCCTTGAGCTCCGGGGTCAGGTCCATGTCCATGAACCCACCGTCGCCATCCATGCCCACGACATGGCAGCGAACGCATCCCGGCACGGACTGCTTTTCTTCTCCCTGCTTCCTGAGGTCGTCGAAAGCATTGGCGTGAGGGGTGGTCTTCCACCCCTCAACCTTGTCCGCGTGGCATTGGACGCAGGCAGTGTAGCCCACGTAGTCGCCGAACAGTTCGGCGTTGGCGGCTCCGGCCATGGAGAGGGTCAGGGCGGTTGCCGCTATTCCGATACACAGGCGGTTCATGCGCGTTCCCCTAGCAGTTGCAGTCCGAAGCGGGTTCGATGAACAGGTGCTTGTCCAGCTTGCGCAGCAGGGTGTTGTCCATGCCGTCGACGTCCAGAAGCTCTTCCATGTCCACGAATTCCTCGTTTTCGTCGCGCAGCTCTATGATCTTTTCCGCCATGTCCTGATTCAGACCGGGGATTTCCGCGAGCTGCTCCACGGTGGCCTTGTTCAGGTTGAGTTTGCCGGAATTGTCCCCGGCAAAGGCCGGTGCGGCTGCAAGGGACAGGGTCAGGACCAGAGTCAGGAGCATGATGAATCGTTTCATTGTCTTACCTCCGTATGGTTACCAGCCGAGATGCTGGTGGCTGTACATGAAAAACCAGGCCAGAGCGGAAACGGTTCCGCTGGCAATGCCGGAAAAAGCCTTCTTCACAAGGGACGCGGTCGACTTGTGCGCCTTGAATGCGCCCATGTACAGGGCTGCGGTCGAGGCCAGAACCAGAAAGGCGGCAAGGGTCGGTTCGGTTATGTAGTATATGCCGTGCATGATGTTCCTCCTAGAGCATGCCCAGATACTGGCTTGCGGTGATGATCACGATGACGGCCAGGGCGAAGACGATGCCCAGAGTGTCCCGGTCCTGTTCCTCCCGGCCGGTATTGGCCATGTAGTCGAAACCGGATTCGTCGGTGCTGTGCGTGTTGCATTGCATGATTGAGGCTCCTTTATTCCGGCAGCAGGCCGGTCTTGACGCAGATCAGGATGACGGCAAGCAGCACCGCGATGCGGACCGTGCCCGCGATGCAGGTCACGGCGAATCCCTTGAAGCCGTGCCGGGTGATCTCGCGAAGGGGGATGCTCAGGCCCAGAGCCGCGGCGGCAAGGGAGAAGTCCCATTGCACCATGTTGAAGATGGCATGATGCGCAGGTTCCCTGAACACGTGCAAACAGGTCAGAATCCACATGAACACGAACACGCCGAGCCAGATCGGGAAGGACTTGATGCCCCGGGTTGCCAGTACTTTTTCGTTGTCGCGATTGCGCAGCTTGCGCACGAACATCACGATGAATACGTACAGAAAACCTGCGGGCATGATCACGTGGCGGCCCACATCGAACCATGTGGCGTAGCGTCCGGCCTCATAGCTGTGGCCGAAGGCCGCATACAGGGACTGAGCACCGTTGCCGATGGTCGTTGCCGTTGCCAGTCCGAAGTATTTGGCCGGGATGCCGATCCATTCGCCCAGAAAGGGCAGAATGTTCATGGCAATGAGTCCGAAGCCGATCACGCAGGCCACGGAGTTGACCACCTGACCGCCCTTGGCCTTGATCAGGGGCATGAGAATGGCGCAGGCATGCGGATCGCCCGTTGCCAGTCCGCCTGCGATGATGGAACCCTGACGGTCGTCCAGCTTGAGCAGTCTGGACACGTAGAGCACCACGGTGGCGGTCAGGAACAGGGAGCCGGTGCAGATCAGGATGGGCACCGCGCCGAGCTTGGCTGCATGGCCGAGCATGAAATGCGGGGCCAGCATGATGATGCCCAGCGGCATGAGCATGTGAATGTAGCTCAGGCCGCGTTTCCAGCAGTCGGGCACGCCGAACACGTTGCCGATGATCAGTCCCATGAGCAGGGGATTCCATACGAAGTTGGAATTCATGACCTGAAAGAAGGACTGGTGATTGACCGGGCCGATCACGCCGTCCAGCCATGCGAACAGGTTCTGCAGGGTGAACGGATTGGGTACGCCCGCAAGGTTGTTGCTGAAGATGGCAATGAACAGCATGGCCAGCAGTCCGGGCAGCACGGCCTTGAACTCGTAGAGCGCGCTGAAGATCGACCGTCTGGTCTTGTCGTATTCGATGGAAGCGTTTGTCGTCATATCGTTTCTCGTTGTTTGTCTTCGAAGTGCAACGCTAACGGCGGATATGGGCGGAACCGCCGGTGTTCACCGAGCCGCTCAGCTTTTCGGCCGGGGCGTGATGCCCGGTGCGCCAGTAGTCCATGTAGGCGAGTCTGGGCAGCATGGACAGGCGCAGGAAGCCCTCGATGGTGCCGTTGACGCCCACGAGCACGTCCACGTTGTTTCTGGGGCGGAAGGCCAGATTGTCCGTGGTGTAGCTCTTCTTCTTGTACCGGGTCTCGATGTGCCATGCGTGGATCATCTCGCCGTCGAAGTCGTCGATCACGATGGTGAACAGCGGCTCGCCCTTGGCGTTTTTCGGGCCCTCGTAGACCGGATGATCCCTGTCCAGAATGATGGGTTCCGGGTTGTCGAGCAGCACTTCGTTGAGCTGGTAGCAGTGGCCGCACACGTCCGGGCGGACCATGAAGCGCGGATCATGCTCGAAGGGCGTGTCGCGTTCCAGTTCCTGAATTCTGGTGAACAGGTACAGATTGACCTTGCCCTTCCCGAAGGGCTTTCTGATGTCCAGTTCGGCCATGACGTCGCCCACCTTGAACTGCATGGCGCGCGCCACGTCCTGATGCTGGGGCAGGAGTTCGCGGGCAGCGTCGTCGAGGGGTCCCAGAACTCTGGATGCGATCTCGTTGCCCTTCCTGTCGGACAGGGTCAGGCTGATGGTGCCTGCCTCGGCATTCATGTCCGTGCAGGTGAGCACGTACTTGCCGAGCTTGGCGGTTTCGCCCGGAGCAAGGGAAACGCCCTTGGGCTTTTGGTAGGTGAAGCTGATGCCCTGAATGGACGGGGTTCCGAATTCCTTGATCTTCACGTAGTTGGAACCCACGTATTCCGGCACGATGTAGGTCGCGCCTTCGGAGAAGACTTCGGGCATGTAGTAGCGGTTGTTGCCGTTCTTGTCGAAGCCCTGCGCCACGTAGAAGTGCGCGCCCCAGCGGTTGCCCGAGTACTTCATCAGGCTGAGGGAGGCTACCGGGCGATCGTCCAGATAGGTGTGTCCGGTATAGCGGAGGGCCTTGTTGCGCACGCCCAGCAGTTCGTCCTGCCAGTACATGAGGTTGCCGTCGCCCATGGGCTGGTTCTTCCAGAAGTCGAGGTTCAGGTTCTTGCGGACAAAGGTACCGGATGAGAAGGTCGCCAGATAGGCGCGCTTGCCCAGCATGAAGAAGGATTCGCCAGCCAGAGTGCGGATGTTGCGCGCGTTGCGCGAGGTGTAGCACAGGCCTGCGGGCGGAATCACGATGCGGTTGTTCCTGTAGTCCACGTAGCTGCCGCGGATCATCACGGCTTCGGCGGACAGCAGACGTTCGCGGCTGCGGTTGCGCGAAATCTTGCGCTTGAGTCCCTTGAGACGGGGCACGAACGGCGCGGTGTGATCAGGCTCGTAGAAGGAGCTGTTGGAAATGACCTTGGGATAGGAAGTGAATCGGGATTCCTCGACCACGGTATCAAAGGAGGAATCCGCCAGACGCGTCAGGAAGCTGCGTTCGATCATGGGTTCCAGCACGGGCGAGGAGCCGAGAAAGAAGTCCATGTCCAGACGGCCTTCCTTTTCCCAGATCACCATGTTGTCCGTACGCATCATGTAATAGTCGCGCACGTACAGGTTGCGGATCACGTCCTTGTCGAATCCGTTGGCCACGACCTTGAAGGCCGGACGGTTCCAGATTTCCGAATACTTGATCGGGCCGTCGTAGCTGTCGTGCTCGTTGTCGAAGGCCACGGGATCGGCATTCTCGATGAGCAGGCGTTGCAGCATGCCGGTTTTGAGATTGGGCTCGAGCACCACGTTGTAGCGGTTGTCCAGAGGCCATGGCTGGTGATTTTCCACGGTCACCAGATCCCGGTAGACAACAAAGGAGAAATAGCCGCTGCCGTGACCGTGGGATTTGCTGGTGGACCAGGGCACGAAGTCCGAATCCTTGAGAAAGGTCGGGTCCATGTGGATTTCCACGCGCATGTCCAGTTCCGGGACGGTCAGGTGGTAGTTGGCCTTCTCTTTCTGGCTGGTCTTGTATTCCTGTGCGGAAACCGGCTTGATCAGCTTTTCGGCCAGCACTTCGCTGCCGGTCAGGTTGGTGACCCGGACCAGAAATCCGTCCGGACGACGGAAGGCGTAGATGCGTTTGTTCATGTACACGCGGTAGTCTTCCTGCCGGACTTCCAGAATGATGGGGCGTTGCAGGGAGAACGTGGCACGCGTGATTTCGGGAAATTCGATCGACTTGAACACTGCGTCGTCGAAGTCGATCCTTTCGGCCACGTACTTGCTCGCGCCGAAGTGGTAGGTGTTGTCCAGATAGAATTTTTCGAGCTGGGGATTGAGTCCTTCCTTGAGGGAAAGCTTGCGCACTTCCTCGCGGCCGGGAAAGACCGTGGCAATGGGAAATTCCAGAGGCCAGCCGCCGGAGGGCGAAATCAGGGCCAGCTCGGCGTAGGGTTTGTCGTAATGGTCGGTGGAGTAGTCGAACCAGAGACGGTAGCCGGTGTCGCCCAGTGGCTTGCGGTCGCCCTTGTTCAGCGCGATGTTTTCGAACTTGCGGGTGGTGACATCCATATCCACCAGATAGGTATGCTCGCCGAGCATCAGAAAGGGATCGCGGGCAAACGGTCTGGCATCGTGCGAGGTCTCGGAAACGTAGAAAAGACCTCCGGCCGGCACCATGCCCTTGCCGTCCTTGATGGAGCTGCCACGCAGGACAATGGCCTCGGACAAGTGTTTTTTCTGTCCGAGGCGGTTTTTGAAAACCTTGTTCCTGAGGCCCGCGAGATGCGGCAGGAAGGTCATGTCGGCAGCGGGAGACAGGCCGTGCGGGTCTGTCGCGGCCATGCCCGATTGCGGAAGCGCAATGAGCAGCGCCATTGCGATGACCAGAAATCGAAAAGTGTTCTTCATGTCGTGTTCCTGAGAGAGTCGGTTGTTCAAAAGTCCTTGGACATATGTCGCCCTCCAGTAAACAAGAAGCGTACCAAAAAGATTCCAAAAAAATATTCGTTTAAAAACGATATGTTGTGAGTTTTGTGATTCGTGAGGATTTTGATGATGTGCGGCGTCCCGCACACCGTTCGCAGGGCGGTGAGGAGTTGCCGCACAGTGGGCGGGGACGAGATGGCGTGGTGATTTCAGTACGAAGAAAAGCCCTTCCGGAATTTTTCCGGAAGGGCTTTTTCCTGTCTTCGGTTTCCGGTCAGGAGGCCGGTGGAAGGAATCTGTCCAGATGTTCGGTGAATCGTTGCAGGTCCGCTTCGATTTGCGGGGCCTTCTTCACGTCAAAGCAGGCAAAGGTGGGGAGCGGCGTCATGCCGAAGAACTTGAAGTTGAGATGCACGGGCAGGAACAGGTCGTCCACGCTGCTGCCCGCAAAAAAGACCTGCGATGGATTTTCAAAGGCTTCGGCCGGGGCGTTGAACGTCAGCGAGAGCATGTATTTCCGGTCATGGAGCGAACCGCCGGTTCCGTATTGCCTGTTTCCGTCCTGCCGCGTGCGGCCGTCGCCGTCGCTCAGGCGTCCGTCGATGCCCCCGGTGTAGACGAGGTCCATGTATTTCTTGCAGCTCCAGGGGACGCCCATCCAGTTCACCGGGGCCTGAAGGATCACGACATCGGCCCAGACGTGCTTTTCCACTTCCTCTTCCACATCGTAGTCGTTCAGCATGGTGGTTGTTTTGACCGCATGGCCTTTTTCGCGCAGATTGGCTTCGGCCATTTCCGTCAGCGTGCGGTTCAGCCGTCCCGGAGAAAACGGGTAATGCTCGTGTCCGTTGAGGATGAAGACGTTTTTCACGGTGCTCTCCTGTGTTTGGGAGAAAAAGGGGGAGTGCTGCGGCTCTCGGTCCGACCCGACATCGGCCTGTTGCCGGATTTTGCCATTGGGATACCCTGTTTCAATGCTTTTCGCCAGTTTTGGGCGCAATATCTCGTTGTGGCCGGACTTGCTTCGATTGGGAAGCTCGGCTACAGGTTCGGGCGAAAGGTCTGGCTGGCCTGGAGGACTCTATGCAGCGAATCGGAATAGTTTTCATGACCTGTTGCCTGTTGGTTGCGCTTGTCCGGCCCGGCGCGGCATTGGCCGAGGATTCGGTTCTTGTTGCGGGATGGGTGGAGCAGGTGCTTGTTTCCTCGCCGCTGGAAGAATCGTCCGTGGCCGTTGCCGCCAAACTGGACACCGGAGCCCTCACCTCGTCGCTGCATGCCGAGGAGGTTCGCGAAGACGAGCAGAAGGGCCTGGTTCATTTCCTGTTTGTGACGGATGACGGGAGTCGGGTCCCCATGACCTGTCCCTTTGTGCGTCATGTGCGCATCAAGCGCCGTCCGGACGGCTATCAGCGGCGGACCGTGGTGGCAGTCAGGCTCCGGCTCGGGGGCAAGGTGCTGGATACGGAAATGAATCTGACGGATCGGTCCAACTTCAACTACCGGCTGCTTGTCGGCCGCCGGGACCTCGCACACGGCGTTCTGGTGGACGCCTCCCGCAAAAACGTGCTCCGGACGATCCGGGGGAGCGATTAGGAATTACCCGACGTGAACAATTTTCAGCATCGGTTCCTCGTGCTGCTTCTGGCATGCGTGGGACTCTCCGTGTTTGCCTACAAGGTATGGTTTCTCGGTTTCCCGTTGCTGCCGGGGCAGACATCCGCCTTCTGGAAGGTCGAGGCCCACGTGGATTTCGAGGCGCAGTCCGGCCCGGCAAAGATTCGGTTGCAGACCCTGGACCGCGTACCCGGTTTCGTGGTCACGGACGAGCATTACATCGGTGGCCGCTTCGGGTTGCATACCGTGACCAGAAGCGGCAATGCCGAGGCTGTCTGGTCCAGACGCAAGGCCTCTGGCAAGCAGGATATCTTCTATTATGCCACGTTGCGTCCGGAAAGAAACTGGTCGTGGACTCCGTCTTCGGAGCCGCCCCGGTTGTTCGATCCGGGCTTTTCTCCGGCGGAACTCACTGCCGCGGACGCACTCCTGA
Source organism: Pseudodesulfovibrio tunisiensis (assembly GCF_022809775.1). Taxonomy (NCBI): domain Bacteria; kingdom Pseudomonadati; phylum Thermodesulfobacteriota; class Desulfovibrionia; order Desulfovibrionales; family Desulfovibrionaceae; genus Pseudodesulfovibrio; species Pseudodesulfovibrio tunisiensis. The sequence goes on from NZ_CP094380.1 coordinate 306,825, forward strand.
GCAAGGCGGGCATGGAGTCCGCCGATCTGGAAACCTTTGTGCCCCTTCTCATGAAGGCGCTGCTGCATCCGGGCAGCGATCCCAATGCAACCTATCTGCTGCGCGATGCGCACAGTCGGCTCGAGGCGGTGAACATGGCCGTCCGTGTCCTGAGCCTTGCGGGCATTCCGGCCCAGTCGGTCCACGGCATCGATCTGGTTACCACCAGCGCAGCCGAGGTCCGGCACTGGCTGGAAATTCATGACGGAACCCAGTGGCGCATGTTCGATGTGGCCCGGGACAGATTTGCCACCCCGCGCGATTTCGTGCCGTGGTGGCGGGGCGACGCGCCTTTGCTCGCGGCTTCGGGCGTGAAAAATCCCGAGGTCAGGCTGTCCGTGGTCAAGGACACCATGGCAGCCATGGGCGACGTGAGCGAGCGTTTGTCCGCGACCGGCAGTCCGCTTCTGGAATATTCCCTGCTCGGCCTGCCCGTAAGGGCGCAGGCCATGTACCACATGCTTCTGCTCATTCCCGTGGGCGCGCTCCTGCTCGTGTTTCTGCGCAATGTCGTCGGCTTTTCCACCTTTGGCACGTTCATGCCCGTGCTCATTGCCCTGTCCTTTCGCGAGACCGAACTGGTCTGGGGATTGACCCTGTTCTCACTGGTCATCATTCTGGGGCTGGCCGTGCGCCTGTATCTGGAGCATCTCAAGCTGCTGCTGGTTCCCCGGCTGGCCAGCGTACTCATCGTGGTGGTGCTGCTCATGGCGGGCATCAGCATTGTCAGCTACAAGCTGGGCATGCCGCGCGGCATTTCCGTGACCCTGTTCCCCATGGTCATCCTGAGCATGACGATCGAGCGCATTTCCGTGATCTGGGACGAACTCGGGCCGTGGAACGCGATCCGGCAGGCGCTCGGCACCATGGGCGTGGCCGTGCTTACGTATGTGGTCATGATCAACGATCTGGTCGGTCATCTGGTTTTCGTGTTCCCGGAACTCTTTCTCGTGCTGCTGGCCCTGACCCTGCTGCTGGGCCGGTACACGGGCTACCGTCTCATGGACCTTGTCAGGTTCAGGGCGTTTCTGGACAGGTAGGGGCATGCGCAATCCCTTTGCAAGGCTGACCCGGGCCGGAGTCGTGGGCATGAATCTCCGCAATGCGGACTATGTCCTGCCCAACAATCCGCGTGAGCGGTATCCTCTGGTGGACGACAAGTTCATTACCAAGGAGCTTGCCGTGGCTGCCGGGCTGAATGTGCCGGAACTCTATGGCGTGGTGCGCGCTCCCCATGAGGTGCGCGACGTGCCGCACATGCTGGAAGGCCATGACGCGTTCGTGGTCAAGCCGGCCCGAGGTTCGGGCGGCAACGGCATTCTCGTGGTGTCGGATCGGCTCGGAACGCGATTCCGCAAGCCCGACGACTCCCTTGTCGCCATGGACGAGATATTCTTTCACGTCTCCAACATCCTGAGCGGCATGTACAGTCTGGGCGGCATGCCGGACAAGGCGCTCATCGAATACTGCGTCCGGTTCGATCCCGTGTTCGACGAGATCGCGTATCAGGGAGTGCCGGACATTCGCATCATCGTGTACAAGGGCGTGCCGGTCATGGCCATGCTGCGGCTGCCCACCCGGGAATCCGATGGCAAGGCCAACCTGCATCAGGGCGCAATGGGATGTGGCGTGGATATTGTTTCTGGCGTGACCACGACCGCGGTCTGGAAGAATCGGACCGTGGAGCAGCATCCGGATACGCTCAAGCCCGTGGCCGGGGTCGCCATTCCGGGCTGGACCGAACTGTTGCGGCAGGCCTCTCTTGGCTACGATGTCACCGGGCTGGGATATCTTGGCGTGGATTTCGTGCTGGACCGGGACAGGGGGCCGCTCATGCTGGAACTCAATGCCCGCCCCGGATTGGCCATTCAGATAGCGAATCTTTCCGGACTGCGGCCGCGTCTTGACTGTGTGGATGCCGCAATCGAAAACCTGCATGACGTGGAGGAACGGGTTGCCTATGCAATGCGTGCGTTTGGCTCGTAGTCTGGCCGCGATTCTCGCTCTGCTGCTTGTCTGCGGCTGCGTGGCCCTCAAGGGCAGGACGCAGACTCCGTCCGTATCAATCGTGTCCCCGATGCCCGAGGAACCGGGCGTGGTGCCCATCAAGGTTGACCTCATGGGCGTGGGGCGCGACGTGGAAGTGCGCCGTGTCCGGTTTGCCACGCTGCATCCCGGGGAGCGGCGATCCGTGCAGCAGGGCGAGGACCTGCTTCGCGTGGGCCGTTATGACGAGGAGGTCCTGCTGCTGCCCAAGATGCGCGCATCCCGGGATTTCCGCATCGTGCTGGATGACGACACGCCCATCGTGTTCGACGGCTATTCCAATGTGACCTACGAATGCCTGCGCGTGGACCGCTGGTTCAAGACCCTGCTTTTCGGCGGGGTGTTCGGCATGCTGGAAATGGACGATACCCTGGCCTCCACGTTCTATCTTCCCTCGGGCCTGCACGGCAAATATCGGTCGGTTCAGGGGCGGGTGGAGCCTGCGAACGTGACGTTTCGTCGTGTGCGGCGCACGCATGTCATACCCGAGACCGAGAATCAGTATGTCTTGCGGTACATGGGCAAGCAGGGCATGCAGCTTGAGTTCGAACTGCGCCGATTGTGCGGCGGAAGCCGTCCCCGGGTGGTGCAGCGCGAACGGATTCTCGTCCCGTTGGGCGCGCCTCTGGCCGAAGTGGCCGGACATGAATTTCGCATTCACACGGCAACGCCCGAAATTCTGGACGTGACCCTGATACGCTGATCGATGTCAGTGGATTGTTGCACGAGAAAAGGCGATCCCGGATTCGGGATCGCCTTTTTCCTTTTCATTTTCGTCCGGGACTAGCTCCAGCGTATCAGTCGGGTTTCGTGTTTGGCCCCCAGCCCGGGATGCACGGGAATGACTCTGACCCCGTAACGACTTTCTCCGGGGAATGAAGGGGCGTATTCGGCAACGAATTCCAATGTATTGGCTTCGCTGTGCTTGAGGCTCATGGGCACGCATTCGATGATCGTCTGCTCGTCGGGAGTGGCTACCACCATTTCCACGAGCAGTTCGTTGTCTAGAAGCTGTCCCTTGTCCACCCTGGCCGTGACTGTCATGGCATTGCCCAGTCGGAATACGTCGCCATGAATGCCGCTCACGTTTATTTCCCTGATGGTCACGGTGGAAAATCGTCCCGGAATGCGTTTGCGCCATTCCCCGATTTCCCGGGCCAGTTCATGATCGTTCCTGTTGCGCTGTGCGGACAGCTTAAGAGCCGGAATGTACATGGTGTCCATGTATTCCCGGACCATGCGATGCGTTCCGTACTGGTGGAAGGCGTTTTTCATGGCCTCCTTCATGCGGCGCACCCAGGCGTGGGGCACTCCATCGCCGCCCCGGTCGTAGTATTCCGGGGCCACTTCGCTCTCCAGCACCGCGTACATGTTGTCCGCGTCCACGATGTCCTGATTGACCTGCGTTTCATAGACAAGCCCCTGACCGATGGCCCAGCCGTTGTGACCGTCGTAGGCCTCGTCCCACCAGCCGTCCAGAATGCTGCAATTGGGAACGCCGTTGACCGCAGCCTTCATGCCGCTGGTGCCGCTGGCTTCCATCAGCCGGATGGGCGTGTTGAGCCACACGTCCGCGCCCGAGACGAGCAGGCGGGCCAGCCGGATGTCGTAGCCTTCCAGAAAGACCACGTGGCCCAGAATGTCATCCTGTTTGGCCAATCGGCTGATCAGACTGATGAATCCGGCTCCGATGGTATCCGCCGGATGCGCCTTGCCCGCAAAGATGATGTTCACGGGTCTGTCCTGATTCAGGAATATCTCCTTGACCTTGTTCAGGTTGTGGAAGAGCAGGGTCGGTCGTTTGTATGCGGTGCATCGCCGGGCAAAGCACAGGGTCAGATGGTCCGGATTCAGGGCGGACAGGAATTGGCGGAGACGGTTCGGCGGTTCGCCCTCGCGTTGCCACTGTTCCGAGACGGAGCGGTGGATTTCCTCGTAGAGCCGATGTTTCAGCCGGACATGGGTGTCCCACAGACGGCGGTCGTCGATCGAGTCGATGCAGTCCCAGCCGTTGCCGTGCAGAAGCTCCTGATGCACGGACAGGCCGCAGCTTTCCTCGATGGCGTGGCGATGCTCCTCGTCGAGCCACGACGGGATGTGCACGCCGTTGGTGATGTGGCCGACCGGGACCTCGCCGAGCAGGAAACCGCGCCACAGGTCCATCCACATGCGCCGGGACACGTCGCCGTGCAACCGGCTGACGCCGTTGCGGAGACAGGAGAGCTGGAGCGCGAGCACGGTCATGTTCAGATGGTCGGCTTCCTCGGCATAGATGTGGCCGAGGTTCCACAGTGCGTCCCACGGCACGCCCATTTCCTCGGCATAGCCCCGGAAATAGTTCTCCACCAGCGACTTTTCGAATCGTTCGTTGCCCGCCGGGACCGGGGTGTGCATGGTGAATACCGTGGAGCCGCGCACCACTTCCTTGGCCGTGGCAAAGTCCAGACCATCGAGAAACATGAGCTGCCGGATGCGTTCGAAGAGCAGGAACGCGGAGTGACCTTCATTGAGATGATGGATGCTCGGTTCGATGTTCAGGGCCTTCAGCAGCCTGACCCCGCCCACGCCGAGCACGATTTCCTGTTCGATGCGTCCCTTGGAGGATGGCTCGTACAATCGGGCGGCGATGTCCCGGTCCGTGCGGGAGTTCTCGGCCACATCCGTATCCAGCAGATAGAGCTTGGCGCGCCCCACGCGTACTTCCCATATCTGGGCGTACACGGTGCGGCCCGGCATATCCACGGTGACGAGAATCCGTTCCGTGTCGTCCTTCTGGAGCTGGGTGATGGGCATGGCCGCGAAATTGTTTTCGCGGTATTCCACCACCTGTTCTCCGTTGCCGTTGATGCGCTGGTGGAAGTAGCCGTTCTTGTAGAGCAGGGAAATGCCGATGAACGGCAGGTTCAGGTCGCTGGCCGACTTGATGTGGTCGCCTGCGAGCAGGCCCAGTCCGCCGGAATAGATGGGAATGGCCTCATGCAGCCCGAACTCCATGGAAAAGTAGGAAATCGGGTTCTGCCATGTAATGCCCTTGTATTCGGCGTTATCCGATTCGGCCATGTATGCGTCGAATCGTTCCATGACGCCGGTGAAGCGCGCCATGAATTCCATGTCCCCGGAAAGCTGGTTGAGCCTGTCGCGGTCCATGGTGTCCAGAAAGCGGATCGGGCTGTGTTCGCATTCATGCCATTTGTCCGCATCCATCCATTCGAAGAGCTCCTGGGAATCGCGATGCCAGACCCACCAGAGATTGTTGGCCAGCTCCCGGAGTCGGGTCAGCGCCGGGGGAAGTTCGGTGACCACATTGAAGGACCGAAGGCGTGGCTGGGTGGTGTTGACCCCGGAGAAGCTGACCGCCTTGCCCGGAGCCGCCGCCATGCGCTGCACCCCGGCAATGCGTTCCTTGCGGATTTCCGCAGCCAGCTCATACGCCTCGACATAGCGGGGATAGAAGTGTTCCCATGTGGCTTTCTCGGCAGCGTCCCGCGCCCGGGCACTGCGGTCGATTCGTTCATCCTCGGACCAGCTCGTGAAGTCGTGGAGATGATCCGCGAGCTTGGCCGCTGCCGTGGCGTAGTCGTCTTTCAGCCGGTTGAGCACGTGAACTCCGGGGTTGCCGTCCGGGAATTCCTCCATGATCCACTGTCCGAATCCGGCGCGGTCGGATGTGACCGTGGGTACGGAAAACGCCGCACTCTCCATGGGCGTATAGCCCCACGGTTCGTAAAACGAAGGGAAGACCGTCAGGTCCATGCCGGACAGGGCCTCGTAGTATTCCAGATTGAGCACGCCATCGTTGCCATCCAGATACACCGGAATGAAAATCACGCAGCAGCGGTTTTCGGGCGTGTTGTTCAGCTGCTTTTCCCGGCAGCGGGCCACGATGGGATCATGGTCCGCATTCCCCAGATGATGCGTGGCGATTCCCGCGTATTTTTCGATGCCGTACCGCTCCTCCTTGAGCAGCCTGCGCGCTTCGTCGCTGAATCCGGCATATCCGCAGCTCACCAGCATGAAGGAGACCACGGTGATGTCGGTTTCCGTCTTGGCAAGGCGAGCGTCGACTTCGGCCAGACTGTCCAGAAGCAGGTCGATGCCCTTGTTGTGAAATTCATATCTCCCGCTTGTGGCGACAAGCAGGGTCCTTTTCGGATCCAGTTCCCGTTCCAGAAAGCGGGAGGCCAGTTCCAGCAATTGCTTGCGCGCCTCCCGGCGAGTCTGGGCCACCGTGGCCGGTTCGGCGAATCCTTCCAGATTGAAGCCGTTGACCGTAACCACGGCCGGGTTGGTGCCCAGCAGGTGGCAGGCTTCCCTGCGCGTGATGTTGGACACCGTGGTGAAGCAGTCTGCCTCGCGCGCGGAGACCGATTCCATGGAGTGCTTGGCGGACACGCCCACGGCCTTGGCTTCGAGGGTCGGTTCGATTTCTTCCAGTCTCTGGTAGATGTCCGTGCCGGAACCGGACATGGCGCGCCCCAACATGGTGGCGTGCGTGGTCAGGACCGTGGATACACCGGGCGCGTGCTTTTTCAGGTAGAGCACGCCCGCACCGGACATCCATTCGTGGAAATGGGCAAACACGTCCGCCACTTCGGCCACGTCGTCATAGGTTTCCTTGATGGCCATGGCCGCGGCCGTGCTGAAGAGCACCGGCTCGATGTAATCCCATGCCCCGGTCATGGAATCCACGCCGAAATCGTTCCAGAGTTGGAAAAGCAGCTTGTCCGAGGCGGGAAACGCATTCTGGAAGCCGATGAGCACGGCCCACGGTCTGCCGGGGATTTCCCATTTCCCGGTTCGGGTTTCAATGCCCTTGGCGCGCAAGCGTTCCAGCGTCGGCACGATTTCCCCGGGTGGATCGCATGGTTCGAATCCCGGGTTGCGGTCGAGCAGGGGGCCGACGGCCACGTAGCGGCCCTTGAATGCGAGCATGGCTTCGGCCGCCTTGCTGCTGATCACGGTGTGGATGCCGCCCACCTTGTTGCAGACTTCCCATGACACTCTTCAAAAAGCCAACAGTTTTCCATGCCTTTTCTCCTGTGGTCAGGCGCCTGCCGGGCATTCCGTCACCCTGAGCGCAAGATCGTTGAGCGCGTTCATGTAAGTGATGAACGCCTGATGCGGGGTCTCGTAGGGATTGAAGTACTTGTGCACGTCGCCGTCGGAAAACCATTTGGTGCACATGTAGTAGAAGTGGTCGCTGGTGAGCAGTTCGCGCCAGTTGGCGATGAGGTCGTCGTCTCCGGTCGCCAGAACGTCCCTTTCCAACCTGTAGGCCAGTTCCGCAGCCTGATCCTGCATGGGATTGCCGAGCCAAGCCGTGACATCACGCTCCAGATCAGCCCATGACGTGAAATGGGGCACGTCGAGTTGGGCCACGGGATCAAGGCGGGCCGCGACTTCTGCCGGGGTCTGGAAACAGAAGTCGGGATGCGTCAGGATGCTGCCGGGAAGATTGCGGAAAAATTGGAATATTCCGGTGTCGGCCCACTGGTGTTCGCCCAGCGTCTCGTAATCCATGAACAGATTCACGGTTTCACCGCTGCCTGCCACGGCGTGGACCCATCGTGCGTATTTTTCCGTGGTGATGGGCCATTCGTTCCAGTTGCGGTCCGAGAAACGGAAGGCCACGTCGTCGGACAGCCGATAGTTCTTGAGCAGGGCCTTGAGCTTGCAGCAGCCGGAAGGCTGGTAGATGAAGTTGGGTGATCTCCAGCCAAGACTCTGGTCCGCGCCTTCAGCCAGAATGACCTTGTAGCCCATTTTTTCCACTTCCAGGGCAAGGTCGTTGTTGTAGATCAATTCCGTGTTTCGGAAGGTCACGGGTCTGGACCCGAAGAAATCCTCGAGCACCCGACCGTGCATGATTACCTGCCGCCGGAATTCCTCGCGCGAAAACAGGAAGGCCAGTGAATGATAGTGGGTCTCCCCGATGAATTCCACGCACCCCGTGGCCGCGAGTTCCCGGAAGGATTCCAGCACCTCGGGGCAGAATTCCTGAAACTGTTCCATGGCCACGCCCGTGATGGCGTAGGAGATGCGGAACCTGCCGTCGAATTCGCGGATCAGGTCGAGCATCAGCCTGTTGGCGGGCAGGTAGCATTTGTGCGCCACCTTGAGCAGGATTTCCCGGTTGGCGTTCTCGTCGCGGTACAGATGCCTGCGCCCGATGTCGAAGAACGTGTATCCCTGATCCAGACGCATGGGCTGGTGCACCTGAAAGTACATGCAGATCGAGATCATGCCCCACCTCCAGCCAGTTCCCGGTAGACGGCGAGCACGCGTTCGGCAGCGCGTTCCCACTTTACCTTTTTCAGCGTTTCCATGCCTTGTTTGACAAGGGTCGCGGCCCGTTTCTCGTTTTCCAGAATGTCGAGAATTTCAAAGGCCAGCCTGTCCACGTCCCAGAAGTCGATCGTGACCGCCTCATCCAGAATTTCGGCCACGCCCGACTGCTTGGAGACAATGGCCGGAACATTGTAGACCATGGCCTCCAGCGGGGTGATGCCGAATGGTTCGGACACGCTGGGCATGACGTACAGGTCGCTCATGGCATAGATGCGTTCCACGTCCGCGCCGCGTACGAAGCCCAGAAAATGGAACTTGTCGGCCATGCGCAGTTCGGCCATGCGTTCGACCATGCGCGGAAACATGTCACCCGACCCGGCCATGGCGAACCGGACGTGCGGATTCCTTTCGAGCACCCTGGCCGCGGCCTCCACAAAGTAGTCGGGGCCCTTCTGAAAGGTGATGCGTCCCAAAAACAGGACCAGTTTCTCCTTGAAGGGTTTTTCCAGCTTCATCTGGCCGAATCGACGTTCCTTGGATACCGCGTTGTGCACCACCGATATTTTTGCCGGATCAATGGAATACCGCTTCACGATGGTTTCCTTGGTGAAGTGGCTGACCGCAATGATGCGATCGGCCGCTTCGAATCCGGCGCGTTCGATGTCGTAGACCCGCTGATTGATGTGTTCGCCGCTTCGATCGAATTCCAGTGCATGGGCGTGGACCACCAGAGGTTTGCCGGAAATGCGTTTTGCCTCCACTCCGGCCGGGGCGGTCATCCAGTCGTGGCAATGGATCACGTCGAAATCCTCGGATGCGGCGACCTGCCCGGCAACCACGCTGTAGCGGATGATTTCGCTCATCAGGCTGTCGCCGTAGCCGCCGTGAAAATCGCCGTTGGCCTGCCCGAGTACGTCCGAGATGGTGACGAATTCGTCCCGCTCCAGCATGTCCCGGTATTCCGTTTCCGTGATGTAGGGCCGCAACGGGGAGAGCACGGCCAGTACGTTGACGCGTTCGCGCAGTTCCCTGATGGCGGCCTTGCCGATCCTGAATCTGATCCGGTTTGCCCCCACAAGGGTCAGGTGGCTGGCTTCCTCGTCGGAATCCAGCCTGGGCAGGACAAAGAGGATGTCCGTGCCGTGCGCGGCAAGTCCCTTGGTCAGGCCGAGACAGGCCGTGCCCAGCCCTCCGGAAATGTATGGAGGAAACTCCCATCCGAACATGAGTACCCGCATGATCATTTGCTCCCGAGCAGCTTGTTGAGGCGGATAGCCTCTCCCACGCTCCACGCCTGGGCTATGCAGCCCTTGGGCTCGTGTGGCGGATTTCCGGTGTAGATTTCCGGGATGGAGAAGATGCCGAAATCATCCGGAAAGGAGCGGAGTATGGGCTTGAAGTATTTTCTGAGAAACGCCTTGGCTCCGGCCTTGTCCTCTGCCTGCCGGATCAGGGCTTCGCCGAAATGTCCGGCCAGCCAGGGCCAGACCATGCCCTGATGGTAGGCCGAGTCGCGCGCGTTTGCGTCGCCCCGGTAGAACGGGGAGTAGTGCGGATTGCGTGGGGAAAGCGTGCGCAGACCATGGGGCGTGAGCAGGTGTGCCTGCACCGTGCCGATGACCGCGCGCATCCTGTCCGTGTCCAGCATGGAGTGGGGAAGGGAGGCTGCAAAGACCTGATTGGGCCGGATGGATTCGTCGCATCCGTTGCTGTTCACCACGTCGCACAGGCAGTTGTCGCGCGTGTTCCAGAAGCGGGATGTGAAATTTTCCGCCAGCGTGTCTGCGGCCTGTCCGGCACGCGCTGCAAGTTCCGCGTCTTCGTGGCGCATCAGTTCCAGAAGAAAGCGCAGGCCGTTGTACCACAGAGCGTTGATCTCCACTGCCGCGCCATGGCGCGGAGTCACAGGGCCGCCGTAGGCCTGGGCATCCATCCAGGTGAGCTGGGTGTTTTCATTGCCTGCATGCAACAGGCCGTGCTCGTCGAGAAAGCACAGGGGCACCCGGCCATCCAGATGGGCCCGCACGATGTTCTTCAGGGCGGGATAGACCCGGTCCATGACGAATTTTCGCTTGCCTCCGGCCTTGAGGTATTCCTGCACGGTCCAGAAGAACCAGAGGGAGGCGTCCACCGAGTTGTAGGCCAGATGTTCGGATGACTGGTCCAGATAGTTGGGCAACAGACCGTCCCGTTCCAGCCCGGCGTAGGCGGCAAGCACCTCCTCGCCGAAGTCGAGGCGTCCGGTGTGAAAGGCCAGACCGGGCAGGGCGATCATGGTGTCGCGACCCCATTCCCCGAACCAGTGGTAGCCCGCGATCACGGACGCGAATCCGGACGTGTTGCGGATCAGGAACTGGTCGGCTGCGTATTTCAGCTGCCGGACGGCCCGGCAACGGTCCCGGCAGGATGCGAATGCGGTTTCCCTGCGCTCCATTTCCCGTTTGCGGAGGCGTTCCGGATTGCCCAGCGGTTCGGTGGATGCCGCGAATATCACGGGTTTGCCCTTTTGCAGCGCGGTCTCGAACATGCCGGGGCAGAACAGGTCCTCCTGATAGTCGAAGCCCCGGGCGCGTTCCATCAGGTATTCCACATTGTATGTCCATTTGGGGCCGGGAAAGAATTCCGAGGAACGGCTTGTGCCCATGTGGAGAGGGGGCATGCCTTCGTAGGGTTCGATCTTGCACCCGTTGCGTTCCGGATAGGTCTTCGGCCGCAGGAACATGTTTTCCCGGGTCAGCTTGTGGATGCTGCGGAAGGCCAGAAGAGGGCGGATGCGCAGGGTCGGGCTGACCTTGCCTTCGAGCAGTTCGTAGCGCAGCAGCACCGTGTTGCTGCCATGCACCATGAGCATGGTCTTGCGAATGACCGCGTCGCCGATCCGGTAGGTGATGGACGGGCAGAGATTCTGTTCGAAGCCTTCCACGAACTGATGTCCGGTGGGATGGTACACCCCGGGATACTTGTTGGTGGACAGAAGGAATTCCCTTTCATCGGCAATGACCGAGGTCTCGACCTTGGACAGCAGAACAAAACGGCCTTTGGGATTGTTCAGAGATGCCACAAGCAGACCGTGATATTTGCGCGTATGACAATTGATGATCGTGCTCGACGCGTATCCGCCGAGGCCGTTGGTGTCGAGCCACTCCCTGCGGGTGGCTGTTTCCGTGTTGACGCACTCGTCCCTGGGAATGTGTTTCATGCTTCACCGCCGATGGGGAAAAACAATTTGCAACAAGCCGGAAAAGGCAGTTTCCTACCTTTGACTTAGATAGAAAAAGGCAAGTCTCGGCAAGCGAAAAGCGGTGACGGAATGTTATTTTTTGAAAACGGAGGGGAAATGTCGAGCAGGGCGGATCGGAAAAGGGGGACCGGAGAAAAGGGGGATGGCCGATTTGTCGTGAGGGAGGTGACGTATCGTGTGTGTTCCGGATGGGCGGAGGAGATGCGAAAAGCCTTGGGGTGTCAGGCTTTTCTCACAGCGGCCATCCCCTTTTTCATGGTCAGCCGGCCAAGGCCGGCTTGAACTTGTTAAGGAGCCAGTTGCGGGCCTGGGCTGCCCGTTTCGGACTGCCCAGCTTGTCGAGTTGGACCGGGTGGATGGTCCCGGAGGCCCGAATGCGCAGACGGCGCCTGATTTTTCTGTTTATGGTGATTTCCTTGCCCTTGTAGAGCATGGAAACCGGCTCTTCCCAAATGCATATGAGTTTGCGACAGTCGTCTGTCAGTTTCATTTCCATCTTCATTTCTACTCTCTCTCCTGAAGAAAACAGATACCGGCCCGTTTTTCGCCGGGCTGGATATTCCGGCCATGCAACCGGCCGGGAGGCGTATTTTCGTGATTCCGGGGATTTGCCGGAGCGTGAAAATTTGCTCAGTCCGAGTCGGGCTGGGCACTCTCCTGAGCAGCAAGCGTGCCAGCATGATGTGTGTCTTTCCTAACTGTCTTGTTTCATTGGCAGAATATCTAAATCTCGCGTAAGGCGGTTTTATCTTGCCCCACAAGTTTTCTTGTGCGCGCCGGGCTGATCTTGAGTGGGAGCCCCCGGATTGCGGGGGGATGCGCGGTGAATACCAGGATTCTTGTAGCCTTTGTTTCTTTGTCGGACTTGCCGGAAGTCTGCGTCGGCAAGACACCGAACCTCTATTAATAGGTGTTGATTTGTCTTTGGCAAGGGGCGGGAAAAAATATTTCGGCCTTGTGCCAAATTTCTCGAGGCCGAAGAAACTCCCACAAGCAAAACGTGATGCACAATTCGAGTGGTAGGCGTGAAAAACGGGCATTGACGGGCGTTAGCGCAAGGCAATGCTCAGTGGCTACCATGTTTGTTGTGGCACATGGCAGGGGGGCGTATTTTCGTTTCTTGGATGCTATTCTAATAAAATCAGTGTGTTAAGTAGTCTGTGCAAAAGTGGCACGGTTGTCGCTTAGAGGGAAGCAACTGTTCAGCAAGAGCTGGCAAACATTCTCTGGTTTTACTGTAGTGGCAATCAATTAAAATGTACTAACTGATTTGGAGGAAAAAATGGGTAGCATCGGTAGCATAAGCCGTCCGTCTGAAGGTATGCTCATGGGTCTGGTTCAGTACCCCGTGCCTGTTGTGAACTCTCGCCGTGACATCGAAGCCAATGTCGATCGTATCTGCGAAGCCACCGCCAACACCAAGGCCGGTTACCCGGGCATGGACCTCATCGTCTGGCCTGAGTACAGCTCCCAGGGCCTGAATACCAAGAAGTGGGTTACCGACGAATTCCTGATGGACGTTGAAGGCCCCCTGTTTCAGAAGTACGCCCAGACTTGTAAGGAAAACGACATTTGGGGCCTGTTCTCCATCATGGAGCGCAACCCCAACAAGGACCAGATGCCGTACAACACTGCGGTCATCTTCAATAACAAGGGCGAACTCGCTCTCAAATACCGCAAGCTGAACCCCTGGGTGCCCATCGAGCCCTGGATGCCCGGCGACCTCGGCCAGCCCGTGTGCGACGGCCCCGGCGGCAGCAAGCTTTCCGTCTGCATCTGCCACGATGGCATGTTCCCGGAGCAGGCCCGCGAAGCCGCGTACAAGGGCTGCAACGTGTACATCCGCATTTCCGGCTACTCCACCCAGGTCAATGACCAGTGGATTCTGACCAACCGTTCCAACGCCTGGCAGAACCTGATGTACACCGCTTCCGTCAACCTCGCTGGTTACGATGGCGTGTTCTACTACTTCGGCGAGGGTCAGGTCTGCAACTTCGACGGTACCACTCTGGTTCAGGGTCATCGTAATCCCTGGGAAATCGTTACCGCCGAAGTGTTCCCCAAGATGGCCGATCAGGCCCGCACCGACTGGGGTCTGGAAAACAACATCTACAACGTCGGCACGCGCGGCTATGTCGCTGTTCCGGGCGGCGTGAAGGATTGTCCGTACACCTGGGTCAAGGACTTCGCCAAGGGCGAGTATCACCTGCCTTGGGAAGACGAGATCAAGATCAAGGACGGCTCCATCTACGGCTACCCGACCACCGGCGGTCGCTTCGGCCTGTAGTTCGCCACTGAGCCCTAAACAGTGACGCAAAGGTCCCGGAGGCGTTCTCGTCTCCGGGGCCATCCCGGGCCGGATGTTCCGAACCGGGGATCTTGTGTTGCATTCGAAAAACAACCTGCAACTTCTTCGCAACGCGCCTTTTCAGCCGACTCTTGTTTCCGCTCCGGTGCGGAACTGTCGACATTGTAGAAACTAAAAAGGTTCAATTACCATGGAAAAAATTAAAAATCGTTGGCTTATAGCAGCCTGCGCCGTGGGAGTGCATCTCTCCATCGGTTCGGTCTACGCGTACAGCGTGATGACGCTTCCGCTTAACAACCTGCACGGCTGGCTGAAAAGCGACATCACTCACGCATTCAGTCTTGCAATTTTCTTTCTCGGTTTGTCCGCAGCATTCCTCGGACCCACTGTGGAAAAGATGGGCCCCAGAAAATCCGGTCGCCTTTCCGCCTGCTTTTATGCATTGGGCATGTTCGGCACCAGCATGGCCGTGAAGACCGGCTCCCTGTGGCTGTTCATTCTCTCCTATGGCGTGATCGGCGGCATTGGTCTGGGCACGGGCTACATCACGCCGGTTTCCACCTTGGTCAAATGGTTCCCGGACCGCCGCGGTCTGGCAACAGGCATGGCCATCATGGGCTTCGGCTTCGGCGCTCTGGTGTTCGGCCCTGTCATGGCCAAGCTGTTTTCCATCATGGCGATCTGGAAGGCCTTCCTCGTGTTGGGCGTGGTCTATTTCTGCCTGATCTTCAGCTCCGCCCTGTACATTGCTGCGCCGCCGAAGGGTTGGCTGCCCAAGGGCTATGACCCGAAAAAGGCTGCTGCCGAGGGCAAGCGCGTGATCAAGAAGGACCTTGCCCAGCTGACTGTCCGCGAGGCCATTCGCACCAGGCGTTTCTACTACATGTGGATCATGCTGTTCATCAACATCACCTGCGGCATCGCCCTGATTTCCGTGGCATCGCCCATGGCGCAGGAAGTCACCGGCATGTCCGCCATGGCTGCGGCCACGATGGTCGGCCTCATGGGTCTTTTCAACGGCGGCGGTCGTCTCGGTTGGGCCACCCTGTCCGATTATCTCGGCCGTTCCCGTACCTTCATGGCCTTCTACATCATTCAGATCTTCGCCTTCCTGGCTCTGACCAAGGTGACGGATGCCGTGGCTTTCCAGGCCCTGCTTTTCCTCATCCTGACCTGCTACGGCGGTGGATTTTCGACTCTGCCCGCGTTCCTGGGCGACATGTTCGGAACCAAGCAGCTCGGCTCCATTCACGGCTACACCCTGACCGCTTGGGGTTGCGCCGGAATCGTCGGCCCCACCATCGTGACCGAGGTGCTGGAGATGACCGGCAGCTATTCCGGAACCCTGTACATCTTCACCGGATTCCTGGCTGTGGCTCTTGTAGTGTCCTGCCTCATGGTTCTGGATCTTCGCCAGAAGCGCAAGCTCCAGATGAGTCAGGAAGCTGCGACTTCCATGCCCGGCTAGATCGCGTCTTCTCCCATCCAGCCGTAGACGTCCTCCTTGGCCCCGCCCGAGCAGCATCGGGCGGGGCCTCCGTCTATCCTTGCCGCAAGTCCCACCAGCAAAGTTGTGGGTACAGTTTTGCTTGTCACCCAAGAGTCAGGCGGTCCGCGGCTTTTCCGATTCCCCGGTGTGGATGTCACAAGAAACGTTGTGGGGCTTTGTTGGATGTCTGTGATTTTTAGTACAATGTTTTCAAGTGTTTATTAAGATTGTCATACTTGGCACGATTGTCGCTTTGTCTGTGAAAAAAGGGAGGAACATATGCCTATCTACGAGATGCATTGCCGGGCGTGCGGAAGGGATTTCGAAACCCTGGCCCGGATCACCGAGGAAACCATCCCCTGCGTTCACTGTCAGTCCGCGGACACCTACAAGCACATATCGTCCACGCACTTCAGGCATGCCGATCATTGGATGCGCAACATGATGGGCGCCATGCACAAGTCGCAGGAGCGGGATCAGTTGAAAAAGGAAATGGAAAAGGCCGTGTCCTGATGGACCCGGCGTTCAACAACAACGCACGAGAGAGGTTCTTTTATGTCTGAAGGGAAAGGGCTTGCGGAGAATCCGCTGTTCGCATTCGGCGATGCCGTGCTTCGCGGATGCGGGCAGGTGATGTTTCAGAACAATCCGATTACCGGGCTGTTGTTTTTCGTGGGAATGTTCGTCAATTCCTGGCAACTCGGCATATGCGCGCTGCTTGGCACGATCGTGTCCACGGCCGTGGCCTGGATGCTTGGTGCGGACAAGGGCGCGATCAGGGCCGGACTGTTCGGGTTCAACGGCACATTGGCAGGCGTGGCTCTGCCGTTCTATTTCGTGTTCAGCCCGGAACTGCTGTTGTACGTGGTCGTGAACGCGGCCTTTTCCACGGTGATCATGGCCGCGCTCATGAACTTTCTTGGTCGCTGGGGCATTCCGGCCCTGACCGCGCCGTTCGTGCTGGCCACCTGGACGCTCATGTTCTGCGCGTCCAAGTTCGGGGCTCTGCACTCCGGACCGCTGCTTGCGGTTTCCGTGCCTGATCCTTCGGCTCTGATTGAACTCGGCAACGTGAGCCTTACCACCTTCTGGCACGGCGTGACCAAGGGCGTCGGCGAAGTCATGTTTCAGGACAATGTGCTTACCGGCCTGATCTTCGTGGTCGCCATTCTGGTCAATTCGCGCATTTCCGCGCTTTTTGCGGTGATTGGTTCCCTGGTCGGACTGGTAACGGCCCTGATCATGCAATCGCCTGAAGCTCCGGTGCGTCTCGGCCTGTACGGATACAATTCCGTGCTGTGCGCCATTGCGCTGGGCGGCGTGTTCTACTTCCTGAACTGGAAGACCTTTCTGTACGCCGTGGGGTGCATGATCATCGGTGCCATTGCCACGGCTTCCATCAGCGCCATGCTTGCGCCCGTGGGCATGCCGGCCCTGACCTGGCCGTTCATCATCGTGACCTGGTTTTTCCTGTTTGCCAGCCGGATGTTTTCCCGGATCGAGGAAGTGCCCGCGGACAAGGGCGGCACTGCCGAGGAAAACCTGCGACTCAAGAAACAGGCTGCATAGTTGTCGTGGGCCTTCCGCGCGATTGCTGGAGCGCGGCATGTGCCCATACACTTGGGTAAGGGGACCCGGGCCGCTGGTTTCAGCGGCCCGGTCCTGTCAGAACGCATCCGATACAGAGGAGAAGTCATGACTGTTTCCCACAAGCGATATGCCTATTGTGCCAATGAATCCTGTCCGCATCTCATGTCCGGGAACACGTATCCGGACGATGCCCGGGGCATGTTCGTTCGTGAAATCGAAGAGGGCGGGCATCCGTCCGACTGTCCCTATTGTGGGGTTCCCATGAAGAGCGCCTGTCCCGGGTGCGGGCATGTGCTGGACTCCCGGCCCATGCGCTTCTGTCCGTTTTGCGGCGTGGAATTGCTCAAGGCCAGATCCGAGGTTGTGAATTGTCGGGTTTGCGGCCGGCCCATCATGGGGGCGGAAAAAAATCCCATGGATATTCCCTTGTGTTCGGAGCGGTGCATCAGCGAGTTCATCGCGCGAAACGTTCGGGTTTGCGATCAGTGCGGAAAGCGGTTCAACGCAGCCGATGAACACTCCGGGGGCATGGCCGACATCGCATTCGATGGCGAAGACGGCGTTGCCAGGGACTTCTGTTCGGTCGAATGCATGAACACCTATGCCAAAGTGAACAAATGTAATGAGGATGATGTAATAGCAGAAACGATAGCTGCATGTCTCTAGTCTGTTCGTTGTCGCGATAAAGTCGATAGGTGGTTGAGTTTTAAAAGCAAGGTGAATGATCTCATAATTCGTTTGTCAGGTTGACGCGATTGTTCCATTTGGGTACATGCATTCGAAAAATAAGTAACTGTATTGGTAGATATAGCGAAATTTGTTTGAATGTAGATATAAAACTATAGACGTGAAGTAATGAAGCTGTTTTTGAAAGCCCTGAAGCGGAGGCGGACCTATAACTCGTTGGTAACAAACGAGTCCATCGAGGATTTTTCGCTCAGGCATGTCAGCAAATCCTTTCGCCGCTGGTCGGAATGGGAGCTTGCCAACACCGCCTTGGGAGGCATCTCCTTTCTGGCCCTGGAAGCCATCGGTGCGCTGATAATTCTCAATTACGGCTTTGTGAATTCGGCGTTGGCCGTGGCCGTTCTGGGCCTGATCATCGTTCTGACCGGCATTCCCATCGCGTATTATGCATCGCGGGAAAATATCGATATCGACCTGCTGACGCGCGGGGCCGGATTCGGGTATATCGGGTCGACGATAACCTCTCTGGTCTACGCCTGCTTCACCATCATCTTCTTTGCCATTGAAGCGACGATCATGGCCAAGGCCATCAATCTCTGCTTCAGCGTGCCCTTGCCCATAGGGTACATTTTCTGCTCGCTGGTCATTGTTCCGTTTTCCTTCTACGGCGTTACGGTCATCACCAAGTTGCAGAACTACACCCAGGCCCTGTGGCTGTTCCTGTGGATCGCTCCCATCGTCTACATAGTGGTGAAGGACCCGGGATCACTGCTGCAATGGACGACATTCATGGGCACGGAGCAGGCAACTCCGGATTTCAGTCCGTTCCTGTTCGGTTCGGCCCTGTCGGTCCTGTTCTCCCTGATTCCCCAGATAGGGGAGCAGGTGGACTATCTGCGGTTTCTTCCGGACAAGGGGCCGGACAACAAGGTTCGCTGGTGGGCTGCGGTGCTGGCTGCCGGACCGGGCTGGATTGTCGTGGGCGCGGCGAAAATCCTGTGCGGTTCGTTTCTGGCCGTGCTCTTTCTGCGCACGGGCGGCCTGATCGACGGCATGGTCATGGATCCGGTGGACCTGTATCTGAATGCGTTCGATTACATTCTGGAGAATCAGGAATACGCCATTGTCGCGGTCATGATCTATGTGGTTGTCTGTCAGATCAAGATCAACGCGACCAACGCCTATGCCGGGTCTCTGGCCTGGTCCAACTTCTTTTCGCGGGTGACCCGCAGCCATCCGGGCCGGGCAGTGTGGCTGGTATTCAACGTGGTCATTTCCATTCTGCTGATGCAGCTCGGCGTATTCAAGACCATCCAGTCCATGTTGCAGGTCTACGCCATTTTCGCCGTGGCCTGGATCGGCGCCATTGCCTCGGACCTGACCATACTCAAGCCGCTGGGGATCAGCCCGCCGTACATCGAGTACAAGCGCGCCTATCTCTACAGCATCAATCCCGTGGGATTCGGGGCCATGCTTTTGGCCGCGCTGGTGGCTCTGCTGGCTCATTTCGGTGTGCTCGGCGAATACGGCCAGTTCTTTCCGGCCCTGATTGCGTTCTTCGTTTCCTATGCCACGGCCCCGATCATCGCGTTTCTGACCAAGGGTAGGTTCTATCTCAAGCGCCAGAACACGGACACGTTTCAGGACAGTCTGTTCACCTGTGCCACCTGCCACAAGGAGTACGATCATCAGGACATCATCTATTGCCCGATCTACGACGAGTACATCTGCTCGTTGTGCTGCACGCTGGACAGTGTGTGCGAGGGGCGGTGCAAGGATTTTTCCACGGAAAAGAGTGAAGATGTTCTGGACAAGAGCGGCGGGATTCGCAAGTTCAAGCCGTTCGTGCACCACTATACCGCAGTCATGGCCATCATCGGGATCATCTTTTTCATCACCTTTGCCACCTCGGGGTTCAGCAACGCCCCGGAATGGCCGAAATTTCGCAACATCCTGATCATCACGTTCATTTTCACGGCTCTGGTCGTGGGCGTATGGGGCTGGTGGTTCACCCTGATTCAGGAACGCAGGCTGGTGGTCGAGGATGAACTGGACAAGCAGGTGCATGAGCTGCAGCAGGAGGCGAGCATTCGACGCAAGGTCAGCGCCGTGCTGGAAAAGACCAGCAAACAGCAGCAGCTCATTCTGGAAAACACCACCATCGGCATCGCTTATGTGATCGATTCCCAGCTCATCTGGTGCAACAATCGTTTTCTGAAGTTGTGCCGTGTGACCGGGGATTCGCCCAAGCCCGTGTCCGTGCTCGAATTCTTTCCGGATCAGGACATGTACGAGACCGTGAGCAAGGAAGCGCGGATCAATCTTTGGAAGTCCGGAAACTACTACACGGAATTTCCCCTGGATTGCTCGGACGGAGAGCCCTGCTGGCTGACATTGTCCATCAATGCCATTGATCGCAGGGATTCCTCCCAGGGCATGATCTGGCTCGTCAATGACGTGAGTGAGCAGAAGCAGGCGGAAAAGGCGCTCAAGGAGAGCCGCAGACGGCTCAGGGAACTGAACGAGAATCTGGAGGGACAGGTTCGGAAACGGACCGAGGAACTCAAGCAGAGCTATCGTTCCCTGCGTCAGGCCGACAAGATGGCGTCGCTGGGCATCCTGATTTCGGGCATGGCGCACGAGATCAACAATCCCATGAACTTCATCCGGCTCAATTCCCAGACCATGCGCGAAGCCTGGGTGAACATCATGGATGTGCTGGATCAGTATGCGGAGACGGACGAACCCATCTGGATCGGCAACATGCCTCTTGATTATGCGTCCAAAAGCATTCCCCGGATGCTCGACGGCATTGTCGAGGGCTGCGACCGCGTTTCCAGCATCGTGAGCAATCTCAAGGATTATTCGCGTCAGTCTCCGGTGAACATGGGGGGCAGGGTAGACATGAACGAGGCGCTCAAGGCCGCGCTTACCCTGTTGGCTCCATCCTTCAACAACGGAGCCGTGGAACTTGATCTGGACACGCCGGAGGCGGTTCCCACGTTCAAGGGCGATCTGCGCAGAGTGGAGCAGGTACTCATCAATCTCATTCAGAATTCCTGTCAGGCCTTGGGTGACAGGGAGAGAAAAATAGCAATTCGGACGTACGAGGAAAACGGGAAAGTCTGTTTTTGGATACAAGACCATGGGGTGGGCATTTCAGAGCAGAATCTGCGCCATGTGCGCGACCCGTTTTTCACGACCAAGCGGGCCAGCGGCGGGACGGGACTCGGTCTGTCCGTATCCGCTGGCATTGTGGAGGAGCACTTCGGCACCATGGACATCGAGTCCGTACCGGGCCGGGGAACCACGGTCACGCTCCGGTTTCCGGTCTCCGAATGATCGGACGCACGTTCGTAGAAAAGGGAGGGACCTATGCAACGACACCCGTATCCCGGGCTGCCGATCCTTATCGTTGACGACGAAAGGGCGGCCTTGGACAGTTTTGAAATCGCGCTGTATTCATCCGGCTACTCCAACGTGGTGGTTTGCGATGACAGCCGAAAGGTCATGGACCTCATGGAAGAGCAGGAATTCTGCCTTGTCCTGCTCGACCTGATCATGCCGCATCTGACAGGTTCGGAGCTGCTGGTTCGCATCAAGGAACGTTTTCCCCATGTTCCTGTCATCATCATTACTGCGGTCAGCGACATCAGCTCCGTGGTGCAGTGCATTCGCAACGGCGCCGTGGACTACATTCTCAAGCCCGTGGACAAGGAAGAGATCAGCAACCGGGTTCGCAATGCCCTTGAGTACAGCGATCTGGAACAGGAGAACGTCCGTTTGCAGCAGGGACTGCTGGACGGCACCCTGTGCCATCCCGAGGAATTCGACCACATCGTGACGCGCAATTCGAAGATGATGTCCATCTTCAAGTATTGCGAGGCCGTGGCCGGGAGCCTGAAGCCTGTGCTCATCACCGGGGAAACCGGGACGGGCAAGGAACTGATCGCGCAGGCCGTGCACCGCCTCAGCGGGCGCAAGGGCGAGTTCGTGGCCGTGAACATTGCGGCATTCGACGACGCCATTCTGGCGGATTCCCTGTTCGGTCATGTTCGCGGTGCGTTCACCGGAGCGGACCGGGCGCGCATGGGCCTTGTGGAAAAGGCCAATGGCGGAACCCTGTTTCTGGACGAGATCGGCGACCTCAGCCTGCAATCGCAGGTCAAGCTGTTGCGTCTGCTCCAGGAGCAGGAGTATTTCCCGGTTGGCTCGGACGTGCCCAAGAAGGCCAATGTCCGTATCGTCACGTCCACGCTTCGCGATGTGGGGGCACTCAAGCGCGAAGGCAAATTCCGCGAGGACTTGTATTATCGTCTGACTGCTCATCATGTGAGCCTGCCCCCCCTGCGGGAGCGTCCCGAGGACGTTCGGCCTTTGCTGGATCATTTCCTCAGATTGGAAGCCGAGGAACTGGGCAAGGCCGTGCCCACGTATCATCCCGAACTCGTTAATTTGCTGCGCACCTATCGTTTTCCCGGCAACATCCGCGAATTCAAGGCCATGGTCGGCGATGCCCTGAGTCGTCACACCTCGCGCATGCTTTCCTCGGCTTCGTTTCGGGAACACATGAACACCGAGGAGTGCCTGTGCGAACCGGAAGGGGAGACTCTTGTCGGAACCGGGCTGGAATGCCTGCGCTTCGACCCGGAGAATCTGCCCGGACTCAAGGATGCCGTATCCCATGTCTCCTCCGTGCTCATTGAACAGGCCATGGAGAAGTCCGGAGGCAATCAGAGCGCGGCGGCGCGCATTCTGGGCATTTCCCAGCAGGCCTTGAGCCTCAAGCTGAAAAAGATGCGCGAGGCGGCCTGATCCGGACTGTTTGCGGTTTTGGCGCGAAGCTGGCAGGTATGGAGAATCCTCTTCCTCATGCATCTGCAAGGAGATTCGTCATGCCATACGTGAACATTCGCATCACTCGGGAAGGAGCAACCAGAGAACAGAAGGAACGTCTGATCCATGGAGCCACACAACTGCTCGTGGACGTGCTCGGCAAGAATCCGGCCACCACGGTCGTGGTGATCGACGAAGTGGACACGGACAACTGGGGGATTGGCGGAGAGTGCGTCACGGAATTGCGCGCCCGTGAAAGCGGGTAGTTTTTCCCTGTTGCACCGCACATCCCTGTTGCGCATCGGGGCCGTTGGCTGTAGATCGTTGCCAAGGTGAACCGTATGCATGAATTCATGGTCCTGACTTCCGACGAGGAACAGGCTGAAGCCTTGATTCGCGCGCTTTCCGGGCGTGGCGACGTGGTTGCGTGCAAGCTCGTTTCCGAGTGTCGCGCGGTTTTGGCTGCCCATCCCGTGGATGTGGTCTTTGCGGACCATGCCGCGCTGCTCGGTGAAGGCCGATCCTACCCGGAAGGGGTAGGGCGACTTTGGCACGGTCCGTCCCGGGCCGAGGTCGTGGTCATGGTGGAGCCGGAGAACGTGCGTGACGCAATGGGCGCGGTTCGTGCCGGTGCAGCGGATTTCCTGACGTATCCTCTTGCCTCCGGGGATGTGGCGCATGTGCTGGAGCAGTTGGAAAAGCGCGGAATGCTTCGCACCGAGCTGGATTACCTCAAGGGACAGTTCTGGAACGAGGATGCCCTTGAAGTGGTGCAGACTTCCAGTCCGGTCATGCGCGAGGTGTTTGCCAAGGTTCGCCAGATGGCCGGAACCCGGACCACAGTGCTGCTCACCGGGGAAACCGGGACCGGAAAAAGCCTTGTTGCCCGGCTGATTCACGCCCACAGCACGCGGCGTGACGAGCCTTTCGTGAGCGTGCATTGCGGGGCCGTGCCCGACACCCTGATCGAAAGCGAGCTGTTCGGGCATGAAAAGGGTGCGTTCACCGGGGCGGTGCGCAGCAAGCCCGGCAAGTTCCGGCAGGCTCAGGGTGGCACCCTGTTTCTCGACGAAGTGGGCACCATCTCGCCGCTCATGCAGATCAAGCTGCTCAACGTGCTTCAGGAACGGACCATCCAGAGCGTGGGCGGGGACAGGGATGTGCCTGTGGACGTGCGCATCATCGCGGCCACCAACGACGATCTGTGGGACATGAGCGAAAAGGGCCTGTTCCGCAAGGACCTCTTCTATCGGCTCAACGTGTTTCCCATCGAAATTCCGCCCCTGCGAGAGCGCAGAAGCGACATCCTCCGCTTCGCCGATGTCTTCATCAGCCATTTCAATGCCCAGCTCGGCAAGAACATCCGGGGCGTGGAACCGGACGTGCTCGAGGCGTTCCATGAATACGACTGGCCCGGCAACGTGCGCGAACTGGAGAATCTGGTGGAGCGCGCCTGCATTCTGGAGCAGGGGGAACGACTCGGGGCCGGCAGCTTTCCCCGCGAGTTTCTTCGGGAGGAAACCGTTCGCGAACCGGACGTGCATGTGGACATTTCCCTGCCTCTTGGGCGTGCCCGTCAGGAAGTCGTGGATCGTTTCGAGCACGAGTACCTTTGTGAACTCCTGTCCGCCACGCATGGGCGGATCAAGGAAGCCGCACAATGGGCGGGCATCACGCCCCGTCAGTTGCACAAGCTGATGGCCAGACACAACCTTCGGCGGTGTTCCTTCCGGGATGTCGCAAAGCGGAACTCCTAGTTCCCATGCCGGAAAAATGGGAATTGCGGGTTCCTTTTTTTCTGTCGACCTATCCATACGAAATACAATGAATATTTCTGAAATTGGCGGCTGCGGCCGCCTTTTTCTTTTCTGGGCGTGCGAAACGAGAACCGTCAGTACCCATTTTGCTTGTTCCTCTTTTTAAAATAGTCTTTTAATTCAGTATATTATGATTTGGTCTCATCCATGCAATCCGTGGCGCCGAACCAATAGCCCTGAAGGTTGCGTATGGAACGGACCGTAACGGAACAATCTGGCTGCGTGGAAACCGTCGAGGGAGTGTTCATCCCCGACGGATGGAACAGCGATTTCATGGTGACCAGCGTGTTTGTCGCCTGCGATGGCGAACGCGAGATCGTTGTCCGGAATCTGGCCGAGCGCCCGGAAGTACTCGTCATGCTGCGCAGGCGTGTCCGCGTGACCGGTCTGGTGTTCCGGACCGGATGGCGCGAGGCCATGGATGTGGAGCGGGTGGTGCTGCTGACCGAAGCTCGGAAAGGGCATGCGTCCGTCCGGTCGGAAGAGTGAATCGTGCCGGAACGAATCGCCATGCGGTTGTTCCGGCGAAAAAAAATATTCCAGAAAGGAACAAGTGAAATGATTGAAATCGTGGAGAATGCCGATCAGGAACCTCCTGACCGCGCCGGGGTGGCCGCAGAAAAGGATTCGCTTTCCCTTTTGACGGACATGCGCGTGTTCCCTTCCATGTGGGAGTTTCGCGAGCATGTGTATCCGCATGTTTCGGACAAGCAGTGGAACGATTGGCATTGGCAGCTCGCCAATCGGATCACGGATGCGGACGTCATGGCCGACGTGCTCGGCCCCACCGGAGCTGAGGCCATGCCTCTTGGCAAGCGGCTGCCCGTTGCCGTGACTCCGTATTATCTCGGCACCGCCGCCGTGTCCGGCAGCATGGGCCTGCGCCGCTGCATCGAACCGAGTCTGGGCGAGTTCGCCACAGGCCCGGGCGAGTGTGCCGACCCCTTGGGCGAGGACGGGCATTCCCCGGTGCCGGGCATCGTGCATCGGTATCCGGACAGGGTGCTTTTTCTGGTCACGGATTTCTGCTCCACCTATTGCCGCTACTGCACCCGTTCGCGGCTCGTGGGCCGCAAGAGCCGTCCGCCGCGCATCAATGACTGGAAGCGTGCCATCGACTACATTCGGGAAACCCCGGCCGTACGCGACGTCCTGCTTTCCGGTGGCGACCCTCTGACCCTGTCCGACGAGAGGCTGGACTGGCTGCTCACGGAGCTGCGCTCCATTCCGCATGTGGAGATCGTGCGCATCGGCACCAAGGTCCCGGCGGTTCTGCCCCAGCGTGTGACTCCGAAGCTGACGGCCATGCTCGGGAAGCATCATCCCCTGTTCATGAGTTTGCACTTCGCGCATCCGGACGAACTGACCTCGGAGACCTCGGCAGCTTGCGCCATGCTGGCCGACGCCGGCATTCCCCTTGGCAGCCAGACCGTGCTGCTGCGTGGCGTGAACGATGATCTGACCACCATGAAGAAGCTCATGCAGGGTCTGCTCAAGGTGCGCGTGAAACCCTACTACCTGTATCAGTGCGACCCGATTCCGGGGTCCGCGCATTTTCGTACCCCGGTGGAAAAGGGGTTGGAGATCATGCGTGGCCTGCGCGGACATACGTCCGGCTATGCCGTGCCGTACTACGTGATCGATGCGCCCGGCGGTGGCGGCAAGATTCCCCTTCTGCCGGAATACGTGATGGGGCGGGAACAGGATTCCGTGGTGCTGCGGAATTACGAAGGCAAAATTTACGAATATCCCGACACCGTGGCGACCCCTGTGGTCGCGCCCGGTGGGCGGAGGGCCATGTAGATGAGAATCGGCATTACCTACGATCTGAAGGACGATTACCTGAAACGGGGATTTTCCCTGGAAGAGGCGGCTGAGTTCGATTCCGAGGTGACCATTGCGGGCATCGCGGACGCCCTTGCCGCACCCGGTCGGGAAATCGTGCGGATCGGTTGCGTCACCGACCTGGTTCAGCGGCTGGCAGCCGGAGAGAGCTGGGACATGGTGTTCAACATCGCCGAAGGATGCCGGGGACTGGGCCGCGAGGCCCAGGTCCCGGCCCTGCTCGACGCGTGGGGCATTCCCTACACCTTTTCCGGGCCGGAGCTCATGACTCTGACCCTGCACAAGGCCATGACCAACGCCGTGGTCAGAACCTCGGGCGTGGCGACCGCGGATTTTCGTCTGGTGCGTGAACCAGCAGACATCGACAGGGTGAACCTGCCGTTTCCCCTGTTTGCCAAGCCCGTGGCCGAAGGCACGAGCAAGGGCATTTCCGATCGGTCCCTGATCCGCTCGAAGCAGGACCTCCGCGAGGTGTGCCTCGACCTGCTCGAAACCTTTTGCCAGCCCGTGCTGGTGGAAACGTATCTTCCGGGCCGGGAATTCACCGTGGGCCTGCTTGGGTGCGGAGCCGAGGCCCGTGCCGTTGGCGTGCTCGAGGTCGCAGCTGTGGGGCGTGGCGATGCTTCGGCCTATACCTATGAAAACAAGCAGGAGTGGCGCGACCGGGTTGCCTATGAACTCGTGGATGACGAAGCGGCCATGAATGCCGCGGCTCTGGCACTGAAGGCGTGGCGCGGTCTCGGCTGTCTGGATGGCGGCCGTGTGGACGTGCGCCTGGACGAACATGGCGATCCTCGTTTCATCGAGGTCAATCCGCTGCCCGGCCTGAACCCCGAGAGCTCGGACCTGCCCATTCTCTGGCGGCTTGGCGGCCATGAGTACAGCGAGCTTGTCCGATCCATTTTCGGGTCAGCCATGCTGCGAGCGCGCAGGGGCTGGGCAGGGAGGAGGGCGGCATGAATCGTCGAACCGTTGCCATCGTGCGCAATCATGTGTCCGCTTCGGCTTTGGCCGATGCCCGGGACGTGCTGGACCAGTCCGCGTTCGTGGGGCGCATGCTTCGCGAGTCCGGGTGGAGTGTGGTGGAGATCGAACTCGGCACTGATCTGGATGAAGCTGCGGCCACGCTCAAGGGCATCCGGCCGGACGTGGTTTTCAATCTGGTGGAGGACATTCTGGACGTCGGGGAGTTGGCGTGTCTGGCTCCGGCCGTGTATCGCCGACTTGGACTGCCTTTTACCGGCTCGGACGGTCCGGTTCTGCTCATGACCAATGACAAGTTCGCGGCCAAGCATCGGCTCGAGGCTGCCGGGCTGTCCACTCCGCCGGGCATCGACATGGGTGGGGTCAAGCGGGGGCGTTTCCCCGGTCCGGGCCGGTACATCGTGAAGAGCCGGACCGAACATGCCTCTCTCGGGCTGGATGACTCCGCAGTGGTGGACGTGTCCACGGCCGGGGAATTGCTGGAGGCCATGAACGGTTTTCGGGCGAGGATGGGCGGCTCCTGTCTTGCCGAGAGATTCGTGGATGGCCGGGAATTCAGCGTGGCCATTCTGGAACATCCGGCTGGCGTCGGCCGTGCGTTCGGTGTTGCGGAAATCGTGTTTCGTGCGGACATGCCCGTGAAGATCGTGGGCTATGACGCCAAATGGGTCGAGGGATCGGACGCGGACGCGGCCACGGTACGGAGTTTTTCCTTTTGTGAAACCGAACCGGAATTGGCGGAAGAGTTGCAGCGTCTCGCGTTGGACTGTTGGGATGAAATGGGCCTTGCCGGGTACGCACGGATTGATTTTCGTGTGGATGCGGAGGGACGGGCCCATGTGATCGATATCAATGCCAATCCGTGCATCGCGGAAAACGCCGGATTCATGGCCGCGGCCCGCCGGGCCGGATGGTCGGATCGGGACGTTATGGACGCGATAGTGCAGGGAGCCATGGAAAGAGATGGAAGCGGAATCAAAGCCGAGTGAACCCGGCGAACCCGCCACACACGGGAATATCGTTTTCAGGAACGGGCTGGAGCAGAG
Organism: Pseudodesulfovibrio tunisiensis; assembly: GCF_022809775.1. NCBI lineage: Bacteria > Pseudomonadati > Thermodesulfobacteriota > Desulfovibrionia > Desulfovibrionales > Desulfovibrionaceae > Pseudodesulfovibrio > Pseudodesulfovibrio tunisiensis. The sequence continues at coordinate 335,041 of NZ_CP094380.1, forward strand.
GGATGTTGCGGCATTGTGCGCACTGGCTGCGCAAACCGGATTCTTTTCCGATGACGAAGTGCTCATCGTGGACGAACTTGTCCGGGCCGCGCTCGAGCAGGGCGATGTCAGCGGATATCATTTTCTGGTCGTTCATGACGGGGCGGAAGGCAAGGAACCGGCCGGATTCGCGTGCTTCGGCCCGGTGCCGTGCACCGAGGGGAGCTGGGATCTGTACTGGATAGCCGTGTCCCCCGTTGTGCAGGGGAAGGGTTTCGGACATGCCCTGCTTGGCGAAGTGGAGCGCCGCGTTCGCATTCTGGGCGGCAGAAAGCTGTTTCTGGAAACCTCCTCCCGGGGACAGTATGCGCCGACCAGAGGGTTTTATTTGTCGAACGGCTACCGGGAAGAGGCCCGACTTCGGGACTACTATGCGCCGGGCGAGGACTGCCTTGCGTTTGCCAAGGCCTTGAAAGCAACCAGCAAAGAGCAGCCGGAGGCTTGCTATGAAGAAGACAAGTGGAATGACCAAGGTCAGCGGCCTTGTCCAGACCTGGCTCGGCAGTGAAGACGAGCAGGACGTGCTCGTGATCGCCGCGTCCGGGCGTGAACGCTACCTTGTCGATCCGGGCAGGGTCGCCTCGGAACTCAAGGGATACGAAGGCGAATGGGTGGAGGCCGTCGGTGTGGTCCGCCGCGAGGAAGGCAACCTGCATATTGCCTTGCGTTCCTTCTATACTCTGGATGATGACGACTGGGATGATGACGACTGGTAGGCTGTTGTCGGACTGACTCGTGATGTTGAAAAAGACCGGCAGGGAGGTGCTGCCGGTCTTTTGTCTTGACCCGTTGTCGGGCCTTGGGGGCTGCATGCCTTGCGGCACGGGCGAGGAGATGGACCTGCAAGGGCCGAGGGGGGCAGACCTCGGCCCCGGCCCGTCATTTGGCTTCAGTACATTCGTCCACGAGGTAGAGAATGTTTCTGTACGGCTTTCTGCCGTGCAGGGTCAGGCCGATTTCGCAGGTCCTGGAGGTGCTGTAGCCCTCGGCGCAATCCCGGATTTGCGAGGCGAGGGTGCGCAGGGCCGCAGCATTGAGTTCCGGGTGGGTAAACCCCTTGTCCCCGGAAAATCCGCAGCAGAATATCTTTTCGGGAATCACTACCTTGGTGACGCATTTTTCCGCAACTTCCCGGAATTTTTCCACCAGACCCATCTCACGCATGGAACAGGTCGCATGGATGGCCACGGCGCGGTTTTTGCGCGTGAAGTGCAGCTTGTCCGCGAGATGCTTGAGCACGAATTCCACGGGCTCCAGCAGTTCCAGTCGCTTGTCCAGCGTCTTGCGCATCCGCAACAGGCACGGGCTGGTGTCGCAGAGAACCGGAATCCTGCCGTTGTCGGTTTCGCGGAGCAGCACTTCATTCAGTTCCGCGGACTTGGCGTCGGCTTCCTCGAACAGTCCCTTGGTCTCGAACGCCTTGCCGCAGCACAGACCGTTGGTCTTGTCCGGGATGATTACCTGAAAGCCCGCGCGTTCCAGCAGGCGCAGAGCTACGTCCACAAGCGGTTCGTCCTTGTGCTGCCCGTCATCGGCATATCCCATGGTGCGCACGGCGCAGGACGGGAAGTAGACCACGGTGTTCGGGCGTTTGTCCGGATTGGGTGCGGGCAACTTGGCTCCGCCCTTGAGGTGGACTTCACGCAGGTCGGGCAGGGTCATGCCCGAGAGCTTTCTGCCCAGAGGTGCGGTTTTGGTGGCAAGGGTGTGGCCCATGAGCCGATGCGCGGCAGAGGCCACATGCAGCATGGTCGAGGCCGAGTTCTGCACCAGCTTGAAGTGCTTGCCGATCTTGTCGGCGATGGAGTGGTGCGACGGACTGGCTGCTTCGTGGCGCAGGGTGCGCATGTATCCGGCGATGTCCAGAGCGAGCGGGCAGCGCGTGGAGCACAGACCGTCCGTGGCACACAGGTCGCGGCCTTTTGCGTCGAACAGCGCCTGCCACTTGTCCGCCTTTTCATCCTCTCCGGACCGGCGTAGGCCTGCAATGGCACGCAGCACGTAGATGCGCTGGCGCGAGGAAAGGCCCACTTCCCGCGACGGACAGACGTATTCGCAGAATCCGCAATCCACGCAGGTGTCGATGGTCGGATCCACGGGACCGGCATACTTGAGATTGGTCAGGTGGCAGCGCGGATCGTCGTTCAGGATCACGTTGGGGTTGAGCAGGCCTTCAGGATCGATGGTCTTTTTCAGGTCCTGCATGACCTTGTACAGATCGTCGCCCCATTCCAGACGCACGAACGGAGCCACGGCCCGGCCCGTGCCGTGTTCGGCCTTGAGCGCACCGCCCAGTGACAGCACCTTGTCGCCCACTTCGTCGAGCAGGTCGCTCAGGCGGCGCAGGGATTCGGGATCATTGAGCTTGAGCGGGATGGAGAAATGGATGTTGCCGTGCAGGGCATGGCCGTGCACCCCGGTTCCCGGAAATCCGTGCTTGGTGGTGATGTCCACGAAGGCGTTGCAGGCTTCGGGCAGATTCTTGATGGGTACGCAATAGTCTTCGGAATAGGCGAATTCGTCTGGATTGCGGGTGCCGGCGAGGATCGGGAACAGGGCGCGGCGGATGTTCCACAGGTTTTCGCACACGTCGTGGTCGGTCACGAATTCGGGCGGGATGGCCACGTCCACCTTGGACAGGGCTTCCAGCACGCTGTCCACGTTCGCCTGAAGTTTCTTTTCGTCTTCTCCGCGCGTTTCCAGAAGCAGGGCACAGCCGGTGTCACCCAGTCCCTGAAGGGAATCCGGGAATTCCGGGAGTTGCATCAATGCGCCGAGGGACACGCAGTTCAGAAATTCCACGGCATACATGTCGCAGCCTTCCTCAAGCCGCAGCACACCCTGAATCGCGTTTTCCAGCGAGGTGAAGCCCACCAGAGCCGTGGCGCGCAGGGGCTTGAGCACGCCGGTGCGCAGGGTGATGTCGTGGATGAAAGCCAGCGTGCCTTCGGAACCGATGATCAGATGCTTGAGTATTTCAACAGGATCGTCATAGTCCGTGAACGCGTTCAGGCTGTATCCGGCCGTATTGCGAATGGAGAACTTGCGCCGGACCTTGGCGTCCATTTCCTCGCTGTCCAGAATGCGCTGGCGCAGGGCCGCGAGCTCGTCGAGCATGTGGGCGTGGCTCTTGCGGAATGCGGCAACATTGGACGGATCGGCTGTATCCACGGTGGCGCCGTCCGCCAGCGTGAAATGCAGGTCCGTCATCATGTGGTAGATGTTCTTGTCGATGGTGCAGCTCAGGCCTGCTGCATTGGTGGAGGCCATGCCGCCGATGAACGCGCTGTTCACCGAGGAGGGGTCCGAGGTCAGGAGCCTGCGATAGGGCTTCAAGGCTTCGTTGATGTCGCCGCCCACGGCGCAGCAGCCCGCGCGTACGCGGTCGCCGTTGTCAAGGATTTCGATGCGCTTCCACTGGTCGCCGATCAGCCGGACCGTGACGTCCTCGGCAATGGTCTGGCCGCTCACGCCGGTGCCCGCACCCCGGAAGGTCAGGCTTACCTTGTGGGAGCGTGCGGCCCGCAGCAGGGCCTGCAATTCATCGGTCGTGGTCACGTCGACAACGGCCTTGGCAATGGGCTCGAACGGGCTGCCGTCCACGGAGAATGCCTTGACCAGCATCTCTTCCGTGTGTACCCGCTGTTCCGGGATGGTATTCTTGACATCCTCGACAAATGTATCAATAGGACACATACGAACTCCTTAAAGAACGCAAGGCTCGGGTTCTTTCAAAACTTTTCGGTACATGAAACAAGGTTGCTCTTCCGGTTTTCATCGTATCGTGCGAGGCGGTCTTCCGCCTTGCGGGCCCCAGACGGATGTTGCAGCACCCGTCTGGAGGCCCGATCGCGCCTATACCGCGTTATAGCCGCATTCGAACGCCTTCATGTTGGCGGCTTCGAACTTCTGCTTTCCCTTTTTCCGGAACATGTCGTTCATGCCCTGGATGCCGTCTTCCATGGAGAAGTCGCCAGCCAGCTTGATGATGGCCGCGGCCGCGATGATGTTCGCGCCCCGGGGCTGTCCGATTTCATGCGCCAGCGTGTTGCAGGCCAGTCCGCAGACGGTCACGTCGTCGCGCACGTTCAGGTTGCCGGTCACCATGTCGGTGTTGGCCAGAATGATTCCGCCCGGCTTGACGATGGAGTGGAAGGCATCGAACGAGGGGCCGTTCATGGCCAGCAGGAAGTCGGGTTCCTCCTGAGCCGGGTTGTAGATGGTGTCCTTGCCGTACTTGACCGTGCAGTTGGCGGTGCCGCCGCGCATGGCCGATCCGTAGGACGGAACCCAAGTGGCATTCTGGCCCTTGAAGACCGCGACCTGGGACATGACCAGACCCGAGGTGAGCACGCCCTGTCCGCCGAATCCCGCGTATACTATCTCGCGCATTCTAGTTCTCCTTCCTCGCCTTGAATTCGCCCAGCGGGTAGTAGGGGATGAGTTCGGTCTCGATCCTTTCCATGGCCTTCAGGGGCGTCATCTTCCAGTTGGTCGGGCAGGGGGAGAGTACCTCGATCACGGAGTAGCCTTCGCCCTTGACCTGCGCATCCAGACCGTTCCAGATGTATTTCTTGAGCTTCTTCACATTCTTGGGCGTGGTGACCGCTCCGCGCGCCGCATAGGCAACGTCGAACTGGCTGGCAACGAGTTCCGGGAAACGCAGGGGCAGGCCCGTGGTTTCGCAGTCGCGACCAAGAGGCGAGGTCGTGGTCACCTGACCGGGCATGGTGGTCCAGCTCATCTGGCCGCCGGTCATGCCGTAGTTGGTGTTGTTTATGGTAATGACCGTGAAGTTCTCGTTGCGGTATGCCGCGTTGATGGACTCCGCGATGCCGATGCTGTATGCGTCGCCGTCGCCCTGATAGGCCACGATGGTGTTCTCGGGCTGCACGCGCTTCATGCCCGTGGCAACTGCGCCAGCGCGTCCGTGGGGGCAATGCAGCCGGTCCGTGACCAGACCGCCGCCCAGCAGGCTGGAGCAGCCCACGCCAAGGGCGAAGATGATGTTCTGATCCTGCCCCAGTTCCTCAAGGCATTCCGCAATGAGTCGGATCACGATGCCGTGTCCGCAGCCCGGGCAGAACGACATGGGGTTGTCGATGATGGCGGGCACTTTTCTCGCTTTGGCCATTAGTACCTCTCCTTGATCTCGCCATTGATGATCTTGCCCAGCCCTTCCTTGGTGAATCTGATGGACGGGATTCCGTACACGCAGGGCAGGCAGTATGCGGGCACGTTGCGGTCCTTGACGGTTTCCTTGGCGGCCAGAGCCACATCGTCGATGAGCTGGCCAGTGGCGTTGGCTTCCACGGAGATGAAACCCTTCACGTCTCTGTTGACCTTTTCGAACGCCTTGATCGGGAACGGCCATGTGGTGATGGGGCGGATGAAGCCGACCTTGTGGCCTTCCTCGCGAAGCTCCCTGACCGCGCCCTTGACCGAGCGGCCGGGCAGACCGTAGGCCACGAACACATAGTCCGCGTCTTCGAGTCCGTCGTCTTCCCAACGTTGCTCGTTGGCCTTGATGGTGTCGTGTTTTTTGTTCAGGTCCACTGCTTCGGTCATGGAGTTGCGGTCGAAGATGCCTATCTTCTTGTAGGAATACTTGCCGTCCATTCCCCAGGGCAGTTTTTCGGGTTCGATGAAGTCGGGCAGGTCGCACGGCTCCATCATCTGGCCCAGCGCGCCTTCGGTCATCATCACCGTGACGATGCGGTACTTCTCGGCCAGTTCGTAGGCCGTTGCCATGAGGTCCACGGCTTCCTGAATGCTGCCCGGGCTGAGCACGATGCAGCGATAGTCGCCGTTGCCGCCGCCACGCGTTTCGCGGTGGTAGTCGCACTGGGCGGAGTACAGGGTGCCCAGACCGTTGCCGTAGCGCACCACGTTGATGACCACGCAGGTAAGCTCCTCGTCCGAGATGCAGGAAATGCCTTCCTGCTTCAGGCTGATGCCCGGGCCCGAGGATGCGGTCAGCGCGCGCACGCCGCAGGAGGCTGCGCCCATGACCATGTTGATGCCCGCGAGTTCGCTTTCGGCCTGGATGAAGCTGGCACCCACCTCGGGCAGCCGCTTGGACAGGTATTCCATGATTTCCGTGGAAGGCGTGATCGGGTACCCGGCGTACAGCTTGACGCCCGCCCGCACAGCGGCTTCCGCGATGGCGATGTTGCCTTTCATCATGTCGCCCATGTTATTTCCCTCCCTGGCCGTTGTTCGAGATCTCGTACACGCCGTCCGGGCACATGGTGTAGCACATGCCGCACTTGATGCACTTTTCGTCATCGACCTGCACGGGAGTCATTCCCGCGCTGTTGAAGTGGTCCGCAAAGGAAATGGCTCCCTTGGGACAGTGCTCGATGCACAGTCCGCACTGTTTGCATCTTTCTTCCTTGACTATGATAACGTCCATAATAGCCTCTAACCTTTATGTTTTTCATTCCACGCAATAGCGGATGCTAGTTGCCTTGCTGCAAGCCTTCGCGGAGCTTCCTCTTATACCGGAATGTGAGCAGCGCACTGATCACGCCGAGGGAGCAGACCACGATGTTGTAGGTGAAGATCATGGTGTAGGCCGCGTTGCCGTAGGTATCGATCCAGTTGCCGAACAGGATGAACTGGAACAGGTCCGGGGAGTAGCCGATGGCACACACGATGCCGCCGGTGATGGCCGCGTACTTCACGGGGATTCCCACTTCCGAGGGCACGGCGAACATGGAGCCGCGGGCGCTGAACACGAACACCCCGAACACCAGCATCAGGGCGATGGCAATGGGGATGGCCGTGCCTTCGGGCAGGAACATGATGGTCAGCAGGGTTGCGGCTGCGCCGATCCAGGAAACCATGAGCACCTTGGTCACGGAGTTGAACTTGTCGCCCAGAAAACCGCCCACGGGACAGAGTACGAATCGGAGGCCGTACGTCCTGATGATGGCGAGTGCGCCGGAAAACACCACGGACACGCCGAGGACATTGGTAAAGTACGGGGTGAAGTAGGACAGGGAGCAGTACAGGGTGTAGGTGGCGAACACCGCAATGCCCGAAAACCAGGTGCCGGGGCACTTGAGCACGATGAAGAAGTCCTTGATCGTGATCTTGTCCTTGGCTTTCTTCTCTTCGGTCTTCTCTTCCGTCTTCTTGTCCGGGCCGTCGATCAGGAAGTACAGGATGGCCGTGCAAATTACGCCGCAGGCGGCAAAGAAGATCAGGACGGCCTTGAATCCGTAGATTTCATTGGCATACTTGGCGAAGACGCTCAGGGCGATGGCATTGACAATGGTGCTGCCGATGCCAGCGAAGGATTCCGCGAAACCGAACACCTTGCCCTGTCTGGATTCATCCACAAGAGAGCGAACGATCTTGATATGTGCGGGAAACAGCAGAAACAGGCCGGTTATGGCCAGACCTGCATACACCAGAAGCGAGAACTGGTAGTTCAGATTGTACGCCCAGATCAGGGAAAGCAGGGACGTGCCGAGCAGGCCGCCCAGATACAGGAGTTTGTGGTTGTACTTGTCCGAGAGAATGCCCCCGATGGGCGCGCCCGCAATGTTGCCGATGCCGAAGATGGCGACAAGCGTGCCGAGCTGCGCATTCGTGGCGCCCAGCGCGTGCAGGGTGGTGTCGTAGAACACGTACTGGACGAACGGCACCGCATAGGTGATGGCGTAGGCCATGCCTATGAAAAACAGGGCCACGAACGTCTTGACGCTGAATCCTCTTTCTTCCCGCATACAATTGCTCCTCCGGTTAAATGTGAGTACCGACTAGGACTGGGCCAGCAGGCAGGCGAGGGCGATGGAGTTGATCTTCACTTCCGCGGTGTCGGAACGCGAACCGAGCACCACGGGGTGGGTGGTTCCGAGCACCACGCCAGCCCATTTCGCTTTGCTGAGGGTCAACCAGGATTTGCCGAGGGCATTCCCGGTTTCGATGTTGGGGGCAAGAATCAGGTCCACCTCGCCGCTGATGCGGCTGTCGATGCCCTTGTGCTCGGCCGCGTGGCGGTCGAAGGCCACGTCAAAGGCGATGGGGCCCTCGATCACGCAGTCCGGGAGTTCGCGGTTGCGGGACATGGTCACCAGCGCGTCCGCGTCCACTGTGGCCTGAATCTTCGGATGGACCATTTCATTGGCCGTGAGCGCGGCCACGTTCGGGCAATCCATGCCCAGCCGCTTCATGGCTCCCAGCGCATTGACGAGAATCTGCCTCTTCTGCTCCAGGTCCGGGCTGGTGTTGATGCCGCTGTCGCTGCAAAAGATCAGCTTGTGGTATTCCTTGAGGTCATAGGCTGCGAGCGCGCTGATCAGGCTGCCGTTGCGCAGACCCTTTTGCCGGTTCAGGATGGCACGCATGTAGATGGCGGTGTTGATCACGCCCTTCATGAGCACGTCGGCCTTGCCCGATCTCACGATTTCAACTGCCTTTCCGGCACAGGTTTCGGTTTCGTCGCAGGCAATGATTTCGCATTCGTCGAGGCCTACCTTTTCGGTCAGATCCCTGATTTCGTCTTCGGGACCGACGAGAACCGGGAACAGGAAGCCCATGTCCGAAGCGAGTTTCACGGCGGACAGCAGCTCCTCGTCCTGAGCCGCGGCCACGCACACCCGGTATTGCCGACCGGAGCGCACCCTGGTGATCAATTCATCGAAATTGGAAAGCACGATTCGTTCTCCCAACAGGTTTAATAGGTCTTCACGTCTTCGCTGCCGCTCATGACACGCAGCGCGCCGAGGGCCAGCGCCTTCATCTCCATTTCGCCGGGAATCACCTCGAATTCGGCGAGATAACTCACATGTTCTTTCAATTTGTCCACAATAAGCTGCGAGTGGGCGATGCCCCCGGTGATGATGATCCTGTCCACCTCGCCGCACAGGGATGCGCCGTACGCCGCGATTTCCTTGGCGGTCTGGTAGATGAACGCGTTGAGCACGCGCATTGCGTCCGGGTCTCCGGCCAGATAGCGGTTTTCGATCTCCAGCATGTCCTTGGTGCCGAGGTGGTCGAACATGCCTGCGCGGGTGCTGATCTTGGAAACCATTTCCCGCAGCGTGTATTTGCCGCTGTAGCAGAGCTCGACCAGAGGAAAGCTGGGCAGTCCTCCGCAGCGTTCCGGGGAAAAGGGGCCGTTGCAGCGACCTCCGCTTCCGTCGATCATCACGCCCTTCAGATGCGCGGCAATGGAAATGCCGGAGCCGAGATGTGCCACGATGAAATTGAAGTCCGCGTATTCGCCGCCGAGTCGGGCCGCGGTTTCCCGGCACACGGCCTTCTGGTTCAGGGCATGCATCCAGCTCGGCCGTTCCAGCTCGGAAATGCCCGATATCTTGGCGATGCCCAGAAATTCGTCCACGGACACCGGGTCCACGGTGAACGCGGGGATGTCGAACGAGTCTGCAATGTCCTTCGCAATGACCGGCCCCAGATTCGAGGGATGTTCGCCATTGATGGCGTTGCGCAGGTCCTCGATCATGGTCGGGCTCACCTCGTAGGTGCCGCCCGCCAGAGGCTTGAGCAGACCGCCGCGTCCCACCACGCAGTCGAAATCCTCCAGCATGTGGCCGTTCTCGGCCAGAGTCCGGACAATTACGTCCTTGCGAAAGCGGAACTGCTCGAAGACCGTGGGGAAATGATTCACTTCGTCCTGATCGTGCTGGATGTTTTCGCCGAACAGCTGTTCGCCGTCTTCGAACACTGCGATCTTGGTCGAAGTTCCGCCGGGATTGACAACAAGTATCTTCATTCCTGTTTCCTGCCGGATGGCGGTCCCGGAAGAGGGAATCCCTTCCGGGCCGTCAGCCGCTTCATGAGTCTGTGTGGTTGATGGTTGGCCGGGAGAATCCGCCTAGACCAGCGCGGATATTTCCCGGGAGACCTCTTTCAGCCTGTTGACGATGGTTTCGACGTTGTGGCTTCGGATGCGTTGGGTCGGACCGGAGATGCTCATGGCCGCGATGGCGTGGCCGTCCCTGTCCAGAATGGGCACGCCTACGCAGGTCAGGCCGATTTCCTGTTCCTCGTCGTCCAGTGCGTAGCCGTCGCGACGAATGGTCGCCATCTGCTCCAGCAGAGCCTCGACGCCCTGAATGGTCTTGGGCGTGAACTGGACGAATTCGTATTGCCGGAGCGTGTCCCGTTCGATGTCGTTGGAAAAGGCGAGCAGGCATTTGCCTACGGAAGAGCAGTAGCAGTCCATGCTGGTGCCGATTTTCGGGCTGACCGAAAGCACGCTGTTCTTCTTTTCCTCCTTGACCACGATCACGCTCTTGTAGGGACCTGAGTTCGAGCCATCCAGAACCGAGACGTTGACCGCTTCGCCGAATTCCTCGCACAGGGTTTTGGCGAACGGCTTGAACACGTCGTACAGCTTGATCTTGTTGGCCATGGAGAACAGGCCCACACCGAGAGTGTATTTCCCGGATTCCGGGTCCTGCTGCACGAATTTCCGGCTCTCCAGCGTGGCCAGTGTGCGGAAGATCGTGCTCTTGTACACGCCCATGTCCTTGCTGATGGTCGAGATGCCGACCGGTTCCTCCCTGCCGTTGATGTACAGAAGCACATCAAGAGCCCTTGCCACTGAACTGATGATGTCAGACATTGTTGTTACTGCCCCTTTGTTGTTTCCTTGCAGACTGTTGAAAAACGGTAATCCGCTGCGCTGCCTCGATGCGTTCGAACCTTGGCGCATTGCCTGTGTGCGTCGGTCTTGAGCGCTTTGCATGCCTTGCATTCCGTCATTCTTGAACCGCCTGTTCTGTTCAACTGGTTGCCTAGACTTCGTTGAGTCTTTCCCTGGTCTTGATGAGTTTGATGAGCGAGAACACTGCCCCGATGATGACCAGCGTGATGGGGGTACCACCGAGATAGGTCAGGGTCTTCATGCCTTCCAGCCCCGAGGACGCAAGCATGATGAACGCCAGCGTTCCGATGATCAGGCCCCAGGCCACCTTGAGAACCACGGGCGCTTCCTGATCCTTTTCGGACAGATGCTTGGTGGTCAGGGAAGCCATGGCATTCGTGGTCGAATCCGCGGCCGTGATGAAGGAAATGAATACGATGAACAGGAACACGGGCACGATGACAGCCGCGAGATCCATGTTTTCCAGAAGGATGTAGACGGCCTCGTCAACACCGGTCGCGATGCTGGCCTGAAGGTCCACGCCGCCGAATATCTGCTGCCAGATGGCCGTGCTGCTGAACACCGACGAATGGATGAAGACGAAGACCACGGGAAGGATCACGTTGATGGAGATGAATTCCCTGACCGTGTATCCCTTGGAGATGCGTCCCAGAAACAGGGCGGAGATCGGTGCCCAGATCATGTAGTTGGCAAAGGAGAACACGGTCCATTTCTGCGGCCAGGAATCAATGCGGAAGGCATCCGTGAACAGGCAGCGGGAAAAGAAGTTGTTGGCAAACGAACCGAAGGATTCCACGCTGAAGTCCAGAATGAAGACCGTGGGGCCGAGGATGAAGGCAGCGATGATGAGGATGAAAAACAGCTTGGTGTTGAATTCCGAAAGGATGCGCATGCCCTTGAGCAGCCCGCTGATGGAGGAGATGAGACAGACGATGATGACCATGGTGATGATCATGCCCCACACCTGCGGGGAGCTCTGGATCGAGGGGAAGAAGCGGGAAATGCCGCGGGAGAGCATGAGGACGCCGGTTCCCAGCGATGTCCCCATGCCGAGGGCCAGAGCGTACAGGGAAATGATGTCCACGACCTTGCCCACGCCCTGATTGGCGCGTTTGCCGAAGATCGGGAACAGGATGGAGCCAAGGCTGAACGGCCTTTTCAAATTATAGTAGCAGACAGCGAATACCAGCGCGGGCAATGCATTGATGGAGTAGGGCACCAGACCCCAGTTCATGTACATGGATGCCAGCGAGAATTTTGCTGCATTGTAGCTGTTTGGTGCGAACCCAAAACTTTGCGGCGGTGCCAGCATGTCCTGCAACGGCTCGACAATGGGCCAGAAAAGGATGTTGATGGCTATGGTTGTACAAAGAGTGACGGCGAACCATTGCCATTTGCTCAGTACTGGCTTCGCCTTTTTGCCACCGATGACCACGTTGCCGAATTTCGAGAAGAACGCCACGGTTATGACAATGAGACACAGAAATCCAGTGGAAGAAAAAAGCCAGCTGAAATTGTCAAGTATGAATGCTTGACCATGCTTCACTATGGATTCAAAAAGCTCCGGCATTGCCATGCCGATGATGATCGATGAGGCAATGAGTGAAAATGGAATCCAGAAAATCGTATGATTGATTGAACTTTTTTCACATTCGACTGGATGACAGTTGGAGGATGCCGTGGAAATGCTCAAATCCGCCTCCCTGATGATTTTGAATCTTTTGAATGGATTCATAGTGTTTGAATACTATTGCTACTGCGATTCTGCATCATGGATGAAATTCCTTTTTTTCATGAATGATAGTTGCCGAGCCGCATTTGATAATGTGTAAAAAAGGCTTTTCAGTTGATCATCTTATTTCGTTCCACTCAGTAGAACGGCGTTCTAAAAGTCCGTGAAGGTCACATGCATCACGCAAAAAGATTAGTCAACCGGTTTTTGCGATTTTCTGTAACTGATAGTGGAAGTATCCATACCTTCATGGGTGGAATAAAATAATATGTATAAAATTTCAGGCATGTTGCATAAGGCACATGTGAAGAAAACCGGAAAGACCCATATCGTGGTCCAGTGGATGCATACCGGATGGGCTTACGAGTTTGCTTCCTTGTCGGAAGTTGGTGTCGGATATCGGCGTACTTGTTTGTTGTGTTGATAATGAATTTATTGTGTCTATTCCTGTATTAACGGTTGAAAAAAATATCGCATTGGTGTTTGTTTATTATGTCTTGCTTGGCATAGTTGTCTGTTCCCGGGATGGGAGCCTGATGGTGGAGCCTGATTGGCGGGCAGAAAGTCGTGTCGCATCGGAGGCCTCCATACGGAATTATGCCTGATTGGACATAGTTTCTCGTGCGGATATGACGACGGATCGCTGAATCGCACATTGCCGAGCCGCCTGAGGGCGGCGAACACAGAAATTCGTATTCGTTCAGGAGTTCAGTCTCATGATGAAGACCGTTCCCGTACAGGACGCCGTGGGCATGGTTCTATGTCACGATATGACCAGAATCGTGCCGGGCGAGTGCAAGGGCCCTGCCTTTCGCAAGGGGCATGTCATCGCGGTAGAGGATATCCCCGCTTTGCTCGAGATCGGGAAGGAGCATGTCTATGTGCTCAATCTGGAAAAAGGCGTGATTCACGAAAACGAGGCGGCGGAACGCATTTCCCGAGCTGCGGCCGGACCGGGTATCGCGCTTTCCGAAGTGAGCGAGGGCAGGGTGAATTTTCTGGCCTTTCCCGGCCTGCTTCGCATCAATGTGGAGGCGCTTCGGCGCATCAACGCCATTGAAGAGGTGGTGCTCGCCACCATGCACAACGGCCAGCAGGTCACTTCCCCGCGTCCGGTGGCCGGAACCCGCGTGGTTCCCTTGGTCATTGACGAGACAAAGATCGCTCGCGTCGAGGAAATCTGCGCCGAATCCGGGCCGATCGTGGAAGTGAAGCCGTTCCTGCATCACAAGGTCGGCGTGGTCACCACGGGCAGCGAGGTGTTTCACGGCCGCATCCGGGACAAGTTCGGCCCGGTCATTCGCAAGAAGATCAAGGAGCTGGGCTCCTCGGTCATGGAGCAGCGGCTGGTGGCGGATGATCCGTCCCTGACCCGGGATGCCATTCTGGCGTTCATTGCGGAGGGAGCGGAAATGGTCGTGGTCACGGGCGGCATGTCCGTTGATCCGGACGACCAGACACCCACGGCGATCCGGGCCACGGGCGCGGACGTCATTACCTATGGTTCCCCAACCTTTCCGGGCGTGATGTTCATGCTCGCCTACAAGGACGGCGTACCCATCGTGGGGCTGCCGGGATGCGTCATGTACTACCGGGCCAGCGTGTTCGATCTGGTGGTGCCCCGCATTCTGGCCGGCGAACGGGTCACGCGGGACGACATTGTGGACATGTGCCACGGAGGATTCTGCGCCGGGTGCGATTCCTGCCGCTATCCCATTTGTCCCTTCGGCAAGAACGGCTAGTCCGGGAAGGGATTGCAGTTCCCCGTCTTCGGGGACGATTCATACTCGAATGGTTCAACGACCAAGGAGGACTTCGGAATGATCAAGAGGACTCTCAAGGTAAACGGCATCGACCGCATGGTTCTTGCCGAGCCGGATACTTCGCTGGCATTGGTGCTGCGCGAGAATCTCGGTCTCACCAGCGTCAAGGTCGGATGCGCGCAGGGCCAGTGCGGCAGTTGCAGCATAATTCTGGACGGCAAGCTGATCCGTTCCTGCACGCGCAAATGGGCCAAGCTCAAGGATGGCGCGCAGATTACCACTCTGGAAGGCATTGGCACTCCGGGCAACCTGCATCCCGTGCAGATGGCCTGGATTGCGCATGGTGGCGCCCAGTGCGGTTTCTGCTCGCCGGGCTTCATTGTTTCCTCCGTCGCTCTGCTGGCGGAAAATCCGTCTCCCACGCGTGAAGAGGTGCGCGACTGGTTCCAGAAGCATCGCAATGCCTGCCGCTGCACCGGGTACAAGCCCCTTGTCGATGCGGTCATGGACGCCGCCCGGGTCATGCGTGGCGAAATGACCATGGAAGACCTGCAATTCAGGATTCCCGAGGACGGTCGCATCTGGGGTACCCGCTACCCGCGTCCTTCGGCCATTGCCAAGGTTACCGGAACATGGGACTTCGGTGCGGATCTGGGCCTCAAGCTGCCACAGGGCACTCTGCATTGCGCTCTGGTGCAGGCCGAGGTTTCCCATGCCAACATTCTGTCCATCGACACCAGTGAAGCCGAGGCCATGCCCGGCGTGTTCAAGGTCGTGACCCACAAGGACGTGAAGGGCAGGAACCGCATCACCGGCCTGATCACCTTCCCCACCAACAAGGGTGACGGCTGGGATCGGCCCATCCTTTGTGATGACAAGGTGTTCCAGTACGGTGACGCCATAGCCATTGTCTGCGCGGATTCGGACAGGCATGCGCAGGAAGCGGCCAAAAAGGTCAAGGTCGAACTGGAACAGTTGCCCGAGTACATGAGCGCGCCTGCGGCCATGGCCGACGACGCCATGGAGATTCATCCGGGCACGCCCAATGTCTATTACATTCAGAAAGTCGCCAAGGGCGAGGACACCAGGCCCATTTTCGACAGGGACGACGTGGTCATCGCCGAGGGCGACTACTACACGCAGCGTCAGCCGCACATGCCCATCGAGCCGGATGTGGGGTTTGCGTATCAGGATGAGAACGGCAAGCTCTTCATCCATTCGAAATCCATCGGCCTGCATCTGCATCTGTTCATGATCGCCCCGGGGCTGGGCGTGGAGCCGGAAAACATGGCTCTGGTCCAGAATCCCACGGGTGGCACCTTCGGCTACAAGTTCAGCCCGACCATGGAAGCCCTGGTTGGCGCGGCCGCCTTGGCCACGGGGCGCCCGGTATTCCTCAACTATGACTGGTACCAGCAGCAGACCTACACCGGAAAGCGCTCCCCGTTCATCACGTGGCTGCGCATGGCTGCCAGCAGGGACGGCAAGCTGCTCGGCATGGAAACCGACTGGACCGTGGATCACGGCCCGTATTCCGAGTTCGGCGACCTGCTGACCCTGCGCGGCGCACAGTACATCGGCGCGGGCTACGACATTCCCAACATCCGGGGCGAGGGCCGCACCGTTTGCACCAACCATGCGTGGGGCGCAGCCTTCCGCGGTTACGGGGCGCCGGAAAGCGAATTCCCGTCCGAAGTGCTGATGGACGAGCTGGCTGAAAAACTGGGCATGGACCCCTTTGATCTGCGCTATGCGAACGTGTACCGCAAGGGGTCCACCACTCCCACGGGGCAGGACCCGGAAGTCTACAGCCTGCCCGAGATGATGGACAAGCTGCGGCCCAAGTATGAAGAGGCCAGGAAGCGTGCCGCCGCCAATTCCACGGCCGAGATCAGGCGCGGCGTGGGCATCAGCATCGGTGTGTACGGTTCGGGGCTGGATGGTCCGGATACTGCCGAAGCCGACGCCGAGCTCAATGCCGACGGCACCGTGACCATCTACAATTGCTGGGAGGATCACGGTCAGGGCGCGGACATGGGCTCCCTTGGCACGGCCCACGAAGCCTTGCGCGCCCTGAATCTGACCCCGGATCAGATCAGGCTGGTCATGAACGATACCAGTCTGGCTCCGAACTCCGGCCCTGCCGGTGGCAGCCGGTCGCAGGTGCTTGCAGGACAGGCCATCGTCAATGCCTGCCAGCAGCTGGTCAAGGCCATGACCAGGCCGGACGGCACGTTGCGCACCTATGATGAAATGGTCGCCGAGAAGCTGCCGCTGCGCTACAACGGCAAGTGGACCGCTCCGGCCAACGATTGCGACGAGAACGGTCAGGGCAATCCCTTCTGCTGCTACATGTATGGCGTGTTCATGTCCGAGGTGGCTGTGGAAGTCGCCACTGGCAGGACCACGGTCGAGGCCATGACCATCGTGGCGGACATCGGCAAGGTCAACAACTTCCTGCTGGTGGACGGCCAGATATACGGCGGTGTTGCTCAGGGCATCGGTCTGGCCCTGTCCGAGGATTACGAGGACATCAGGAAGCACTCCACCATGGTGGGTGCCGGATTCCCGTACATCAAGCAGATTCCCGACGACATGGAGATCATGTACGTGGAAACGCCGCGTCCCGACGGACCGTTCGGTGCTTCCGGCGTGGGCGAAATGCCGCTTTCGGCCCCCCATGCTGCCGTGATCAACGCCATCTACAATGCCTGCGGCGTGCGCATCCGCGAACTGCCCGCACGGCCCGAAAAGGTGCTGGCCGGACTCAAGGGATAATGCGAATACGGTAAATACCGGGCGGCGGTTGCGGTTCCACGCGCCGCCGCCCGCATGTATTTCGGGGGAGGACATGGAACAGGCGGAACTCAGGGAATGGGAACGACGTTGCGTGCAGGAGGAAACCCCGCGCTGCGCGGCGGCATGTCCGCTGCATGTGGATGCCCGGACCTTTTGCGGTCTTGCGGAAAAGGGACGCTGGGACAAGGCGTGGTCCGTTCTGGCAAGGACCCTGCCGCTGCCCGGCGTGCTTGCTCGACTGTGCGAAGGCCCGTGCCGTGCCGAATGCGTACGCAGGGATGCTGGCGGGGCCGTGGACATGCCTGCGCTGGAACGGTTCTGCGCCGGAGTCGCCAAGCCTGTTTCGCCACCGCGTCCGCTTCCTTCCCGTGGCAAATCCGTGGCCGTGGTGGGCGCCAGCATGGCCGGATTGGCTGCGGCATGGGAACTGGCCCGTCGGGGCTTTGCCGTTTCCCTGCATTGCGATGTGCCCGGCGGCGCGCTCCTGTCCCTGCCCGAGGACCGGATTCCGTACGGCGCGCTTGATGTCGAGCTGGAGAATCTGCGCAGACTCAAGGTGGAAGTGCATGCCGGCCTGACTGCGAATGCGGAATTGGTCCGGGAGTTGCGCGACACGCATGACGCCGTGTTTGTTGATCCGGAAAGCCTGTCCCCGGACGAGCTTGGCTGCGGAATGCCGGATGATCTGACCCTCGGGACCGAATTCTCCGGCGTGTTCATGGGCCTTCCGGGAGAATCCTCCTTCATCCTTCAGGCTGCATTCGGTCGCAGGGCAGCCAACTCCATTGAACGGTTCACGCAGGGCGTGTCCATGACTGCGGGCCGGGATCATGAAGGCCCGTATCCGTCCCGGCTTTACACCAGTCTGGAGGGGGTGGCCGAGGCGGCACCGGTCCCGGTAACGGACGAGGCGTCGGCTCGGAAGGAAGGCGCGCGCTGCATTCGGTGCGAATGCATGGAATGTGTGAAGCATTGCGTGTTTCTGCAGAATTTCAAGTCCTATCCCAAGGTCTATGTCCGCCGCATCTACAACAACGAATCCATTGTCATGGGCACGCGGCAAGCCAACACCATGATCAATTCCTGCATGCTGTGCGGTCTGTGCGAGACCGTGTGCCCCGAGGATTTCTCCATGGCCGAGGTCTGCCTTGAAGCGCGACGCAGCATGGTGGACCGGGGCAGGATGCCTGCGTCGGCCCATGAATTCGCCCTGCGGGACATGGCGTTTGCCAATGGAGAAAAATGTGCGCTCGCCCGGCATGCGCCCGGGCACGATTCCAGCGAGTACGTGTATTTCCCGGGATGCCAGCTCACCGCGTCCGATCCGGGATCGGTGCGTGCTGCCTATGACGACCTGCGATCCCGGTTGGGGAAGGTGGGGTTGATGCTTCGCTGCTGCAACGCGCCGGCTCACTGGGCTGGCAGGGAATCGCTTTTCCGGGAGTCCATGGATGCATTGCGGCATGACTGGGATTTTTTGGGCAGGCCCGTGATCATTGCGGCCTGTCCCACATGTCTGCAAATGCTTCGGGATAATCTGCCCGAGGCCGAGATTCAGTCGCATTGGGCCATCCTGCGCGTACTGGGGCCGCCACGTGGTGCGGACAGGTGTTCCGTGTCGCTGGCCGTGAACGATCCCTGCGCTGCGCGTCATGATGCTCCGCAGCGCGAGGACGTGCGCGCCGTGCTGGAGCAGTTGGGCGTGGAGACCGTGGACCCTGCGTTGACCGGCGAAATGACCGAATGTTGCGGCTACGGGGGACTGCTTGCCGAGGCGAATCCCGAGCTGGGCATGGCTGCGGCCGAGCATCGTTCCCGGGCCGCGTCGCAGGATTTCGTGACCTATTGCGCCATGTGCCGGGACATGTTCGCCCGGGCGGGCAAGCGGGCCATGCATGTGTACGATCTGCTGTACCCGTGCGGGGACGATTCCGCGCAACGTCCGGCTCCGGGCTATTCCGCGCGCAGGGAGAACCGGGCGCGCTTGCGGGAATCCCTGCTCATGGAGCTGTGGGGCGGATCGGCCCGGGAGCGTGAACCTTTCGAGGACGTGGTGGTTGCCTTCACGCCCGAGGTCTCGCGTCTGATGGAGGAACGACGGATATTGCAGAGCGACGTGCAGAAGGTGCTGCTGGCGACCGGGAGGAGCGGAAAGCGGTTCCGGAATCGAAAGACAGGACGTTTTCTCGCGTTTCACCGGCCCGTGGCCGTGACGTACTGGGTGGAGTATGAGGAACTGGAAACCGGGTATCTGGTGCATCGGACATGGTGCCATCGGATGCGCTTGCCCGGAGGTGATGCATGAGCGTGATCAAGGTTCCCGAGGCCGACTCCTCGGGCTGGGAATGTGCGGTCTGTGGCGTGGCGCTGAGACCCTGCGCCGTGGAACTGGAGTATCTGGACAGCCGGTTCAACGTGGAACTGCCTGCGTGCCCCGAATGCGGCATGGTGTTCATTCCCGAGGACCTTGCTCTTGGCAGGATGGCGCAGGTGGAACGGTTGCTGGAGGACAAGTGACCGTGCCGGATGCACCGCTGTGGGAACGCGCCGGACTCCGGCAGGTCGCCGGACAGACCTTGCGTCCGGGCGGATTTGCACTCACGGATCGGGCTGCGGAACATGCCGGGCTTGTCCCGGGCTGGCGCGTGCTGGACGTGGGCAGCGGCCTTGGAGCCACGGTGCGTCGGCTGCGTTCCCGGTACGGGGCGGCTGCCTATGGCGTGGAGATGTCCGCCAGTCAGATGTCCCGGGCCGGACATTCGCCGTGGTTCGTGCAGGGAACCGGACACGCGTTGCCCTTTGCGGGCGGCGTGTTTCGCATGGTACTGTGCGAGTGTGTGCTTTCCCTGTTTCCGGATTGGCGAATCGGGCTGAACGAGTTGGGCCGGGTGCTTGTCCCGGGCGGCTGGCTCGCGGTTTCCGATCTGTGCGGCGTACCTCAGGCATCCTGTCCCTCCGGAGGTTGCGCAGATCGGCCGCTTCCGGTTGAAACCGTGCGGATTTTTCTGGAGGAGAACGGATTTTCCGTTTCCCTGTTGGAGGATCATTCCCGGATGCTTCGCGATCTGGCTGCAAGGCTGCTTCTTGCCGGTGAATCCGGTGCTTGTGTTTCGCATTCCGGGCTTGGGTATTTCCTGATGATCGCGCAAAAAAACGGAGTGGCCCATGCTGGATGATGTCGGTCTTCGCATGATGGAACTGGGCGGCAGGGGATATTGTTGCAGCCAGATACTGATGCTCCTTGCCCTTGACGAGATGGGACGGGAAAATCCCGATCTGGTGCGGGCTTCGGCTGGGCTGTGCAATGGAATCGGAGATTGCTCCGGGCCATGCGGCGTGCTCACCGGAGCCGCCTGCCTGTTGGCATTGCATGGAGCCAAAGGCACGGATTTCGAGGAGTCGGACGACCGTCTGCCTCTGATGCTGGAACAGTTGCGTACGTGGTTCACGGATCAGGTCGCCGGACAGTTCGGCGGGGTGGCCTGTGCCGACATTCTGGAAGGGGAATGCGGCGGTCCCAATCCCGAGCGATGCGGCGGGCTGGTTGCGGATGCCTATGCAAGGGTGCGCGAGATTCTGGTCGAAAACGGCATTGATCCCTCGGAAGGACGGGAGGCGTAATGTCGATAGCCAGAAGCGTTTGCCCCATCTGCCTGCGTGCCATTCCGGGGCACCATGAAACCGAAAATCACGTGACCCGGCTGGTCAAGACGTGTCCGGAACACGGCGAGTTTCGCACCGTGGTCTGGCGTGGTTCCCCGGACTTCGACGAGTGGGCGCGGCCCAAGATTCCCTCGCAGCCACGGACACCGTTCACGGCTGTCGACCAGGGGTGTCCCTTTGATTGCGGTCTGTGTCCGGAGCATCGGCAGCATACCTGTACTGCGGTCATGGAAATCACGTGGCGATGCAATCTCGGATGCCCTGTCTGCTTTGCCTCGTCCGGCAGGGAAGCGCCGCCCGATCTGACTTTGGAGGAAATCGGCGGGCTGCTGGATCGCGTGGAACTGGCTTCCGGGTTCTGCAACATTCAGCTCTCCGGCGGTGAGCCCACGGTGCGCCGTGATCTGGGCGACGTGATCCGTCTGGCCAAGTCGCACGGGTTTCCGTTCATCCAGCTCAACACCAACGGCCTGCGACTGGGGCTGGAACCGGACTATGCGCAGGAACTGGCGCAGGCCGGGCTGGATTCCGTGTTTCTGCAATTCGACGGACTGGAGGACGGCATTTACACGGTGCTTCGCGGGCGGCCGTTGCTGGAAATCAAGCTGGCAGCCGTGGATAATCTGGCCCGGGCCGGAATCGGCGTGGTGCTGGTGCCCACGGTCGTGCCGGGCGTGAACGAACACGGTCTTGGTGCGATCCTGCGTTTTGCCGCCGAACATTCCCCGGGTGTGCGCGGCGTGCATTTTCAGCCCGTGAGCTATTTTGGACGCTATCCCGAACCGCCCCGGGATGACCAGCGCATCACGCTGCCCGAGGTCATGCGACTGCTGGAGGAACAGACCGGCGGCGAAGTGCGGACAACGGATTTTCTGCCCCCGGGATGTGAACATGCCCATTGTTCGTTTCATGCAAACTACATGGTTACGGAGCAGGGGGAGCTGAAGCGGCTGTCCTCTTCCGGGTGCGGATGCACGGCACAACGCGCCGAGGCCGGGGCGGACAAGGCCAAGGCATTCGTGCGCAGACAATGGAGCGGACAGGATGCGTCGAATTCGGCCGTGGACGAACTGCGGCCTCCGGATGATCTGGATCGGTTCATTGCCCGGGCTGCCACCCACACGCTGGCCGTGTCCGGCATGGCGTTTCAGGATGCATGGACATTGGATCTGGAACGGCTGCGGGGGTGCTGCATCCATGAGGTGTCACCGGATGGGAGGCTGATTCCGTTCTGTGCCTACAACCTGACTTCCGCGAGTGGAGAAACGCTTTATCGGGGGCACTGTCGTGCACATGCCGTATCTTGATCGCTGGATGGCCCGGCGCATGGGCGTGCAGGTGCTTCCCTCGGCCCGGGATGTCCGGCTGTGGCAGCTTGCCCGGCTGCGGGAGCTTCTCGTGCATGCCCGGAAAAACAGTCCGTTTTACGCCGAGCGGCTGGCTGGAGTGGATGCGGATTCGATTCGTTCCCTGCGTGATCTGGCCCGGATTCCCATGACGCGGCCCGAACATCTGCGGGACAATCCGGATGCCATGCTGTGCGTGTCCCGCGACGAGATCGCCCGGGTGGTGACGTTGAACAGCTCCGGCACCACCGGGACGCCGAAACGGATTTTCAATACCGAGGGAGATCAGGAGCGGATCAGGGATTTCTTCAGTCATGGCATGGCCAACATGCTCCGGCCGGGAGAGACCGCATTGCTGCTTCTGCCTGCGGACAGACCCGGCGGAGTGGGCCGATTGCTGATGGATTCGCTCGAACGCATGGGGGCGGGTGGCGTGGCACATGGTTCGGCGGACAATGGCGCTGAAGCCGTGGACCATCTGCTTGCCTCGGATGCCCAATGTGTGGTGGGCTCGCCTGCGCAGGTGAACGCGCTGGCTTCGGTCTGGGAACGGCGGGGGCTGCCGCCCGGACATGTGCATTCCGTGCTGCTGTGCTGGGATGCGATTCCCGACGCGGTTGTCGGGCATGTGACCCGGGCCTTGGGCTGCAAGGTCTTTCGGCATTGGGGCATGATGGAGACCGGGCTTGGTGGAGCTGTGGAGTGTGCTCCGGGATCGGGCATGCATATTCGCGAGGCGGACGTGCTTCTGGAAATCATTGATCCGGTTTCCGGGGAATTGCTGCCGGACGGTGAAGCCGGGGAAATCGTGACTACCATGCTTTTTCGCTGGGGCATGCCACTTGTCCGCTACCGGACCGGAGACAGGGGGCGCATTCTGCCGGGAATCTGTGCCTGCGGCAGTCCGCTTCGCCGACTGGATTCGCAGGTGCGACGCATGGCCGAGGGCGTGGAAACCGGGTATGGAAGATTGACTCTGGCGCAATTGGACGAGGTCTTGTATGCCATACCGGAATTGATTGATTTTCATGCCGCATGGCATCCGGGCGAGTCGTTGCTGGAAGTGACGGCATTCGGCCATTCCTCGCGACTGGGGAATTTGGTTCGAAACGAACTGGAAGCGCTGACGAATCTTGGGCCGGACGCGAACGTGTCGGTCGAGGTCCGTCACGAGGACGGTCCGGCCGTGCCCGGGCTGGCCAAGCGGCGCATACGCATAGGGAGATGATGAAGAGTCATGGATATGAAGGCATTTGTTCGGTCGTTTCGGGAATTGCTTGATGGTGGAGAAACTCTTGTGCTCGCCACCGTGGTGGACAGCTCCGGATCCACGCCCCGGTCGTCCGGTGCCAAGATGGCGGTGAGGCGGGGCGGATCCATCATAGGCACTGTGGGCGGCGGAATCATGGAGGCCATGGCCTGCCGCGACGGCGCAGCCATGCTGGACCTGCCCGAGGGGACCGTGAAGCTGGCGAAGATGGAGCTGACTCAGGATCTGGCGGCCAATTCCGACATGATCTGCGGCGGCAATCTGACCATCATGCTGGAGACCGTGTCCCCCAAGGGAAGCGGAGCGGAGCGGTTCCGGGAAATGGATGATCTGCTCAGGGCCGGAAAATCCGGGATGCTTCTGACCACTGTCCGGGACGACAGGGCCGTGGAACATGTTGTGTTCACGGAAGATTCGGTCATGCCTGCGCAGTGCGGCGAGGCTTGGGACGTGCGGATGACGCGGTTTCTTGATGACGAGACCGGCAAGCTGCTGGCGGAACCGTTCGTGCCGCCTGCACCTCTGTACATCTTCGGAGCCGGGCACGTGTCCCGCTCCACGGCCCGGGTTGCGGCATTGGCCGGATTTCGTGTGGTGGTGCTGGACGATCGCGAGGATTTTGCCAATGCGGAGCGGTTTCCCGAGGCCGACGAGGTGCGCGTTCTCCCTTCGTTCAGGGATGCTTTCGGCGGATTGGAAGTGGGCGATGATGCCTTTCTGATCATTGTCACCCGAGGCCATGTGCATGATCGGGATGTTCTGGCGCAGGCCTTGGCGACCCCGGCCCGATACGTGGGCATGATCGGCAGCAAAAGGAAGCGTGACGCCATTTACGATGCCCTGCGCAAAAACGGGACTTCGGACGAGGCCATTGCGCGTTGCCATTGTCCCATCGGCCTGAAGATCGGGGCGCAGACTCCCGAGGAGATCGCCATCAGCATCGGCGCGGAACTCGTGGCCGCTAGAGCGGGGAAGCTGGCATGACCCGGCTGGGCGCCGTGATTCCGGCTGCGGGGTTTTCCTCGCGCATGGGGCGGTTCAAGCCGCTTCTGCCCTTGGGGCCGGACACGGTGCTCGGACGATGCGTGCATGCGTTCACGCGCAACGGCCTTGACGACGTGTGCGTGGTCACGGGATTCCGGGCGGAGGAAACTTCGGTTCTGGTTCGTTCCGAAAAGGCTCTGCCCGTATTGAACGTCGATTACGAGCAGGGCATGTTTTCCTCGATTCTGACCGGGATTCGCGCTTTGCCTGATGACGTCGAAGCGTTTTTCGTCCTGCCCGTGGATATTCCCCTTGTCCGGCCGGAAACCGTGGCCCGACTTGCCCGGGCGTGGGAGGAACGCAGGGCGCCGCTGGTCTATCCGGTGTTCCGGGGCGAACGCGGGCATCCTCCCCTGATAGGCCGGGAACTCATTCCCGACATTTTGCGTCACGACGGGCAGGGCGGCCTGCGGCGTGTTCTGGAAAACTGGGAAGATCGTGCGTTCGATGTCTCCGTGGCGGATTCCGGAACGGTGCAGGACCTTGATTACGGCACTGACTATCTTGTGGCGCTGGAGCGGATCGGCAGGGACTATCCCCTTGAGGACGAGTGTCTGGCCCTGTGGGACATCTGTGGCGTGTCTTCCGATGTCCGCGATCATTGCCGCGCCGTGGGCAGGATTGCGCGCGCCATGTGCCGGGCCATGAACAGAACCGCTCGCGTGGAGCGTCTTGATCCGGATTTCGCATTCAGCGCCGGAATGGTTCATGATATTGCCAAGGGATGCAAGGGGCATGATCAGGTGGGGGCGGATTGGCTTGCGGAGCATGGATTCCATGCCGTGGCCCCCATTGTCGCGGTGCATTCGGACCTTGCATTCGATCCTGCTGCGGGATTCGGGGAACGGGAAGCCGTGTTCCTCGCTGACAAGGTGGTGAGCGGGAGTCAGGTGGTGCCTCTGGAAGCCCGATATGCCGCAAAGGTGGAATATTTTGGCGCGGACCCCAAGGTGCGGGCCGCGATTCACGCCCGCCGTGAACGGGCCCGGCGGGTTCTGTCCGAATTCGAAAATCTGGCGAATGTGCCTCTGGATTCGCTGGCTCGCGAGGTGCTGCGGTGATCGTGCTGGTTCGGCATGGGCATGCCCTTGGTGGAAAGGGGCATTGCATCGGTCGGACCGATATTCCCCTGTCCGAACAGGGAAGGGAACAGGCGCGCGTTCTGGCGGATTCCTTTGGCGTGGCGGATTTTCAGGCTGTCTGGTCCAGTCCGCTTTCCCGGGCATGGGATACTGCCGCGCCCGTGTGCGAGCGGCTCGGGCTTGCCTGTCGAAAGCATGAGGGGCTTTCCGAAATAGACATGGGCGACTGGGACGGGTGCGCCTTTGCCGACATTCGGGCAAGGCACTCGGCGGAATACGAGGCGCGCGGACAGGATTTCTCCGGGTTTCGCATTTCGGGGGGAGAATCCTTTTTTTCAGGTGCAGCAACGAGCTCTGGTTGCCTGCCGCGAGCTGGCTGCCGGGCCGCGTCCCTGTCTCGGAGTAACCCATGCCGGCGTATTGCGAACGTTGCTCTGCCATTTTCACGAATTGCCCTTGAATGACCTTTTTTGTTTTTCCCCGGCGCATGGCGAGTGCGTGGTCCTGACCGGAACAGCGGATGAATTGCATTTCGAGGCCGAAGGGGTGTCCTGTGACGGGTGCGTTCGGATGGTGGAAAGCCGTCGCTGATTTCCTGGGAAAAGTTCGAATGGGAAAAGGCCCGGCATCAGTGGATGCCGGGCCTTCTGTCTTTTGGAAAGGTGGTTACACCTTGGCTGTTTCGGCCTTGGCTGCCTTTCTGATGGCGGCGCGTTCCTTCATGCTGGCCTGAAGCGAGCAGAGGACCGGAACCACGACCAGAGTCAGGATCGTGGCGATGGCCAGACCGAATATCACGGCCACGGCCATGGGACCCCACCATTGCGAGGATTCGCTGCCCGTGTCCAGACGCATGTGCATGAAGTCGAAGCTCACGCCCGTGGCCATGGGCACGAGGCCGAGGACCGTGGTGATGGCCGTGAGCAGCACCGGCCGGAATCGGGTCAGTCCGGCTTCGATCAGTGCATCGCGCACGCTGGCCCCCTGTTCCTTGAGCTGCTCGTAGTAGTCGATGAGTACGATGGCGTTGTTTACCACCACGCCAGCCAGACTGAGCACACCCACGCCGGTCATGATCACGCCGAAGAAGGGGTTCCCGTGACCAGCAGGCCGATCATGACCCCGCCCAGCGACAGGATGACCGAGGTCAGGATGATGAACGGCGTGGTCATGGAGTTGAACTGGGTCACCAGCACGAGGAAGATCAGGAACAGGGCGGACACGAATGCCTTGGTCAGGAATGCGGACGCTTCCGCCTGTTCCTCCTGTTCGCCGGTGAACTTGTAGCTGTAGCCGCGCGGCAGCTTCATGTCCTTGAGGATGGTCTGGATGTCGTTGATCACGTCCTGCGCCAGTCGGCCGGAAACATCCGCGGACAGGGTGATCACGCGTTTCTGGTCAATGCGGTTGATGCCGCCCAGTCCGCCGCCGAGGGAGATGCTCGCCACGCTGGTGATGGGGATGGATTCCCCGTTCGGTCCGGAAATGGTGATGCGTTCGATGTCGTCCAGGGAGTCGCGATTCTTTTCCGGCAGTCGGGCGATGATGTCGTATTCGTCCTTGCCCTCGCGGTACACGCCAACCTTGAAACCGTTGATTGCCGTCTTCACGGCCCGGGCCACGGTGAACGCGTCCACGCCAAGGAGTGCGGCCTTTTCCTTGTCCACATCCACCCGGATTTCCGGTTTGGCCGAGACATAGTTGTCCTTGAGGTCCACAAGGCCGGGAACGTTTTTGATTGCGCGTTTGATCGTTGCAGCAAGCCTGCCGAGATCGCGCAGTTCCTCGCCGTAGACTTCCAGATTCACGGCACTGCCCGTGGGCGGTCCCATCTTTGCGGGCTCGACCTGAACTTCCGCGCCCTGAATGGCCTTTTGCAACCGGGCGCGCAGCTCGTCCGTGATTTCCGTGGAGGAGCGGGAGCGGTCCTGCTTGTCCAGAAAATCCAGTGTGGTCAGGGAATAGTGTGTGCCAATCTCGCTGCTGCGGCCGGATTCGCCCACATTCGCAATGAAGTACTCCACGTCGGGATATTCCGTGGCCACGCGTTCCACGATTCGTGTCAGCCTGTCGGACGCGTCCAGATTGGTGCCCACCGGGGATTTGATCTTCACGTCCGTGCGCTTGGGGTCGGTCTTGGGCAGGAATTCAACGCCCTTGCCGAACAGGCCGAAGCCCACGACGGAAAGGATCAGGAAGCCGAAGGACAGACCTATCACCTTGAGTCGGTTGTCCAGCGACCATTCCAGTATCGGACGATACAGGGAACGCAGACGATCCATCATGCGGTCGACCAGCTTGGGCTTCTTCCGTCCGTCGTCCGAGGGAACGTCCTGAAACTTGGCGGACAGCACCGGATTGATGACCAGCGCCACGAACAGGGAGGCCAGCAGGGCGATGACCACGGTAATGGGCAGGTAGCTCATGAATTCGCCCATTATGCCGGGCCAGAATATCATGGGAAAGAATGCGCCGATGGTGGTCAGGGTGGAGGCAATGACCGGCCATGCCACTTCGTCCGTGGCCTCCAGTGCGGCCTGATACCGGGATTTGCCCATGTGCATGTGCCGGTAGATGTTCTCCACCACCACGATGCCGTTGTCCACGAGCATGCCCAGAGCGAGGATCAGCGAGAACATGATGACCATGTTCAGGGTGTAGGACATGATGTCCAGCACTGTGAAGGTGATGAGCATGGACACCGGAATGGCCAGCGACACGAATGCGGCCGAACGTCCGCCGATGAACGCGAACACCACGACCAGCACCAGAAGCAGGCCCGTGATGATGTTGTTCTGGAGGTCGTTGACCATGAGCCGGATGTCCTTGGACTGGTCCGAGGTCAGGTGCACCTTCAGGGTCGGAGGCAGGGTTTCCTGCGCCTCCCGCACCAGCGTCTTGACCGCGTCGTTGATCTCGATGACGTTTTCACCGGCCCGTTTTTTCACTTGAATGGTGACGCTTTGGATGCCGTTGATCCGGCTGCGGGACGTGGGGGCCTTGTAATGGTCGCGGATGGTGGCGATGTCTCGCAGGTACACGGGTCTGCCGTCCTGCTGGTGGACAATGATCCGGCTGATTTCGTCCGGGTGCTGGAAATCCGCGGGAACGCGTACCAGATATTTGCCCCGGCCAATCTCCACGGACCCACCCGGGGTGTTCACGTTGGCGTTCTGCAGGGAGCCGAGCAGGCCGGAAAGCGGGATGTGGTAGAATGCCACGCGGTCCATGTCGAATTCCACATGGATTTCCCGCTCCAGTCCGCCGATGATCTTGGCATCCAGCACGCCGGGCACGGCCTCGATCCGGTCTTCGAGTTCCTCGGCAAACACCTTGAGGCGTTTCAGGGAGAACGGGCCGGACAGCACCACGTTGAGGATGGGGGCTTCGGAAAGGTTGATTTCCTCGATGATCGGATCGTCCGGCAGGTCCGGAGGCAGGTCCGGCTTGGCCTGATCCACCTTGTCGCGCACCTTCTGGAGCGCGTCGTCGATGTCCACGTCCGGAGAGAACTCCACCGTGATCATGGAAATGCCGTCGTCCGATACCGAGGATATTTCCTTGGTGCCGGAGAGTCCCTTGAGCTTGCGCTCGATGGGCATGGTCACCAGCGTTTCCATGTCCTCGGGAGCCACGCCTTCGAATGCGGTCGTCACGAAGATGTAGGGAATCTTCACGTCCGGGTCGCTTTCGCGCGGAAGCGAGACATAGCTGGCCATGCCCGCAATCACGATGAACAGGAAGAGCACCATGACCGTGGACTGCCGTTTCAGGGCGGTGCGGTTGACGATCATTTCACCACCACTTTCATGCCGTCTTCAACCAGTGTGTGCCCGGCCACGATCAGGTTTTCTCCGGGCTCAAGGCCTTCGAGAACCTGCGCCCTGTCGCCTTCGATCACGCCCAGACGCACGGTGCGGGAGCGGGCCGTGCCGTTTTCCTCCACATACAGGATGCGTTCCCCGCCCTGATTGATGATGGAAAAGAGCGGAACCACCACGGCGTCCCGAATCTGGCGGCGGAGCAGGGAGACCCGGGCCAGCATGCCTGCCCGGATGCGGTTGTCGCGGTTGTCCACCAGCACCCGGACCCGAAAGGTCTTGGAAGCCTTGTCCGCCTTGAAGGATACGAAATCCACGGTGCCTTCCCATTTCGCGCCGGGAAGGGCGTCCACGGTCACGGTCGCCTTCTGCCCCTTGCGGATGTAGGGGATGTCCATTTCCGGAACATTGACATGAATGCGGATCACGGACGGGTCCACGATGTCGGCCACGTTGCCACCTGCTGTCAGATGTTCACCCCGATCCACATAGCGGTGGTTCACGATGCCGCTGACGGGCGCGCGCACCACGCCGTATTCGAAATTCACCTGCATTTCCTTGAGGGATGCCTCGCTCTTGGCCAGTTCCGCTTCCATGCGGTCGAATTCCTCCTTGGCCAGCACGCCCTTGGCCAGCAGTTCCTGCCGACGGCGGAGCTGTTCGGCTGCGAGCTTGCGTTCGGCCTTGGCCTTGTCGAAACGTGCGCCCTCGGATGCCACGTCAAGTCGGGCGAGCAGGGCGCCGCGTTCCACCCGGTCGCCTTCGGACACGCCAAGCCAGATCACGGTGCCCGTGCTTTCCGAGGACACGCAGACATCCTTGTCCGGCTCGGTTTCCCCGGGCAGGGTGATGCGGTCCTCCATGCCTTGGAGTGCGGTTGGTGATATCACCACTTCCACGGCTTTTTCCCGCACTTCGGAGTTGGCCTGGGAAGCCTTGTCGCCGCACCCGGCGGCTGTCAGGATCAGCAGGCAGAGCAGCAAGGCGGGAAAAAATCCTGTTTTATGCATGTACAGTCTCCCTGACGGCACAAAGACCGCCGTAAATGAATGTCGTGAGAAATTCGGTCAGGCTGTCCAATTCCTCCTGCGAGGTGATTCCCTTGCTCGGGTCGTGGGCCGCCATGACGAAATAGTGCGTGAGGATGCCGGTCGCGCCGATCGTGACGCTTTCCATCCGGTGCTCGGGCATGTCCGAGCCGACAATCTCCCTGATTACCGGAGTCAGCAGTCGCAGCTCCATTTTCATGTGGCTGTCGAAGATGGTCGGATCGGAATCGTCGGCCAGGCATTCCCTGAGCAGCAGTCGGGTCCGGTTGAACTCCTGACGACTTTTCCTTTCGAAAAGGCAGAGGAAACGGAGTTGCGCCGTAATGTATATCCGCAGGGTTTCCTTGGCGGAAGTCACTGCGGTCAGGGCTTCGGATATTCGGGTGAAAACCTCCCGGGAACCGTCATCAACCCATTTGGTCAGCACGGCTCGATAGAGCTTCTTCTTGTCGCCGAAATGATAGTTGACCGCGGCTACGTTGGCTTTGGCTTTCATACAGATTTCGCGGACCGTTGTTTTCTTGAACCCTTTTTCGCAGAACACCTGGCTGGCCGCTTCCAGTATTCTTGCGCGTGTATCGCCGTCTTCCATGTTTCCTCCGTGCTGGTATTGAAACATCTTTTAAAACGTTGTTTGAATCGTTGTTTAGACGCGAGGGAGAAATCTGTCAAGGCCATTTCCGGGCATTCGTTCCGAAGAGATTGCCGTGTTTTGCTGAGCTCGGCTTGTCGAAAATTGCCAAAAGGGAGGTGGTCGGTGGAAGCGACAAGGCCCCGGATGGATTCCGAGGCCTTGTGCGGGGAGGGTTCCCTCCGCCTTCCGCCATGAGAAGACGGAGGGGACGGCGCGTATTTTCCGGCGTTCTTCAGATCATGGCGTCCACAACAACGCCCTTGGCATAACCGCCGAGAACGTCTTTCTGGAAGTTGTAACTCTGGGTCATGCCGGACGGGTCCGACGACCCGGGGTTCATGTAGTCCAGTGTCTTGGACACGAGCATGCCTTCAGCGGAAGACTTGTCCACCGGGGCCATGCCCGAACCGCTGCCGCTTTGGTTCATGTAGTCGAGGGTCTCGGAGACAACCGCCGCGCCGAACGTCTGCCGATCGAACGGCATGGGGCCTCCGACCCCGCCGATGCTCATGCTCATGGTCTACCCTCCCGGTCAAAGGCCGGAAAAAGCGCCTATCAGACATATCGGCGGTAAATATGATATCTTTAGATCAGAATCTATATTGCGTGTAGGGTTGTCGCTCGAGCGGAGCGATCAAGCGTCCGTTCGGGACAGGGGGAAGGGTATGGACAAGCAGCTTTTGAGTCTCGGCGCTGCCGTGGTGGCAGGAGTGCTGTTCGGGGTGGTGATGTTTCGGCAGAGTCGGGGTAATGTGTCGGGAGTGCGGCGGGGCGTCAGGATAATCTTTGGCGCTGTTGGTGCCGGGGGGGCCGTATATTACATACTATGGGTTGCTCTTGGACCGGGAAGAACCGGATGGCCCTGAAGCTCGACATTTGTGGCGAGTGAAGGTATTTTCTACCTATGAGTACCATATTCATTGTCGGAACAGCCATTGTCGCGGGCCTGGTCACGGGCGGGCTTGTCGTCTGGAAAAGTCGGGGCCAGTGCCCGCCCTGACGGCTGATCTTCAGTACGCTCGGCGCGGGTATCGCCGTGTATCTTCTTTTGACGGCCTTAAGCTGATTCGTCCTGTTGCGAGGCCTTGACCTCGTCCCACAGGGCATTCATGGCCTCAAGGTCCATGTCGGCAACGCTTTGCCCACGCTGTTGGGCAAGTTCCTCCATTGCATTGAACCTGTTCAGGAATTTCTGATTGGCGAAATCAAGGGCTGCATTGGCCTTGATCCCTTTTCTGCGTCCGAGCTCCACCAGCGTGAACAGGCAATCCCCGAATTCGCGTTCGCTGGCCTGCTCGTCTCCGGATTCGAGCGCTTCCTGCCACTCCCGCCATTCGTCCGCAAACTGTGCCTCCACATCCCGATCCGATTCCCAGGTGAAGTGGTTGCGTGCTGCCTTGGCATTGATCCGGTAGGCCTTGAGCAGCGGAGGCAGTCCCTTGGGCAGGGAATCGAACACCCGCTTGCGGTCGGTTCCCCTGTTTTCCTCCCGCTTGGTCTTTTCCCAATTGTCCCAGAGCTGGTCCAGATTGTCGAAGTGGCGGTCGCCGAAAACATGAGGATGACGGCGGATCATCTTTGCCGCGTTGTGGCGCAGGGCGTCGGAAAGCGTGAAAGAGCCATCCTTCTGATATAGCACGCTCAGGAAAAGCAGGATGAACAGCACGTCGCCGAGCTCTTCCCGGGCGTCGGACGCATTGCCCGCACGGATGCCTTCGATCAGCTCGAAGGTTTCCTCGGCCAGATAGTCGCACAGGGTTTCCGGGGTCTGCTTCTTGTCCCAGGGGCAGCCGTTCGGGCCGATGAGGGCGTCAATGACGTCAAGCACCTCGGCCAGAGCCGGGGCATGGGGAAGGGAATCGCTCATGGAGCGCCTCCTGTTTGTGTCGCGGATGATTTATTCTTCGTCGCCCGTTTCCGGGGAGTCCATGCCGATGGCCGTCTTTGCGCCGTTGATGGCCTCCTGCGGCGAGGGAAGGTCTATGCCCTTGGATTTCAGGGCGTCACGCATGGATTCCGGGGTCATGTCTCCGAGAACCTCCATGACATGGCGGGAATGCTGCGCCACCAGCGAGGTTTTCACTGTCTCGGAATCCGGGGCAAAGGACTGGACGAGCATGAGCACGATCATGCTGACCAGAGCGCCTTCCGCAAGGCCGAGAATGCCGCCCATGAGCCTGTCCAGCCATCCGAGCAGGGCTATGTTCAGGATGGTCTGAATGCCTTTGGCCAGTAGCCAGAAGGCCAGCACCGTTCCCGCGAAGACCAGAACATAGGACAGCGCGGCGACAGTCATCTGATTGCTGATGTACAGCTCCAGATGCGGCGCAAGGATCGAGTTGTATCTGGAAGCCAGCACCACGCCGAGAATGACCGCAGTGAGCGAAAGTATTTCCCGCACAAGTCCGCGGAAAAAGCCCCGGATCAGAAAAAGTCCGGCGACGCAGATGAGTATGATGTCTAGAAAGTTCATTGTGGTCCTGTTGGAATTTGCCGATTCTCTCCACGCAAGGGGATTATCAAAGAGGCGGTCAAAAGTGAACCATGTGCAGTATTTTTCTCCGGGGAGCACATGAGTTGCGCCATGTCGGCCTTGTCTTGGAGTCGTATCTCGGCTAATTGTTTCGGGCAGCGAGACAAGGAGGATGCAGATGCAGGTCAAACAGACCGATTTTCCCGGCCTCCTCGTTCTGGAACCACGGGTTTTCCGGGATGAGCGGGGCTTTTTTCTTGAAACCTACAGCAAGCGCGCTTTTGCCGAAGCCGGAATTTCCTGCGAGTTCGTGCAGGACAATCATGCCTTTTCGCGTGAGGCCGGCGTATTGCGCGGATTTCATTTTCAAAGGCCGCCTGCGGCTCAGGCCAAGCTGGTCTGGGTGACTGCCGGGGCCGTGCTCGACGTTGTCATCGATCTGCGAAAGGGCTCTCCCACGTTCGGCAGGACCTACGGGATCGAATTGAGGCCGGAAAACTTCACCCGCATGTTCATCCCGAAAGGGTTCGGACACGCCTACGTTACTCTGGTTCCCGATACGGAATTCATGTACAAGGTGGATGCTCCGTATACGCCGGAGTGCGATTCCGGCATTGCCTGGAATGACCCGGACATCGGCATGGATTGGGAGAGCCTGTTGTCGGGACGGAGTCCGATTCTTTCGGAAAAGGATCGTGCGCAGCCTGCTTTTGCAGATTTCGAGTCGCCGTTCATCTACGAGGAGTAGCCATGTCCAAGGAACAGCATCCCAAGGAAAGCCCCGGAGCCGGTCGTCATGCCATCATTCTGGCTGGCGGGTCCGGCACGCGCCTGTGGCCCCTGTCGCGCAATCTCTTCCCCAAGCAGCTTCTGGCTCTGGACGGGGAAAGGACGCTGCTGCAGCAGACCGTGGCCAGAGTGCTTTCCGCATTTGCCCCCGCAAACATCTGGGTCGTGACCAACGAGGAGCATGTCTTCGAGGTTCGCAAGCAGATAGCCGTGCTGCACGAGGGACTGGGCAGTCAGGTCCTTACCGAGCCCATGGGCCGCAACACGCTTCCGGCCATCATGCTCGGCCTTGAACATATTTCCGGGGAAGGGGATGACGCCACGGTGGCCGTGTTTCCTTCGGACCATCTCATCAAGGACGAGGCCGGATGGGCCGGTGCCGTGTCTCTGGCGGCCGAGCTTGCTGCGGATGGACGGTTCGTCACCTTCGGGGTGACTCCTCGCAGCGCGGAAACCGGATACGGCTACATCGCCCTTGGCAGGGAAATCGGAAAAAACGTTCGCGAGGCGGACGGATTCGTGGAAAAGCCGGACATGTCCACTGCCGAAGCCTTTGTCCGGGACGGAAGCCATTTGTGGAACAGTGGCATGTTTCTGTTTCGTGCCCGGGATTTTCTCAAGGCTGTGGCCGAGCACCAGCCTGAACTCTGGGATTGGTGGCTGGCGCGGGAAGATCGACCGCTCGTGGACGGGTATCGCGACATTCCCAATATTTCGGTCGACTATGGTGTGGTCGAGCATCTCGACAACATTGCCGTGGTGTGCGGCGGATTCGACTGGGATGATCTGGGAAGCTGGGAGGCCATGTACCGCCTTGGGGACAAGGACGGGCAGGGCAATGTGGTGCAGGGCGATGTGCTGGTCATGGACTGCAGGAATTCCCTGCTCATTTCCGAGGGAGGAAAGCTTGCGGCCGTTGGACTGGAGGACATGATCATGGTGCAGACCCGTGACGCCACGTTGGCGTGTCCCATGTCGCATGTTCAGCGGGTCAAGGAGGTCGTGGACGAACTCAAGGCCGAAGGCAGTTCACTGGTCGAGAGCCATCCCACGGTCAAGCGGCCCTGGGGCAGCTACTGCGTTCTGGAGGAAGGACCGCACTACAAGATCAAGCGGATCGAAGTCATCCCCGGAGCGCGGCTTTCCGCACAGATGCATCATCATCGCAGCGAACATTGGGTCGTGGTGGATGGAACGGCTGTTGTCGAGGTGGATGACGTGGAACGTACCCTGGTCGAGAACCAGTCCGTGGACATTCCCAAGACTGCAAAGCATCGGCTCGGCAACCCGGGAAAGGTGCCGCTGGAAATCATCGAGATACAGAGCGGCCCATACCTGGAAGAGGATGATATTGTGCGGTTCGACGATGTCTACGGTCGGGTCAAGAATTAGTCCATTTCGTGTTTTTGTTGTCTAACATTTTGGAATAAAGACTTATTTGTTTTTAACGCACTTCGTGAATATTTTCATATTCTCTTGACACAAAAAGCGGCCATACCGTATGGGAACATAGTTCTTTAGGTGTGATTTTCACATTAACTCTAGAGTGATGGGGCGAGGTTATGGAGGAAAAGAAATCAACGAAACGGTGTGGGGGGGCTATTCCCTTCATCATCGGCTTCCTGGTTGCCTGCGTAATCGGATGGGCGTGGATCCCCGGACTGTTCTTCGACGATGTCGAACAGCCGATATGGTTCAGCCACAAGATTCACGTGGAAGATCAGGGAATGGACTGTGAGAGCTGCCACTATTTTCGTGAAGACGGCTCTTACGCCGGATTTCCAACCAACGAGGTCTGTGCCGAGTGTCATGCCGTCGATCCTGAAGAGGCGATCGAGGCGATCATGGACGCTGGCATTGATCCCAAGGACACGGAAGCGGTCATGAAGGCCGAACTCGAGGCGATCGAGGACAATCTGGCTTCCGAGTCCGAAGAGGCAAGGGCTGCGGAGCGCGAATACGTGGTCAAGTATCTGATTCAGGGTGAGGAAGTTCCCTGGCTCAACTACCAGTATCAGCCCGACAACGTGTTTTTTTCGCATGCTGCGCACAAGAATCTGGACATCGCTGAGCTTGCATCCATCAAGGATGACCTGAGCAGCGTTGTTCCCGGCGATGTTTTTGACGAACCCGCGGAGACCAATTGCAATCTTTGCCATCTCAAGGACATTGACAAGAATAATGTCCCGCCGGCGTTCAAGCGCAACATCCTTACCGGTTACAGCAAGACGACGATGAAAATGTGGAAATGTGAACGGTGCCATGCTCTGAAGGGTCAGAGCAACGCCTGCTACGTCTGCCACAAGTAATAAAGGGGTGCTGCAATGAGCGTAGGACGCAGAGCATTTATCCAGCTGAGTCTTGGTGGCACCGTCGGCATCCTTTTCACGCCGGTGCCCTGGAAACTGCTTGATGATGCGTCCATCTGGACGCAGAATTGGTCGTGGATTCCGACACTGAAATACGGCGAAATCGCCGATAAACCGACCGTCTCCAAACTGTGCGCCTCCGGGTGTGCGGTGAAGGTGCGTACCGTGGCCGGAGAGGCCTTCGGCACCGAGGGCAACGAAGCCAACGTGCTTTCCGGCGGCGGCATCTGTCCCATGTGCGCCAACAGCGTGCAGGTGAAGAACAGCCCCAACCGGGTGAAGGCGCCGACCCTCAAGGGCGGCAAGACCATCTCCTGGGATGAGGCCATCGACATGGTGGCTGGCAAGGTCAAGGCCGCAGGTGCCCGGACCGCCGTCATTTCCGGCGATCAGACCGGTACCGTGAACGAGGTCTTCTCTGCACTGCTCAATGGCTTGGGCAGCGACAACTTCTACATGATGCCGTGCGACATGCAGGCTTCCGACAGGGCGTGGACCGGTCTGATGGGCGGTTCCGGTCAGGTCGGTTATGATCTGGAAGGTGCGGATTTCGTGCTGTTTGCCGGTGCCGATGCCCTGGAATCCTGGGGCCCCACGGTTGCCAACATGAAGGCATTCACCGAGAACGGAAAGGCGACCTATGTCTTTGCCGGCCCGGTGCAGACCCGCACTGCCGCGGTTTCCTCCAAATGGGTGCCGGTCCCGGCCGAAGGCATGGCCGCCTTCACCCTGGGCCTCGCCTATCATGTGCTGCAGGCTGGCAAGTCCGTGCCTGCTGCCGATTTCGCCCAGTTCAAGTCCATGGTGACCAGTG
This sequence comes from Pseudodesulfovibrio tunisiensis, assembly GCF_022809775.1. Classification (NCBI taxonomy): domain Bacteria; kingdom Pseudomonadati; phylum Thermodesulfobacteriota; class Desulfovibrionia; order Desulfovibrionales; family Desulfovibrionaceae; genus Pseudodesulfovibrio; species Pseudodesulfovibrio tunisiensis. The sequence continues at coordinate 372,370 of NZ_CP094380.1, forward strand.
GATACTCCCCGGCCAAGGTCGAGGCGGCCATCGGCGTCAAGGGCGACGTGATGGCGAAACTTGCCAGACAGCTTCTGAGCGCTGGCAATCCCGTTGTGGTTCCCGGCGGTTCTTCGGTTGCGGCGCACGCCGCGGCCTATGCCCTGAACCTGCTTCTGGGCGGCGCCATGAACATTCTGCCCGAATTCCCCACGGTTGTGGAGAACGCCATGTCCCGCAGCGAAATGCTGAAGAAGGACGTGCTCAAGGGCGTGAATGCCGACGTGCTGCTGGTCAACGAAGCCAATCCTTCCTTTGTTCTGCCCGAGCAGATCAAGGCCGGATTCACCGTTGCCTTCAGCCTGTACAATTCCGAAACCACTGCCGCGGCCGATCTGGTTCTGCCCGTGGCTCATTCCTTTGAACGCTTCGACGACCTCCAGAGCCCCTATGGCGTGGCCAAGGCCACCTACAGCCTGGGTACTCCGGTCTGCAAGGCCGATCTGGATGTGAAGGCTCCTGCCGACGCGGTTCTGGCCATTGCGAGCAAGGCCGGTGTCGATCTCGGAGTGGAGACGTTCGAGGAAGTTCTTCAGGCCAAGGTTGAAGCCATTGGCGCGGATTGGGACGAACTGGCCGAAGGCGCTGCCTGGGTTTCCGAGGAAGCCGCGGAAGTCTCCGGCGTACGGTTTGCCGCCAACGTTCTTGGCAAGGCCGCCGTGCCTGTCAAGGGTACCGGAGCCGTCTCCCTTGCTCCGTATTCCCTGCTCACCGTGGGAACGCCGAATCAGGCGACCACTCCGAACGCACCGTGCGTGATCTCCAACAGCCAGTTGGTGGGCGACACCCTGGTTGTGATGATGGCCTCCGCCACTGCCGGCAAGCTCGGTCTTGCCGAGGGTGCCAAGGTCAAGCTGTCCGGCGGCGCCGGAGAGTGCGAAGCTCAGGTCAGGATATTCGAGGGCGTGCTGCCCGGAACGGTTGCGGCTCCGCTGAACATGGGCCACACCGTGGGCGACGAGTTCTCGAAGGGCAAGGGCGATAACATCTACAAGATCCTCACCGTGAGTTCCGAAGCCGCCACGGGTGCTTCCACCTGGGCCGGTTCCACTGTGAACGTCGCCAAAATCTAGGGAGATTCATCATGCAAACAAAAGAATTCAAGATCAAATGGGGCATGGTGATCGATATTGACAAGTGCACCGGTTGCGGCGCCTGCATGGTTGCCTGTCAGGTGGAGAACAATATCGCTCCCATGACCAAGAAGGACCCGTACAACTACGTCCAGTCCCTGACCAAGGATCGCGACGACGCTTCCAACAAGCTGAAGACGCTGACCTGGATGAACGTGTACGAACTGTCCAACGGCAAGGCGTTCCCGGATCACGAGGTCGCCTATCTGCCTCGCCCCTGCATGCAGTGCGGCAATCCCGCATGCGTGCCCGTGTGCCCGGTTGTTGCCACGGACAAGAATGAAGAGGGCGGCATTGTCAGCCAGATTTATCCCCGCTGCATCGGCTGCCGGTACTGCATGGCGGCTTGCCCCTACCATGCCCGGTACTTCAACTGGTGGGATCCCCTTTGGCCGGAAGGCATGGACAAGGGCCTGAGCCCGAGCGTGTCCGTGCGTCCCCGCGGCGTTGTTGAAAAGTGCAATTTCTGCCATGGCCGTTTCATGAAGGCCAAGGAAGAAGCCCGCATCAACGGCGAGGATCCCGACAATCTGCCCGAGGGCGCTTACGTGCCTGCCTGCGTGGACATCTGCCCGACCAAGGCGATCACGTTCGGTGATCTCAACAATCCCGAACATGAAGTCCATAAACTCGCTCATGGCGACAACTCCTTCCGTCTGCTCGAAAAGCTCGGTCTGGCTCCTCAGGTCTACTACATGAGCAAGCGCGAATGGGTCCGCAAGCAGGGCGACAATTACATTGCCGGCGATGACGCTCACGGCACCCAAGGCCACTAGGGAGAGGAGGCAATCATGGATAGCAAACTGTTCCCTGAAGGCGTACAGCGGTGTTCCTTCGGCCAGTTCATGATCTGGACGCTGGCCGTCCTGGCCGTGTTCGGCTGGGGGCTCTACGCCGCGGTTCTGGTACTGTACAACGGCATCGGCACCACCGGGCTGGACAACTACTTCGGGTTCGGCCTGTGGATCACCTTTGACCTTGCGGTCATCGCCTTGGGCGCTGGTGCGTTTTTCACCGGTCTGCTCAAGTACATCCTGAAAATCAAGCAGTTGGAAAAGATCATCAACCTGACGGTTATCGTCGGCTTCATCTGCTATTCCGGGGCCATGATGGTCCTTTGTCTGGATATCGGCCAGCCCGCCCGTTCGTGGTTCGGCTACTGGCATCCGAATGTCCATTCCATGCTGACGGAAGTTATCTTCTGCATCACCTGCTACTGCACCGTTCTGATCATCGAGTTCGTTCCGCTGGTCCTCGAGCAGAAGCAGTTGAACAAGATTCCGTTCATCCACGCCCTTGCGCACAACATGCACATCAACATGGCGTTGTTCGCGGGTATCGGCGCGTTCCTGTCCACATTCCACCAGGGTTCCCTTGGCGGCATGTACGGCGTGCTGATCGGCCGTCCCTACGCGTTCCGCGAAGGGTTCTTCATCTGGCCCTGGACCTTCTTCCTCTTTGTGCTGTCCGCTGTGGGGTCCGGTCCGGTCTTCACGGTTCTGGTCTGCACCCTGATGGAGAAGATCACCGGCAAGAAACTGGTCGAGTTCAAGGTCAAGGCTCTGATGGGCAAGATCGCGGGCACCATGCTCTGCGTGTACATGTTCTTCAAGATTCTTGACACCTGGGCCTGGGCCGAAGGCTACCTGCCTTCCGTTGGCCTGACCTTCGACCAGATGTTCTACGGTGTTGCCTACGGCAAGTGGATGTTCTTCACCGAACTCGTGCTGTGCGGCCTTGTCCCGGCCATCATGCTGGTGGTGCCTGCCATCCGCAATCGCCCGGGCCTGCTGTATACCGCGGCCATTCTGGACTGCGTGGGCGTGACCATCAACCGTTACGTCTTCACCGTTCAAACCATTGCCTTCCCGGCCATGCCGTTCGACAAGTGGTACGTGTACTACCCGAACTGGGTCGAGTGGGCCTCCTGTGCCATGATCGTGGCTTACGGCGTTCTGGTCATCAGCCTCAGCTACCGTTACCTGCCGGTCTTTCCGCAGGAAACCAAGCTGAACTACCAGACCGGTGAATAATCGCCGACAGGCAGACTAGCTACTATGAAAGCGCCCGACTCAGGTCGGGCGCTTTTTTTGTCTGCAGCGATCTTCATTTTTTAAATTCGGCTTGTTCTGCTGGAGAACGAAAAGGTTTTTCGAGGCTTATCTCGGAGTTTCAGCGCAGTGTTATCCAAACAGGACGATGAAAATTCCCTTTCCCTTTGCCAAACCCATGGGGATCCAAGGGGCTTCGCTCCTTGGCGGGTCCAGGGCAGCGCCCTGGTCTCCCCGAAGGGGCCACCGGAGGTCATAAAACTGTACACAAGCCTTTCTGTATGCAATCGTCAATATGGGTGGGCGTGGCATAATCATTTGCAGGAGGTTTGGTCATGGCAGAGGGCAAGACCATTTTCATCAGTGACATTCACATGGGAACGCAAAACAGCCTGTACCCGGAAAGCGGTTCGCCGTGGTGCTGGCTCAGAGAGGATCGGGCGCGAATGCTTGGCGATTTTCTGGCCGATGTGGCACGGCGGGACGATGTCGGCTCAGTGGTCATTCTGGGAGATCTGTTCGACGACTGGGTTGTCCCGGCTTCCATGGAGCCGGAACCGGACATGTTTCAAAGCATTGCACGCGCCTCTCAGAACAGGCCAGTCATGGACGGTTTTTCCGCCATTCTCGAAGCGGGCAAGGAACTCGTCTATGTCCACGGCAATCACGACATGTTCCTGAGCGAAGACATGTTGCAGCAATTGATCCCGGGCATTGTCTTCGTTCCGGACAGGGATGGACAGGGACCCGGGACAGCCGTGTACCGGGACGGCGTGATCGCGGCGGAACACGGGTGCGCATACTGTCTGGTGAATTCCCCGTTTCGGAACGAACAGGGCGAGTTTGTCCATCCGGCCGGATATTACATTTCCCGTCTGGCCGCGTATGGCGAATTCGAGGGAGATGGGGTGAACTATCTGGAGGCGCTGGCTCTGGCTTTGCGTCGAGGCCTGAACAGCGACAGGATCGTGGGCACCATGGTCCGGGCTGCTGCGGATGGCGTTGACTATGCCACGGACAGGGAAATCGTGTTGAATGCGGGAATCGCGCATACCGTGGCGGACGTTGCCGACGCATTTGCTGGCTGGTTCGATGTCTGGCCCGGGGACAAGGATGTTCGTGTTGATGCCGGGCAGGCGCTGGACGGGGAAATCGGGCGCCTCAGGGATTCGGCCGCTGCGGAATACTTTGGACCGGGGACCGCATCCGTGGTGATCTTCGGCCATACGCATACCGCACGGCTGTGGGCGCGTCCGTTCGATTTGACGTACAAGGGCGACGCGACTCGTCCGCAGGAGTACATCTATGCCAATACGGGCACGTGGGTGAACGGCAAGGCTGCGACGTATGTGGAGACGGAAGAGGTTGACGGGCGGATGCATGTGCGTCTGTTTCGCCAACTGCGGGGCAGGGGAAATTTGCTTGGGGAATTCCATGTGCCTGCCTGAACAGGACATGTCGGCCGGGATCGTTCCCGGCCTTTTTTCATTCTCTCGTGATCGATCAAGGGACGTTGACTTCTGCGGATGACAATAATGCCAAACCAGGGGCAAAATGGTCGCGCTGGCTGTCGCCAACCTTGACTTTTTTGCTGTTTTGGATAACAAGGTTCAGGCAAGTTCGAATGCCCGGGCCTGGCCGCCTGGGAGTGATTTCAAGCGGCTGCTCAGGGTTCTTTTTTTTGCCAATTTTCGTTTTGGAGAGAGTTTCACATGGCAATGATAGAAGTGCAGAAACTGCACAAGTGGTATGGTGATTTTCATGTGCTCCAAGGGATTTCGGAGTCCGTGAACAAGGGCGAGGTGCTGGTCATCTGCGGCCCTTCAGGCTCCGGCAAGTCCACCTTCATCCGTTGCATCAATCGGCTGGAGGATTATCAGAAGGGCACCATCCTGTTCGATGGCAGGGACATTCATGACAAGGATGTGAACGTCAATGAACTGCGGTCCGAGATCGGCATCGTGTTTCAGCAGTTCAACCTGTATCCGCATCTGAGCGTGCTCAAGAACGTGACGCTGGCGCCGATCAAGGTTCGCAACATGCCCAAGGACGAGGCCGAATCCATTGCCCTGTCCCTGCTGGAGCGTGTGGGCATCCATGATCAGGCCCACAAGTATCCTGCGGAACTTTCCGGCGGTCAGCAGCAGCGCGTGGCCATTGCCCGCGCTCTGGCCATGAAGCCCAAGGTCATGCTTTTCGACGAGCCCACCTCGGCGCTGGACCCGGAAATGATCAATGAAGTTCTGAACGTCATGAAGGACCTTGCCCGCGAAGGCATGACCATGCTGTGCGTGACGCACGAAATGGGCTTTGCCAGAGAGGTCGCGGACCGGGTCATCTTCATGGACGGAGGCGTTGTCGTGGAACAGGCTCCGCCGGACGAGTTTTTCCGCAACCCCAAACATGAGCGCACCAAGGCGTTCCTGAAGGAAATCCTTTAGAGCGCACAAACCCATAGAGAGGAGGATGTATGAAAAGACTGGCAGTCGTTCTTACGTTGATCCTGGCGTTCGCATTCGGCATCACCGCGGCTCACGCGGGCAAACTGGAGGAGATCAAGGAACGCAACAAGCTGATCTGCGGGGTCAAGGACTCCGTGAACCTGTTCGGCTTTGTTGATCCCGACTCCAAGGAACTGGTCGGTCTGGACATCGATGTATGCAAGTACATCGCTGACAAGCTGGGCGTTCCGGTCGAGTTCAAGGTCGTGACCTCCAAGAACCGGATTCCCATGCTGGTCCAGGGTTCCGTGGACATGCTGGCCGCCACCATGACTCACAAGTTCTCTCGTGACGAGAAGATCGATTTTTCCATCACCTACTTCATGGACGGCCAGAAGCTGCTCGTGAAGAAGGGCTCGGGAATTCAGTCCGCCGCGGATCTGGCCAACAAGAAGGTCGGCACGGTGAAGGGCTCCACTTCCGAGAAAAACATCAAGAATGCGCAGCCCAAGGCCCGCGTCATTTCCTATGACGAGTACCCGCAGGCCTTCATGGCCTTGAAGCAGGGCAAGGTCAAGGCCGTGACCACCGACTCCGGCATTCTGGCCGGACTCAAGGCGGGCGACGACAATCCCGAGATGTGGGATATCGTGGGTCCGTTCATTGCCTCCGAACCCTATGGGCTCGGTGTTCCTCAGGATGATTCCGCTTTCCGTGATTTCGTGAACAAGTGCCTCAATCAGATGTGGCTCGATGGCACCTATCACAAGACGTTCAGAAAATGGATGGGTTACGAGGTCCCCGAAGGGTGGACCATGGAATTGTGGCCCATGTAGTTCGAGTTGAGGTTTTCGGGAGCGCCGCACGGCGCTCCCGTTTTTTTCCGTCGCAAAACCCCAACCCACGGATGGCGATTTGACTTACCAGTTCAATTGGAATGTTCTGTTTTCCGGTGAACCGGCGCAGTGGATATTCGAAGGTTTTCTGACCACCATTCAGATTTCCGCCTTTGCCCTGATTGCGGCACTGGCTCTCGGAATTCTCATTTGCGTTCTTCGCATGACACCTGTTCGGCCCCTGCAATGGTTCAGTCTGGCATATACCGAGTTCTTTCGGAATACGCCGCTGCTGGTCCAGATTTTCTTCTGGTACAATGGTTCCCACTACATCATGCCGGAGGCGATTCGCACCTGGCTCAACGATCTGTATTACTGGTTCCCCGGCCCCTTCACCATGTTCGGCCATTCGTTTCAGGGCGAATGGATCCTGTTCAACGTGGAATTCATCACCGGGGTCATTGCCCTGACCGTGTACACTTCGGCCTTCATTGCCGAGGAAATCCGCGCGGGCATCTTTTCCATTCCCAAGAACCAGCTTGAGGCGTCCCGGGCCGTGGGCCTGTCCTTTCTGCAGGCATACCGGTTCGTGATTCTGCCGCAGGCGTTGCGGATCGTGATTCCGCCGCTTATTTCCCAGGCTCTGAACCTGATAAAGAATTCGTCCCTGTGCATGGTCATTGGCGTGACCGAACTCATGTTCATGGCCAGTCAGGTCGAGTCCTACTATGGTGCGCCGTTTGAGGCCTTTTCCGCGGTATTGCTGATTTATCTGGTGATTTCGCTCTTTGTTTCGCTGTGCATCAACATGTACAACAAGCATTTCATGATTCAGGTGCGGTACTAGGAGGGCGGAATGCATTGGGAAATCGTTTGGGATAATTTCGACTATTTCCTGTGGGGCGCGGCCAGAATCGACAGCGCGTTCCCCTTCATCCACAACGTGGGCGGACTCGCCGCCGGTGTGATTCTGGCATTCTTCGGCATTTTCGGTGCCTTCTGGCTCGGCATCGGGGCAGGACTCATGCGTCTGTCCAAGCGGTGGTGGGTCAAGTTGCCGGGACTCGTCTATATTGAAATGATTCGCGGCGTTCCGTTGCTGCTGTTGATCTTCTGGTTCTTTTTTCTGGCTCCTGTTCTGTTGGGACAAGCCTTGCCCGCGTTCCACACCACGCTGATCTGTTTCATCGTGTTCACCGGAGCCTATGTGGCGGAAATCGTCCGTGCCGGCGTGCTTGCCCTGCCTTCGGGGCAGATGGAAGCGGCGCGGGGAACCGGGTTGTCCCATGTGCAGGCCATGCGCCTTGTCATCCTGCCGCAGGCGCTCAGAAACATGATTCCGTCATTCGTGAACCAGTTCGTTTCCTTGACCAAAGATACCTCGCTGGCCGCAATTATCGGCGTGAACGAGTTGACACGGACCGCTGTGCAGGTGGACAATCGCGACATGATCGCGTCTTTTGAAATCTGGATAACCATTGCGGCCATGTATTTTCTGATCTGTTTCGTGCTGACTTCGTTCAGCCGCAGGCTGGAAAAGCAACTGTCGCGCTATCAGGCGAGGAACCGCTAAATGGAACTGACTCCGCAGGATATTGCCGGACATATCGACCACACCCTGCTTCGACCCGACGCCACGGCAGCGGATTTGGAAAAAACATGCGCCGAGGCCGTGCGACACGGTTTTTTCGGCGTGTGCGTGAACCCGTCCCTGATCTCGCTGGCGAGTTGGCTGCTGCGGGACAGGACGCCCGTGCCCGTGGCCGTGGTCGGCTTTCCTCTGGGCGCGACCCTGCCCGAGGTCAAGATGTGCGAAGCGCGCGAGGCCGTGTGCCGGGGAGCGCAGGAAATCGACATGGTCATGAATATCGGGGCGTTCAAGGCTCAGGATTTTCGGGCCGTGGCCAAGGACATACGGACCGTGGTTGAAGCTGTTCAGGATCGTCCGGTCAAGGTCATTCTGGAGACCGGGCTGCTTTCCGATGCGGAAATCGTGGAAGCCTGCGGGATTTGCGTTGATGCCGGAGCTGCCTTTGTCAAGACGAGCACGGGATTCGGCCCGGGCGGGGCAACTGTGGAGCATGTCCGGCTCATGCGCGAGATCGTCGGCCCGGATGTCGGGGTCAAGGCCAGTGGCGGGATCCGGACCTTCGAGGAGGCCGTTGCCATGATCGAGGCCGGAGCCAGCCGCATCGGAGCTTCCGCTTCCGTTGCCATCGTGACGGAGCCGGAAGCATGACCCATACCCGTTTGCAGCAGTTCTTCACGCCTCGCGGCATCGAGGCGGAGTCCTTTCGCATCATTGACTCCGAGGTACCGGACCCCAGACCGTATCAGGGGCCTCAGTGGGAGATCGTGCGGCGCATGATTCATACCACTGCGGATTTCGAGATGCTTGATCTGGTACGATTTCATCCGGGCGCTGTCGAGTCCGGGCGCGATGCCCTGAAACGTGGCTGTGACATTGTCACGGATACGGAAATGGCGCGCCGGGGCATTCCGGTTCGTCGCATGGATCCGCTCGGCTGCACCGTGCATTGTCTGATGAATGACGAGCGCGTGGTTGCCAGAGCCGGGGAACAGGGAACCACCCGGGCTTTTGCTGCCGTGGACGTGGCCGTGGACGAACTGCGGCCCGAGATTTTCGTTATCGGCAATGCGCCCACGGCTCTGCTTCGCCTTCTGGAGCGTTTCGAAGCCGGAGACATTGCTCCGGCCCTTGTGGTCGGAATGCCCGTTGGATTCGTCAATGCTGCGGAATCCAAGGATTTGCTTATTCAGAGCGAACTTCCCTACATTGCCATTCAGGGGCGCAAGGGCGGCTCCGCTCTGGCAGCCTGCGTGGTGAACGCCATAGCGGAAATGGCGCTTTCCTCGGAATAAAATTCACGCATTTTACTTCTCATGAGGTTGTCATACCTCCCGCGCAATGCTACGGGCGTTGATTATGCGTCGGGTTGGAATCCGACACGTATCATTAACGTTTTCTGGAAAGGGTTATGGCCAAAAAAGACAAGGGTAAGAGCAAGGTCACCGTCTATCCAGGCTGGTGCAAGGGCTGCGGGGTCTGTGTGGAGTTCTGTCCGGGGAAGGTCCTGGAGTTGAACGAGGATGGCAAGTCCACGGTGGTTCGCGAGGATGACTGCATTCGATGCGGTTTCTGCGAATTGCACTGTCCGGATTTCGCCATCGTGGTCACGGACAAGGACCCGGATACCGGGAACAACAATAACAACGCTTCCAAAAAAAAGGCGTAGGGGCCCATGGCGAGACGCAAGAAACACAAGGAAATTTTCGCGCTCGGCAATGAGGCAGTGGTTGAAGGCGCGCTGCTTGCCGGGTGCTCGTTCTATGCGGGATATCCCATCACGCCCTCGTCCGAGATCATGGAAATCATGGCCGCCAGACTGCCTCATCTGGAGGACGGTGTTTTCATGCAGATGGAAGACGAGATCGCGAGCATGGGCGCGGCCATAGGCGCATCCATGGCCGGGCGCAAGGTCATGACCGCCACGTCCGGGCCGGGATTTTCCCTGATGCAGGAACACATCGGTTACGCCGTCATGGCCGAGACTCCGCTGGTCGTGGTGAACGTGATGCGCGGCGGTCCGTCCACCGGGTTGCCCACCAGCCCGGCTCAGGGCGATGTGCAACAGGCCAGATGGGGCACGCACGGCGATCATCCCATCATTGTTCTGTCTGCATCCAATGTGCAGGAATGTCTGGAGATGACCATCACGGCCTTCAACATGGCCGAGAAGTATCGCACTCCGGTCATTCTGCTTTTGGACGAAGTCACCGCGCATACCCGGGAAAAGATCGAGATTCCCCATGCCGATGAATACGAGGTGTTTTCGCGTATCGTGCCGAACATGCCGCCGGAATGGTACAAGCCCTTCGAGGAAACCGTGCGCGGAGTGCCGCCCATGCCGCCTCTGGGGGCGGGATATCGGTTCCACACCACTGGCTTGACCCATGACCGCAACGGTTTTCCCACGTCCCGGCCCGACGAGGTCGTGGACCTGACCGAGCGCCTGCACCGCAAGATCGACCAGTTCTTTTATGATATCCAGCTCGTGGACGAGGTGGACACCGACGGTGCGGATATCGTGGTCATTGCCTACGGTTCCGTGGCCCGTTCCGCGGAATACGCGGTGCAGCAGGCCCGGGAATCCGGCATCAAGGCCGGACTGCTCAAGCTCAAGACCCTGTTCCCGTATCCCCGGCGGCATACCGACAAGGTGCTGGCGCACGCCAAGACCGTTGTCGTGCCGGAAATGAACATGGGACAGATCTCCCGCGAGGTGAAACGCGTGAACATGGGCCGCGCCACGGTGCGCACCATCAATCGCGTTGACGGCCAGATCGTCACTCCCTCGGAAATCCTCAAGGTCATCATGCAGGGGTAGTCATGAGCGAGTTCACCGGAAACGAAATCATTCATCAGTATCTGCGGCACAACAAGCGGTTTCCTCATGTGCTTTGCGCGGGCTGCGGCCACGGCATCGTGCTGGGAACCCTGATTCGGAGCATTCACGATCTGGGGCTGCCCAAGGACGACGTGGTCATCGTGGCGGGCATCGGCTGTTCCGGCCGACTGGCCGTGTATGTGGATTTCAACACCATCCATACCACGCATGGTCGCGCTTTGACCTTTGCCACGGGCATCAAGATGGCGAATCCCCAGCTCAAGGTGATCTGCCTCATGGGGGATGGCGACGCATTGTCCATCGGCGGCAACCATTTGATCCACGCGGCCCGGCGCAACGTGGGCATCACGGCTCTGATTCTGAACAACAACATTTACGGCATGACCGGCGGCCAGAGTTCCCCGGCAACGCCGCTTGGCGCCAAGTCCATGACTTCGCCGTTCGGGCAGCTCGAAAAAAGCTTCGACACCGTGGAACTCGCCAGAGGCGCGGGCGCGAACTTCGTGGCCCGAGGTACGGTGTTTCATGTCAAGAAGCTGGAAAACATCATGATCGAGGCCATTCGGCGACCCGGGTTCAATCTTGTGGAGACCCTGACTCCCTGTCACACCCAGTTCGGACGCAAGAACAAGTACAAGAGTCCTGTCGAAATGTACAAATGGCTCAAGAAGGCCGCCATCGACAAGGAGCGGTATGACGAATTGCCAGAGGACAAGCGCGAGGGCCGCATTCCCATCGGCGTGTTCGTGGAGCGCGAGCGTGACGGTCTTGAGGAACGCTATGCCAAGCTGAGGGAGTCGTTCCGCAAGACGTCGCAGGGAGGCAGGTAGGCATGAAGCAGCCGCAATATCTCAATCGGTTCGAAATCCGGTTTTCCGGACTGGGCGGTCAGGGCATCATCACGCTCGGCAAGATAATGGGGCAGGGGCTTGCTCTTGGCCATGGGTACAGCGTTACCCAGACCCAGAGCTACGGTCCTGAGGCGCGTGGCGGTTCCAGCAAGTGCGATCTCGTGATCAGTTCCGACGGCATCAGCTATCCCAAGGCCGAGAATCTGGATTTGCTCGTGGCTCTTTCGCAGGAAGCGTGCAACTCCTACTATCCCTATCTCAAGCAGGGCGGGGCACTGGTTGTGGAATCCGATCTGGTTCGGCAGGTGCCGACCAACAAGTTTCTGGGCCTGCCGTTCACGGCTCTGGCCAAGGACAGGATCGGCATTCCTCAGGCCATGAACACCATTGTGCTCGGAGCGCTCAGTCATCTGTTGCCGTTCGTGCAGCAGCGGGCCATGCGCAAGAGTCTGGAGGAAGTGTTGCCTGCCAGGATCAGGGAGATCAACACCAAGGCCTTCAATCTCGGCCACAGGCTGGCGAAAAAGAATTGGGGCGACGATGCCGGGGCCATCTGGCGCGAAGATCAGACTCTTGGAGTGGAAATCAAGCGATAGATTGATCGATGACAAATGAAAGGAAGTGGTTGCAGCGTCGCTGTTGCAATCACTTCCTTTTTTGTGCGAAAAGGTGTGAAGAGTCTATTTTTTGGTTTTTTTCAGGCGCACGGCCGTGCCATAGCAGGAATAGTACTTGTCGCCTTCCGGGTGGAAGGACACGGATTCGCGATATCCCACGATGGCGTCGGCATTGACGTCCAGAGCCTGGGCCATGAGACCGTAGAACGCGTTGTCGAAGATGTAGCTGCGGCAGACGATGAGACCGAAGGCCGAGTGGATGTCACGGCCCGGCACGGTCTCCGTGGTCATGATCTTGATCTTGCCTGCCATGTACAGGTCCTTGGCCAGCTTGAGCCTATGGTCCTGTTTCATGTCATCGCCCCGGGAATTCTGTTTTTTCGGAGAACCGAAAATCAGTGCCATGGTTCCTTCCTTGAATGAATAAGGTCAATGCCGATGCCTCTGTGTAGCCCAGACCGGGGGATGTGGGCAAGTCCCGGAATTGGTTGGTTCCGCTGAATATTCCAGTAGACTGACGTAATTTTCGTATTTTTCTTGAAGAAGTCGAGATTGGATGGAGGACGGAAAAATCCCCCGGCGGGCGGACCGTCGGGGGATTAGATTACATTCTGTGAAAGGGCGTTCCCAGTGCGGCTGGAGCTCCGCCGCGACTTGAGGCCGCGAATTTCTTGACCAGCACGAGTACCGCGATGGTCAGGACATAGGGGAGCATCTTGAGCACCCAGGAGGGCACGAGTTCCGATCCTCCGGCTTCCACGTTCCATTGCAGGGCGGCCAGTGCGCCGAAGAGCAGTGCGCCGAGCGCAGCCCGACCGGGACGCCAGCCCGAGAAGATGACCATGGCTATGGCGATCCAGCCCTGTCCCATGGTCATGCCGTCCTTCCAGCCCGGGGTATAGGCGAGCGAGAGGTAGCAGCCGCCCAGTCCGGCCAGCATGCCACCGAAGAGCACGCATGCCCAGCGGAGCAGGAGCACGTTCACGCCCATGGCGTCTGCAGCGGCCGCGTCTTCGCCCACGGCCCGGATTTTCAGGCCGAGAGAGGTGCGGAAGAGCAGCCAGGAGGCGGCCGGGACCAGCAGATAGGCCACGTAGGCCAGTTCGTTCTGCCGGAAAAGAATGTCGCCGATGACCGGGATGTCGGACAGGCCGGGAATCGGAGTTATGCCGAAACGCACGCCGCGTACGCCGATGATGGATCGGCCCAGAAATCCGGCAAGTCCGCCGCCGAGAATGGTGATGGCAAGGCCGGAAAGGGTCTGGTCCGCCTTGAGCGTGATGGAGAAGAAGCCGTGCACTGCGGCAAGGGCCGCACCGGCCAGCATGCCGCAACCGGCTGCGATCCACGGATCGCCCCAGGCCACTCCGGCGGCCGCGCCGACCATGGCACCGAAGAGCATCATGCCTTCCACGCCCAGATTGAGCACGCCGCTACGTTCCGCAAACACTTCACCCACGGCGGCGAACAGGACGGCTATGGACGACTTGATGGCGATGGTGGCGATGAATGCCAGAGAATCAAGCATGGTCGTCCTCCTTGCCGAAACTGATGGTGTAGCGGGTTACGGCCTCGGCTGCGAGCAGTCCCAGCAGGAGCGAGCCTTCCAGCACCAGTCCGATGGACGAGGGGAGTTGCATTACCGACTGGAGCCGGTCCGCGCCGATCAGGAAAGTGCCGAGCACGGCGGCGTAGGCCGGAACCAGAGCCGGACGCAATCCGGCAAGGCAGGCAACGATGATGCCATCGTATCCGTAGCCCGGGTTGATGCCCTCGCGGATCACGTAATGGATGCCGCAGACTTCGCCCATGCCCGCGAGTCCGGCCAGCGCACCGGCCAGCGCCATGACCGTGAAGGTCTGGCGCGTGGCGTTGATGCCACCGTATCGCGCGGCCCGGGGGCTGTGACCGGTGACCCGGATGCCGTAGCCCCATTTGGTCTTGGACAGGAGATAGTGCAGACAGACCGTGGCGAGCACGGCCACGAGGGCGCCCATGTGCAGGCGGGTTCTGCCCAGTCTGGGCAGCCATGCCGCGTCCGGGAAGATGGGCGTGCCCGGAAAGCCGAAGCCCATGGGATCGCGCCACGGCCCGAAGTAGAGATGTTCCATGAAGATGATGGCCACGTAGTTGAGCAGCAGGGTGGTCAGGATTTCACTGACGCCGTACTGCACCTTGAGCGCGGCCGGGATCATGGCCCACATGGCTCCGGCTGCCGCTCCGAGGAGCAGACAGGCCGGAAGCACCAGAGAAGTCGGCAGGTGCGGGGACAGATACAGAGCTCCCCAGCCCGCGCCGATCGCGCCCCAGACGAACTGGCCTTCTGCTCCGATGTTCCAGAGCAGCATGGTCGCGGCCAATGCCACGGACAGGCCGGTCAGGGTCAGGGGGATCATTTTCACGCCCACTTCGGCCAGACCGTTCATGCTGCCCAGCGCACCCGAGATCATGACCTGATAGGCGTGCACGGGAGCCACGCCCTGACTGATGAAGACCAGTGCTCCGGCCAGCAGGGCAAAGCCCACGGCCAGCAGTGCGGTGACCAGTCCCTTGCGCCTGATGGGTTCCGTGCGTTGGCGGATGCGAAGGCTCATGCGTCACCCCCTCCGGCCATGAGCAGGCCGATGCGGGCCACGCTGTCCGCGTCCAGCGCTTCCACGATGTCCAGAATGCGTCCCCGGAAGATGACCGCAATGCGGTCGGCAAGGGAAAGCACTTCCTTGAGATCGCCGGAAACCAGCAGGATGGCGGATTTCTCGCGCTGCTTGACGATGGAAGCCCAGATTTCCTCGATGGCGGCGATGTCCAGTCCCTGAGTGGGCTGTTCCGCAACAAAGAGATCGGGGTTTCCGGCCAGCTCGCGGGCCAGAATCAGTTTCTGGAGGTTGCCGCCGGACAGGCTGCCCGCCTTGTCGTCCGGGCCTGTGGCGCGGATGGAAAAATCCCTGATCGCCTGCGCGGTTTCCTTGCGCACCTTTTCCTGATCCAGCCAGGGGCCGGGACCTGCTTCGGCCAGCCGGGTCAGGGCGAAGTTTTCAGCCAGTGTCATGTCGTGGATGCTGCCTGTGCGGTGTCTGTCTTCCGGAACATGGGCGATGGTGGGCGCACCGCGCCAGCGGTTTGCATCAACGGTATTGCCCATGAAGGTCACGGTGCCCGATGTCGGGGTGCCTGCGTCCGAGGTGCCGGTGATGGCCGAGGCAAGGGCGGACTGTCCGTTGCCTGCAACGCCGATCACGGCCAGAATTTCTCCGCGTCGCACTTCCAGACTCACGTCGGCGAATCCGGCCTTGCCCGAACGGCCCGTGCCACCGAAACCGTCGACTTTCAGCACGGTTTCGCCGAGCTTGATGTCGGGCTTGTCCACGGCCAGCACGAATTCCCGCCCCACCATGAGGCGGGCGAGTTCCCGTCGGCTGTCGATTTCGGAAGGGGCCAGTCCGGCAATGATTTCCCCTCGCCGGAGAATGGAGATGTAGTCGGCTGCGGCTTCGACCTCGTCCATCTTGTGGGTGATGAACACCACGCCGCGCCTGTTTTCGCGCAGGCGGTCGAAGATTTCGAAGAGTCCCTTGGCCTCGGGCTGGCTCAGTACGGCCGTGGGCTCGTCGAAAATGAGCACCTCGGCGTCCTGCACCAGCAGCTTGAGGATTTCCGCGCGCTGGCGCTCGCCCATGGCCAGAGAGGCCACGGTGCGAGACGGGTCGAGGTTGAGGCCATAGCGTTCCGAGAGTTCGACCATGCGCCTGTCGGCCTCGCGCGGGGCTATGCCGCACGCCTGAGCCGACAGCCGGATGTTTTCGCCCACGGTCAGCCGTTCCACGAGCATGAAGCGCTGGTAGACCATGCCGATGCCCATGCGCATGGCGTCTGCCGGGCAGGTGAAGGTGACCTTCTGCCCCTTGATGCGGATTTCCCCGGCATCCGGGCGGTAGCGGCCTGCCAGCACGGACATGAGCGTGGATTTGCCCGCGCCGTTTTCGCCAAGCAGAGCCTGAACCTGTCCGGCGCGGACTTCCAGCGTGATGTCCTTGTTGGCCACCACCTTGCCGAAGCGTTTCGTCACTCCCCGGCAGGAGAGCAGGGGGACCGAATCCGTCATTTCGTCTGCCGTACGGGCTTGGGAAGCGTTGCCAGCGAATGGAGCGGGGCAGGCAGGTACGGATGCTTGTCGCCTTCCTGCGCCACGCAGAAGATGCCGAGAATTTCCGGGGCTTCCTTGCCGCGCTGCCGTCCGATTTCATGCATCAGGTCGGCCAGACCGAGAATGGTGCCGCCGGACGACACCACGTCGTCGATGAGGATCACGCCGCGCGCTTCGGCCAGCAGGTTGAGGTCGCGTTCGTATACGGCCAGAAATTTGCTGCCGCTGGTGATGGAGTCCGAGCCTACCTGAATCACGGGGCGGCTTTCCGCCTCCATGTGCGGCTTGACCCGGTTGTAGGCCACGGCAACCGCGTCCAGACCGAGGTCGGTGGCGACCACCTGAGTGATCTGCAGGGCCTTTTCCACCACGGTCAGGATGGCCACGCCCTCCATGTCGCCGATGGCTTCGCGGATTTGGGCGGCCATGAGCTTGCCCAGATCCTGGTTCAGCCGAATCTGACCCACCAGATTGAAGGAGGCGATCTTCACGCCGCCGTCCTTGGAGGGCATGGTGACAAAGGGAATCTCGATTTCGTAAGGCAGGTCCTTGACCGCGAGGCGGAATTTTTCGCCGGACTCGCGTGCGCCGAGCACGTTCATGTGTGTCTCCGAAAAAAAGCTGCGGGCGCTCCCGTGGTGTCCGGGAGCGCCCTGATTGATGGTTTGTAAACTATTTTGCGAGCTTGCCCTGCACGCCCTTCACGAGCATCTGCATGGACAGGAGCTGGCCGTCGTCGAACTTCTTGCCCGCGGGCAGAACTTCGTTGCCGTTCTGGTCGTAGAGGGGACCGGCAAAGATGTCGTCCTTGCCGTCCTTGAGCTGCTGTATTGCGGCCATGACCTTGTCGCGGACATCCTGGGGCACCTTGGCGTTGAAGTCGGCGAGTTTCACGGCGTCGGCCTCGAAGCCCTTCCAGTAGCGTTCCACCTTCCAGGTGTCGTTCAGCATGTCGTTGATGGCCTTCACGTAGTAGGGGCCCCAGTTCAGCAGGGAACTGGTCAGGGCACATTCCGCGCCCCAGGAGGCCGCGTCCGTGCCGTAGCCCAGAGCGGGCACGCCTGCGGCACAGGCAGCAAGGGAGCTGTCCGGGGTGTCGGCCATCTGGCGGATCAGGTCATGCTTCCTGGCGACCAGGGTCTCGGCCAGCGTGGTTTCCTTGACCGGGTCGGCCCAGGAGTTCAGCCATGCGACCGTGTTCACGGTTTCGCCGTGCTTCACGCCGCTTTCCGCAAGGCCGCGAAGCTGGCCCAGAGTGAAGGCGTTCACGCCGCGCACGGGTTCCGGAATGGGATGGGTTCCCACGGTGCCCACGTTGGTGAAGCCCATCAGACCTGCCAGATAGCCGCAAATGTAGTCGGCCTGATAGATGCGGCCCATGTAGGTGCGCATGTTGGGCAGGGTCTTGTAGCCGGAGCAGTGCTCGAACTTGATGTTCGGGTAGTCCTTTGCCACGCGGTACATGGGATCCATGTGATCGAAGCAGGTGCCGAAAATGATGTCGCAGCCGTCCTCGGCAAATTCGCGGAACACGCGTTCGGCGTCAGGGCCGAGTACCCTTTTCCTTGTACACGATCTCGACCTTGTCGCCGAGTTTCTCCTTGAGGTACTGGATGGCATTGTAGTGCGCCGTGGTCCAGCCCCGGTCGTCGATGGTCCAGAGCAGGGCAAAGCCCGCCTTGATCTTCTTCTGGGCGAAGGCAGCAGCCGGGAGCCGCCAGCACCATGCACAGCATGGCCAGCAGGCACAGAGTCACCAAACGTTTCATTTTTCCTCTCCCGTTTTAGTGATGTATCATGGAATATGAGCCAAAAGAAAAAAGAGAAATTTGTCTCAATTCCATGGTGCGGTCAAGTCGTAAAACCGTATGGATTCCTGGTTGTTCGATTGTATATCTATTTGGAATAAATGTTTAAATGTTGAATATGGACACGTGCTCCCGCTTGTGGAGAAAATTTGGTCGGTATTTCTTGGCGGGCTTGCGTTCGGCGTTGCTGCAATCTCCGCGGTATTCCACGGCTGGCGCCTGTTTGCCATGGCGGTCCTGTGTCCGACGGCATGTCCGTTCAAAAAAATAACACTTGCCTGATAATGATTCGTGGTAATCGGTATGCACTCGGGATGTCCATCCGGCATGGTGGAAAATAACCCTTCCCGCCGGGAACGCATGCTGGTGGGGGAGGTATGGTGAATGGATCAAGACGGTGCAATCGCGGTCGTTGCGTGATGGGAATGCGCACAACCGTCTGTTCTTCGAGGTCGATGGAGGATGCATGAGCCGGAAGATATTGCTGGTGGATGATGACCGCAAACTGCTTGATTCCCTTGCCCTGACTCTCCGCAAATTCGAGGTGGAGACCGAGGCCGATCCGCATCAGGCTCTGGAGCGGCTGCGAAATGGGGATTACGCCGTGATTGTTTCGGACATGCTCATGCCGGGAATGAATGGGGTGGAACTGCTTGGTGCCGCCGTGCATGAGGCACCGACCACTGCCCGGGTCATGCTCACCGGGCATGGTGATCTGGATATCGCCATGTCCGCCATCAACAGGTGCCGGGTGTTCCGTTTCGTGACCAAACCCGTGAAAGTGGACGAGATGCGGGAAATCGTGATGCTGGCCCTTGAGGAGCATGAGCGGCTTTTGGGCGAGGAACAGGCAAAGGCTGCATGCAATCTGGATGCGTTGACGGAATTGCCGAATCGCAGCCTGTTCATGGACAGGCTGAAGCAGGCCGTAGCCGGGGCCATTCGCAACAAGGGCAAGGTTGGGGTGCTGTTTCTGGATTTTGATGGGTTCAAGCCCATCAACGACCAGTACGGGCATCAGGCCGGAGATCGGGTGCTTGTTGAAATTGGCTGTCGTTTGCAAGGTCGAATGCGTGGCAACGATACCGTGGCCCGCTACGGGGGAGACGAGTTCGTCATTATTCTGCCGGAGGTTTCGGGAAGGGCGGGGGCCGCGACAGTTGCCCGCGAGCTTCTCGAACTGGTCCTGCAACCTGTGGAGTGGAATGGAGGAACTCTCGCGGTGAGTGCAAGCATTGGCGTGGGGATTTTCCCTGATGATGGCCATACGATTCAAGCCGTACTGACGGTTGCGGATTCCGCCATGTATCGGGCCAAGCGAAACGGAGGCGGAGCCGTGGTTCTGGGAACGGAAGACTGACGGAACGATGGTTCCGACTGTTGACGTCTTGAAGGTGCGGGCAGGGATTGCATATCGCTGCCCGCAGTTGTTTGGATGGCAGATGTCTGTCTTCGAAAGCTTGGATTGGTAGGTGGGATAACTACTTGCCGATTTGCTGTCTGTACTTTCTCAAAAACAGTGGTAGGGTGGAACTGGTTTCTGTTGTTGGCGTTTTTTCCGATGTCCGTTTGTTCTGACATCTTATGCATGACCAATGATGATCCGGATCTGGTGGGATGCTGCATGAATCCGGAGGGTGGATGGCGTGTACCGATGCAGGCAATCGGAAACGGTTTCGATCGGGCATGCTGGGCCGGAAAGGAGAATCCATGCTGCTTTTTCGTCGAATGGTGCGGCTTGTACTGCTCGGGACTCTGGTTGGGCTGTTCTCGATTTCGGCGCACGCGAAATCCTTTCACATCTACATTGATGCGGATTTTTCCAGAGCCGCCGCTTCCGCTCTCGCCATTGAGCGCGGAATACGTACTGCTCTGGCTCAGGAGGGGAACAGGATGCTTGGCCAGCCTGTTCAGGTCATCCCCCTGAATCATCGAGGCAATTCGGCCCGAAGTCTGGCAAATCTGAAAAAGGTGCTTGCCGATCCTCGGGCCTTGGCCGTTTTTGCCGGGCTGCATTCGCCTCCCCTGCTGGCGCACAGGGATTTCATCAACAGGAACAGGATTCTGGTTCTTGATCCCTGGGCTGCCGCCGGGCCGATTACGCGTCCAGCCAGCGGGGAAAACTGGATATTCCGCCTGTCCGTGGACGATTCCAAGGCGGGCGAAGTCATGGTGAGCAGGGCGGTTGATCAACGGGAATTCAAACGTCCTGCCCTGCTTCTGGAGAACACGGGATGGGGAAAGGCCAATCGAGGGACCATGACCACCAGCCTTGAGAAGCGGGGACTCGAAGCCGCAACCGTCATTCTGTTTGACTGGGGAATTCGCGAGGCTGGTGCGAGAATCATGCTTCGGGACATTGTCAGGGCCGGTGCGGACGTGATTCTGCTGGTGGCCAATGCTTCGGAGGGCAAGGTCTTCTGCACGGCCATGCAGGATCTGCCGTTGGCCGAACGGTTGCCCATCATCAGTCACTGGGGAATAACCGGTGGAGATTTTCCCGAGGTTGTCGGGCCGTTTATGCGAAAGAAGCTTGATCTGGAGTTTCTGCAAACCCGATTCTCCTTTCTGGACATGGGAAGCAGGGAATTTCCCAACAAGGTGTTCAGGGAGGCCTCGGCATTGTTCCCGGACTGGCAGGCTCCGGAAGATATCGATGCGCCAGCGGGATTTGTGCACGCCTATGATCTGACCCGGATTCTCATGGCCGCCGCCCAACTGGCCGGACCGGAAGGGGATGCGGCTTCGATTCGTGCGCGGATTCGGCAGGCGCTGGCCAATCTCGATCCTCCTGTGCAGGGGCTTGTCAAAACGTATGAACGGCCTTTCCGGCCTTATTCCGAAGTTGATCCCGATGCGCATGAGGCCTTGGGGAGCGAGAATTTGACCTTTGGAAAATACGGGGAACGCGGTGAGATCATCCTTGTTCGATAGCAACGGAGCCTCGGGAGCGGCAAAAATGCGACATGAGGCAAAGCAGACCTCGATTTCCCGACTTTTCATGGGATTTCTGGCCCTGCTTTTCGTGCTTCAGATGGCAATCGGAATCTTCGTCATCACGCATTTCATTGGCGGGGAAATGTCCGCCATGCTCATGGGGCATGTGCAGAGCCAGTTGCGCAGCCATCAGGTCTCTCTGGAAAATTATGTGCGCGACCGGCTGCTGCTGCTCAGGGATTATGCCGCGATGCCTGCCCTTGTGGCGGGAAGCATGCAGCCAGCGGCAAATATGGCCAGTACCGTTGATTTCATGGAGAACCTTTCCTTTCTGGATGAATCGGCGCTGTTCTGTCTGCAGGATTTTGCCGGGGTTTCGATCCATGCTTCACTTGGCGTTCCCATGTTGCATCTTCCCGAAGGGCCGGAGCTGGCATCTCTGATCGAAGGGGATATGGAGTCCCTTGTCAGCATGGTTCAGGTGGAACAAGGCGGGCAGGAACAGGCGTTCTGGCGGTTCAGCGTGCCCGTGAAATATCAGGGCATGCCCGAAGGTGTCCTTTCCGCCTTTGTCAGGGTGACGCTGGCCCCCTTTCTTGCCGAAGACAATCAGGACCAGCGACTCGCCATTCTCGGGCAGGAACGGGAAGTCGTCTCGGTCGGAGTCGTGTCCCCGCCGGTCATACGGTTGCGGGCCGAAACCGGGTATCCGGGGATTTCCCTGGTTCAGGAGGTCAGCAGAAGCAAGGTGGAAAAGCGTCTTTCCTATCTGCTGGGCGCGTTGATAGTGGCTCTGGTGGTGGGGGCTGCCCTGTTCATGCTCGGCATTCATCTTGTGAGCAGGAAGTTCTTTCTGATTCCGCATGCCCGGCTTCAGACCCTGACGGATGAGCTGGAAAGGGAAGTGCAAATACGCACTGCGGACTTGCAGGAAAAAACGCAACAGTTGTCTCTGGAAATTCAGGACCGCCGTGATGCGGAACTTCTGGCGCGGGAAACCGGGCAACTGCTCTCTGCTCTTCTCGAGGGCATTGGCGCCGCCTTTTTCATAGTTGAGCCCCATCAAGGGAAAATCGTACGTTCCAACAGCGTTGTCAGGAACATGTTCGGCATTTCTCCCAATGATCTGCCGGGGGATAGTGACATTCATGTCTATGCCGATCAGCTTGACATGGAGAGTGACTTGTTTTGCCCCAACTGCATTGAAGAAAGGTATTCGGAAAGTTCGGCCCGGCATGTGGATGGGCACAGCTTTTCCGTTGCCAGATACCTCGTGCCCATGGAGATACAGGAAAAACCTCATTGGGGAATTCTGCTGCTGGATATTACGGAACGGAAGAACCTCGAGCGCAGGCTCGGCATAGCCCAGAAGCTTGAATCGCTTGGAGAGCTGGCCTCGGGCGTCGCACACGAGATCAATACCCCCATTCAGTACGTCGGCGACAGCGTGCGTTTTGTCGAGGAGGCGTTCGAGGACGTGCTGGGCATCATGAAAGCCTATGATTCCCTTGTCCGTGAATGCGTGAAGGACGAGGTCTGTCAGACTTCCCTGACGAAAATCGCTTCGCTTGCCGAGGAGGCCGATCTGGAATTCATCATGACCGAAGTCCCCAAGGCCTGTGGCAGGGCCCTGGAAGGAACGGACAGGGTCGCCACCATTGTCCGGGCCCTGAAGAATTTCGCACATCCCGGGGATGGGGGCAGGAA
This sequence comes from Pseudodesulfovibrio tunisiensis, assembly GCF_022809775.1. Lineage (NCBI taxonomy): Bacteria > Pseudomonadati > Thermodesulfobacteriota > Desulfovibrionia > Desulfovibrionales > Desulfovibrionaceae > Pseudodesulfovibrio > Pseudodesulfovibrio tunisiensis. The sequence goes on from NZ_CP094380.1 coordinate 395,364, forward strand.
GGCCGTGGACATCAATCAGGCACTGGAAAACACGATCCTCGTGGCCAAGAACGAATGGAAATATGTTGCAGAAATCGAGAAGGATTTTGGCGATCTCCCTCTGGTGACCTGTCTGGCGGGGGATGTGAATCAGGTGTTTCTGAACATTCTGGTCAACGCGGCTCATGCCATTGAGGACGTGGTGGGCAATTCCGGTGAAAAAGGGAAAAATAACGATATCCACGCGAGTGGACGGAGATGATGTCGTGGTGGGCATACGTGACACGGGTACCGGTATCGCGCCGGAGAATCGGACCAAGGTCTTTGATCCGTTTTTCACCACCAAGGAGGTGGGCAAGGGATCGGGGCAGGGGTTGGCCATTGCCCACGACATTGTCGTGGAGCGTCATGGCGGAACTCTCGACTTGGAAACCGAAGTGGGAAAGGGAACAGCGTTCATCATCAGGCTGCCTGTCATGGGCGAAAATCGGGGTGGCGAATCATGAAGCGAAGAATACTGTTTGTGGATGATGAACAGAGTGTGCTGGACGGGTTCAGGGTCATGCTGCATTCCCAGAGACGGGAATGGAGGTGCGCTTTCGCCCTGAGCGGGGAGCAGGGGCTGTCAATGATCCGGGAAGCTCCGTTCGACGTGGTGATTGCGGACATGCGCATGCCGGGAATGGACGGGGCCGATTTTCTCAAGGAAGTGGAAAGGCTTCAGCCCGCAACCATCCGCATGATTCTTTCCGGTTATTCCGACATGCAGCTTCTGCTGAAGTCCGCGCGTCACGCTCACCAGTTTCTGAGCAAGCCGTGCAGTTCCGAAAAACTGATCAGCGCGATTCGACGTGTGACGGGGTTGAGTCCGATTCTGAACAACGAGGCTGTACGGTCCATCGTCACCGGGCTCAATGCCTTGCCCGTCATTCCGGATTTGTACATCAGGATCACCCAGGAACTGGAACGTCCGGAGCCGGACTTGAAACGCATTGCCGAGTTGGTACAGCGCGATGTCGGCATGACCGCCACGCTGATGAAGGTCGTGAATTCCTCCTTTTTCGGTTTTTACCGGAAGATCAAGGACCCGGCTCATGCCGTGACTTTGCTAGGAATTGACGCACTCAAGGGGCTTGTGCTGGGGGCTCACCTGCTGAGCAAGCTGGATACGTCCTCATTCAAGGGATATTCCGTTGAAAAGCTGTGGGAGCACTGCCTGCAGACCGGGTATTTTGCCAAGACCATTGCTTCGGGAGAAGGGCGGGACAGGCAATTCGTCGAGGATTGCTTCATCGCCGGTATCCTGCACGATGTGGGGAAACTGGTGCTCGTGACCCAGATGGACGGTTTCTACAAACCCGTGGTGGAGTCCGTGCGACAGGAGGGTGGCCCTGTGGTCGTACATGAACGACGCAGGCTTGGTGTCAGCCATGCCGAGGTGGGAGCCTATCTTCTGGGGTTGTGGGGGTTCAAGCAAAGCGTTGTTGAAGGTGTCTTCGGACACCACGGCGCCATTCAGGACAGGGGATCGTTGACAGAGGCTCTGGTCGTGCATGTCGCCAACGCACTGCAGCATGAACTTGGCCCGGCGAATTCCGGCTATGTGTTTGAACAGGTGCATTCCGATTGGCTGGAAGCCGCGAATACTGGCGACAAGCTGGAAAAGTGGCGGGAAGCCTGCATAAGGTATGGAGAGTCGATGTGAGAAAAGGGCAACGGATTCTTTTCGTGGATGACGAGCAGAACATTCTGGATACCTACCGCTCTTCCTTGAGAAAACGTTTTGTTGTCGACGTCGCCCCTGGCCCCAATTTGGGGCTGGAAAAAGTGCGGGAAAGCGGCCCTTATGCCGTCGTGGTTTCCGATCTCAAGATGCCCGGCATGGATGGCATCACCTTTTTGCGCAAGGTGCAGGATGTTGCTCCGGACACGGTGCGGGTGATGCTCACTGGACATGCCGATCTCGGTTCCGCGATTTCTGCGGTCAACGAAGGGGCTGTTTTTCGTTTTCTGACAAAACCGATACCTCTGGACGAAATGATTCGCACCCTGGAAAGCGCTGTCGGGCAGTATTCCTTGGTGGTGGCCGAGCGCGAATTGCTTCGCGGTACCTTGAGAGGATGCATCAAGGTGCTCACCGATATTTTGAGTCTGGTCAATCCCGAGGCGTTCGGAAGAAGTGAACGTGTGCGTCGTTATGCCGGGTATGTTGCGCAGCATCTGCATCTGAAACATGGGCTCTTTCTTGATTTGGCAGCCATGCTTTGCCAACTGGGGTGCGTGACCCTGACGGATACTGTCCTGCACAAGGCGTATCGGGGGGATGTCATGTCTCCTGAGGAGGAAAAGATGTTCAGGATGCATCCCGCCATAACAGCCGACATGTTGGCAAATATCCCCCGCATGGAGCGGATTTCCCGGATCATTCAGCAGCAGGACGATGCCCTGGTCGACAACCCCACCATGCCGGTGGAAGCCAGAATCCTGAAAATATGTCTGGATTACGACAGCCTGCGGCAAAGGGGGCTTAACAAGCGTGACGCCATAGATGTCTTGCGGCGTCGGGAAGGAGTGTACGATCTCAAGATTGTGGACGTACTGGAGCGGGGCACCGCCGGGGAGGATGGTTTCGTGCGGCGTGAGCTTGCGCTTGCCGAATTGCGTCCGGGCATGATTCTGGATGACCCCCTGTGGAGCGTTGACGAGGTGCATCTGATGGCGGAAGGCACGGAATTGACGGAAACCGCGCTTATTCGCATCCAGAATTTCATGAAGGCCAAACGGTTGCCCACGAAAATTCGGGTTCTGCTCCCTCCCTCTCGGGGGAGAGGCCTGAGTTGGAAAGGGCTTCATGAGGCTCTCGGGGATTTTGATGGCTATGCCGTGGCTGTTTGAAAGAGCGCAACGAGCAGGTAGGTCAGGTAGCCTCCATAACAGAACAGCAGCACGGCGCCTTCAATGCGATTGATTCGACCTTGCCGTCCGAATCCGTAGCCAATGATGAAAAGTGAAATCGTCAATGCCGTCATGAACAGCATGTCCCGATGGACGATTTCACGTTCAACAGGCGTGGGGTGGATCAATCCCGCAATCCCCACGACGGCCAGTGTGTTGAACAGGTTCGAACCGATCACGTTGCCGAGACATATGTCGTGTTCGCCCTTGCGCGCGGCAATGATGGATGACGCCAGCTCCGGCAATGACGTTCCGATTGCGACGATGGTCAGCCCGATGACCAGATCGCCTGCTCCGAATGCATGGGCGATTGTCACGGCTCCCCATACCAGAATTCGGGAACTGACAATCAGCAGAATCAGGCCGATGCAAAGTCGGAACAGGGCCTTTCGAATTGGAGCTGGACGTGCGTCGAGGCTTTGTTCCATTTCGTTGCCGAACGCGTCGTTTCTGTCTCGCAATCCGCTACGGATTGTCCAGATCAGCAACCCTCCGAAAACGAGAAGCAGCATGGCGGCGTCCATACGGGACAGGTTTCCGTCCCGGAGCATCCAGATGGCAAGCAGTGAAACAGCGGAAAGAACGGGAAGTTCCGTGCGCAGAATACGCGACTGTACGGCAATGGGGCTTACTATCGCCGTGATGCCGAGAATCAGGGCAATGTTGGTGATGTTGGAACCATAGGCATTGCCCAAGGCTATGCCCGGATTGCCTTGCAGCGAGGCCAGCGTCGAAACCACGATCTCCGGAGCCGAGGTCCCGAATCCCACGACAACCATGCCGATCAGAAGCGGCGGCATGCCGAAATGTCTGGCCGTGCCTGCTGCCCCGTCAACGAATTTGTCCGCGCTCCATAGCAGGAGCCAAAGACCGCACAAAACGGCAGAAATCGACAGAAACATGCGTTTGCCTCATTCTTCATGTTGATGCGAGGGCATTGCGGAATCAAGACCTGCAATGCCCAGGAACGACTCTGGCGAGGCTCTATGCCGAAGACGTTCTTCGGTCAACAGCAATATTGCGAAGTCGGAAAAAAGAAGCCCCTTTTCACATGGAAAAGGGGCTTTCGTGTCCTTGGTACCCGGAGCGGGAATCGAACCCGCACAGACCGAAGTCCGAGGGATTTTAAGTGTCGATTTTTGTCTTTTAATTGAATTTAATATTCTTGTAATAGACTTAAAAAGTTGAAGTTACTTCTTTAATGAAGCTTATTTGACATTCCCCATAATTGGGATATTCGAAGGTTGTTTATGGGGAATAGCATGGGGAATGGAGTTCTCCCCACATGATCAAGTCTTTCCTTGGGAGGTCGGTCGTGGCAGCCGTCAAACGTCACAAGACGCAATATCCGGGAGTGTTTTTCATTGAGTCGTCAGAATCTGCAACAGGCAAGCCGGAGCGTATCTACTACATTAGATACTACAAGAAAGGAAAGTCTGTCGAGGAGAAAGCTGGACGCCAACATAAGGACAACATGACTCCAGCAAAGGCAAGTCGGATTCGTGTGCTTCGGCTTTCCGGAAAGATGGACTCCAACAATGAACGACGGGACAAGCTGAGAAAGAAGCGTGAAAGACTTACCCTGAATCGGATATGGGAAGCCTTTTTTGACTACAAGCAAAGCAACAAGAGCATCAGGAGTGACCGCTATCGTTGGAACAGGCACTTGCGGGAGGATGTTGGAGACAAGTTGCCGGAAGAGGTGACGACTTCTGATGTCGATGCCATCCGCAAGAAACTGGAAGCGCGGGGGCTTGCTCCTGCAACGGTAAAGCAGGCTCTTGTCCTGTTGAAGCGTGTGCTCAATTTCGGGGCCAAGCGTGGGCTGTGTACGCCTGTGGATGTGGCCCGGATTTATTTCGATATGCCAAAGGTCAACAATATTCGGACAGAGGATTTGTCCGAAGAGCAGTTGGAGCGGCTGCTTGATGTGTTGCACCATGAGCCGGACCGGACGCCCGCCAACATCATGCTTTTGGCCTTGTTCACCGGGATGCGAAGAGGGGAGATATTCCGGCTTGAATGGGAGCATGTGGACTTCGAGCGAGGATTCATTTTCATCAAGGACCCGAAGGGAATGGTGGATCAGCATATCCCCATGAATTCCTCTGCCCGTGAGGTTCTGCTTGAGCAACTTGAAGTTCGCCGGAACGAGTACGTTTTCTATGGACGCACTTGCAAACCTATCCGGGACATGCGGATTCCATTTCGGAATATTTGCGACAAGGCGGGGTTGCCCAAGGATTTCCGTCCGATGCACGGGTTGCGGCATGTGTTTGCCTCGACTCTTGCCAGTTCCGGCAAGGTGGACATGTACACCCTGCAAAAGCTGCTTACCCACAAGAGTCCGCAAATGGTTCAGCGTTACGCCCATTTGCGGGATGAAGCTCTCATTGCTGCTTCCGAGTCCATAGGCGACCTGATGAAGCGGAAGAACTGATTCGATTTTATCTTGAAATTTTACCACAACGTGATAAATATTTTACCATGTACGCACGAAATATCACCCCGGAGTTGCTGGAAGCCCTTGAAGATTCGCCGGTTCTGTTCCTGCGTGGAGCACGGCAGGTGGGCAAGAGCACGTTGGCCAAGGAATTGCTGGCGGACAGATTCCCGGCCAAGTATGTCAGTCTGGACAACGCGACGGCCTTGGCTGCGGCGACGAGCGACCCCACGGGATTCATTGCGGGCCAGCCTCGGCCATTGATCATAGATGAGGTGCAGCGCGTTCCGGAACTGCTGTTGGCAATCAAGGAGGACGTGGACAACAATCGGCGTCCCGGCCAATTCCTGCTGACGGGATCGGCCAACCTGCTGACCCTGCCCATGGTGAACGAGTCTCTGGCCGGACGAATGGAGATTCAGACCTTGTGGCCGTTGTCTCACGCCGAACAGGTGGGGCGGAAAACGGATTTCGTGCATGCGCTGTTCAGCGGAAGCATTGCGGATTTCAAATCGGATGAGCCGTATGATCTGCCTTCCATGCTCACTGTCGGCGGCTATCCCGAATCCGTATCGAAAAAGTCCGCCAAACGGCGGGCAGGATGGTTCGACGCCTATCTGACGTCCATTGTGGAGCGGGACATTCGGGATATTGCCCGCATACAGGAGACAACCACCATGCTGCGCCTGTTGCGGCTGCTGGCAACGCGCACGGCCAACCAGCTCAATCAGTCGGAGCTGTCGCGAACCATACAGGTGCCGAACGCCTCTCTGGGGCGGTACATGAATCTGCTGGAAAAGGTGTTCCTGATCCACTTCCTTCCGGCATGGTCCGCCAATCTGGGCAAACGACTGGTCAAGGCTCCCAAGCTCTACATGGTGGATTGCGGCCTTGCCGCCCATCTCATGGAAGCGGATGCCGACCGCCTGACCTCCTCGCCGGAAATCGCAGGGCAGCTTCTGGAAACGTTCGTGGTCAACGAAGTGCTCAAGCACCTGACTTGGAGTCGAGTCATGGCAACCCCGTACCACTTCCGCACCCATGCGGGCCTAGAAGTGGACCTCGTCCTTGAACGCCCCTCGGGCCAGCTCGCGTGCATCGAAATCAAGCACTCCGCCCAAGTCGCCGCCAAACACTTCCGGGGCCTCAAGTCCCTCCGTGACGATCTGAACAACCGCTTCCAAATCGGCGTTGTCCTCTACACCGGCACGGAAGTCGTCCCCTTCGGCGACAGGCTGTACGCCGTACCGCTGGGGGCGTTGTGGGAATAAAATTAAAAAACGGAAATTGGCTGGTTGATTTTGGGGCCGAATTCGATGGTGCCGAGTGGGCAATTTTGATTTGTAATCAGTAGGTCAGGGGTTCAATTCCGATTCCTGGCTCCAACGGAATCAAGCGCTTATGAGTGATCATAAGCGCTTTTTTCGTGCCTTGGTATACGCCTTGGTATATAAATTAGGACAAGGGGATGCCCTAGGAGTGCCGGTGTGTATATTGAGGGGGGCTTGGATAAAATAGTATTGTGTCTCTCAATTTCATCCCAATTTCAAGGCGTTTGACGACATACTTTTATGGGAATATATAGGGTTCTAAAATTTGACATTCGGTCTAATTGTGTAATTTCGGCAAGCCATAGACCTTTGTACGTAACAAGCAAAAACGTTTGAGCATACGAAATTAAGGAAATCGCCATGAGCTATCCAAAAGGATCAGAGTGGAGAAAGTGGGATTTGCATGTCCACTCTCCTGAGTCTGCTTTTGCAAATGAGTACGAAGGGGCTACACCTGAAGAGAAGTGGGAAAAATATCTTGAATGCTTGGAACAGCTCGAAGACATAGCCGTCTTGGGTATTACAGATTATTTTTCAGCCCAAGGCTACAGCAAGGCTCAAGAATTCAAGAATGCTGGCCGTCTTAACAATGTCGAAATGCTCCTTCCCAATGTCGAGCTTCGTCTTGATCACAACACTAGGGAAGGGAATGCAATAAACATCCATGTCATTTTTCACCCAGAGGTATTAGTTCTCCTGACGGATGTATTCTTCCCGAACTTAAAATTTACCTACCGGGGAAATGAGTTCAGCTGCACTAGGGCTGATTTAATTCGTCTCGGTAGAACATACACCGGGAATCAAACCCTAGAGGAACCCGCCGCTTTTAAGCAAGGGGCAAATCAGTTCAAGGTGAGTGTCGATGATCTGAGAAAAGTATTAACAACAAACACCGATTTCTTGGGCAAATATTTGATCGTTGTCCCAAACAGCCACAGGGATGGAAATTCAGGACTGCGCGAGGGAAACTTGAAAGCTCTCAGAGAGGAGCTTTACCGATTGGCTGATTGTATTTTTTCTTCAAACCCCAAAGACAGGGAATACTTCCTAGGTAAGGGGCCTGATTCTTGCGAAAACATAATTCAAAATTATGGTGCACTAAAGCCGTGCATTCACGGTTCTGATGCTCATTCCCTGGAGAAAATCTGTGTTCCTGATGAAGACAGATTTACATGGATCAAAGCCGATCCAACCTTCGATGGATTGAAGCAAATTCTCTTCGAACCTGAAGACCGCGTGAGAATCCAAAAAGAATCTCCTGCCCTTGAATACCCCAAAGCTCACTTTAGCTCTATTCGGGCCTGTGGGAATATTTTTGCGGATGACAAGCCCTGTTTCAAGAATTCATCAATTCCTCTCAATCATAATTTGGTGACTCTGATAGGTGGCCGAGGAACGGGAAAAAGTTTGCTTCTGGATGTAATCCATCGCACATTCCATGAACCTTCAGCTTCAGGTGGGATGTCTCAGGAACGTCTCTCGCGCATCGGCAATCCCGATTTTGATATTGTCTTGACCAAAAGCGATGGCGAGGAAAGCTTATTCAGTAAAGGAGATGAAATTTTTGCCTTCGATTACCTGCATGTCAGACAAGGTGAAGTTAAGGATGTTGCTGAGAATAAAAGGGAGCTTGGGGAAGCAATTAAAAGACTGCTAGGCTTTATTCAAAACGATTCACGCTCTTCTTTGAGTAAGAATATTTCATCCCTCAATCGAGACCATGATGAACTTCAAGCCTGGCTTGAGAAGGAAAACGCTGAAGGTCAGCTCGTTAATTCTGAAGAATATCAGACGAAGCGGAAAGTCGGTCTTCAAAACTTGAAAGATACTATTACCACCGAAGAAATCAAAGAAAGGATTTCTTCGTTCAGTAGCAATTCCAGCTTAATCGGAAAGCTCAACAAGGCTAAGACCGAATCAAGTTTTATCAGTGATGAGTTGAAGGCTGCTGAACTTCGATTGAACCAACAGATATCGTCTTTGAATGCCAAGGACATTGGAATGGAGACACGTATCAACGAAGTTGATTTTTCTATGCTCCAAGATCAATTGAAGCAATACTGTGATGAGGTTGAAAACAAAACTAAGAGCCTTGAAAAAAGCAATTTGAAGATTTCAGAAGAGCTTTTGGCTAAAGGCATCAAAGGTGACATCTCCGGGCTTCTCGACAAGGTGAACGAGTACCAGCAAGGAATTGAGGATTGCGACTCAATGCTTGAAGAAATAGCCGCCTCAAAAGATAAACTGAAATCCAAATGTCAACAGCGGGTCTCTCTCGCCCAAGATGTGGTTGTTTCCATAGAAGAAGAGTTAGAGTCCTTTGAGAGAAAGTTCGCTGAGATTGTCGAAGGCCGTCCAGGAATGACTGACGAACACAAAGAAATTCTCCAAGATTTGCTCAAGAATATTGAAATTAGGGGGGAGTTGCTTTTTGACCAAGACCAGTTCTTAGAAGGGTTGAATGAGTTCTTCGACGGACGGAGGATTCGAAAGGAAACGCTGAAAGATGTCTTCTCGATTTCATCAGCCGACGACTATTTTTCACTCATCCTGAATGCCCCGGTTTTGAATGTGATACAGGATAAGTATCAAAGTCTCACCGAGTTCTCTTTGGATACAGATTGGTTCTTGAGAAAAAATATATACGAGTTCTACAACTATCTTTACTCAGAGGATTCTCGCAGAAGATATTTACAGGTAGTTCCAAGCATTAAGTATTTCGGAAAAGACCCGCAACAGCTGTCAGTGGGGCAGCGTGGAACATTCTATATTTGTTTAAAACTTGCCACGTCAGCTTTTCTCACGCCTTTCGTGTTCGACCAGCCTGAAGATGATTTGGATAACGCATTCATTGTCGAAGAGCTTGAGCCAATTTTTAGGAAGATCAAAAAACACCGCCAGGTAATTATTGTCACCCACAACGCCAACCTGGTTGTGAACTCCGATGCTGAGCAGATCATCATTGCCAGCAACAACGATGAAGAAATCTCATATGTATCTGGCTCTCTTGAATGCCCTGAAATAAGAAAAGAAGTGTGTAGAATCCTTGAGGGTGGCGAAACTGCTTTCAAGAAAAGAGAACTGCGCTACGAGTTGACTTAATTGATATGGCAGAAAATAGGCTAGTCTTTTCCATACTACACCGTTCAAATCTCTGTTTTTGATTAGTCTCATTGCACCTACTCATCCTCTCTCCAACTGCTACAAAGTTGTTCTAAAAAATCGTCTAACCTTTGGCGAACGATACTTAATAGAATGATTCTCCCGGAATCTGGGAACACAATACTTATTTTAACCACCTCAACCTTCACTTGTAGCCTTCCCGTAAAATAGTCCCAGCGAAAAGTAGAGATTTCTAACAAAGTGCCTATGAAGGAGGCAACCCCGGCAATCCCTCCATTCCCAAGGAACCTGAAAAGTAGAGCCTTTCAACCCGTTGAAAAACACCTCTTTTCCCCACCTACCTCTCCACCCCCATCACCTTTTCCCGCATCCGCCTGACCAGTTGGAGAGCTTGGCCAAAAGCTGTTCCAAGTCGTTTTGCAAGGCTTGGCAGGCTTGGAGTTCGGCTTCGAGGTTTTGGATGCGGGCTTCGAGCTGTTGGAAGCGGGTGGTGGTGTCCTTGTCCAGTTTGCGGAGTGTTTCCGTGAGCAGGCGTTGCAGTTCGGTCATGGGTCATTCCTCCAGTTTGATGGCCGGGCGTCCGTCCCAACTCCAGCGGGTGTTCGGCGTTATTCCTTTCGGCAGGACGATGAAACGGCCGTTGCTGTCCTGATGCAGTTGTATGCCCCAGCTCTTGGCGGTTTCGAGCGTCTGCTTCTGCTGTTCGATCTGGCGGGAGTATTCCCGAATCCTTTGCTGTCTGCCGTTCAGGATGAGGCTCGCTCCGAAGCCGAGGGCAAAGCTGGTCAGCGCCAGCACGGCCAGAATGATCAGGCTCAGGAGCGCAGCCCGGTGCCAGCTCCGGTCGAGAGCGTCCAGCTGTCTGGCTCTGAGTCGGTCCATGTCCCGGGCCATGGCGCTGGTGATGGTACGCAGCTCGTCGTGCACGGATTGCGTCAAGCTCGCGTTCAAGCGCGTCAATGTTTCGTGAAAGCTCCTCTCGGCTTCGGCATTCCGTTCCTCGACCTGCGTTTTCAGATTCTCGGTCAGCTCGCCAAGCTTCTGCATAGATTCCTCCTTTCAGGCGCACTCGCTGCCCGTCCTGTCCGGCCTGAACCGTGATGTAGTCCCTGCCTTTCCGGGGAACGGAAAATCCGGCCTGAATCAGCGCCTCGACAATTCCGCCCCTGTCCGTGATCTGTCCTGCGCCAATGGCCTGAGTCAGGGCGTCCGTGATGGCCTGTCTGGATGCGGCCCTGTCCCTGCCGAACTGGATGGCCTTGCCCGGCTGCATGACCCGGGCGCGGGCAGGATCATCCGGACGCGCCCAGCCCATGCGCTCGTTCCACAGGTCGCGCCAGACATCGTATTGCTTCTGCCATCCGGGCGGACATGGATTCAGCGCCTTGCCCTGATACAGCTCTGTGCGCGGAATCACGAAATGCAGTTCATGGTGCCCGGCGTGGCTGTGCCGGACCCAGAGAATGGCGTAGCGGTCCGGCTCCAGACCGGCAAAGGCCACGGATTCGAAACTGTCCATGATGTCCTGTTCCCGTTCGGGCGAAACCGGGTCTTCCGGCGCCCATGACAGAACGCCGGATGTGTATTTCCATTTTCGTTCCGTGCTGTCGATCAGCCGCCGGATCATGCCGGGATCGCCGCGCAGGACCTGCGGCGGACTCTGCCTGCGGCCCTTGCGCAACGGGTCCACCACATAATTGACCACTTTGGAGCCGCGCCCGGTGCCGTGGGCAAAGACCTTCATATACATTTCAGGTCGTCCTCGATGACTGCGAGTCGCGCGATGACTGCGGCAGCCTCGGCGGTCCGTTTATGGGTGTTGGCCCATCGGGCAAGCTGATTCAGGTTGTTGCCGATGCGGGCGAGCTGAAGCACCTTTTCCCGTTCGACCTTGGTGGAGCGGACACGGTGCTGTCCCAGCCGAGTCCGGAGCAGGTCGCCGACGCTCATTCCGGATTCGCTGGCGAGCCGGGCAATGGTGCGTTTTTCCTCGGGCGTCACCCGCAGGTTCACCCAACAGGTGCGAAGCTGTGCGGTTTCATTCTTCATGGCGTTTCAGGAAGGTTCGAAGGGAGGTCTCCTCCCTCGCCAGCCCCCGAGTGCCATCCTGTTTCAACAGGATGTGTCACGAAGGGTAGGCTGGCTGGAACCATTATGGTGTATATTTCTCCAAGTCCTTTGGCCGTATGCGTGTCCCTGTCCTTTTCTCTTCACCTAGGCGAATTTTGCGAATTTACGAATTTACTCGGATTCGGGCGAAGGGAGTAAATTCGTTTCTTCGCAATTTTCGCTTAGGTGAAATATTCTTGCAGGTCGTCCCCCTCCGACGGGCTTGCGTTCCTCGATGCGGATTTTACCGGCTGCGGAAAGGGTGTTCATGGCAACGGTCAGTTGCGCCTTGGGAAGATGGTTGCCAAAAACCTTGTACAGGCCGGTCGTGTCCAGCGAGCCGCCGGCCTCGGCAAGGGCGTTCACAATGCGCTGCTCCACGGGATCGGATTCGAAACCACCAAAGATGAAGGCAGCGGAATCCTCGTTGAACCGCCAGAAATCCAGCGCGGCCCGCAGATGTTCCAGAGTCACGCAGGCCGAACCGTCCAGAAGCGCATAGGTCAGGGCCAGTCTGCGCACGTACACTTCGGCCCGGTTCAGGATGGACCCCAGAAGCGCGGGCCGGTCCGTGGCAACCTGCGGATACATCTCGGCCCACAGATTCCGGGCCGCATCGTCGAACCGCAGCCTCGCCCGATCCCGTGCTGTTTGCAGATACCCGAGAAGCCGCGTCCGGAATCGGTGCAGTTTTTCCTGCGACAGCTCTTCCGGAAACGCCACCAGCTTGGGACGTCGAACGCACAGCCAGAGGAACCGGTTGGCAAAGCCGTTCAGCGCCTCGGTCGCGTCCAGCTTCCGATGCAGCTCGTGCAGGGTGACGTGCGTGACAATGCCGACATGCGGATCGGTCGCGGTGAGCTTGCTGGTCTTGGTCAACGGCTCGATCTTGTCCCCGTCGAACAGGGCGCGGATGATCGTGGACAGGGTGTTGCCCTCGCGCCGGGTGCAGGAAAGCGCACTGGCAAATTCCTGATCCAGAACGAAAAGGCGTTTGTCGTCCACGCCCGGATCAACCATCATTTCCCGGCCATTGCCGTTGCGTTTGTCGATGATGTATTCCTGCTGCGGATCGCGGACCGCATAGACAAGCCCCTCGCCGCTGGAAAGCGGACCGGGTGAAAAACGGCAGGTGAGCCATTCCGTTTCCGGAAAGCGGAACAGTTCCCGGACAGGTCGCGCGGACGTGCCTTTTCTGGCCTTGGAACTCTGGCCGACAAGCACCGCATTCAACCGGGCGCATTGCGGCTCCCCGGCCAGCATGTGCGGCTTGCGGCCCACCTCGATGCCGAACCGGCAAAGCAGGGTTGCCAGCACGGCCACGGGATCGGCCTCGGAATGCACGGTGGCGAACCGGGCGAACTCCCCGGCAAAGCCGTGAAACATGGCCGGATGCGGTGTCGGCCAGCCGTGCACGTCCAGACTGTTGAAGGGGTTGTTTCGCTCCTCCCGGTTCGCTGCCTTGAGTCCGGCCTCCAAACCGCTGCGAATCGTGGATTCGGTCTCCCGGGTTCCCAAGCCTGCGCTGCATGCGCTCTGGCTCAAAATCTGTCGCGCGGCCTTGTCCGGCATGTCGCCCTTGGCAACCTGCTGCCCAAAGGAAAAGGCGAGCCGATTCAGGGTGTCGTTCCGTGCGCCTTTCGGCCCCAGATTTGGATTCGGACCGTCCGAAGGCAATTCGGCCTTGGTTGTCATGGCTTGAATCAGCCAGTCGGGCGCGGGAGCTGGGGCCAGCTCGTTTACCCATTCATAGGCAGTGCCGTTCGGATGAATGGACGGAGGCAGGATGACGTACCCGCCGTTTCCCCGGATATCCAATCCCGGCCCGAGTTTCCCGGCCGAGTTGCGCACGTCGATTCCCTGCGGAAGGGCAAGAAACAGGTGCCGCCCGCCGCTGCCGGTCCTTTGCTCCAATGTGTCGGGCAGCGGCCCGAATTCCTTTTCCAGCCGGGCAAGGGAAACCGGGCCGTCCGGCAGGTCCACGTCCAGCACGAAGCTGTGCAGCCCCGTGGGCGTGCCCATGTTGGCTTCCGGATGCTGTTTCCACCACGTTCGGACCTGCCCGAGATCGGCTGTCGCGTCCTTGAACCCGTGAGGCGTGAGCGGACGTTTCCCGGCACACGGGAAAACCGGAATGCCGTGGGTTGCATAAAAGACCGCAGCCAGGGGCAGGCTGCGCCCGTTGAACTGAAGCAGCTTCATGACCTACCGCCCGTTTCCGGATTTCATGGCCTGCTGAATCTCGGATTCCAGAGGCCGCACCCCGCACGAATTGACGTACTCCTCAAGGTCATGCTGCTTGTACAGAACCCTGCGCCCGATCTTGAAATAGCGCGGCCCCCTGCCGATGCATCGCCACACTTCCAGAGTTCCGGCACTTACCCGCAAGACCTCGGCAGCTTCCTTCGTGTCCAATAGTCTTTCCATGAAAGCAATCTCCTTTGGTTTGTTTTCATGGAACCGTAGCGAGCTTGACGGAGTCAGCAAGGACACCTGACTGATCCGTTACGCATAAAAATGCCCGGCTCCGTTTGCCAAAACGGAGCCGGGCAACAAAAAACACATATTTTCAGCAAGTTGACGATTGCACGATACGACAACGGCGGACAGCGACAAAATCGGATTTCAGGCTGTGATCCCCATCATTTTTCCATGTTTCTCTGTCCCCGAAATTCCTCGGGCAAACCTTTTATCCATGTGTCCTTCAAATATGATGCGGACAATCCGCCCTTGAGGAAGGACGTCATTTCCCGTTCCTGCTGGAGCTCCTTGAAACAGGCTTCCAGCTTTCTATGGGAAAACCGTTCCTTCGGGGTTGGGTCCGTCACCATTTTGAGGAGCAGATACGCGGTGTGAATCGGCCACTGCTTGAGTTCTTCCACGTTTCGCTTCAGGTTTGAAATCGTGGTCTGATCGACATTCCTTTTGGGATCCGCCTGACTGAAGAATCCGGATTCGTTTTCAAAGGTCTCGATTTCATCCAGATCGAAAAAGTAGCGGTCCTGAATCAGGATTTTCGAAATTCGGGCAAAGGACATGGACCCGTTGTAATATTTCGAGGCGTTCCGAACGACTTTTGTCCCGGGACAACGCAGGAACAGAGTGAACCGCGCTCCCAGCATCAACAGCCCGATTTCGTGATCATTCAAGTGACGCCACCGCTGTTTCAATTCCAGCCCGCCAATGGGCCTGTCCGGCTGGTCCACCTTCTTCAGGCAACTTTCGAAACAGACAAGCCAGCCTGCTCCTGTGAGAATTCCCACCAATATCCCTGAACCAACCAGCAACCATAGGAACTCCTTTTTGGCAACAGGACTGACAAACGCTTTTTCCCCGAGGCAGACAGCCCCCACAAGGGACAGCCAGAGGAGTGCCATCAGAACTATAAAGCTCCACTCGTTTGCGGTTATTTTCAATCGGAGATTCACATTGAACGGCACACGCAACTTTCCGGACGAATTCGACATGAGCTTTCCCCGCATGAGTATGAGATTGACGTGATCAGCTTTTCTACAACTTTTTTCACGTTCAGGAAAATTATGGGGAAGATTGTGGGGAACGGCAAAAATCAAAGAAAAAGGCACTTGCAGAAATATCCTGCAAGTGCCTGTTTTTCCTTGGTACCCGGAGCGGGAATCGAACCCGCACAGACCGAAGTCCGAGGGATTTTAAGTCCCTTGCGTCTACCAGTTCCGCCATCCGGGCTTGGGGTGTGCCTTCAGTATCGTGCAACTTGGCGGCACGTCAACGGGTTTGTGTGTGGGGTGTCATTCTCGGAACATGTTCAGGTAATTGCGGAACAGTCTTGGGCTGACCCGGGAATACTGGTCGAAATCTGCAATGAGTTCCAGCCCCGGGACCATGGCGCGGACAACCGGGATGTTCAGGTCGCGGCGGGTCAGGTCTGCGTAGGCCGGGGAAAGGTTGTTGGCGAGAAGCGTGTGTTCCAGAATCATGAGGTCGCCTTCCGCGCTGCCTGCGGATAGATCGGGGAGGTCTTCGAGACGGCGGATGGGCAGGCCCTCGGGGACAGGTGCGCTGGGCGGTCCGGGGCACGGATACGCGGTTTCGGTCATGGCTGAAATCAGGGCGCGTTTGCCGTTCAGGTCGCAGCCTGTGCCCTTGTTCACGTCGCCGTGCGGGCCGGTTACGAATGCCTTGTAGCAGGGGACACCGTATTCCGGGGTCATGTCCTGAAACCAGGCATGGATGTTCTGCATGTGGTAGTTGAACATCAGCTTGTTGATGGTCGGATCGTCCGTGGTCACCGTGAAGCAGCGGGTCGGGTCGAACGGAATCGTGGCGTCGCAGTCGCGTTCCATGACTTCGGTCAGGCCGGAGACCTTGGCTTCGGCAAGAGTGTTGCCCGAGGCAAGGCCGGTGGAACCCAGAGCCGAGAACAGGGAAGGTTCGTCCAGATTGCAGAACAGGAACACGAATTGTGCCGGGACAAGGATGGGGCGGATATTGCCGTCCTGATCCGGGCCGTGGCCTTCGAACCAGTGGATGCGCTGGCCTGCATAGGGAACCTCCAGCCGGATGTCGGCAGGATTTACCGCTTCCTGTTCGAGTTCGCCATGGGCGGCCAGAGTCAGGGGATATTCGCGTGTGCGGTTCAGGATACCCTTGTTTCCCACGCTGGCATATGAGGAAAAGCGTTCCGCCAGTTCCATGAGATAGGATGCCTCGGCCGTGTCCGAATCCAGTCCTCGCCCATAGCAGGTTTGCAGTCCTTCGAGGGAATTGGAAAGATTGCCGTTGTCCACTCGGGTTTTGACCATCCAGTGGCGAAGCCGGGCAACGGGCGACAGGGAAGCCCGATGCTCCATGGCCGGTCCGAGAAAGGCGTCCGCCTTTTCCAGCACTTCGGTAGCGTGGGAAATGGTTTCCTGAAGCGGACGGCGGGGATTGGGGGCAGGGAGCTTGTCCTTGAGCCGGGCAAGCACGTCCGCAGCGGTCACCGGAGCCAGGCTGTCCAATTCCTTTTCCGCGAAGAGCGGGGCAAGCCCGGTCTGGTCCGGGGCGGGCAGGGGAGCATGGTCGAACAGATTGTCGGCGAAGATTCGGGTCCATTGGCGATGCAGGCTCTGCCCATCGACCATGCGCGACCTGATGTGGATGGTGGGGGTGTGCTCGGCCAGAAAATTCGGGTCCACGCCGTCGAACAGGGGGAGCAGTTCCGCATGGCGCTGGTGGCTGATCACGGCTTCGTACAGGATGGCGCCCAGAATCGGATCGGACTCGCAGTTGTCACGCATGACGTCCTTGATGAGTTTGGCCAGCTTGCGGGTGCGGAAGTCGCCGAATTTCCGCAGCACGAATTCGTGCATGTAGGTATCGAAGGGATGCTGGCGAAGGTGGTCGATCATCTCGTTGAAGCTGAGGTTCGGGGCCGGATCGGCCGCAAACATGCCCACGCCGAAATTCGTGTCCATGAGTTGCAGTTTGTAGCGCATGCGTGAAACGTTCCTTTGGTCTGCGGGGAATTCCCTTCAAATTTTCGTCTGATCACCGTAAAAGAACAGAGTGGACCTGTATGAAAATCCGAGTGGTACGCTAGGGTATAAAGCGGGTTTGTTCAAGCCCGGCATGCAATCGGGAGCGGATTCATGGTGCGCGAAAGTGTCAGGCGCGCGACGTGGCGCAAGGTGTTTTTCGGCATTGCGGCGTTGATCGCTGTCGGTGTGGCGGTCTGGTGTCTGGAACATTACGGGAAGGGTGCGGCGTCGGATCTGGTGGCGTTCGTGCGGGATCAGGGCATGCTTGGTCCGGTCGTGTACATTGCGGCCACGGCGCTGTCATGCGTTCTGCTCCTGCCGCAGACGCCGTTCATGATCGTATGTGGTGTGCTGTTCGGTTGGTTGTGGGGGGCTGTATACTGTCTTGTCGGGCTGACGCTTGGTGGGGCCGGATCGTTTCTTCTGGCCCGGTATGTCTTGCGCGAGCGGCTGGAGCTTCGGTTTCGAGATTTCCCCGTGTACGACCGGATGATGCAACTGAGTGGGCAGCATCCCGCAAAGGTCGTGGCCGTGAGTCGGCTCATGTCCGTAGTCCACTATTCGTTGGCCAGTTCCCTGCTGGGGCTGACTCCAGTTCGTTTTTCCACGTACATGGTCGTGACCGTACTTGCCATGGTGCCGGAGTGCTTTTTTCTTTCCTCAGGCGGGCATGTGCTCTGGACCGGGCTGGCAAAAGGCAGAGTGTCGTGGGAGATTGTGCTGCTGTTTGTCGGAGCTTTGGTCGTGGTTGGCGGTGTTGCGGTCTGGATGCATCGTTTTTTTCGGGATGAACCGGTATAGCCGGGAGAGGGGGATCAGTTTTTTGCAGAGGATGAAACTTGGCGGGTCAGTTCGGACACGTGAGGCAGAAGCGCGCGGGCCAGAGCTTCCACTCCGGCCGCGTTGGGATGCGTGCCGTCAATGAGCTTGAGCAGGGGATTGCCGAAGTAGGGTGACAGGATGTCCGGGAAAAGCGGGACAGCGTATTGATCGGCCAGTTCCTCGAATATGCGGTCGAATGTCTGCTTGTATTCCCGGCCAACGTCTGTCAGGGCCTTGATGCCCACCAGCAGCACGGGAATATTGCGTTTGGCAAAGGCATCGAGAATGGCGTCGAGATTGTTACGGATTTCTGAAATCGGATCGTGTACGAAACAGTCGTTTGCTCCGAAGGCCACGATGGCCGCGTCCGGGGATGCGGACAGAACCCGGTTCAACCTGAGCAGGCCGTCCCCGGCCGTATCCCCGGATACGCCGAAATTCAGACAGCGAGCAGCAACGCCCTGTTCGTTCAGCATGCGTTCCAGCACGGCCGGAAGGGCCTGACCCGGATTCAGGCCGTACCCTTCCGTCAGGCTGTCGCCGAAACACGCTATTCGCAGGGGCGTGGCCATGCTAGGTTAGCCGTTGATCCAGAGCTTTACGGCTGCGGATTCTTCGGTCCACTCCCTGCTCAGCCTGAGCACGAGAAACCGGGTGAAGACCGCATCCAGCATTTCCAGACCGCGTTCGAGCAGGAACAGCTTTTCCAGAAATTTGGAGTCCGGATCGTCGCCGTCGTCGTCCTTGGTGTTGATTTTCGGAGTCTTGAAGCCGCTCAGGCCGAAGTCGTCCGCCTTGACCTGCATCAGCCATTCGTCCTGATCCATCGCGAAACGGAGTTGGGCCTTGTTGACTTTCTTGCCGGTCTTGAGTCCGGTCTTGGCTTCGGTCAGTTCGCCGCGCGGACTGGAAACCGTGGCGGTTTCCACGCCTTCACCATCACCGCCCTGCACAGAAACGCGCTGCTCCATGTTCACGGAAAAGGTGCGTTTGTCCTTGATTTCGAACAGGGCGTTTTCGCTTTCGGTCTTGTACCAGAGCCAGGTCAGGAAATCCTGGCCGAGCAGGACGTTTTCACGTTCAACGAGTTGCAAATCCATGATGCGTCCTTATACGAAAATCGTGGGGTCGAGATTTTCCAGTCTGCCTGCCGCGTCTTCTCCCAGCGTGTCCATGGCCAAAAAGAACGGGGTCAGAGGTTCCAGCTTCAGGTCGAAGGTCAGGGAAAAGTGGTCTTCGAACAGGGCCTGGACCTTGGAGTTGGTTGTGGAAAGGTAGATGCGGTTCTGCCCGGGGTTCCAGACCACGTCGAAGACTGCGGGAATGGGCCAGGTGCGTGCCCGGAGCTTGAGCATGGTCTGCTCCTTGAGTTCCCGTTTTCTGTCCCGGGATACGAAATCCTTGCCCTGCTCCTTGTTGCGGGCCATTTCGGCATTCACTGCAATGGTGTAGTGCTTCTTGAGCACGGCCGGGGGCACGCGCCGAGTGTCCAGACGCAGGGAAAACGCGAAAAATTCGCCTTTTTCCGGCGGCGCCTGCAGCCATTGCGTATCCAGCATGTCGTCGATGCTGGTCCATCCGAACGAGCGTTCATCCGCAGTGGCATCGATGTCCATGAAGCTGAATTGTTTCAGTTTTTCAGGTATTTCCTGCAATAAGTCCCTAGGGACGTCCTCGATGATTCTATACCGGGTCAGCCCCAGGCTGGCGGAAAGGATACTCACTTCCCGATCCTCCGTGGTCACATGAGTTTTTGTCGCAGGCCATTGGGTAGAATCAATCTGTCCGCATGTCCAGAAAATTTAGCGGAGTCGCTCTTCTAATGCGGTTGCGTGGCATATATCTTGTAGTATTGTGTAATACACGGGAGAAGTCCCGATTTTTGACAAAAAGGAGAAAATGACGGTGTGCTGACAACATGATTGACAAAGGGGGGCGTCATGTCGGTTTGGAAAGTCGAAATCCGGAAGGGCGAAATTCGGTTTGGCGACAGAAAGCGCAGAATGCTGACCCGGAACGGATGCAACGAACCGTTCAAGGATGTCTTCTGGTGTCCCCGGAGACAGTGGTTTCGTCGCGAACCATGTCCATTTGTCAATCGCGACGAGTGCAGCACCTTTGCCCGGCTCTGCGGTTCCCTTTAGTGGGGGATGGGTGATGAGCCTTGGATTTTGTTGCGAAAAAGTTCTGTGGCGGGTATGGTGGTCCACAAAATGTGGAGGTTCTCATGGCAAGGGAAGCCTTGGACGATCTTGTCGAATTTCTGGAAGTGCAGGCTGGCAGGATTCGTGATCTGGAGAAGGAGGGGGAACAATTCCTCAACGGCCCGGAAGGGCAGGAGAAGTACGAAAAGGCAATGCGGAGCAAGGCCGGATTGCTCAGGAGTCTGCCTCGCTCCGCAGGGCGACTTGTCGATGCCGTTTCAAAAGCGTCTGGTGAGGACATTCGCCGTCGGCTGGAAGATTTTTCCGCAAGCGCTTCGACAGCGCTGTCTCTGGGCAGCGTCTTCTACATGAGTGCCTTGCTGTATCCCGAAGACCACAAGCTCGGGCAACCCAATGATCTGGAAGTTTTCATCGGCGAGGTCCGTCGCCTGAAGTCGGAATGATCAATCCGGCAGTTTGAATTCCTCGTCCCTGCGTTTGGCCCGCCGGGCCGCCTGCTGTTTCTGGCCGAGCAGCACTATGGCGTGCACGGCATCATCCTGGGCTCTATCCAAATCCATGAATACGCATCCCACCACGCCGCGTTCGTGTCGGCGTACCTTGCAGAGCACGCCTTTGGCTCGGATTTCCTTGCCCACGGCCAAATCCATTTTCAGTGTGACGCCGCTCTTGATTCTCGGCTTTTCGAATTTGAAGCCCAGCCCGGTCGCGCTGATGTCGGCCACGGGAAACACGGCCTTCAGGCGCGGAACCCGGACGCGCAATCCCTTGACTCGTATCCTGATGGCATTGCGCTTGATGGCGTGTTCGTCTTCGGCCTTGAGGGAAATGGAAAATCCCAGAGCCTTTTCATCAATGGGGTCGGCCTTGATCCGAGTGCTTTTCCTGCGGTGTTTGCTGTCGGTCGGGGCAAGCGAAATTTCCTGAGACTTCTTTCTGCCTTTGCCGGAATGTTTTGCCGTTTTCTTTCCGGATTTGGCGGAGGCATTGCCGGAAGCCCGCGTGTCAGGATGTTTTTTCTGGGATTTTGAAAAGATTTTTTTGAAGATGTCGAAAAGTCCCATGCTTTGCCCCGGGTTGGTGAAATCAAAGGTGTTTGTGCAAGAACTGATATGCCAGAAGTTCCCCTGTTGGCAAGCGCGGGGCGGACTTTCGAGTCGGCTTTTCCTGTCAAGGGGCTTGACTTTTTGCTGTTTTGAGGAGAAAAGCAAAAATCTTTTGAAGCCCAAAAGCGGGATGAGCGAGGAGGACAACATGATTGGTGAACTGCTTTCCGGCATGGCGCACAGCACTGGTGCCGGTTTTGTCGGCGTTTCCCTTATTTTCATTTACCTTGCCTGGATCATCACCATCGGTCTTATCCGGGTTCGGGAGGCCATGCAGGAGGATCACCACTAGAACGTGGTGCATTTTCCGGTGGAGCCATTTTTTTTGAAAAGGGGCCTTTCTCTTCGGAGAAAGGCCCCTTTTCATTATCCTGCTAAGCGGATTCTTCCTCGATCAGGCTCAGCAGATACTTGCCGTAGTTGTTCTTGCTCAGAGGGGCGGCCAGTTTGCGGACCTGGGTCGCGTCGATGTATCCCATGCGGTAGGCCACTTCCTCCAGACAGGCGATGGCATTCCCCTGTCTTTCCTGAACGGATTGGACAAAGCTTGCCGCCCCGTGCAGGGATTCGTGGGTGCC
The DNA here is from genome assembly GCF_022809775.1 of Pseudodesulfovibrio tunisiensis. Taxonomy (NCBI): domain Bacteria; kingdom Pseudomonadati; phylum Thermodesulfobacteriota; class Desulfovibrionia; order Desulfovibrionales; family Desulfovibrionaceae; genus Pseudodesulfovibrio; species Pseudodesulfovibrio tunisiensis. The sequence goes on from NZ_CP094380.1 coordinate 417,473, forward strand.
CATGTCCAGCCAAGCGTAGCCCCGGTACATGAGCTGCACTTCCAGATCGCCGCGTTGCAGGTAGGCCTTGTTCACGTCCGTGATCTCCAGCTCTCCGCGCGCGGAAGGCTTGATGGAGCGCGCAATTTCCACCACGTCGTTGTCATAGAAATACAAGCCGGTGACCGCATATTTCGACTTGGGCTTTTCCGGTTTCTCCTCGATGGACAGCACGCGCATGTCCTTGTCGAATTCCACGACGCCGTACCGCTCCGGGTCCTTGACCGCATAGGCGAAGACCCTGCCGCCTTTTTTCAGGGCCGCGGCTTCCCTGAGCATGGGACCCAGACCGTGTCCATAGTAGATGTTGTCCCCGAGGATCAGGCTGACAGTGTCGGTGCCGATGAATTCCTCGCCGATGAGAAAGGCCTGTGCCAGACCGTCCGGACTTGGTTGCTCCGCGTAGTTCAGGGAAATGCCGAACTGGGAACCGTCGCCGAGAAGCTGTTGAAAGCGGGGCAGGTCCGTGGGAGTGGAGATGAGCAGAATGTCCCGAATGCCGGCCAGCATGAGCGTGGACAGGGGGTAGTATATCATGGGCTTGTCGTACACGGGCAGGAGCTGCTTGCTGACGGCAAGGGTCAGGGGATGCAGCCGCGTGCCGGAACCGCCAGCCAGAATGATGCCTTTCATTGAGTCCTCAATCGTTATCTGATTTACTTCAAAGCCGCCTTGGGCTATCGACTTCAACGTGAGCCGTGGGCAGTATAGGGCTGTTTGCGGAGAAATGGCAACAGTTCCCGGCGTTATGAGAGGAATGATGCGACAACCGTATTTCAGTTTCACCGGCGGAACCCTGGCGGCAATCCTGTTTCTCGCCGCCATGTTTTTCCTTTTTGTTTTTCTCCCGGTCAGCATCGTGACCGAAGCGTTCGGACGGCTCGGACTGACCCCGGGGCAGGGCATTCTCATATTCATAGCCATTCTGCTCGGACGAACCGTGAACATTCCGGTGTACACCAGTGAAAGGCTGGTCATGGTCCCCAGAATGCCGACCTTCCAGTTGCGCATGAACGAGTTCGGGCAGCCCCGATTTGATCAGGAGCCTGCCAACGAACTTCGGAAGCAGATGTTTGCCGTGAATCTCGGCGGAATGGTCATGCCTCTGCTGCTCAGCCTGTCCTTTGTGCTCAAACTGCATCTTTCCGGCGAAACCGGCACCAGTCTGGTCGCCATGGGAGGCTGGATCGGGTTTGCCGCCGTGCTGGTGGCCGGGGGATGTTTTGCCGTGTCCCGCCCCGATCCCCTGACCGGCTTTCGCGTGCCGCTGGTCGTGCCCGCACTCATTACCCTGCTGACCGTGGCCGTTTTCGTGCCCGAACCGCTGCGTCCGGTGACTGCCTATGTGGCCGGTACCATGGGGACGCTGCTGGGCGGCAATGTCATTCCTCTGCTCATGCCGGGACGGCGCAATTCCCTCGTTGCTCCGATTGTTTCCATTGGCGGAGCAGGAACGTTCGGCGGCGTGTTTGTCGCCGGAATTCTGGCCGTGATTCTGGCCTGATTTTTCAAGGAGTTTTTCTGATGACGGATCGCGAACTGCATTTTCGTGTTGATGAGCCTCTTTCCCATGGAGATCGCGTCTGGCTTTTTCCGGAGCGGGCAAAGGGCCCGGCCGGGAGCGTGACCCTTTTGGATGATGCGCCGGAACTGCTTCCCGGGCAGCGTTTTGCAGCCTCGGAACCGGGCGTGCTGCGGATTCTTTCCCGCCAATGGTGGCCCGGAGAAAGCGGAGCCGCTTCCGTCCGCGTGTATCTCGCGGAAGTCTTTCAGGAGGTGGCGCCCGGAGAATATCGATCCCCGGTGCTGCGCAAGGGGCCGGCATTGGCCTGGATCACCCTGAGCGACAAGGGCGCGGCCGGAAAGCGTACCGACGAATCCGGACCGCTCATCGGCGAACTGGTTCGCGAACGGCTTCCGCTGAGTCTCGTGCAGGGCTACATCCTGCCCGACGACCCGGTCCGCCTCAAGGGATTGCTCGTGGAACTCGCGCTTGAACAGGGATTCGACATCATCATGACCACGGGCGGAACCGGCGTGGGACCGAGAGACATTACCCCTGAAGCCACATTGGCAGTCATTGAAAAGCGCCTTCCCGGATACGAACGGGCCATGACCAACGCGAGTCTGGCCAAGACGCCGCATGGCGCGATTTCCCGGGCCGTGGCCGGGACCCTTGGCAATGCGCTCGTTGTCAACATGCCGGGCAGTCCCAAGGCCGTGCGGGAATGTCTGGAACCTTTGCTGCCGACGTTGAAACATACATTGGAGAAGTTGCAGGGCGATCCTTCGGATTGCGCCTTGCTTCATGAATGATTTACCCTTTTTGGGGGTTGCGGAGTCCCGAGTCTCCTGCTAATTAGGGCTGATTGAACGTTGCGTGTGCAACTTAACGTGCCAAGGATTCGAGGTAACTGAAATATGCAGATGAAACGGCTTGTCGCTGTTGTGCTGGCACTGTTCGTCGTGGCCGGTTTTTCCTTCGCCGCTCAGGCGCAGGAAGAGGCCTCCCCTGAAACCGGCGAGGCCGGGTATGGCGGAAGTTTCGATCTGGAGCGGTGCGTCACGCGCGCACTGGACGCCAACCCGACCATTCTTTCCGCCCGTTCCCAGTTGCAGGGGGCGGATTTTGGTGAAAAATCCAAGGTGGGAACCTTTCTGCCTTCGGTGAGCGGTGATTACGGATACATGAAGTATGACCGCAAGATAACCAACCTGAATGACCGCGACCAGTGGACCGGTCATGTCAATGTATCCCAGCCCATCTTCAAGGGCTTCAGCCTGTTGTCGGATTATCAGAAGTCCGCACTGACCAAGGACCAGAGTGCAGCCAAACTGACCAATGTGGAACTGACCGTCATCAAGGACGTGCAGTCCACCTTCTTCCAGTTGCTCAAGGCGCGCATGGATGTGAAGAGCGCCGAGGACTCGGTTACCCGTCTGGATTCGCAGGTCAAGGTCATCTCCGCATTCTATGAAGTGGGCCTGAAGCCCAAGGCCGAAGTGCTGGATGCCGAGGTCGATCTGGCCAACGCCAAGCAGACCCAGCTCATCGCGCAGAACAATGTCTCCATTCAGGAAGCCCAGCTCAACACGCTGCTGAACATTCCCGTGGAAGCCGAAGTCGATTATGTCGGCGAACTCAAGCAGTTTCCCTTCGGCCTGGACCTCAAGGAATGCCTGCGCCGCGCCTATGCCGCCCGGCCCGATCTCATGATTGGTGAAAAGTCCGTGGACATTGCCAGAAAGGACGCCAAGATTGCGGCCAGCAGTTTCTATCCGGACGTGAGCTTCGACTACGACTACTACAAGAAGGGCGACGACGCCTCGCTGGACGGCGGGAAGCACTATTCCCACGCTGCCAAGGAATACTGGAGCCTCGGCGTGAACATGAACATGAAGGTGTTCGAATGGGGTTCCGATTACTACGACTACAAGCGGGTTGCCGAAACCATAACCCAGCTTGAGGCCGAACTGGACAATCTTCGTCTGAATGCCGGATTCGAGGTCAAGCAGTCCCTGTTGAACATCAGGGCCGCTTCGGACCGCATCAATGTGGCCAAGAAATCCGTGGAAGCCGCAGCCGAAGCCTACCGCATGGCCGTGGCCCGGTATCAGGCTCAGGTCGGTACCAACACGGACGTGCTGAACGCTCAGGCCCGTCTGACCGAGGCTGAGGCTCTGCTGTCGCAGGCACTATCCGACCACGGCACGGCGGTTTCGTCCCTGTACGTGGCCATGGGTGAAAAGAACCCGGCTCTGGTTACTTCCAACTAGCCATGCTCTTCAGGGGGAAACGAACCTGGCAGGCCGCAGCCATGCGCTGCGACAAGTGTGGCAGGAAACTGGATGCGCATCGGGGATGCCGCGAAGTGTCATTGCGCTGCCCTTCCTGCGGCAAGGTCTTTGATCTTGGCAAGTATGCCGGGAAAATGGACCAGGCCTTTGAAGAGGAGATGGCTTTTGTTCCCATGGACAGGATCTAGCAGTTCCGAGCCTGTCGCGTTTCGGGCGGGATTCCGCCTTTTCTTCGGCATCCTTGCCGCCATGATCATGATTATCAACGTCCCGTGTCCTGCAAAGGCGCGGGACGTCGGTGTTTGGAGGCCGCTGGTCGATCGGCTTGTGGCCGACGGGTTGGAAAAGCCGTACGCGGAGAGCCTGTTTTCCCGCAGGGGCATCACGTTCGCCCCGGACATCATGGCCCGAAAGATGAACGTGTTGCTGCGCGTCAAGCTCGCATCGGTCCAACCCGGCCCCGGGCCGGAGCCCGAGGTCATGGATCGATATCTCAACCCCATGCTCATAGCCGGGGGATACGCCTATCTTCGGGAGCATCGGAGCACGTTGCTTGCCGCGGAAAAAAAGTATGACGTTCCCCGCACCGTACTGGTAGCTCTGCTTATTGTGGAAACCAAGCTTGGCTTGCAGGTGGGGAGTGACAATGGCCTGAAGATTCTGGCCAGCATGGCGCTCGGCGGGGATTTCGATCGTATTGAGCATCTTGTGGACACGGATGGAATCGATCCCGAGATTCGGGACTGGCTGGTGCGCAGGACTCGTCAGAAGGGTGATTGGGCCTATAGGGAGTTGCAGGCTCTCATCGAATATGCCAGAGGCAATCTTCAGGACCCGTACACGATTCCCTGCTCTCCGTACGGGGCGATCGGGCTGTGCCAGTTCATGCCCACGAGCGCGCTGCACTACGGGGTTGACGGCAACGGCGACGGTCGCGTGGACCTGTTTCATTCCGAGGACGCCATTCACAGCATGGCGAATTTTCTCAAGCGGCACGGCTGGAAACGGAATCTGGACCGGGCGGCCCGGCTCAAGGTGCTGTATCGCTACAATCACTCCGAAAGCTATGCCATGACCATACTGGCTGTGGCCGACAAGCTGCAAGGCACGGCGGATTTTTTCGGGGGATGAACAGCTTGGAAGCCCCAGTCGAAACGCCCGTTGCGAACACGTGTTCGCAACGGGCGTTTCGACTCTGCTTGGATGAGTGGGTTACTTGTCGAGCAGGGTTTGATACAGGCTCAGTGTGCGCCGCAGAAAATCGTTGCCCGACAATTGGGACATGGTGCGCTGCTGGGCTTCCAGTACCTTGGAGCGGAACTCGGGTTCGTCCATGAGTCGTGCAACGGGTTTTGCCAGCGCTTCCGGATCGCAGGGAGGGACAATGGTTCCCGGGGCAGCCAGATCGGGCATGACGCCCACGCTGGTGGTTGCCAGAGGGATGTTGCAGGCCATGATTTCAAGGGCGGCCCGGGCAATGGCCTCGGACCAGAGCGAGGCGATCACGCCGATGTCCATGGCGGAAATGCATGCGGCAATATCCGAACGGCGTCCGCTGATGCGCGTGATGTCCCGGAGGTCGTATTCCGTGAGCCATTCCTGAATCTGTTCCTCGCGCATGGCCGTGTCGAAACCCACGAGGAAAAGGCGGATGTCTTCCCTGCCCTGGGCGCGCAGGCGGGCAATGGTCTTGATCAGTTCCTTCTGGCCCTTGACCCGGTCGAAACGGCCCAGTAAGCCCACCACGGTATGGTCGTCGGAAAAATCGAATTCCCGACGTACCCGGTCGCGGCCTTCTGCGTCGAAGTGGAAGGTCGAGGTGTCGACTCCGCCGTGAATCAGCCAGAGTCCGTCTGCCGGGGTGCGCATCTTTTTCAGGAAATAGTCGGCCATGCGTCGATGTGTGACCACGACGGCATCAGCCACGCTGGCGTGCATGAAACGGTTGACGAAATCCCGTCTGGGAGCGCGCTGGTCGCCGCGAGTGCGTACGAGCTTGTAGCCTCGGCCCATGTATTTGAGTGCGGCCCAGAGAAAGAAGCCGTCGCCTCTGTGGCAGTTCACTATGTCGGGCTGGCGTTCGCGGAGCAGATTCACGACCTGGGACGTGGATTTGGCAAAGGTGACCGGATGGGTGGAATTCAAGTCCACGGCCACGGTATCGAGCCCCATTTCCCGAGCCTTTGCCTCGGGCAGGGTGCCGGGCTGGACCACGACGGTCACATCGTGTCCGTCATCGGAGAGCAGCTTGCTCAGGTACAGGGCGTACCATGCTGTTGCGTTGAACCATCTGACATTGATGACCTGAAATATCTTCATGAATTCGACCTCATGGAAACGTATAGCCGGAGCATGACAGTTCCGGTTGGGATTGGCAAGGAGTTGCCGGATGCGAAGCCCTTTGGTGAGTGTTATCATTCCGACGTTTGATCGAGCGGATTTTGTTGTGGAAGCCGTGGACTCGGTGCTTGGTCAAACATATTCCCGTTGGGAATGCATTGTGATCGACGACGGGTCCACGGACGACACGGTCCAGCGATTGCAGATGTTCGAGGATTCCCGGATTCGGGTCCTGTCCCGGACGAATCGCGGGGTTTCCGCAGCCAGAAACGCGGGAATTGCGGTCTCGTCCGGTGATGTCATCGCACTGCTGGATTCGGATGATTACTGGCTGCCGGAAAAATTGACGCGGCATGTGGCGCACATGCTTGCGAACGGGCATCATATCAGCCAGACCGAGGAAATATGGTACCGGGGAGGTAGGCGGGTAAATCAGAAGAGGAAACACGCCAAGCCTGAGGGGGTCTTTTTTCGGGAGTCTCTGAAAATGTGTCTGGTGAGTCCGTCCTGTGTCATGTTTTCCAGAGAATTCTGGAATGATGTCGGACCGTTCGACGAGGAAATGCCTGCCTGCGAGGATTACGACCTCTGGCTTCGGGCATGGGAATATCCCGTGGGGCTGTTGCGCGAGGCGCTGACCGTCAAAAGGGGAGGGCGACCGGATCAGCTTTCCAATGCGGTTCCCTGTCTGGATATCTACCGGATGCGAGCCATCGTAAAGATGCTGCAAAGCGGAAAAATTGACGGTGAGGACCGGCGGGCCGCTCTTGACGAATTGCGTCGCAAGGCGGAAATATATGTACAAGGCGCTGAAAAAAGGGGAAAAAAGCATGAAGCGGATCGGGTTTGGAACCTGATTTGCAAAGCGCTGGAGGGGAAGGAAATTCCCCTGAATTCATTGCGTTAGCACAACCTCAGCATCTCCGGGCCGATGACGAAGGAAAGGCCGCGGGAAAGGATTGCCATGCCGACCATTGCCAAGCTCGCTGATCAACTTCCTGAAATCACGCAATCACGGCTTGTTGCCTCGGGCTACGGCGTATGGATGGTCTGGTCCGGCAAGATGAATGCCGCCATTGGCGGCACCCTTCGGGAATACGGGGTTATCGAGGTTGTGCGCGAGGAGGATCAGGCCCTCTGGTTCTGCAATACCGTCGAGGTGTTTCGGGCCGTGGCCCGGCTTCAGATCTGGGCCAAGGTCAACAATCTCAAGGTGTTCTGCCAGATATTCCCCATGACCATGCTGGTGGGATACAGCATGGAGTTTTCCATGTCGCTGGCTGCGGAACTGGATCGCCAGACAGCCAAGACGCCTTCGGAGTTCGAGGTATGGATTCATCCCAAGCTCAAGGATGCAGTGGCCGGAGTGCCTGGGCTCAGCACCCGGGAATGGGGGCAGCTCGAAGGGCTGGCTCCCGTGGATTGGCTTGCCCTGAATGTGGACCAGTCCCTGGACTACGAGTCCACCTTGCGCTGGTATTTCATCATCAAGCCGCTGGGCAGGATGACGGACAAGGAGAGCATTGTCGGCTGGCGGGATTTTTCCGGGGAAATTACCGAGCTCATCAAGCGTCTCGGCCTCAAGTACATATCCGACGTCAATGAAGGCTTTCTGTTCTTCCCCCTGGACAGCTTTCGGCTGCTCAAGACGTTTTGCAGCGAAATCCTGAGCCTCATTCGCGACGTGAAGGATGATGAGGAGAGGCAGTACTGGCCGATCGTCATGGCCGCCGTGCCGCAGGGCCGTCTTCCCTTTTCCGAGGAAATGCCGAAAAAGGTGGGGCTGGACTGGAACCGTCTTGCTCCGGATTTTCCCCATGTGCGCATTGCGGACGGCTTCCTGCTTTCGGATTCCTTTCATATCAATGAAGCGCGATACGGTACGGAACAGATTTCCCTCGACAGTTGGGTCAACATCAGTCTGAAGGACGGCGGGGAGCAAGACAGGCACGGCACGATTCAGGTGGCTTTGCCCAATGTGCTCGTGGACATGGAAGGTGCCGAATGCTTCTACTGCGGGCAGAAGAATCATGCGCCGGGCGATTGTCCGACCAAGCGGATCAGCAAGCTGTATTCCAATGTCTGGAAACAGTTGGCCCAGTATAATCTGGAGGAAATCGGCAAGGGCATGAACAACATCGACAGCAAGGTCAGCGTGGAGAATTTCGAGGACATGCTTGACCTTGTGGCCGACAAGAAGAACATCGAAGGCGTTCTTGCCCGTGCGATTTTCGAGATCAATGTGCCTTGCCAGCTTCGCACCTTGAACATCATGTGGCGCAGTCGGGCAAAGGAATGGGCCGATGCCATGAAGTCCCTGGCGCCGCCCGAGGGCGAATACATCTGGGATGCACTGCACAAGCTTCAGGAACGCTCCTATGACGAGGCCGAGGAGCTCATCAAGCAGGCAACGCTCAAATATCAGCGCAGTTACCAGCCGCATTCCCTGAGTGGTTTCCTGTTTCTGGATCGCGGGGACCCGAATCAGGCCCTGTTTCATTGGCAGGAGGCCGAGCGCATGAGCTATACGCCCATGCAGCAGGGGTATTTTTCCTTTCTGCAGGGACGGCTCATGGAGGTGGAGGGCAGCCTCAAGGAGGCCGTGACCAATTACAAGCGGGCCAATTCCTTTTCCCCGACATGGCTGGAGCCGGTCTATCGTCAGGGCGTGTGCATGGTGAAGATGGGATTCACGGGCCAGGCTCTGGATGTCTTCCGCGATCTGGTTTCACGTGATCCGGACATGTTCAATCGGATACTGGTGGACCCGGAGCTGGACCGGGGCCGCGTGCAGATCATGAGTGCCATGTGGGAATGGTGGGCGGATGCCGAAGACCGTGTCAAGCAGGTGCGCGAGGACGTGAAGAAGCTGTTTGGCGACATCACCGAGCGGTTCGATGAAAACCATCATTTTTTCGAAGTTGCCAACGAAGAACTCGAGCGTCTGCGACGATACGGCGAAGTGGACAACTATGTCTCGTTTCGCATGCTGCTTCGCGGCAAGGACAAGTTTTCCTCCCGACTGGACAACGAGGTTGCCAGAGAGGTCAAGCGCATCAACGCCAACGTTGAATATCTGTCCGACAGGATCAGGGAGATTCAGCGTGAGGCGGCATGGTTTCCGTTTCCCAAGCTGCTTCTCGAGTTCAACAAGGACTTCAATTTTTGCGTGGACAAGATCAACTGGATCAAGACCCAACCCTTGCGTCAGGCGGACATCTTTCGCAAGTCCATGCGTTTTCTCGATGAAATCGAAGAACATATCGATACCCTGCAAGGTCGGCTCGTGACCTTGCGGATTGTCCGTGACAGCACGTTGTTCGTACTCATGCTCGGTCGCAATTTCATCTGGTTCGAACTGATCGGTCTGGGATTGGCTCTGGTCGGCCTGCCCGCATTCATTTACTTCACCCGGGACGTGCAGGGGCATTGGATCGTGGAATCCATCCGAAGTCAGCAATGGGAGTTCACAAAGGGGCTGGTCATCATCCTGAGCGTGCTTTGCCTTGCCGGAGCCGCCATCAAGAGCGGATTGGGATTCGAGAAGCGAAAGCGTGAACTCTTTGAACAGCTGGACGAGGAAATGCGTTCCGTGGCTCCTCGGCGCTACTAGGTTATAAGTCCCTTTTGCGTCTTTTCCTTTTTGAGGGTTCTGCTGTACCCTGATTCCGACCCTTGATGATTTTGATTCATTTCGGAGGTTGGAATGCACAAGCTGGTACTTATCCGTCACGGCCAGAGCGTCTGGAATCTGGAGAACCGATTCACGGGGTGGACCGATGTGGACCTGACCAGGCAGGGCGCGGAGGAAGCTCTGGAAGGTGCGCGTCTGCTGCGGGAAGAGGGCTTCACCTTCGATCTTGCCCATACCTCGGTGCTCAAGCGCGCCATTCGGACACTGTGGATCGTTCAGGATCACATGGACATGCTCTGGCTGCCGGTCATGAAGACATGGCGGCTCAACGAGCGGCATTACGGTGCGCTTCAGGGATTGAACAAGGCCGAGACCGCCGGGAAATACGGCGACGAGCAGGTGTTCATCTGGCGGCGCAGTTTCGACACCCCGCCTCCCGCTCTTGAAAAGGGGGACTCCCGTTTTCCCGGACTTGATTCGCGATATGCCGATCTTTCCGCCGAGGAGCTGCCTCTGTGCGAGAGTCTCAAGGATACCATCGGGAGAACCCTTCCATACTGGTTCGAGACCATTGCTCCGCAGATTCGGGAAGGCAGGCGTGTGCTCATCGTGGCTCACGGCAACTCCCTGCGCGGTCTGGTCAAGCATCTGGACGGCATGACCGAGGACGAGATTACCAGGCTCAATATCCCGACAGGCGTGCCCCTTGTGTACGAACTGGACAGGGAGCTTGCTCCGATTCGGCATTACTATCTGGGTGATCCCGAGGCCGTGGCCAAGGCGGCTCGGGCTGTTGCCAATCAGGCCAAGGGCGGGTAATCCCTGCCTCATGAATGACAAGGCATTTGTTGACGAACTGCTTGCCTGGTATCGGTCCAGTCAGCGTGATTTGCCGTGGCGAAGCGACCCGGCTCCGTACAAGGTCTGGATTTCCGAGATCATGGCCCAGCAGACCCAGATGGATCGTGTGGTGCCGTATTTCGAGCGCTGGATGCAGGCGTTTCCGGACATTGAATCCCTTGCCCGGGCGCCCGAGGAACAGGTGCTCAAGGCATGGGAAGGGCTGGGCTACTACACCCGCGCCCGCAACCTGCGCAAGGCCGCTGCACTGGTGCTCGGGGAAATGAACGGTGTTTTTCCGTCCGATCCCGATGCCATCCGGTCACTTCCCGGCATCGGCCCTTATACGGCCGGAGCCATTGCCAGCATTGCCTTCGGACAGGCTGTCCCGGCTGTGGACGCCAATGTGTTGCGCGTGTTCGCACGGCTTTTGAACCTCGACAGGCCGGTAACGCTTCAGGACGTCAAAAAGACGGTGTACGACAAGGTCCTGTCGTTGATCCCCGTGGGGTCTCCCGGAGATTTCAATCAGGCACTCATGGAGTTCGGCGCATTGGTCTGTTCCCGCAAGCCGGATTGCGATGCATGCCCTGTGCGCGGGCATTGCGTTTCGCTTGCTGCCGGAACCGTTGCGCAACGGCCGCTTCCTGCCGCCCCCAGGGAATACATTCGAATCGAGATGGCCACCGGTCTGCTTATGCATGGCGGGCGAATCCTGATTCAGAAGCGACGGCCCGATGATGTCTGGCCCGGTCTTTGGGAGTTCCCGGGTGGTGTGCTGGAAGACGGGGAAACCCCGGAACTGGCGGTTGTCCGTGAATATCGCGAGGAAACCGGGCTGGAAGTCCGGCCCGTGGAGAAGATTGGTGTGGTTCGGTACGGATACACCAAATATCGCGTTACCATGCACGGATATTTCTGTCTGCCTGTTCATGACGGGGAACCTGCACCGGATTTTCGTGCCGCAGTGGATGGCAAATTCGTGCCTCCCTCTGAATTTGGCGGATACGCCTTTCCTTCCGGTCATCGCAGGATCATGGACCTGCTGCGCCGGGACATGCGGTTTCAGGACTGGCTTTCGAAAAGCTGATTCGTCTGTATTTCAGACTGTTGTCGTGGTTGGTCCGCCATTTGCTTGTTCCGTGACGGAGGCCTGTATTGGCCAAAAATCTGACACGGGAGCAGTGCGTCATGTCGTTGGACAAACTTTCGGAATTGAATGCCGGTCTGGTCTTGCAGGCCAAGGAATCGGGCAAGGCTGACCCGGCCCGGGCCGAGCAGCTTCGCAAGGTTTTTGACGTTCAGATGCGCATGGCCCGATCCGTACTTGGCGGGAACAGCGATCCCGGGCAAAAGGGCAAGCTCGGCGGGTTTGATTCATCGCTCATGACCGACGCCCTGATGATGGATGCCTTGTCCACCATCAATCGGCTCATGCGGTCCGAAGCCGGTCTGCCTCGTGCTCCCATGTCTCGGCAATCCGCCAATGTCCCTGCCATGGCATCCCCGAAAGCCGCAGCCGCAGCCGCTGCCAAGGCCTATCAGGCCGTGGGCGCCTTGTCCGCTCAGTTCGAATCCGGCCGGAGCGGCACGTCTGCCATCGGGTACGACCGCGTGGGCGGAACCTCCTACGGCACCTATCAGATCGCGTCCAATGTTGGCACCATGGACCGTTTTCTCGATTTTCTCGATGAAAAGGCCCCGGCATGGGCAGGGCGGCTTCGCAATGCCGGACCTGCCGACACCGGATCGAAGCAGGGGGCCATGCCCGAGGTCTGGAAGAAGATCGCTTCGGAAAATCCCGAGCGGTTCGAGGAATTGCAGCATGCCTTTGTTCGCAAGGAAAACTATCTGCCAGCCCGCGACATGATTCTTGAACAGACCGGTCTCGATTTCGAGAATGCGCCCCCGGCTCTGCGCGAGGTGCTGTGGAGCACATCGGTGCAGCACGGCCCGACAGGCGCGGCCCGGATTTTCAACAAGGTCGTGGATACCTTTCTGGGCGGCGAGCAGAAAGCCGAATTCAGCGAGGACCTGATCAAGGGCGTGTACCAGACCCGCAAGGGACAGTTCGGTTCCTCTACCGAGCGTGTGCGCAATGCGGTAGCCAATCGTCTTGACCGGGAACAGAACCTTGCACTTGCCATGTTCCGCGATACGTCCGTGAACCGGCTCGTGTAGAACAGGAACGGTTTCCGCAGCCTCCCGGAAGACATCGTTCCTTTGGCAGTGTTAGGGCTGCACTCTGGTTCTTCCGAAGGGATCGCCGGAAGTTTTTCCTACTCGATATACTGGTAGAAATCCGCTCCGAGCTTGTGCATGGGCGTGACGCGGCCTTCGAGGATGAGGCCTTGCGGGGTGAATGTTGCGTCCCAGTATTCGGGCGGCGGTTGAAAGCGGTTTTCCCGCGAAAGAATCAGGGAAACGCCCACATCGCGGCTGTACACGATGAGTCCGTCCGGGAAAAAGGCGGTTCTGGCGAGCCCCGGTCCTGCCACTTCGAAAAAGGTTTCGTATTTCCGGAAGAAATTGATTGCCCCGTAGGATTGCTGAATTCCGGCAACCACTTCGTTGGCAACATAGGTCAGCTTGCGTCCCTGAAGAAGGTTGGACGCGGAAGCCCGGCCGGGATCGGCCAGAAGTACGCTGCCCGCGCCGAGAGCCCGCACCAGATCGTGCGTGCGTTCCCCGCACACGGGATCATCCTGATACCCCCATGTGAACACGTCTTCATAGCCGAGCCGTCTGGCCTGTATCTGCTGGGCCAGAAGCATGATTCCGGTTCCGGCTCCGATGTCCACTCCCATGTAGGGATCATCGAGGCAAGGGCGGATGGCCTTCTGGTTGATTACCGCGCGCATGACGTGCGCTGCCCGGGGCGCGTCAGCCAGAATGCGGAGAACCGGCGACCATTGCCTGAGGCGGTGCATTGTTTCGATGTCGTCGTCCGGCTCGTTCAGACTCTGGTGCCTGCCAAAGAGCTCGAACAGGGCGGAAATTTCCGGGAAGGGGATTTCATCCGCCTGAGCGCCGTCATGAACATAGGCAAAAAAGTACTTTACGGCCACGTTGAGCAATGTCTGGTCGGAAATGGGTTCGTCCGGGTCGCAGAGTCTGGCAATGTCCTTGATCAGGCTGGTCTGCGAATAGAAATCCGGAGCGATCGCCGCTGTTCTGGCGACATACCCGCCCGCAAAGTTTCGGGCCTGCATGCCTGCCGAGGCGATGGCCGACCAGTGACTTGCGGGATGCGGCGGGATGCCCGTGTCCGAAGGTGGAGAAAACTGCATGTGTTTTTTCATGATGTTCGGGACGGCATGGGTTGGGAAATCATTGCCGTTCGCAAGCTTATTGCACGGACTGTTCCGGGAAGAGGGGATGCAGAGGAAAAAAGACAAAAAAAGAAGCCGATCCTTTCGGACCGGCTTTATTTCCGTATGGAGCGGGAAACGGGATTTGAACCCGCGACTTCAACCTTGGCAAGGTTGCACTCTACCACTGAGTTATTCCCGCAATATATGGGGCTATGTAAATGGCCGACCCGAAGGTCGGCCGATGCTCTCTGGAGCGGGAAACGGGATTTGAACCCGCGACTTCAACCTTGGCAAGGTTGCACTCTACCACTGAGTTATTCCCGCGTGGAGGCGACACCCGGATTTGAACCGGGGAATGGAGGTTTTGCAGACCTCTGCCTTACCACTTGGCTATGTCGCCGTGTCTTGGAGCGGGAAACGGGATTTGAACCCGCGACTTCAACCTTGGCAAGGTTGCACTCTACCACTGAGTTATTCCCGCTCGAAAACGAAATATGTATCTAACCCGCTTGAGGAGAGATGTAAACCCCGAAAATTCGTCGAGATTCAATTTTGTCGCCGCGTTTCCATTCCGAAGGTGCGGACGGACAGATTTCCTGCCCTCAAGGCGAGAAACTGTTTAGCCGGGTGCCCTGAAGGTGTCAAGCAGAAAGTATGAAAAAAATGCCCGTTGCGGCGATTTTGAACCTGTTGTAATCTATAAGCAATGGGTGAGGGTTTACTTTTCGTGGGGTTTTGGTATATCAACGCGTTCTGGTTTTGGACATGCGAATCCGGTCACAACTTCCACAACGACACCTTACCCATCGTGGAGGCACCATATGGAAGCAAAGGATCTTCAGTACTTTCGGGAACTTCTCAACGGGATGCTTGATGATGTCCTGCAGAAGAGCGATGAGACCATCGAGGACATGACCGAATCGGGAGAGGTGTATGCCGATCCTGCGGACAGAGCGACCGCCGAATCCGACCGTGCGTTCACGCTGCGGCTTCGCGACAGGGAGCGCAAGCTCATCAAGAAGATTCAGAATGCCATCACGCGCATCGAGGATGGCGATTTCGGTCTTTGCCAGGATTGTGGCGAAGAGATCGGCGTGGCTCGACTCAAGGCCCGTCCCATGACCACGCTCTGCATCGAGTGCAAGAGCAAGCAGGAAGAGGACGAAGCCGTTCGCGGCGACTAGCGTCGAGGTCTTCAAGCAATGGAAGCCAATTTCTTTCGCTTCCTGGCCTCGGAATTGGGAGAGTTCCTTTCCGGCCGCCGGGTGGACAAGGTCTTCAGTCCGGCACCCGATGTCTGGACCTTGAAGGTCCGGAACACGGGCGCGCCGTTGCATGTGTTGTTCAGGCCCGCCAAGTCGGCGGGCCATCTTTTTTTGTCCGCAGCCAAGCCTGCCAACCCCGCCAATGCCCCGGCCCGCGCCATGTGGTTTCGCAAGCGGCTTCAGGGGCGACTCCTTTTCCGTCATTTCGTGGATTGGCCGAATCTTCGGCTGGCCTTTGAACTTTCTCCCCGCTCCGATCCCAAGGACAGCGGTGCGTATCTCGTGTTCGACGTTCGCAACGGCCTGTTCCTTTGCGATGAGCTTGAACCGGAGTTTTTGGCCAGCGTGGAATGGCCCGCGTTTGAAGACGCCGTGCATGATCCCGAGGTGTGGCGCGAGTATCCGCACATATCTCCGCCGTTGCGAAAGGCGCTTGCTTCGCTTCCCGGGAAAGACTCGCATTCCCTGTATCTGAATGTGGTCGGGGGCATGGCCGACGCGTTTTACCTCGCGTGTGCCGGGAATGCGTGGAAGCCACCGTTGGCATGGCCTTTGGGGCACAACCCCGGGGAAGTCTTCTCTTCTGCCGTGGACGCAGCCAATGCCTATGGCGAACGGACTCTCTTCCCTTTGCTGGAGATGGAGGAGGAACGTCCCGAGCAGATTCAGCGAAAGCGCGAGCGCAGGAAGATACTTCGCAATTTGCAGCGGCTTGATCAGGAAGAGGAACGGCTGGACAGGTTCTCCGCCAACAAGATGCTTGCCGAGGCGCTTCAGGCCAATCTGTACCGATTGAAGAAATTGGATGGTCTGGAAACCGTGGACGTGGAACATCCGAATGGCGATCTGATGACCGTGCCCTTGAATCCGCTGCTTTCCATGACGGAAAACATGGAAAAGTATTTCAAGCTGGCTGACAAGGCAGAGCGCGGCAGGCCGCATATCGAACGCCGACGCGAGGAAATGCGGGAGCGTCTCGAACGCGTTGAAAACGGCGAATTGTCCGGATATGAGGAGCATTCTCCGGCTTTTTCGCCAGCAGGTCCGGTCATGCCCAAACGCTACAAGGGGCTTGCGGTTTCCCTGTTTCGGTCATCCGACGGTTTCACCATCATTCGGGGCAGGAGCAAAAAGGCCAATCACGAGATGCTCAGCAAGGCGGCCAGTCCGTTCGACTACTGGTTTCACGTTTCGGACGGGCCGAGCTCGCATGTGATTCTCAAGCGCGACCATCCGGGGCAGGATGTGCCGGAGCAGACCTTGCGCGAGGCTGCAACCTTGTGCGGGCTCAAGAGTTTTCGCCGCGACGACGGCAAGGCCGAAATCATGTTCGCCCTGGTCAAGGACGTACGCAAGGTCAAGGGTTATGATCACGGACAGGTTGCCGTGGACAAGGTGGCCGGGACCGTGCTGGCCGTGCTTGACCCCGAGGTCGAGGAACGTCTGCAGTAATCTGCCGGACGGTTCGCCTTTATTCTCCCTGTACCATGAATTTCAGATAGTAGCCGCTGGTGGGATAGGCCCAAAGAGTGTCCCGCACTGCGGAAAGCGGCACGATCTGCCGGATGATCAGGGCAAACTGGTTGGCGATTTCCTCGGCATGGTGCCCAAGGATGTGCGCGCCCAGCACACGGTCTTCCTTTTCGTTCAGCAGGACGCGGCTGTATCCGAATTTTTCTCCCAGTCGTTTCCACGGAAATCCCTTGTCCAGATCATATTCCTTGAGAGTGAAGGGAATTCCTTTTTCCTCGGCCTCTTCAATGCCGAGTCCCACTGCGGCAATCGGCGGGATGGTAAACGCCACTCTGGGGATGCCCGTGTAGTTCGCATGGGCGCTGCGCGGGGAAAGAATGTTGGCTGCGGCGACCGCACCTTCATGGCTGGCCGTGGGCGTGAGCGGATAGGGCGTTTCCGCCACGTCTCCGATGGCATAGACTTTGGGGTTGGTTACGGACTGCATCTGATGGTTGACCGTGATTCCTCTCGGTGTGTGGTCCACTTCGGCCCGGGACAACCCCAACCCTTCCAGCGCGGGCTTTCTGCCTGTGCAGTTCACCACCATGTCGGCGTCGAGTGATCTGCCCGAGGACAGATGCAGGCGCAGCCCCTCATGAATTCGTTCCACGGATTGCGGTGAAGTGTTCAGTCGAACGTCGATTCCGGCCTCGCGGGTCGCGTCGACAAGCATGCCGGTCAGGACCGGATCGAACGAGCGGAGCACGCGTTCCGATCTGTTGAGCAGGGTCACGTCCGTACCGGCTCGCACCGCAATGTGCGCCAGTTCCAGAGCGATGTAGCCGCCGCCTATGAAGGCGATGCGGTTCGGCAGGGTGTCGAGCGCAAGGAAATCGTCACTGGTGGACAGCAGTTCCGCGCCCGGAATCTGCAGGGGATGGGGGGTCTGTCCCACGCAAATGCAGAAGTGTTCGGCCGTGAATGTTTCGCCGCCGGCTTCAACCGTATCCGGAGAAGTGAAACGGGCAAAGCCGTGATACGTGTCAATGCCTTCGGATCGGTATGCCTGTTCCGCGCGTTCGGGAACCGGAAGGACAAAACCGTCCCGGAATGCGGCCAGTGCCGACCAGTCGATGTCGGGAATTCCGGTCACGCCGTTGCCGACCATGTGCCTTGCCCTGGCCACGGTTTCGGCCGCCGCAAGCAGTACTTTCTTGGGGTTGCATCCTCGGAGCGGACATACGCCCCCGAACCCGTCTGCTTCGATCATGGCGACTTTTTTCCCGGCTTCGGCCAGAGGACTGGCTACCGCGCCGCCCGCCGGGCCTGCGCCGATCACAACCACGTCATATTCTTTCATTGGGGAATCCTCGTTTTTGGAACGGTACGTCAAATTTCCGCAAAAGGGTAGGATGATCGGGTTATCCGAAGGCAGCAATGCACATTGCCCCGGCCGTCATGATTGCCGTGCCGAGCAGGCGGCAGCGGATGTTTGCCTCCCGGAACCAGAGCCAGCCATAGCCTACCGCGAAGATGCCGGCCAGCCGCTTGATGGCAACCATGTAGGCGGCATGGACAAGGGAGATCGCCAGATGATGCGCGATGATTTCCGTGACCACCACGACTCCGGCGACAATGCCCTTGGCCGGTTTGCGGCAGAGTTGTTTCAAGGTTGTTCTGCGTGTCAGGAGGAGCATGCCGACAAGCGCAATGTCGAAGATCAGGAAAAAGAAGATGCCCGCAAACCAGGGCGAGGAGCGGAGAATCAGCATTTTCCCGCCCACGGCGCACAGGCCGTACAGGCTGGCGGCAACGAGCATGTACAGGGAGCCGGGTTCGTTGCCGATGGCCTTTATCGGGGCGAGCCAGCCACTTGAAGTGCTGTCCAGATTGAGCACGTAGCCGCCGGCCATGACCAGCAGAATGCCGCCGATGCCCTGAATGCCGAGGGTTTCTCCGAGAAGCACATGCCCGGTGATGATCACGAAGACCGGGGTGAATGCGAGAAACGGCATGGTCAGGGACAGAGGGGAGCTGTAGATGGCCCGGAAATGAAAGACCACGGCAATCATGGTGAGCGGTAAAACCCATGCGAAGATGGGCCAGTAGCCGGGCTGAAGCACCGGGATTTCCACGAAAGCAAGGCCGATGGCGTAAAAGGGCAGGGAATAGAAAAAGGGAATGGCACACATGTCCCAGGGACCGAGGTCCGAGAACCAGCGTTTGAGCAGGGCGGCTTCCGTTGCCAGTGCGAAAGCCGTGTACAGGGAAAGCAGGAACCAGTTCACGGCAGGTCGCCGATCCTGCGGCTGAACGTGCTGCGCGAACGATGAAAGTGCCATTCGAGCAGGGTGCCGTCCGGCGCGATGACGGCCTCCAGAGTGAAGGGGGGCTTCCGGTTTTCCATGAGCCGGGCCAGCACGGGGTTCGTGCTGATGAAGCGGACGTCCCCGAAAGTGACAAGCGTGTTCTCGTTCCGGGGCTGCTGGTCGCGAAAAGGCCAGCGGGCAAACCAGGCAAATGTGTTGAACATGGATTCCTGCTTGCCGAGATGTTCAAGTTCCTCGCTGGATGCCCGGTTGAAATGCATGTCCGGATATTCGCGATCCTCGTCCAGCAGGTTCAGGGTGGTGAGGCTGTAGCCGTCACCGTTTTCCCGGATGATCTTCCAGTAGATCGGGGAAAGTGCATCCGGCAGTACATGCAACCTGTCATAGGTTTCGCCGTGCCATGCCAGTTCCCGACTCAGTCGTTTGTGGATGCGTTCCGCCGTGGCCATGTTCCAGAGCGGATAGGCCACGATCCAGATCAGGCCGAGCATGCCCAGAATCTTCCGGTTCGTCTGCCAGAATGCTCCGACAATGATGCAGAGCAGCATGACTCCCGTATAAAAGGGGTCAATGATGAATACGCCGTCCAGAGTGAAGCGCTGGGTGGAAAACGGCGCGAGAAGCTGGGTGCCGTATGAAGTGATCAGGTCCAGCCAGATGTGCAGCAGGATGACGAACAGGGCCAGAACCAGTATTTTGCCGTAGGATGCGCTGCGGGTGAACGGCTTGTACAGGGCGGACAGTATCATGGCCATGATGGGCCATCCGAAAAGCGATGTGGATACGCCCCGGTGGTAGAGCAGATTGTGTTCCGGGTTCGAATTGGTGAACAGTACGTCCGCATCTGGAAGCAGAGCTGCCGCAATGCAGAATGCATACAACAGCGGTTCCCGTGAAAACCATCGACGGGCCGCCTGTGCACCAAGTATTCCGGAAGCGAGATGTGTGACAGGGTCCATGATATTCCGTATACGATCATCAATGGTAAATGTAAAAACAAAACTTGCGGTTTGGCCTGTGTCCGGGTACAGACCATTAAAAAAGAAGGAGATTCGGAACATGCGTACTCCGTCCGTCGGCGTGTCTCTTGAGGGCCTGCCTTATATCGTCATTGCTGCGTTCACCACCCTGATTTTCGCTGTGCTTGACTGCTGGTTCATGGCCCTTGTCGGCCTGTGTGCCACAGCGTTCATCGGTCATTTCTTTCGTGATCCCGAGCGCGTGGCTCCCGAGGATGCCGAAGCCGTGGTTTCCCCGGCCGATGGCAAGATTTGCAAGATCGCCCGCGAGGAGGACCCCCTGACCGGCGAAACCCGTCAGGTCGTGTGCGTGTTCATGAACGTGTTCAACGTGCATGTGAACCGGATGCCGGTTTCCGGCAAGGTCGAACGTATCCGTTACATTCCGGGCAAATTCTTCAATGCTTCCCTGGACAAGGCCAGCAAGGACAACGAGCGTTGCCTGCTGGAAATCGTGGGCAAGGGCAACCAGCGGTTCACCGTGGTGCAGATTGCGGGGCTCATCGCTCGTCGCATCGTGTGCTGGGCCGAGCCCGGCGACAAGCTCAAGAGGGCCGACCGGTTTGGTCTTATTAAGTTCGGCTCGCGAGTTGACCTTTACCTGCCGGATGGATATGCTCCGAACGTCTTCATGGGCCAGGAAGTCGTGGCCGGTGAGACCACACTTGCCGTGAAGCGCAAGTAACGCATTCGAAAACAAAGAAGATATCAGGTCATGGAAAAAAAGCTGCCCCCGCACAAGAGCGTATACATACTGCCGAATCTGCTTACCACCGCAAGCCTGTTCACGGGCTTCGTGGGCTTGCTGTCGGCTATTGGAGGCGATTTCGTCACCTGCGCCCTGTGCATTCTGGTCAGCTGCGTTTTCGATGGTTTGGACGGCAAGGTGGCCCGGCTTACCCGGACCACCAGCGAGTTCGGGGTGCAACTCGACTCGCTGGCCGATCTCGTGGCTTTCGGCGTGGTGCCCGCCACCATGGTCTATCTCTGGCAGCTCGAAAGCTTCGGCAGGCTCGGCATGATGGCCGCGTTCCTGTTCATTGCCTGCGGTGCGCTTCGGCTCGCCCGGTTCAATGTGCAGGCGGCCTCCAGCTCCAAGAAGCATTTCGTGGGCTTGCCGATTCCTGCGGGTGCGTGCACCCTTGCCACACTGGTTCTGTTCCACGAGTATATTCCCCAGTCCATGGAGTCGCTGTTGCCTGTGGCGACTCTGGTACTGGTCTATGTGCTGTCCTTTTTCCTGGTCAGCACCATTCGTTTCTACTCCTTCAAGGAATTCAGCACGTTCAAGGCGCATCCCTTCAGCTCCATGGTGACCGTCATTCTTGTGTTCGTGCTGGTGGCCTCCCGGCCCAAGCTCCTTGGTTTCGTCTTTTTTCTGGGCTACCTGATTTCCGGCCCGATCTACACCCTATTTATTCTATCCCGTCGAGGAAGCCGACTGCTAAGGGATAAGAATAAAGAAGAGCTAAGCTAGCTCCTCCCCCCGACACATCTCATCCCGCTCAGAGTCGAGCGACCGTCCCTGGCCTGCAGCCGAACGCAAATGCGTCCGGTTGCTTCGTTGTATAGTATTACCGTATACACAAGACTCAAGGACTCCTTGGAGGAAACCATGTCTGACCGCGTATTTGTTTTCGACACCACCCTGCGTGACGGAGAACAGTCCCCCGGCGCCACCATGAATCTGGATGAAAAAATCCGTATGGCCCGGCAACTGGAAACGCTTGGCGTGGACATTATCGAGGCCGGATTCCCCATTGCCAGTCAGGGCGATTTCGAGGCCGTGCAGGCGATTTGCAAGGCCGTGGGCGATGTGCAGGTCGCCGGGCTGTGCCGGACCGTGATCAAGGACATCGATCGATGCTGGCAGGCCGTGAAGGAAGCGCGCAATCCGCGGATTCACACCTTTGTCGCCACCAGCGACATCCACATGAAGTACAAGCTGAACAAAAGTCCGGAACAGGTGCTGGACATGGCGGCCAAGGCCGTGAGCCATGCTGCGCAATACACGTCCAATGTGGAGTTCTCCGCAGAGGATGCGTCCCGTTCCGACTGGGATTTTCTGGTCAAGGTCTTCGAGACCGCCATTGCGGCCGGAGCCACCACCTGCAATGTGCCGGATACCGTGGGCTATACCCAGCCTTTTGAATATTACGAAATGATTCAGTACCTGCTGGGGAACATACCCAATGCCGGGAAAGCCATCTTCAGCGTGCATTGCCATAATGATCTGGGGCTGGCCGTGGCCAACAGTCTGGCTGCGATTCAGGCCGGGGCAAGGCAGGTGGAATGCACGGTCTCCGGCATTGGCGAGCGTGCAGGCAATGCCGCTTTGGAAGAAGTGGTCATGGCCATCAATACGCGCAAGGAATTGTACAACGTGGAGACCCGGATCGACACCGAGCAGATTTATCCGTCCTGCCGCAGGTTGTCCCAGATCATTGGTCAGCCCATTCCGCCGTACAAGGCCATCGTGGGCACGAATGCATTCGCCCATGAATCCGGCGTGCATCAGGACGGCGTGATCAAGAATCGGTTGACCTACGAGATCATGACTCCGGCTTCCATTGGCAGGACCGGTACCGACATTGTCATCGGCAAGCATTCCGGCAGCCATGCCGTGAAGAAGAAGGCCGAGGAACTCGGGTACGAGCTGGATGATGAACATCTGGCAATGCTGTTCAGTGCGGTCAAGGAACTGGCCGACAAGAAGGAACAGATTTACGATGAGGACGTGGAAGCCATGATTCTGGAAAAGGTCTACCGTCGCCGCGACAAGTTCCGGCTGGTGGACATGAGCGTGTTTTCCGGAACCGGCGACGTGCCGCCGCATGCCGCCGTGGTCATGGAATTCGGCAGTCTGGGCGGGGAAGTGGACATTCGTCGGATCAGTTCCTTTGGGGAAGGGTCCATCGATGCCGTGTTCAAGGCCATTTACGGGCTGGTCGGCGTTCCCGCCAAACTGGAAAGATACTCGGTCAACGCCGTGACTCAGGGATCGGACGCTTTGGGCAGTGTCGCCGTTCGCATCGAGCATGAAGGGATCAAGGCCGTGGGCCGCGCAACCGATGCCGACGTGGTTCGGGCCAGCGCGCTTGCCATGATCAATGCCCTGAACCGTTTGGAAAAAACCAGAGAGGAGAAATGACGCATGGCCCAGACCTTAGCTGAGAAAATCTTGCAGAGGCACACGGACCAGGAGGTTGCCGGTCCCGGACAGATCGTGCAGTGCCGGGTATCCCTGGTGCTGGCGAACGACATCACTGCGCCTCTTGCCATCAAGTCGTTTCGGGCCATGGGCGCGGAAAAGGTCTTTGATCGGGATCGGGTTGCCCTTGTGTGCGATCATTTCACCCCGAACAAGGACATCGATTCTGCGGAGCAGGTCAAGGTGGTCCGGGATTTTGCCCGAGAAATGGGGGTGACCCATTACTACGAAGGGGGCGAGGTCGGCGTGGAACACGCGCTGCTGCCGGAAAGGGGGCTGGTCGGTCCCGGGGATGTGGTCATCGGCGCGGACAGCCATACCTGCACCTACGGCGGACTTGGCGCATTTGCCACGGGCATGGGGTCCACGGACGTGGGCGCGGCCATGGCCCTTGGCGAAACATGGTTCAAGGTGCCGCCCACCATTCGGGTGGATATATCGGGTACGCCCGAGGCGCATGTCGGAGCCAAGGACTACATGCTCAACCTCATCGGCAGGATCGGCGTGGCCGGAGCCTTGTACAAGGCCTTGGAATTCGGTGGTTCGGCAGTGGACGCGCTGAGCGTGGAAGGCCGCATGACCATGGCGAACATGGCAATCGAGGCCGGGGGCAAGGTCGGCCTGTTTGCGGTGGACGAAAAGACCCTGACGTACACTGCTGCCGCCGGGCGAAGCGGAGATGCCCGGATGGAGCCGGATCTGGGAGCGGAATACGAGCGCGTCGTGACCATCGACGTGACCGGCATGGCTCCGCAGATCGCATGCCCGCATCTGCCGGACAACGTGAAGCCCGTGAACGAGGTGGCCGGACTTCAGGTGCATCAGGCCGTGATCGGTTCCTGCACCAATGGCCGCATCGAGGACATGCGTGAGGCCGCTGCCGTGCTCAGGGGGCGCAAGGTTGATTCCCGGGTGCGCTGCATCGTGCTGCCTGCCACGCCGTCCATCTGGAAACAGGCGCTTGCCGAAGGGCTCATGGAAGTGTTCATGGATGCGGGCTGCATCGTTGGACCGCCGACCTGCGGGCCGTGTCTGGGCGGGCACATGGGCATTCTTGCCGGCGGGGAACGGGCCATTGCCACGACCAACCGCAATTTCAAGGGCCGCATGGGCAGTCTGGAAAGTGAAGTCTACCTGTCCAATCCGGCTGTTGCCGCAGCCAGTGCCATTGCCGGGGAAATCGTGCATCCGGCGGACCTGTAGTCCGGAAGAACCGTAATTTTCAAGGAGTTCGACATGAAAGTGACCGGAACCTCCCACAAAGTGGGTGATCACATAGACACCGATGCCATCATTCCGGCCCGTTTTCTGGTGACCACGGACCCGGCCGAGTTGGGGGCCAACTGCATGGAAGGATTGGAAGCCGGATGGATCAGGCGTGTCAAGCCGAACGACATCATGGTTGCCGGGGAGAACTTCGGCTGCGGGTCTTCCCGCGAGCATGCCCCCATTTCCATTCTCGGTGCGGGAATTCCTGTTGTCATTGCCCGGAGTTTTGCTCGCATCTTCTATCGCAACAGCTACAACATGGGGCTGGTGCTCATGGAAGTGGGCGATGATATCGAAAAGATTCATGACGGTGACGAGTTGGAGGTGGATACCGCTTCCGGCCTGATCGTCAACAGGACCACCGGGGACAGGATGCAATGTGCGCCAGTCCCGCCGTTCATGCAGGAGATTCTGGATGCGGGCGGTCTGGTCGAATACGCCAAGCGCAAACTTGCCTGATTGACCGGGACTGGCTGCAACTTCATGGAATAACGAATTCTTGATCGGAGAGAGTATGAAAATATGTGTCATTCCCGGCGACGGGATCGGTACCGAAATCGTGGAACAGGCTCTTCGGGTGCTGGAGGCCGTGGGCGACCGGTTCGGCAGGAAGTTCGACACGGTTGAAGCACGTATCGGCGGCATTGCCATTGATACGGACGGCGTTCCCCTGCCCGAGGAAACCGTGGAGAAATGCAAGGCTTCGGACGCGGTGCTGCTTGGTGCCGTGGGCGGGCCCAAATGGGATACCATCGATCCGGCCATTCGTCCGGAAAAGGGGCTGCTCGGCATTCGCAAGGCCTTGGGCCTGTTCGCCAATGTGCGGCCCGCAACCCTGTTTCCCCAGCTTGCCCATTCCTGCTATCTGCGGCCGGACATCGTGGCCGGAGGGCTGGATGTCATGGTGGTGCGGGAACTGACCGGCGGCATCTATTTCGGCGAGCCGCGCGAAGACGGGGAAAGCAATGGTGAGCGCTACGGCTTCAATACCATGGTCTATTACGAGCATGAAATCCGGCGCATTGCCCGGGTTGCGTTCGAGGCCGCGCGCAAGCGTTCCGGCCGGGTCTGTTCCGTGGACAAGGCCAACGTGCTCGACGTGTCCCGCGTCTGGCGCGAGATCGTGATCGACGAGCATCAATCCGGCTATTCCGATGTCGAGCTGACACATCTGTACGTGGACAATGCAGCCATGCAGCTTGTGCGTGATCCGTCCCAGTTCGATGTGATCGTGACCGGCAACCTGTTCGGCGACATTCTTTCGGACGAGGCAGCGGCAATCACGGGATCGATCGGCATGCTGCCGTCCGCGTCCCTCGGGGAAGGCAATCCCGGACTGTACGAGCCCATTCACGGCTCAGCTCCGGATATTGCTGGACAGGACAAGGCCAATCCGCTGGCAACGATTCTCTCCATTTCCATGATGCTGCGCCACTCCTTCGACATGACAGAGGAGGCAGATTGCATCGACAGGGCGGTCGCGGCCACTCTGGAGCAGGGATTCCGCACCGGGGACATCATGCAGGGGGGAGCCCGTCTGGTCGGTTGCAGGGCCATGGGGCAGGCCGTGCTGGACAATATCTAGTCGGACTCAACGAAAGGAAGGCCGCGGGATGCAAAAAATCCGCGGCCTTCCTTCGGTGCTGAAAACTATTTCGAGACGGACAGGGAATGCTGGGCGACCTTGTTGGCCTTGAGTGTCTGCTTGGCTGTTTTCAGGTCGATGAAGCCCAGGGTCAGGGAAACGCCGATGTAGTCCATTTGCAGGACAGACATCTTGTCCAGCACCTTCTGATGCTGTTCCAGCGTGATCTTCCCCTGCTGGATGAGATAGCGGCTTATCTTGTCGTTGGCGTCTTCCTCGTCGTCGGTGGCGCCCAAATCCCCGGCCGAGATGGTTCTGATGCCTTCCTGACTGTTCTGCAGGGTTTGGAGTCTGTTTTCCTTTTCCCTGATTTCCGCTCCCAGACTGCGTTTTCGCGATGCGAGGAAACGGTACTTTTCCTCTATGTTCCTTTCGCGTTTATCCAGAGTCGACAGCTCGATATTCCGGCTTTGGGACACGACACGGTAAAGCAGGCAGAATGCGATGAAGAGTATGAGTATGAGCGTGAGCGGCAACCACATGGATCAGTTCCTGTATGACTCTATTTCCGCATCGATTTCGTCCAGCTTGACCTCAAGGGCTGCATTTTCCTGTTCAAGTACGTCGTTCTTCTTGTTCAGGAGAGCTTCCTTGCCTGCAACCTGACGTTGTCTGCGTTTGACTTCCTCGCTGCAGTTGTAGTGATGGATGAGCAGAACTGCCACCAGCACGAAGCTGAGCATGGCGAGAAGCAGATAGAGTGTGCTTGTATCCATGGTTTGCCGTGGGTTGAGGGTGCCGAAATACGGAACCCCGCAAGTCTACCTTGGGAAGTGCGCCTTGGCAAGGGATGCGGATGCCGTTCCCGATTCAACCGTTCGTGTCTGCCAGCATTGCAAGCCGGGCCAGCTTTTCCCGGCGCGGGAGCTTCTTGATGGCTGCCTCCATGCGAAGGGCCGTGCTTTTGTCGGCCACTCGGGCGCATGCGGCCATGACGACGGGGCGTCTGGAGCGTGTGTATTTGGATGCGGTTCCGGCGTTGTGCTGGGAGAGCCTGCGGTCCGGGTCGACTGTCACGCCGCAGTAGAGCGTTTCGTCCGCGCAGCGGAGCAGGTAGACATACCAGTCCTTTTTGGGGGTCACGATTTGTGGTCTCCGGGGTTGAAATCGGCCTCTTTCCTTGCGTTTCGAGCTTTCCGCATATATCACCCTTGGCTGTCCATCGAAAAAAAACTACTTGTGGCCGGATTTCGGCCGTCAGGTCAAGCAGATACATGATATGTCGAGAATAACTGTTCAATCACTGGAAAAATCCTATGGCGGTGACGCCGTGTTCACCGACCTCTCCTTTGAAATCGGTCCGGGCATGCGTCTGGCCTTTACCGGGCCGAACGGTTGCGGCAAGAGTACGCTGCTCAAGATTCTGGCCGAAGTCACCGAACCCGATGCCGGACAGGTCAGCGTGACCAGAGGGGCGCAGGTCGGTTATGTGGCACAGGAATTCGGGGATCGGGATTTGGAGACCCAGCTTCTGGCATGGGTGCTTTCGGCCCTGCCTTCATGGAACGAGTTCTGGGAGGAGTGGGAAAAGGCCGTTGCCGATCGGGATCAGGCCCGGATCGAGCGGCTTTCGCACAGACAGGCCGAATTCGAGCAGAAGTTCGGATACAACCCTGATCACAAGGCCCGTGCCATTCTTTCCGGTCTCGGATTTTCCGAGGAGGATTTCCACAAGAACCTCTCCGGCCTTTCCGGCGGCTGGCGGGAAAGGGCCAAGCTGGCGCGCGTGCTTTTTCAGGGCGCGGACGTGCTGCTTCTGGACGAACCCACCAACCATCTCGATCTTGAGGCCGTGGAATGGCTTGAAGACTACCTGCTTAACTACAAGGGTGCGCTTGCATTCGTGGCGCATGATCGCATCTTTCTGAATCGCGTGGGTACGCATGTGCTGTTTCTGGGCGGGGGCAAGCCTGTTCTTCGCAAGGGAACCTTTGACGAATTTCTGGATTGGGACGCGGAAAATGCCCGGCTCCGAGAAAAGGAAGCAGCCAAGCTCTCTGCTAAAATAGAAAATGAATACAGCTATATCCGTCGGTTTCGCGTCAAGGCACGCAAGGCGGCTCAGGCGCAGAGCAAGCTGAGGAAGGTGGAAAAGCTGGAAACCGAGCTTTCCCGCCTCAAACAGTCGCAAATGACCACCCGGCGGGGGCGGAGCCTGAGCTTCAGCCTGCCCGAGCCGCATCGCGGGGACAAGGTCGCGCTGTCCGCTGTTGATCTGGAGTTTGCCTACAACGGAAAGTCCGTGTGGCCTCGGCTGAATTTTCAGGTGTTTCGCGGCAAGAAGATTGCTCTGGCCGCGCCCAATGGTGCAGGCAAGACCACCTTGCTCAAGCTGATTGTGGGTCAGCTTGCGCCTTCGCACGGGCATGTCTCCGTGGGCACCAATACTCGGATTGGCTATTTCAGCCAGCATCAGGCCGAAATTCTGAATCTCGAAGGCTCGGTCATCGGTGAAATCCGCAGGCTGTCCGATCCCAATCTGACCGAGGAACAGCTCATGAGCGTGCTCGGTCTGTTCCTGTTGGGCGAACCGTTCTTCGAGCGCAGGGTCAAGGGGCTTTCCGGCGGTGAAAAGAGCCGTCTGCTGCTTGCCACGCTTTTTCTGGCGCGGGCCAACTTCCTCATTCTCGACGAACCTACCAACCATCTGGACATCGAGACACGGGAAGGGCTGGTCAGTGCGCTCAAGGATTACGAAGGTACGCTGTTCTTCGTGGCGCATGACCGCTACCTGCTCAACGAGGTCGCCGAAGAGGTGTGGACCCTGAACGAGAACGGCCTGTCCCAGTACATGGGCGGGTTCAAGGAGTACCATGCCAAGGAGAAGCAGGCCGCGCTCGAGGCCGAGCGCCCTGCCGAAGTCGTGCCTCAGAAGCGCAAGTTGACCCGGGAGGAAAAGCGGCGGCAGGCCGAGATTCGCAACGAGCTGTACAAGGAACTTCGTCCCCTGAAAAAGGAATATGACAAGCTCGAGGTTGATCTGGAAAAATCCCTTGAGGAACAGAGTTCCCTTGAGGAACAGCTCAATGACCCGACCCTGTATGAAAAGCCGGATCAGGCCCTGAAGCTGAACAACGCCTATCGCGAGGTCTCGGAGTGGGCCGAGCATCTCATGGAACGCATGGCCGAATTGGAGGAGTCCATCGAAGCCGTGAACAGGCGCAAGTCCGAACTGCTTGGGGAGGACGAATGAAACCAACTCTGGACGTAGTGGCGGGCATCATCTGGCGCAACGGCTGGTATCTGGCCGTGGAGCGGCCCGAGGGCATGCGCATGGCCGGCTGGTGGGAGTTTCCCGGTGGCAAGGTCGATCCCGGAGAAACCCCGGAGCAGGCCGTGGTGCGGGAACTTCAGGAAGAGTTGGGTGTGACGGCCGTGGACTGCGAGTTCTGGCGTGAGCTTGTCCATGAATATGAAGACTTTTTTGTCCGTCTGCGTTTTTATCATGTCCGGGATTTTACCGGCACGCTGACTGCGTGCGAAGGGCAGGACATGGTCTGGGTGGACCCGGCGCATCCCGAGGGCGTGAAATTTCTGCCCGCGGACATTCGTATCGTCGATGATCTGCGGACCCTTGGCTGACGCTGACTGGCGCGGACGTTCAGGGAAATTCGGGATTGAAGGACGCGGAGATACGGAGTATATGTTGGAACTTGCCCGTTTTGCGGGGGCGGGCGCGAATGTAGAGAGAAAGGAGAGAGTCATTGCGCATCAGTGAACTGATCAGGAGCAAATCCCCCTTTATTTCCTTGGAATTCTTTCCTCCCAAGGAACAGGAGGCGTGGCCTGCGTTTTTTGACGTCGTGGACAAGCTCAAGTCGCTCGACCCCCTGTTCGCTTCCGTGACCTACGGAGCTGGCGGCGGCACGCAGGATAATACATTGGAAATCGCCACGCGCATCAAGCGCGACCACGGTCTGGAACCGTTGACGCATCTCACCAGCGTGGGAGCCTCCTCGGAAAAACTGGAGAATTTTCTGTCCAGCCTTCAGGATGCGGAGATTGAAAACGTGCTCGCCCTGCGTGGCGATCCGCCTCGCGGTTGCGACAATTTCGATTTCGGCTCCCAGGAATTCCAGCATGCCACGGATCTGATTTCCTTCATCAGAAAACGTTTTCCGGACATGTGCGTGGGCGGAGCCGCCTATCCCGAGCCGCATCCCGAATCCCCCTCCATTCAGGCCGATCTGGACATGGTGGGGCTCAAGGTCAGGGAAGGAGCCGAGTTTCTCGTGACCCAGCTCTTTTTCGACAACAGGCTCTATTTCGACTATGTGGCTCGGCTCAAGGCCATGGGCAGCGACGTGCCGGTGATTCCGGGCGTGCTTCCCATCATGAGCCTGAAATCCGCGAAATTCATTCTGTCCCTGTGCGGGGCCGCGATTCCCGGCAAATTCCTCAGCGCACTGGAAAAGGCGCATGAGAAGGGTGGGGACGATGCCGTCTACGAACTCGGCATGGACTATGCCGTGAGGCAGGCACAGGAACTTGTCGACGGTGGCGCTCCGGGCGTGCACCTCTATACGCTGAACCGGGCCGAAGCCTGCCTGGAAATCGGCGGCAAACTCAAGATCTAGATCGTTTGGGGGAAGATAACATGAGCAAGAAGAATCCCAGAGTGGCTGTGTGCGGCGCAACCGGCGCCGTGGGCCGCGAGATGTTGAAGGTCCTCGAACAGCGCGATTTCCCGTGCAGCGAGGTCATCCCCATGGCCTCCAGCCGGTCCGCCGGAACCAGGGTTCCGTTTCGGGATCAGGAACTGACCGTTGTCGAGATGAAGGAGGATTCCTTCGAGGGAATCGATCTGGCACTTTTTTCCGCTGGCGGTGGCACTTCCCGGCATTTTGCTCCGTTCGCTGCCAAGGCTGGCTGCGTTGTGGTGGACAATTCCAGCGCATGGCGCATGGACCCCGAGTGTCCGCTGGTCGTGCCGGAAGTGAATCCGCATGATCTGGACTGGCACAAGGGCATCATCGCCAACCCCAACTGTTCCACCATCCAGATGATGGTGGCTCTCAAGCCCATTCATGACGAGGCCCGGATCAAGCGCGTGGTGGTTTCCACCTATCAGGCCGTGTCCGGCACCGGGCAGAAGGCCATCGTGGAGCTGGAAAATCAGGTGCGTCGTCTCATGAGCGGTCAGCCCGTGGTCGCGGACGTGTATCCGCATCAGATCGCGTTCAACTGCCTGCCGCATATCGATGTGTTCGAGGAGAACGGTTACACCAAGGAAGAAATGAAGATGGTCAACGAAACCATCAAGATCATGGGCGACGAGTCCATCAAGGTCACGGCCACCTGCGTGCGTGTGCCCGTGTTCTACGGCCATTCCGAGTCCGTGAACATCGAGACCGAACTCAAGCTCACTGGTGACGACTGCCGCGCCCTGCTGGCGAGGTCCCCCGGCATTACCGTGGTGGATTACCCGGAAAAGCTGGCCTATCCCATGCCTGTGGACGCGGCCGGTCTGGACGACACCTTTGTCGGCCGCATCCGCGAGGATGAAACCATTGAAAATGGCCTGAATCTGTGGGTGGTGTCCGACAACATCCGCAAGGGAGCGGCCCTGAACACCGTGCAGATCGCCGAGACATTGATGGAACGCGACCTGCTGCGGGTTCCCTAGGCACGGAAGCAATTGTGTCCGGCAGGCGGCTCGGCCCCTGCCGGATTTTTTTATCCAATACAGCCCGATTGCCGAAACACAAGGAAAGAACATGGTGAAGACAGCGGACGGCGAGGCTTACCTCAAGGCCATGCTTGAGGCCAAACGGCCCGGCATCTCGGAGATTCAGGCATTTTACGAACACCGTGTGGGCTTGATCTGCACCGACCCCGGAATGATGCTCATGCCCTGGGACGACCACCTCGTGCATCGCGGGGACGGCGTGTTCGAAACCATGAAATTCATCGGCGGCAAGCTGTATCAGCTCGAGCCGCACATGGAACGCCTCCAGCGTTCCAGTGAGGCCATCTACCTCAAGCCGCCGTGTTCCTGGGATCATATCCGGGAAGTCATTCAGGACGTGTGTCGGGCCGGTGGGCAGAAGGACGGACTGGTGCGCGTGCTCATGGGACGCGGTCCCGGCAGTTTCGGCATCGATGCCCGGGAATGCCCGGAAGCGAGTCTTTATGTGGTCGCCTACAACTTCCATCCCAAGCCCGAGCGTTTTTACACCGAGGGCGCAAGCGCATTCAAGACGTCCATTCCGGCCAAGCAGGCGTATCTTGCGACCATCAAGTCCATCGACTACCTGCCCAACGTGCTCATGAAGCGCGAGGCCGTGGAAAAGGGACACGATTTTCCGTTCTGCTTTGACAAGCACGGTCTGCTGGCCGAAGGCGCAACCGAGAATGTGTGCATCGTGGATCAGGACGACAAGCTCCATATCCCGGAATTCACCAATGCCCTTGCCGGGACCACGCTCATGCGGGCCGTGGACCTGATCAAGCACGAGATTCCCATCATTTTCCGCGGCATTTCCGAGGATGAAATTCTGGATGCAAAGGAAGTGATTCTCGTGGGAACCAGCGGTGACGCCATTTCGGTTGTCCGCTTCAACGGAATTCCCATTCACGATGTGCGTCCCGGCCCGGTGGCCAAACGCATCCGCGAATTGTTGATCAGGGATCTGGAGGAGAACGGGCTGCCCTTGTAGTGCGTTCTTTTGGCGCAGACTCTTTTGGGCCGCCTCATTCGAGGCGGCTTTTTTCGTTCAGAGGTGCGCGA
Organism: Pseudodesulfovibrio tunisiensis; assembly: GCF_022809775.1. NCBI lineage: Bacteria > Pseudomonadati > Thermodesulfobacteriota > Desulfovibrionia > Desulfovibrionales > Desulfovibrionaceae > Pseudodesulfovibrio > Pseudodesulfovibrio tunisiensis. Next base: position 450,362 of record NZ_CP094380.1, read on the forward strand.
CGGAGGATTCGAACTGCCGAATGGCATTTTGCGTTGTGCGGTGTGCCCCGATTCTGTGAAGAATGTGGTCGTTGAACTGTCTGGTCACATCCAGGGGCCCGGGGATCACCCCCAGCGCATGCGGTGTTGCCCAGGTTTCGCCACGAAGGTGGCACAGGGCCCAGCGCACGGTGTGGGGGTGAAAGAAGCTCTGGTTGTTGATGACGAGCAGTGCCTTGTTTCGTCCGTCTTCGGCCCGAGCCTTGAACGACGGCTTGCCCTGTTCGGCGGTGACAAGAGGATAGGGGATGTGGAAAAAGGAGGCTCCGGTCAGTGTCACCTGCACGTGGTAGTCCCATTCGCGGTATGTGGTGTTGGCGCGAAATCGGATGTCCTGCTCCCATACCGTTCGGCGATAGCAGACTGCCGGGCCGAGAATGTTGCGGGATTGCAATGCCGACACCGAGAAACCCGGCAGCTGCACGAATCCCGATTCCGCTGACGATGCATCACGAACAAGGCGGATATAGTCGGAATATACAGCATCAATTTCCGGATTCTCATCGAAAACCGGCAGAATCGATGTCAGAAACTTGGGGTCGAGACGGGTCTCGGGAGCAAGAAAAAGAAGGTATTGGCTGGACGCCTGCATACCGCCCAGATTCAGTTGTTCCGAGACCGAAGCCGTTTGCTCGGTTTCCACCAGAGTGACGTTTCGACAGCCGGAAATCTCCTGCCACAGGGAAGACGTGAATCGCGGGAATGCTGTCGAGGATACCGCAACCACTTCGGTCCGGCTTCGCCCTTCGGATTGTCTTGCCAGGGAGGCGAGCAGTCTGGGCGGTCCGGCCGTGTTTTCCGTCATAGCGAATATGACCGATAGCAACGTGTTGCGGTTCATGTGCAGCCCTTCCTTGGGATTCGGTCTCGTGAAAAGGGGGGATGGCACGATCCGTGTGCACTATTCCGGCCCTTCGTAGTCGTTTTATCGGCGGATTAATCGAATTCTTTAGGGCATTGGATTTTTTTCTTGCGCGCCGGCTCAGGTCCCGGCTTGCACAGGCTGCATCCTTCACGTATGTTTCGTAAAAAGACGTGTACTGTCGGGATGGTTGTATTTCATGGCCCGGAAACGGATATTTTGTGACCTCTGGTGGTGAACCGTGGCGATTTTCAAATGCGGACAATGTGGATACGAACGCAAAGTTCCCGACAAGCTTGCCGGTAGAAAGGCCAAGTGCCCGGAATGCGGCGTGGCTGTGGAAATTGTGGAGGCTGCCGATGCTGTCGAGGCGGAAGAACCGGAGGAGTCCGGCGAGGATTCGGTTTGCAGCGAGTGCGGCCATGTGATGGGCGACGGTGTGGACACATGTCCGAATTGCGGCAGGCCGGTGCTGCCTGCCGAGGAGATTCCCGAACCATCCGAAGAGGACTTGGACCTGAGCGATCTGGCCGAGGATGCGGAAAATCCTGTCTGGGATGCCGCGTTTCAGGGGGGCGATGCCGTTGCGTCTCCGGGCGTCGACAGGCCGGTAGGGCAGAACGGCAGATTTTTTCAGGGCAGTCTGATTCTCAACATCTATTCCGGGGTCGTGTCCGGACTTGTCTGTTTTGTGGTGGCCTTGGCCTTTGCCCTGCTCGCCACATCCCAGCCCGGGGTTCGGGAATTCCTGCCGCAGGTGCTGGCAATGGCGCTGACCGCCTCGGTGGTTGGCGGGTTCGTGTATGCCTCCCGTGCCGGGATTCCGTTTGCCCTTGCCGGTCCCGAGGCCGTGATTTCCGCTGTCCTGTTCCTGTTTCTTGGTTCGATCCAGCGCAGCATGGAGGGGCTGTATCCCGAAGGCCATCTGTTCGCAACGATGGTGGCCGGACTGACCGTTGCCGCCTTGTGCGCCGGATTGGCACTGTACCTGATGGGGCGTTTCCGCGTCGGAGAAATGGTGCGGTACATTCCCGTGCAGATCATCGGCGGGGTCATCGGCGGGGTCGGCATTTTCGTGCTGCTCGGTGCGCTTGATTCCATGAGCGGGCTGGACATCGACTGGACGAGTCCCGTCAGCGCGTTTGTGAACAGCATGATGCATCTCAAGCTGAGCTATTTCCTGTTCAGCATGGGGCCCGGAGTCGTGTTCGGCCTGTTGGTATTCCTTTGTCTGGGCAGGTCTGGAAATTCCCTGCTGGTCCTGCTGCTCATTGTCGCGGGGGCCGCTGCCGGCTTTTCCGCAGGCATATGGGGGGAAACCGAGGACGTCCGATCTCTGGCTGCAGTGCTGCCATTGCCCGAGGGCGCGTCGGTCCGTAGCGTGCTGCTCGGCGTGGATGCCAATTTTCTGGACAGCATCCAGTGGGGAGTGCTCAAGTCGAACAGCCCGTATCTCGGCGCCATATCCATCCTTGCCGTGCTCACGACCATGTATCGCATCACCAAGCTGGAAATGCTTCAGGAAAGGGAAATCGACCTGAGTCGCGAGTATTCGTCGCTGGGACTTGCCAATCTGTTTTCCGGATTGACTGGCGGCGGTCCTGTTTCCCTGCTTTACAGCCAGAGCGCGGGCAACTACCTCGTGGGGGCGCGCGGCGCGGTTTCCGGATTGGTGGCGGCATTTGTCTGCGGTGCACTGTTCTGGTTTGCCGACGACATCCTGTTGTATCTGCCACGATTCGTACCTGAAGGATTCATCGTATACATCGGCCTGGAGATTCTGCGCAACTGGTTGTTCCAGACGAGGAGCGCGTTTACCCGAAGTGACGATACGGCCATGCTGTGGATCACTTTTCTGTTTACCGTGTTTTTCGGAATTCTCGAAGGCATTGGGTTCGGAATCGCTCTGGCTATGCTCGCCACGGTTCGTCGCTACAGCAGGGGCGGGGTTGTCCGGAACGTGCTTTCCGGCGTGAATCATCACAGCAATGTGGACAGGGCTCCGGCGCAGCAGCGCATTCTTGCGGAATACGGGGATCATATCTTCATCCTGCGCTTGCAGGGGTTTCTGTTTCTGGGGTCCATGCAGCGTCTGCTTCAGGACATCGGAAGTCGGTTGGAGAACCGAAATCTGCTTCCCGTGGAATATCTGATTCTGGATTTCCGGCTGGTCACGGGATTGGCTTCGGCTGCGGGCATCGGGTTTGCCAAGCTCAGGACGCTTGCCGAAACCTTCGGCTTCGAGGTGATCATCACCAGCGCTCCGCTGGAGCTGGAGGAACATCTGGAAAAGAGCGGCTACACCGGTGATGAGGGGGGCTTCAAGGTCTTTCACAATCTGGATTTCGCCATGGAATGGTGCGAAAACGAAGTGCTGGACCGGGAAAACCTGCGGGACATGCAGCATTTGTCCCTGACCAAGCTGTTGGAGCCGGTTTTTCCCGAACCCAGATACATTCCGGTGCTCATGAAGCTGCTCAGGAAGGAATACGTGAAAAAGGGCGATGTGGTCTTTCGTCAGGGCGACGCGTCCGATGCCATGTATTTCGTGGAGTCCGGCAGGCTGGATGTGGAGCTTGAACTTGAGGGCGGAAAGATTCTGCGCATCAAGAAGGTCGGTCCCGGAGCCGTGTTCGGAGAGATGGGCATTTACACGGATGCGCCGAGGTCGGCCACGATTCGCGCCGCGGAAAAATGCGTCGTGTACAAGATGACGCGGGAAAAGCTTGATGCCGTGGAAAAGCGTGCACCCGTGCTGGTTACCAGCATCAACCGTTTTCTGGTCAACATGCTTTCCGAGCGGCTGGGAGCCGCCAACATCAAGATACGCGACCTCATGGTCTAGTTGTCTGAAAAAAAAGCGGGCCGGATCAGAGACTGATCCGGCCCGCTTGCATTTGGCGTTTGTTCTTTCAGTTCGAGGCGTTGTAGCCCAGTTCATTTTGCACATATTCCCGAAGCGCTTCCTCCCACGGCCGGGGGTTCGCGTTTGTGGCGGTCCGATATCGGGACAGGTCGAGAACCGAGTATTTGGGGCGTATTGCCTTGGTGGGATAGGCCGATGTGGGAACAGGGGCCACCTCGCAATTCAGTCCGGCCAGTTCAACGGCAGCCGAGGCCAGACCGTGCCATGTTGTCTGACCGGAATTGCTGAGATGGAAAAGGCCTCGGGCATCGTTGCGAATCAGTTCCAACGTGCCGTCGGCCACGTCCGGCGCATATGACGGTGACCCGGTCTGGTCGTTCACTACGGTGAGTCTGTCGCGTTCAGCGGCCAGCGACAGGATTTTTTCCACGAAATTGATTTTGCCCGGGCCGAACAGCCACGAGATGCGGATGATCAGGGTGTCGGGGTATCCAAGCTTGAGGAGTCCCTGTTCGCCGTCGTTTTTGCTGATTCCGTAGACGGACATCGCGCCGGGGGCGTCATTTTCCGTATAGGGCTCGGTCTTGTCTCCCCGGAAGACGAAATCCGTGGAGTAATGGATGAACAGGGCGCCGATTCTCGCGGCTTGTGCAGCCAGCAGTGGCGGCACCGTGGCATTGAGTGTAAATGCGAGTTCTTCCTGATCCTCGGCCAGATCAACTTGCGTATAGGCCGTGGCATTGATCACGACGTCCGGAGAATGCTCGACCAGCAGTTTCTGCACCTGTATCTGGTCGATCACGTCCCCATCCTTGCTGGACAGGGCGATCACGTTGGCTCCTGCCTTGGCAAAGGTCTTGGTCAGCGCCTGTCCGAGCAGTCCGGTCCTGCCACCGAAGATCAGGATGGTTTTGCCTGCCGGTTCCATCAGCGTTCCTCGTACCAGGATGTCATGAAGGTGCGGTATTCGCCGCTTTGCACTTTTTTCAGCCATTCTGGATTGTCCTGATACCACTGGATGGTTCTCTGCATTCCATGGGTGAAGTCCAGAGAGGGAGCAAAGCCGAGTTCGCGGCGCGCATGGGAAAAGTCCATGGCATAGCGCAGATCGTGGCCGGGTCGATCCTTGACAAAGGAAATCAGGGATTCGGGTTTGCCCAACTGGGCGAGCACGGTTTTGACCACTTCCAGATTGGTCTTTTCCGCATCGCCGCCGAAGTTGTACACGTCGCCTTCCAGTCCCTTTGTCAGGGCAAGTTCCACGCCCGTGCAGTGGTCATCCACGTAAATCCAGTCGCGAACGTTCATGCCGTTGCCGTACACGGGCAGCGGCTTGTCCGCGCAGGCATTGAGAAACATGAGGGGGATCAGTTTTTCCGGGAACTGGTACGGGCCGTAGTTGTTGGAACACCGGGTCACGACCACGGGGAAACCATAGGTTTCGAAATAGGCGCGGGCCATGAGGTCGGCTCCGGCCTTGCTTGCGGAATAGGGGCTGTTTGGGGCCAGAGGCGTTCGTTCCGTGAATTTTCCGTCTCGGCCCAGCGTACCGTACACCTCGTCGGTGGAAACGTGGACAAAGCGGCCGATCCTGCGCTGCCGGGCGCATTCCATCATGTTCTGTGCGCCGCCCACGTTGGTGTCCACAAACGGGGACGGGTCGTTGATGGAGCGGTCCACATGGGACTCGGCCGCAAAATTGACCACGGCATCCACGCTGGAGTCCAGCAGGTCCAGAACCAGTTCCCGGTCCCGGATGTCTCCCTGAACAAAGGTGTAGCGAGATTCGTTTTCCTCAAGATCGGCCAGATTCAGCCTGTTGCCGGCATAGGTGAGCAGGTCGAGGTTGACTATGGACCAGTCCGGGTGCTTTGCGAGCATGAGGCGGATGAAGTTGCTGCCGATAAAGCCGCATCCGCCGGTGACGAGTAGTTTCATGGGTATATTTCGTGGTTGAAGGTTTGTCTCTATTTGAATGGTAATACAGGTTGATGGGTTGGAATACAACCGTCACCTGGGGAGTTTTCCGGTTTGACGAAGGGATTCGTAGAGCAGAATGCCTGCGGATGTGGACAGGTTCAGGCTGCGCACTTCGCCCCAGATGGGGATGCGCACATGGTCCGGGTGGCTATCCAGCAGATCGTCGGGCAGGCCTCGGGTTTCCGGGCCGAGCACGATGCAATCGGTTTCGCGAAAGTCGAAGCAATGATGTGCGACGCCGGTTCGTGCCGAGGCCATGACAAGCCGTTCCGGTTGGACCGACTGCATGAATTCGTTCCAGTCGGGGTGGATGTGCACGTCCACGTGAGGCCAGTAGTCCAGCCCTGCGCGTTTGAGATGCTTGTCATCCACCTTGAAGCCGAGCGGCTCGATGAGGTGCAGCCGGGTTTTCGTTGCTGCGCACAGGCGCGCGATGTTGCCGGTATTCGGGGGAATTTCCGGCTCAAAGAGAACTATTTGCATCTGGGTGGAGTAGCCTTGATCCCTGCGGTTGGCAAGTTTTATACATCCAGGGAAATGGTCGCCTTGCCCGGGGCATAGCCCTTGAGCGTGCGGAGCATTTCACGCACGGACGCGGCAATGATGTTTTCCACAAAGGGCTTCATGCCGATGGAAGCGCCGTTGATGTCCACCTTGATGGAATTGTGCATGGCAAGGCATGCCTCCGGACCGACCTTGCCCGTCACGATATCCCTTGCCAGTCCCTTGCAATTCTCGCGGCCGCAGGTGGAACAGTCCAGCCCGGGAAGCAGGAACGCCTTGTTCATGACCAGCTTGGCCAGCTCCTCAACGGAGTCGAAGGCCGGTATGGAGGCAAGTGTGTGTTCGCCCCAGGTCGCGATGGCCAGATCGGGTTCCAGCCAGTCCGTGCCGTCCTTCAGGTCGCCGTTCAGGCACAGGACGCGCGGGGTCAGGCCGATGGTCTTGCCGCCTTCCACGATCAGCACATCCGCGGAAAGCAGAGGAAAGAGGTCCGGGAAAAAATTGTGCTTGTCCCAGCGGACAAAGGTTTCGGACGGGCCGAGTCCGGCCACGGTGTCACAGACCTTGGCGTATTCGGTCGTGTCCGCATCCTGCCAGTCGAATCCGTGATGGGAAAACTTGGCTGCGGCCACGGTCTGGCCCATGTCCTTGAGCGCTTCGGCAAGTTGCAGACCGAGCGTGGTCTTGCCGGAATTCTTGGGGCCGATGATGGATATGGCTTTCATTTGTGTCCTCCGGGGAAATCATGTGCGGTCCGCAATGCGGCCGTCTTGCAGAAAGAGTATGGTGTCGCAGACCTCATTCAACCACGTCATGTCGTGGCTGGCAATCACCAGAGTGGTGCCCTGATCGGTCCGTGCGGACAGGGCGGCCGTGCGAATGCGTGTTGCGCTGGTCGTGTCCAGACTGGCCGTGGGTTCGTCCATGAGCAGCGCCTTGGGCCGCAGGATCAACCGTGCGGCAAGGGCCACTCGCTGGCATTCCCCTCCTGAGAGTTCGAACCAGGAACGTTTGGCGAATTCCTTGAAATCCAGACCGACCTGCTCCAGAGCCTCGGCGACTTTGGGCGTGATGTCGGTTTCCCCCCGGACCTTGAGCCCGTAGGCCACGTTGGCAAACACGGAGCGCTTGAGCAGGTAGGGCTCCTGCACCAGCAGCGTGACATGGCGGTGCACGCCACCCGGGCCGATGGATTCCGGCTGTCCTTCAAAGCAGACCTGACCCGAGGCCGGGGCTTCGAGAAATGCGAGCAGCCGGAGCAGGGTGGATTTGCCGCTGCCGTTTGGTCCGGCCAGTCCGACTATGGTTCCGGGCTGGATGTCCAGCGCGGGAATTTCCAGAACGGTTCTTCCGCCGTATTGCTGGCGAATGTTTTTCAGGGAAATGAGTGGAGCGGTCATTGAGTGGCCCTTTTGCGCAGAGTCGCGGCGCTGATGTTCACGGCAAAGGCCACGGCGAGCAGGACGATGCCGAGCGCGATGCCCATCTCGAATTCCCCCTTGCCGGTTTCCAGTGCAATGGCCGTGGTGATGGTTCGGGTGTGCCATTTGATGTTGCCGCCCACCATCATGGAGATGCCCACTTCGGACACGATGCGGCCATATGCGGCCATGGCGGCCAGCATGATCGAGAAGCGCGCTTCCAGCACGGTGTCACGGAGGATGCGCCGCTTGTCCGCACCCAGTGTTATCAGGGTCGGGGCCAGCCGTTTGTCCATGGTTTCCACGGCATTCGCGGTCATGGCGATGATGATGGGCAGACCCAGTATGGTCTGGCCCACGGCCACGCCGGGCACGGTAAAGAGCAGTCCCATGTTGCCGAGCGGGCCGCTTCGGGAAAGAAAGGCGTAGACAAGCAGGCCGATGACCACGGTGGGAAAGGAAAGCAGCGTGTCCACCACGGTACGTACGGCCCGTTTGCCGGGAAATTCGTTGAATCCGAGGGAAAACCCCAGTGGAACGCCGATGAGCATGCTGCAGCAGATGGACGTGGTGGAAACCGCCACAGTGGTCCAGACTGCGGAATAGGTCTCCGGGTCGCCTTGAAACAGCAGCACGAAGGCGTGCAGAAATCCTTGAAGCAGATAATCCATAGTTTGCTGGTATGAAATGGCCGGAAGGAAACACGGTTTCCTTCCGGCCATGGTGTTGTCGGGTTATTGGGCGTTGGGCGTGAACAGGGGCTTGCCGAGCAGCTTGAAGTCGCCGATGGCCTTCTGGGTCTCGGGCCTGGCCATCCAGGCAATGAACTCCTTGGCAAGATCGTACTTGGCGTTCTTGTGCATTTTCGGGTTCACGGCCAGAGCGCTGTACTGATTGAACAGCACGGGATCGCCTTCCACCAGCACCTTGAGCGGCGGATTGCCGTCCTTGTTGGCGGAATACTTGATGTAAGTGCCCCGGTCGGTCATGGTGTACGCGCCTTTTTCCTCGGCAACCGTGATGGTGGAGATCATGCCCTGTCCGGTCTGCACGTACCAGGCTTCCTTGTCCGGGACCTGCATGTCGGCGGCCTTCCACAGGGAGATTTCCTTCTTGTTGGTGCCGGAGTTGTCGCCGCGGCTGGCAAAGACGGCCTGCTTGGCGGCAATGGCGTTGAGCGCCTTGGCCGGAGTCATGCCCTTGATGCCTGCGGGATCGCTGTCCGGGCCGATGATCACGAAATCGTTGTACATGAGCTGGGTGCGGTCGATGAGCACACCCTTGTCCACGTAGACCTTTTCCGCAGCCGGGGCATGGACCAGAACCACGTCCACGTCGCCGTTTTCCGCCATTTTCAGGGCCTTGCCCGTGCCAACCGCGATGAACTTGATCTCGATGCCCGTGTCCTTCTTGAACTGGGGCACGATCAGGTCATCGAGCAGGCCCGTGTTGGCCGTACTGGTGGTGGTCGCCATGAGCAGCGTCCTTGCGGCAAAGGCCGGGACCGCCAGCAGGGCTGTCAGCAGCAGCGTGCAAAGGGACAGAGTAATCCGTTTCATCCTATCCTCCGAATATGGTTGTATATCCCTAATCCCCGGAATGGGGATTCCCTCTATTCCATGTCGTCCCGGTAGAATTCTCCGGAACTGCGTACATTCATGCCGAGAATTTCCCCGGCTCGCTGGGCAGCGTATTTTTCGACATCCAGATAAAAGGCGAGGAAAAGATCCATCATTTCCTTGCCTCGGGAGGTGAGATTGAACTTCTGGCCCATGCCCCGGGTTTTTTCCACCAGAGGGAAGCCGAGGCGTTTTTCGGTCTTCTTGAGCTTGCCCCATGCTCGGCGATAGGACATGCCCAGTGCTTCCGCTGCCTGACGCAGGGAACCACGCTGCTCGATCTGCTGGAGGAGAAGCGTGCTGCCGATGCCTATGTAAAGTTCATTATCCTGTTCGATCCATACCCGCAGCCGAAGCGTGGCGTCCTGATTCTTCGCTATCATGATTCACTCTGCGCGTTTTGTTGAAATGGAAAACCTATCGTATCCTACCGTAGTTTCATGCATGACCGAGGGTATTAAGTCAACCGCAGCACAATGGCGCACAGTTGGACACCGGCAGGGAAAAGCAGGTTTTGGCGGTTACAGGGAAACGGTTTCAAAGGACATGGATTGCAGGTCCATGAGGAGCATTTTTCCGGCAAGGCGGGGCTGTGCCCCGGAAAGAATGGCGATGATTTCCGCAGCCATGATCGAGGCCACGACGGTGACTGTGGGAGCCGGGCAGCCGAGAGTTTCCTCGGCAGCGTTGTCCGTGCCCATGAAATCCGCAGGGCCGGGCGAGCCGGGCAGGACCACGGCGGCATAGCCGGTCCAGCCTGCAAGCGCGCCCGTGACAAGCGGGATGCCCGCTTCGGCAGCCGTTCGCCGGAGCAGGGGACGGCAATCCAGACCGCCAAGGGCATCCACGGCAACATCGGCCCCTTGCAGAAATTCGGGCATGGTCTTTGCGTCGAGAAACGTGTTTGCGGCTTCCATTTCCACGGATGGATTGATTTTTCCGCTTCTGTCCCGGGCTGCTTCAGCCTTGGGGCGGTTCAGGAACCCCATGGTCGAAAGCATCTGGCGGTTGAGGTTGGTTTCCTCGAAAACATCTCCGTCCGCGCATCGAATTCTGCCCACGCCGGATCGAACGAGCATTTCCAGAAGATTGCCGCCCAGTCCGCCGAGGCCGACCTGCGCCACTCGGGAACGCAGCAACCGTGCCTGCTGGTCCGCAGCAATGGCATTCCTGCTCCGCGAATATCGTTTGGGGATGACGCCGCTATCCAGAGCCAGTGCCTCGACTTCCCAGCCGGGCGCGTCAAAGGTGGCTGCCATGTCTGCGACGGCTTGCGTACCGAGGAACAGCCCGGTGTCGCCGGATGGCAGCAGGCCGGGTTCGGCGGCATGGCAAATGGCTTGGGACAGGGAAAGGGGATGCACGTCTAGCCTCCACCCACGGCCGGAAACAGGCCGAGTCTGTCGCCGTCCTTGAGTTCCGTATGCAGAAACGCCCGATTGGCGTTGACAAAGATCAGGTTCACTTCCTTGGTCGGAATTCCCAGCCTGTCGAGAATGGACTCCACGGTGTCACCCGCCTGAATCGGGTGGTCGTCGCTGTTTTCGGGCAGGAACCGGGACAGCGTGGCAAAGCATTTGATTTCAATTCCCATGAAAATAACCTAGCCGCGAGCCGGGCGGCGGTCAATGGTTGCAAGGGCATGCTGATGCAAAAAGGGCCGGGAATCGCTTCCCGGCCCCTGTCTTTTGGTTCATGCGGCAGGAAGCTACGCCTTGGCGCCCTGCAGTTCGTCTTCGCTCAGGTCCCAGACCACGTTGTGGGGCGGCAGGGGCTCGGTGCGGAAGAAACGGGGCAGCTGGTCGTCCTTCTTGGTGAAACCGGCGCGCTGGTTGAAGTCCTGCTCGTCCTTCATGCAGTTGACGCCAAGATTGACCAGATCGTCAATGCTGAAGGAATTGCCGGTCCAGGACTGAACCAGATCGGCCATGGCCTGAACGCCGTTTTCCGCGTCCAGAACGGCAAAGGCCGCGAACAGGCAGAAGCCCATGGAGTCGATGGCTGCGGTGGCCACCTGAAGATTCTTGGAAATCTCCACGTTGCCGTCCTTCTTGAGACCGTCCACATCGCCACCCACCTTGAGGATGTTCTGGCAGACGCCGTAGCCTGCGGTGTGGTCCGCGCCCATGGCCGTGGTGGCGTAGGTCACGCCTACGCCCTTGACCGCGCGCGGGTCATAGGCGGGCATGGACTGGCCCTTCACGGTGGGAACGCGTTCCACGCCGAACGCCTTGGCCGCGAACTCCACGCCGTTGCCCATGATTTGCGCCAGAGCATCGGAAGTGCCGACCTTGCGCATCAGTTCGATGGCGGTTTTGCCGTCGCCCCAGGGAATGACGCCGCCATCCATGGCAATGGCCAGAGCATTGCCAGCTTCGATGGTGTCCATGCCCTTTTCGTCGCAGATGCGGTCCAGCGTGGCGATGTCGTCCAGATCCTTGATCAGGGCGTTGGCGCCGTATGCCCAGATGGTTTCGTACTCGAAGCCGGAGGTCAGGTAGTTGCCGTCCTTGTCGTTGTACTGCTGGGAGCACTGGATGATGCAGCCGGTATGACAGGGTTCCTTGACCTTGCCGCCGCGGGCTTCAATCAGTTCGGCCATTTTTTCGCCGGAAATTTCGGCGGCGTGATCGCACTGGCCGTAGCGGAAGTTCTTGGTGGGCATGGCCCCGGCTTCGTTGACCACGTTCACCAGAATGGCGGTGCCGTATGCGGGCAGGCCCTGACTGGTGACGGGATGGCCCTGAAGAATGTCGACCCAGGTCTTGCGGGCGGTCTTGAACGCATCGTTGTCAGCAGGCTTGACCGGGGCATTGGAGGCGGGATCAAGTACGATGGCCTTGATCTTTTTGGAGCCGAGTACCGCACCGGTGCCGCCGCGACCTGCCGAGCGGGCCGGACGCTTGTAGGGATCGGTGAACTGGATGGTTGCGGTTTGGCGCAGGGTTTCGCCTGCCGGGCCGACCAGCGCCACAATGGCCTTGTCACCGTATTCGGCAAGCAGTTTGTCATGAGCCGGATAGTTGTCCATGCCCACGATTTCGCCCGCGTCCTTGAATTCCACCTTGTCCGTGCTGATGACCAGCGTCTGGAACGGCGCGTCGGATTCGGGCTTGTCCTCGAACACGATGGCATGGATGTCCATCTTGGGAAGTTTGTGCGCAAACAGGCCGCCGGAGTTGGATTCCTTGATGCCGCCGGTAAGCGGAGACTTGGCGCCTACGGACAGGCGGCCGGAGTTGGCTGCCGTGGAACCGGCAAGCAGACCGCCAGCCATCACCAGCTTGTTCTCGGCGGACAGGGGATGACAGTCCGCCGGGACTTCCGTGTTGATGAGCCGGGAAGTCAGAGCGCGACCTCCAAGATTGGCGTACTGGCCCAATTCTTCAAACCGATATTCTTTGGTCCGGGTGTTGATTCTGAGAATTCTCGGCATAACTACCTCGAATTTTGATGGTTAGACGCCATTGGACGGCGCGTTCAAACGTGCGTTTGCCTACTTTGCTCTTCATGATATGCTGACTGTGAAAAAAATGTCAAAGAAAACAATATATTGTGCCCAGTTGAGCATAATGATGGATGGGGAATCCCATGATATGAAGCAGTTGAGGGAGGTTTTTTCATGGAAATTGCTATGCAAGAAATTCACGTAGCTGCGAGCCGATCATCCCGGAAAAGCTGGTATTATCTTCTGCAAAAGGGCTTTTTTCTGGAGACCGTGCAAGGATGGAGCATCCGGGATTTTCTGGAAAGCGGTCTTGGGCTGGAACGTGATTTCGTGAACGCGCGAATTCGCACAATCTTCCTGAATTCCAGTCCGGTGGACGAAATCGGCTCTGCCCGGATCAAGCAGGGGGATATTCTGGCTCTTGGCGGCGCCATGCCCGGGCTGGTGGGCATCTGTCTGGGGCGGGAGAGTCCGTTCCGATCTTTTCGGCAGGATCTGGATGCAAGGCCGGACTCGGTGGCTGCATCACCGGACACTGTTCTGGTGACAGTCAAGATTTTCAGCACGTTGGCCGAGGATATCGGAGATGAACTGCTGAAGCGGGGAGTCCTGCTTTCCGCTTCGGATTTGTCGGGATTTCTGCGTGCGCAGGAGCCCCATCTGCTTGCCCCGGTTACCGATCCGGTTTTGCTGGAATCGATTTCCGAGGATCTGGTCAGACTTTTCGTGGAACTGCGTTAGGCGATGTTTGTCTTTTGTCAGGAACGGGCCCGCCCCGCGAATTCGCGGAGCAGGCCGTTTTTCTGCTTTCCCGTGGTCGTGGAATGGAGCGTGTTACATTGCGGCCTTGGGCGCGTCGAACACGGTGATCTCAGGCAGCTTGCCCGTGTACTTCTCGACCTGCACCAGACTGGTGTTGCCGTTCACGGCCTGAGCCAGCTTGGAGCTGCCGATGTCCAGAGTCAGGACGTTGGCGCTGCCGTAGGCGCACAGGGAGCCGGGCTTGCCCGGTTCGACCGGATCGTACCAGCCGCCTTCGCACAGGCGTACCACGCCGGGACGCAGGTTTTCGGAAACCTGTGCACCGGCCAGCACCTCGCCGCGATCATTGAACACGCGCACAACGTCGCCGTCCTTGATGCCACGAGCCTTGGCGTCTTCCTTGCTGATCCAGACCGGTTCGCGATCCTGCACGGTGTAGAGCTTGCGCAGCGCCTTGACGTGGTTGCACTGGGAGTGCAGACGATGGCGCGGATGCGAGGTCAGCATGTGCAGGGGGTAGGTCTTGGCCTTTTCGCAACCCAGCCATTCGGTCGGCTCGATCCAGGAAGGATGGGCCTTGCAATCGTCATATCCCATCTTCTCGATGTCTCTGGAGAAGATTTCGATCTTGCCGGTGGGCGTTCCCAGAGGCTCGAGCAGCGGATCTTCGCGGTAGTCGCTGTAGCGGACCCAATTGTTGTTCGCTTCCGGGACCTTGAATTCGAGAACTTCGCCCTTGTCCCAGAATTCCTTGAAGGTGGGCATGGTCAGGCCCTTGCGCTTGGCATCGGCCACGGCCTGATTGTAGAAGGACTCCAGCCACTGCATGCCGGTCTTGCCTTCGGTGAACCCGTTGCCAACGCCGAGTTTGTCCGCGATGAACGCGAATGCATCGTAGGTGGGCTTGGATTCGTACATGGGCTCGATGGCAGGTTTCATCGGGATGATGAAACGGCCGTCCTCACTGGTGGTCATGTCGGCCCATTCGGCGGGAGAGGAGATGGGCAGCACGATGTCGGCCATGCGCGCGGTCGGGGTCCAGAAGATTTCGTGAACCACGACGCACTCGGGCTTCTGCCAGGCGCGGATCGCGGATTCGCGTTGCGGCTGGCGGGTATGGGAGTTGGCGAATCCGTTGTAGATCATCTTGATCTCGGGATACTTCACCTTGCGTCCGTTGTAGTCGATGATCTTGCCCGGGTTCAGGATCATGTCGATGTTGCGGGCCGTGGGGATCGGAGCCGGAGCGCCTTCGGGCGTCTTGCCGCCGGACATGCCGGGAACGCTGGGCGCGTTGGCAGCCGGTGTGCCCTGATTGGAATAGAGGTGGCCGATGCTGAAGCCGCCGCCGGGCAGACCGATCTGGCCGAGCATGCATGCCAGAGTCACCAGCATCCAGTGGGGCTGCTCGCCGTGCTCGGCGCGCTGGATGCCCCAGCCGCTCATCAGGATGGTGCGGTTCTTGGCAAAGATTTCCGCCAGCTCGCGGATGGTCCTGGCAGGCACGCCGCAGACGGATTCCGCCCATTCCGGGGTCTTGGGCTGACCGTCGGATTCACCGAGCAGATAGGGCAGGAACTTGTCGAATCCGCTGGTGTATTCGTCGATGAATTCCTGATTGGTCAATCCCTTTTCATGGATGGCATGGGCCACGCCGAGCATCATGGCAACGTCGGTGTTCGGACGGGGAGCGATCCATTCCGCGCCGAGTTCCTGAATGGATTCGTTGCGGGTCGGGTCGATGAAGATCATGCGCTTGCCGCGCTTCTTCAGCTCCCTGAAGTTTTCGATGCCCTTGTGCGTGGGCGCGGGCCACGAGATGCGCAGGGTATTCATGGGGTTGCCGCCCCATACGACCACCACGTCGGAGTTCTCGACGATGACGGGCCAGGAAGTCTGCTGGCTGTATACTTCCATGTTGCCGACCACGTACGGCATGATGACCTGCGACGCGCCGGTGGAGTAGTCGCCCACGGCACGGACGAAGCCGCCCATCAGGTTGGAGAGACGGCTGGTGCAGGCGCCGGCCGCATTGACCTTGCCCAGCAGATACCAGCCGCTGGGCGTGGCATAGATCGCGTCATTGCCATAGGTCTTGATGATGCGCTTCATGTTGTCGGCTATGAGTTCGGCGGCCTTGTCCCAGCTCACGCGCACGAATTCGCCCTTGCCGCGTTCCTTGGGGTCGGACTTGTATCCGTCCTTGAGGAAGCCCTTGCGGACCATGGGGTACTTGATGCGCGCGGGGGAGTGCACGTAGCCGGGCATGTTGGTGGTCATCTCGTTGACAGAGCTGTCCTTGGCAAAGGGCTCGGCCTTGACGATGCGGCCATTCTCGGCCTTGAGCTTGCAGATGCCCCAGAAAGTGGCGCAGGAGCCGGCGGTGTTTTGCGGAGCGGCCATGGCCGACCCGAGCATGGAGGGACCCAGCAGCGTGGTGAAGGCACCGGCTGCCGCGGTGTAGCCCATGAACTGGCGGCGACTCATTCCCGTTGCTGTGTTCTGATTTGACTTTGTCACAAGCATTTCTCCTCGGACATGTGGTTGATCAGCAATTGCTGAAAAGTGGTATCTAGTTCCGGCATTCGGGCAGCACCTGACGGGTCAGGCGGGCCAGCGTCGAATACAGGCCGTTGCGATCGTTGCGTTCGCAGGCTTCCAGAAAATGGGGAAGCCATGGTTGAACATGTTCCCGGAGCAGTCTGGCGCGATATTCGTCCCAGGGACCGTCGGCTTCGGAAACGGATTTTTCTTCGAGAAACCCGAGGAACTCGAGCTGCGTGCTGACATGGTCGGCGGATTCTCCGCTTTCTTGAGAAGGACCAATGCCGCAGGCTGCCATGAGCTGTTCGCATTGGGCCACGCAACGCATTTGCGTGCCGTCGGAATCCTCGGACCAGTCGTGCTGATGCGTGGGGGCGGCTTTGGGCCCGCCCACGCCGTGGAATAGCCAGGAAAACGCGCTGGCGAATTCCAGAGCGGCATCCTCGGGCGTTTCCGGGCCGTTCAGCTTCTTTTCGAGCCGGGCAAGTTCATCGGCCTCGGGCATGGTGTCGTGCCACGCGTCGAGGAATGCCTTGCCCTGACCAGAGCGGTAGCTCCTGATGTCCTCGGGGGTGAGTTCCCGGGCGAACATGGCCGAAAGCCAGCGGAGCATGAGCGGCTTGTTCACGGATGTTGAATGTTGCGTGTTGGACATGGAACGTTCCTTTTTATGAATGGCTTTCATCCACCACGTCAGAGGCGCGGAGTTGCAGGTATTTGAGCAGAAAACGATAATTCGTCTTTTCGAGCTTGACCCGGGTGCCCATGGACTTGATGCCGCCGATCCACTGGTTGGCCTTGAAGTGGGCGGCCGGGGTCTGGGCATGACAGCCGCCGCAGGTGGCCGCATGCAGTTCGCTGCCGTAGTTGTTCAGCCTGTCGATGTCGGCAAGGTAGTCGCCGGTCCTGATCCAGCAGTCGAATTCGGCGGGACGCCAGGAAAGGCCGGTATCGGGATCAAGTTCGGGCTTGCCTGCCTTGACGCTGTCCACGGCTTTCTTGCTCAGGGCTGCGGAAAAGATGCGTCTGCCGGGCATTTCGCAGATCACGCGCTCCGCGCCGATCTGCTGCCAGCCGCGAACGCGGACCTTGGCCCAGTCACCGGACGTATCCAGAACTTCGAGTCTGGTCAGGGGCAGAAGACGGCCGGCCTTGGCTCCGTCCCTTTCCATGTAGCAGGCAGCCACGCGGACCGGATACACGGCGTCGGCCTTGAAATTGGCACCCTTGGCATCATTGCTGATTTCCTCGTACATCATGCGGAATCCGGCCGAGAGGTCGGGCATGGTGTGGGCGATGCCCTTGTGGCAGTCGATGCAGGTCTGACCTTCCTCAAGTCCCTTCTTCATGGTTTTCACGGATTCGGGCTTCTTGAACGAAGCGAAGTCGAACGCATCGGCATTGTGGCAGGATTTGCATTCGCGGGAATCGGACGCCTTGAAATCGGCCCATACGCTCTTGGCAAGGCGCAGTCTGTTCCTGTCGAACTTTTCAGGGGTATCGATGGTGCCGCGCATCCAGCCGA
This sequence comes from Pseudodesulfovibrio tunisiensis, assembly GCF_022809775.1. Lineage (NCBI taxonomy): Bacteria > Pseudomonadati > Thermodesulfobacteriota > Desulfovibrionia > Desulfovibrionales > Desulfovibrionaceae > Pseudodesulfovibrio > Pseudodesulfovibrio tunisiensis. The sequence continues at coordinate 467,932 of NZ_CP094380.1, forward strand.
TCACTTCGGACACCGAGGCGACCTTTCGCTTGATCATGGGGGCGAGCTCCTGGGGCACGTGGCACGAGGAGCATTTTGCGCGAACGCCTGAGGGGTTTGTGAAGTGTGTGGTCTTCCTGAATTCCTGAAACACGGTTTGTTCCATGACGTGACAGGAAAGGCACAGCCCGTTTCCGTCCCGTTCCGAGCTTTTGGAACCCGCCCAGACAGCGGTGAAGATCGCCAGACATCCGAACAGGCCCAGGCTGGCAAGCACGATCCTTTTGGCTTTGCCCGGGCGAGTTTTCGATTCTTTTACCATTAATGCTTCCTTTCAAAGTGTTTATCGGGATGTGACGTGTCCGACGTTTTGAAAAGAGCAAGATGGATGCCACGCATGTGAATAAAATTACAATTTTTATTTCAGTAGGTTATGAAAAGTTAATCCCTTTTGGAACGCCTTTGCATATCGGCTGTTCCGGGAAAAGCGGATGACTGTTCCGAAAGATGTGGAATTATCGGCTGGCTGGTATCCGCTGGCAAAAAAAGAAGGCCTCCCGGCATTGCCGGGAGGCCTTTGGAAGCGTCGCAAAAAAAGCGAAGCTAGAAGATGCGGTCGATGAAGCTTTGGATGCGCGGGTCCTCGCAGTGCTTTCCGAAGAATTCGTCCGGGGCGCCTTTTGCGAGGAATGAACCGTTTTCCATGAATACCACCTGATCCGCGATTTCCCGGGCAAAGCCCATGTTGTGGGTCACGATGATCATGGTCATGCCTTCGTCCGCAAGCTGCTTGATGGTGGCGAATACCTCGCCTACCAGTTCCGGGTCGAGTGCGGAGGTGGGTTCGTCGAACAGCATGAGCTTGGGCCGCATGGACAGGGCGCGGGCTATGGCGGCCCGCTGTTTCTGTCCGCCGGAAAGGGCAGCGGGGTAGCGATCGGCGAATTCGCCCATGCCCACCTTTTCGAGCATGCTCATGGCCACGTCGCGCGCCTTCGACTTGGGCGAGCCAAGTACGGTCACCTGTCCTTCCATGGCGTTTTGCAGCACGGTCATGTGCGGGAACAGGTTGAAGTGCTGGAACACCATGCCGATCTGGGTGCGCAGCTTGCAGATGTTTCTGGGCTTGTCCGGGGTCAGCTTGCCCTTGATCATGCTGTAGCCCACGTTGCGGCCTTCGAAGAGGATTTCTCCGGAATCGATGGTTTCCAGAAGATTCACGGTGCGCAGCAGGGTGGATTTGCCGGACCCGGACGGGCCGATGATCACGGTCTTTTCCCCCGGGGTGAGGGAAAGATTGATGCTGTCCACGGCCCGGTGCGAGCCGAAGCATTTGACGATATTCCTGAGTTCCAGAAGCTGTTGCATCAGCGTTTCTCGTATGCGCCCGCGCGTGCCTCGAGTTTTTCGAAGGCAAAGGTGAACACGGTGGTGAAGGCAAGGTAGATCACGGCGGCAAGGCCCAGCACCGTGATATTGAACGACGCGTTGAAGAGCTGGTCTGCCGTGCGCATCAGTTCGACCATGGCGATGGTGGAAACCAGGGCCGTATCCTTGATCAGCGCGATGAATTCATTGCCCACGGGTGGCAGGATCACGCGGAAGGTTTGGGGAATGATGACCCGGCGCATGGCCTGCCAGTAGGACATGCCTATGGCCTCGGCCGCCTCCATCTGTCCCTGGTCGATGGAGATGATGCCACTGCGGATGATCTCCGCGAGGTAGGCAGAATAGTTCAGGCCCAACCCGATGAGTGCCGCCGGAATCGGTTTCAGGGTGATGCCGATGGCGGGCAGGCCGTAGTAGATGAAAAAGAGTTGAAGCAGAAGGGGCGTTCCGCGAAACAGCCAGATCACGAACCAGCAGAAGCGGCTGATCGCCTTGAGCTTGCTGATGCGCCCCAGCGCGATGAGCAGGCCGCCGAATGGCGAAATCACCATGGTGAAAACCACCAGCAGCAGGGTCATGAGACTGCCCTTGAGCAGGTGCGGCACGAATTTGACCGTGTCCCGCATCAGCCTCTGCCACTGGGGCATCAAGGCTTCCTTGACGGCCTCGCGAAATTTGAGGGCTTCGATGTTTTCCGGATAGACCGAGAGCAGCTCGTCCATGACGGCCAGAGCTGCGGAAAAATCCTTGGCTGCGAACTCAAGGCGGGCGGCCTGCATGCGGCTGGAAACGAACTGGCCCTGATCGCCGTCCGGGCCGGGTTTGGGGATTTGCAGGTAGATTTCGACGGCGCCCTTGAGGTCGCCGGTGACCATGATGTTGTTGGCCTTGCGCATCAGGGCGTCGGCATCCGCAGTCTGTGCGGACGCGTTGGCAGCCTGAATGCCCGGGCCGAGCAGGGAAAGCATGAGGAGCGCCGCCATGACGACGCTCCTCGAGATTGCATCAATTCGATTCTTCACGATTCTGGATTACCATTTGGCCGGGTTGGTGACGTCCTCGCCGAACCATTTGCGGGAGATTTTGCCCATGGTGCCGTCCGCGACCATGGCATCAATGGCTTGCTGAACCTTGCCGCGAAGGGCTGCGTCTTCCATGCGGAAGGCGATGCCGAACGCTTCCTTGGTGATGTAGCCGGGCAGGGCGCGGAACTGACCGGGCCGGGAAGCCATGTAGTAGCGGCCGGTTACGTTGTCAACGACCACGGAGTCCAGACGGTCGGCTTCCAGATCGAGGAAGGCCTTGGGGTTGGTGTCATATTCACGGATTTCGGCAGCGGCCTTGGGCAGCTTCTGGGCGGCCTGAAGCGCCGGGGAACCGGCCTGCACGCCGACCTTCCTGTCGCCAAGAGCCTCAAGCGTGTTGATTGCCTTTTCGTCCATGCGCACGGTCGCGATCTGTCCGTCGATCAGGTACGGCTTGGAAAACGCCACTTTCTTCTGGCGTTCCGGGGTAATGGTCATGCCATTCCAGATGCAGTCGAATTTCTTGGCATACAGGGAATTCATGACGCCCTTCCATTCGGTGGGCTGCCAGACGATCCTGATGTCGAGCCGTTTGCCGACTTCCTCGGCCGCATCCACGTCAAAACCCACGAGTTTGCCGCTGTCGTCACGGAATCCCATGGGCGGGAATGCGTCATCCAGTCCGATGACCAGTTTGCCGGATTTTTTCACGGTATCCCAGGAAGTGTCGCCAGCAAAGGCGGAAGCGGCACAGAAACACAGTGCCAGAGCCAGAAAGACAGTAAGTAGACGTTTCATCCCAAATCCTCTCATGTGTTCAAAAAGTGAAATGCCTCAAGAAGTTAGGCAACTACAGTATTCGGGAAGAGGTTGCAAATGCAAATAAAAATAATGTATTTCAGTATGTTGAAATGCCTTTTTGGGGTGTTTCAATGTATAGACATTTCGGACTTTGGCTGTTCGTCCAAAATTCGGAAAAGGTGGAAGGGGAAGAGGACTTGTCCAGAAATACCACGTGATCCAGAAGAAAATCGGTTCATCCCAGCGCATACGGGGAACACTTGTTCAGTAGGCTTCTTTTCGTTTTCAAGAACGGTTCATCCCCGCGCATACGGGGAACACTATCAAGCAGCAGGCCTCAAATGGGCCAGCACCGGTTCATCCCCGCGCATACGGGGAACACTTGTTCAGTAGGCTTCTTTTCGTTTTCAAGAACGGTTCATCCCCGCGCATACGGGGAACACATCCCCTCCAAATCGGCAAAGTCATTGCGCGCCGGTTCATCCCCGCGCATACGGGGAACACTTGAAAGCGAACGCGTCGCGGAACTGGAAAGCCGGTTCATCCCCGCGCATACGGGGAACACCAAGCTCCAGAAAGGCAAGGGCGACGAAGTTACGGTTCATCCCCGCGCATACGGGGAACACATATTGCGCTCCACCATGCGGGCCGCAGCCATCGGTTCATCCCCGCGCATACGGGGAACACCGGCTGGCTCGTGTTGATGTTCACGGTGCCGACGGTTCATCCCCGCGCATACGGGGAACACTAGCGGGCATAACGTTCGGGGAAGTCCGGGAACGGTTCATCCCCGCGCATACGGGGAACACATTACCTTATCCATGCCTGAGACGTGCAGTGACGGTTCATCCCCGCGCATACGGGGAACACTGTTCATTTCCACCATGTCCGATCCTCAAACCCGGTTCATCCCCGCGCATACGGGGAACACTCCCTATCAAGGGCGCGTCGATCCGCGCCGGACGGTTCATCCCCGCGCATACGGGGAACACTTCGCCATCGGCCACACGGTCAAGCCATCCACCGGTTCATCCCCGCGCATACGGGGAACACCGGAGATACACGACATGATAATGGCCTCGCGCCGGTTCATCCCCGCGCATACGGGGAACACCCGGGTTAAGCCAAAGACATTCCGTTCTGGGACGGTTCATCCCCGCGCATACGGGGAACACCCTTGCTGGAGTTGGTTGCATTTCATGAACTTTTTTGTCTGTTCAAAAAATGCCAACTTGAATTCGTTTTTTTGGATTGATATTTGCTAAGCATCAACCTCCTGCTGCGGAAGGAAGGAGACAAGGGAAAGGCCGTCGAAATCCACCGGGATTCTGCGGTTGGCTCCGATGGTGGCAAACGAAAAGCCCTGTTCGGATTGCGTTTGCCAGGCCATGACCCCGTTGCCTTCCTCCATGCCGGATTCGACATTGTTCCAGATCATGTCCCGTGTGCGGGCGGACACATCTCCGACGTAAACCCCTGCCCGGATTTCCAGCAGCCAGACCGCGAGTCGTCCGCGCAGACGCGGCGGTGCGTTTTCAACCACGATGACCGTCATCGCCATGGCCTTTCTCCTCCTCGAACGCCGGGCCCACCGAATCGGCCGGGGCCAGCGGCATGGGTTTGCCTCCGGCGGAAAGAACCTCCTCGATGAGCGGGATTATTCGTTTGAGCACGCGTTTTTTGCGGAACATGTCGCGGCAGGCCAGCCGGGTCATGCGTTCCGGTTCCTTCGGGGATTTTGCGGCCACGGAAAATGCGGCGGGGACCACGGTTTCGAATTTGATCAGGTCCGCCACGTCGTACACGAACGATCTCGGTTTGCCCGTGTGCAGGAAACCTATGGCCGGAGCATAGCCCGCCGCGAGAATCGCGGCCTCGCAGATGCCGTACAGACAGGACGTGGCCGCGCTCAGGCATTGGTTCGGGACATCCCCGGTAGAGAAGTCGCCGGGATCATATTTTCGGCCCGACCAGGAAACCCGGTGCATCCGGGCCAGATGCTTGTAAATGGCCTTGACCCGGCCGCCTTCGATGCCGCGCAACTGCTCGACGCTTCGGCCGCAGGGCGGTTCCTCGTCGAACCGGATGGCGAACATCTTGCGGACCACGTTCAACCGGGCTGTTTCATCCAGAGCCAGCGATGCCTGCCACAACAGCTTGTCGCTGCGTGCGCCGCCGGGTTGACCAACGGAATACAGGCGCACCCCGGCCTCGCCCACCCAGACGAGCAGGGTTCCGGAACGCGAGGCAAGCGTGACTGCGGCGTGCGAGACCCGTATTCCGGGTTCGAGCAGAATGCAGCACACTCCGCCCACCGGGATGTGGGTTCGCACGCCTTCCGCGTCCACCAGCACAAAGGAGCCGTCCAGCACGTCGAGCTGGCCTTTTTCCAGAAAGACCATGCTGGCGCGTTCCTTGAGCGGCAGGGGCGAGAGTTTGGGCAGCATCAGGCCCGCCTCACCAGAAGAAGCCCGAAGCCGAATCCCTTGGCGCAGCCCACGCCGGAAAAGAGCGCGTGGCACAACGCATCCGGGTCGGACACCTTGGCAAAGCCACGTGCATCGATACGGGAAAGTACCACTCTTCCGGCGTTGCCCTTCTTGCTGAATCGCTGCTGGTCATACGATTCCGCCATGATCACGTTTTCCAGACGCAGTCCGAGGGATTCCTGCCGTTTGGCAAGCCATTCCCTTGCTACTCCCTGCGCTATTTCGGCTCGCGTCGGAAGTTTGCGTCCGGGGAGGCCTTGATTCAGAAGCCGTTTCCGTTCGTCCTGCACCATGTCAACGCGTATCTGCCGGTTGTTCTGCCGTCGTTTCACCACGGGATTGAAGCGCAGGGAAAACAGCACGCGGTCACCGGTCGCCAGCTTGGGGGCGTAGGGCTTGATGTCCAGCCTGCGGACGAAATCAAGCTGTTCCGGTTCCCGTGCGGACACGGTCAGGAACGTGGTTGCATCCAGACTGCGGTACAGGAAATCCCGCTGCCTGTCCGGATTGTCGGAAAACAGCTTCCACAGCGCCTGATGCGTTTCGTAGACCTGATTGCGAGCCAGTATGCGGGCGTCCAGCGTGATTCTACTCATGTACATGGTCGGCCTCCTCGGTCTCGGGCAGGCTGAGATGGATCTCGGTTCGCGTGTCGAACTGGCGTTTCCGCGCGTTGGTCAATACATCGCGTGTGGAAAACGTCATGATCGCGGGCTGGTCGCCGTACCCCTCGTCAGTCCAGACCTGTGTGCCGGGTCGGGTGTCCCATTCCGGCACCTGTTCGCGCATTGCATCATAGACATGGAATGCGGCAATGGCATCCTCGGCTTCCAGAACCTCTGGCAGCAGGGGAAACCCGAGAGGGCAGGACTTGCGGCCCAGATACAGGGTCAGCCCGGGATGGCGCAGCGCCTCGCGCATGTCATCCAGATCATGGCCCGCATCACTTTCCAGCCAGATGCAGGCCGTGAACGCGGCCCCGGCCAGATATTCCCGTCGGGAAAGGATGGTGGCCGGTTTTTCGTCCTGCTCCAGCATGGAGACCAGTTCGTCGCGTCGGGTGCGATAGACTCGTTTCTTCGTGCCGGGCGGCACCTGAACCGTGTGATAGTCCACCATGCGGTCGCCGGGCCTGTCCATGCGCACGGCGAGTCGGCTTGCCTGATGCAGCCGGACCAGTTCGTCGGGCTGGCTGCGTCGGATGCCCAGTGCCGCCGCCACAAGACCCATCACCCCGGAACGGCTCGGGTGATTGGCCGTGGAGCGCACTTCGCCCACGGCTGCGGATGTGCCCCAGCTTTGCATGGGGCCCTTGAGCGTAAAGACGAGATATCGGGTCATGACCTACTCCGTGATGAAGTCGCAGACCTCTTTCAGGGTTCCGGCCTCGTGGCTGAAGAAACGGAATTCCGGCGCGGCTCCGAAGATGCGGTTGAAGCTGTCCCGCCTGGTTTCAATGGCTGCCATGGCCGTGTGCAGCAGGTCCTCGCTGTCCTTCATGGGAGAGAGGAACGCCTCGGCCAGAGTGCGCGGCTGTTCGTCGCCCTTTTCCGCGAGGCAGTAGGATGCGGCCGCGCGCGAGGCAAAGCTGTTCTGCTTGCCAGTGGGGCTGACAGTGCAGACCGAGCTGACCAGTGCTCTGAGTGCGTGGTTGGCAAGTTCGGTGTCATTGCCCAGATTTTCCACGAGCAGGTTGCGGTCAATGCATAGATAGAGGTAGAACAGACCTGCGCCGAATTCGGCCACACCCATGTGTCCGGCCCCGGCATCCTCGGTATTCAGGTCGTCCACGGCCGTGAAGAAATCATCCTCCACAGTGGCCTTGTGCACGGTCATGGCATGCGCGACCTGAGCCGCGGCTTCCACATTGAAGCTGGGGTTGGCCGCCAGCATTCTGCCGAACAGGGCCACGTCCACGGCGGTCGCGTCCTTGCGCAGCAGATTCAGGTCGTCCTTGTCCGGCTCCTTGCCGGTTTCGCGGCAGGCCTCGACCAGCTGTGCGACTCCGTCGAGCTCCGCGGGGCTGACATGCGCCATCTGTTCGGTTTCCAGAGATTCCAGAAACTTTTTCGAACTGAATTCCTCGTCCTTTTTGGGCTTGTAGTCGGCTTTCATCTTGGCAAACACATTGCCGATGGTTCTGGCGATCTTGACCGCCGGGGACTGCTTGAGTGTCTTCAGGCTGCCCGTGGCCTTGGGATCGGCCATGACTTCGGCAAAGGTCGCGCCGCTGGTCAGGGCGTGGTACACGTATTTCCCGATTTCCTTGGTGCGGGTGCCGATGTGTCCGGCGAGCGCCTGCGAAAACGGTTCCGAGATGCGCCATGCACGCTTGAGGCTCTGGGACGATACGCGGAGTCGTTGGGTGTTGCCCATGATCACGGTCTTGGGGCGCCCCAGATCGTCGCGGTTCAGGTTGCTGGCGGGATACGTGGTCAGGACATGAAGCTGGATGAATTTGGACATGCTGTTTCTCCTGTAGAAAAAATCAGTTTGTGCGGTGAGTGTAGTACTGCCGGGCCCATTCGCGCTTGGTGACGTCGTTCCACCAGATGCCGCCCTTGATCAGGCCGTTCAGCGTGGCTGTGTCGTCGGTCAGGCGGACCATGCGGACGAGTATGCGGAAGAGTTCGTCCCGGTTTTCGTCCATGCCATCCGTATTGTCATTGGCAATGGCAAGCAGCCTGCGAAAGCGGACATCGCGCATGGCCGGGCTGCCTTTGCCTCGGGTGCCGAACAGGGCCGCGAAATGGGACCCGGATGTCAGGTTGCGGACCCGGGCCAGCACGCCGATCGGAAGGGCGAGTCGTTCCAGTTCCGATTCCGTGAGGGCGAATTGCGTGAGGTTGCGGACAATGCCGTCCCGATAAGCCGGCGAGATGTAGACTTCCGCCGGAGTCTTGGCCCGCCGCAATTCCGCGCGCTGGCCTCTGTCATCATCAAGGGAGTGCCACCATACGGCGATGATTTTCCAGAATTTTTCATCGCTCAGGGCGTTATGCAGGCTCATGCCGCCTCCTTTTGCGGGTACATGTTGAATGTGCGCAGCTTTTTCACGTTGAAACCGACCATTTTGTCCCGGGCCAGAACAAAGCGTTCCATGCGTTCCACCGGGATGCCGAATCCCCCGGCGCATTTGTCGAACAGGACCATGCTCTTGTGCAGCAGGTGGCTGCCCCATTCGAGCATGAGTTCGTCGGTTCGAGCGAGTGCCTCGTCCGAGTCGGGCAGGGCGGCCAGTTTTTCCATCAGGGAGTAGAACATGGATTCGGTTTCGCTCCAGAATGCGGTTCCGGCATTGTCGAAGATCGTCATGTCGATTTTTGCCTGATTCTTTCCGGCCTCGTGCACCATGGCGTCCTTGAGCGCGCCCACAAGGTTGCGGCGAACCTGATCCGCTGCCTGAACCATGTCGCGGACAGTTGTTCGGAAATCAGTGAGGTTGCCCTCCACGACATAGACAGGGAATGCGTGTTCGCACCATTCCTGGGCTTTGGCATTGTCCATGTCGTATCCGGCCACATTGACTTGTCCGTGGAGTCTTCGGGGCAGGCTTTTGATGCACAGGGCGCGGCCCACGCGGTTTTCCCCGGCCTTGCCCGAAATCTCGGGTTCGCCGTACACAAGCCCGAGCCAGTTGCTGTATGCCTCGATGTCCGCGCGTCCCTTTATGGACAGGGGTGGAGTGCTCATGCGGTACGGAGTGAGCGGGTGCAGCCAGTACGAACTGTAATTGCAGCCGTTTGGCCGGGTCAGATAGGTGCGGACCGCAACCGGATGTTCCATTCCGCAGATGTCGCACGGCCCGGTTGCTTCGCACTCTTCCAGAACGATGCGCCGGGGCATGCCCCAGTAGGCATGCAGGGGGTGCATTGCCTCGGGCGTGACCTCTTCGCCTTTTTCGCTGGTATGCGTGGGGCTCATCCAGGCGTAGACGCCTTTTTCCAGCTCATCCGGTCCGGATGCCGAAGGCAGCTTGACATTGTCCGAAGGAATCACGTTCAGCCAGACGCTTTCCCAGAGCGTTCTGCCCGGGATCAGCGTGGAGAGGGGGCCGCCGCCGCGCATGGACGTGCGGTGCCCCTTGCCACCGGCTGGCGCAAATGCCTGAAGCGTGTACAGGGCGGCGGCTGCACAGGCCGGGCACAGGGTCTCCACCTGTCCGCGCTTGATGAAAACGTCCTTGTTCGTGGTCAGGGTGTTGCCGCTCGGCTGTTCGATGAACAGGGAGGCCACGCCAACGCGTGCAGGCTTGTCCTTTTCCTTCATGGTCAGGTCCTGCAGGAATCGGGGGCGTTCGCCGAGCAGGTTGAAGTACGGTTCGTGCGGCGCAAACGCCTGTTGCAGTTGTTCCGGCGACGGCGGTTCGGCAAGTCGTGCCTTCCATTCCTTCCGGTTGGCCGGGGCAAACGCGGTCTGCGTCAGCCCGACGAGGAACTCCAGCAACGCGGCATTGAAGTCGGGCCGGGGCGAATTCGGAGCCAGAGGGGCCAGCCCTTGGCTCGTCATTTCCCACGGCGCGATCCTGCGCATCGTGTTGTCCTCGCACCGAACCGGAAGCCAGTGTTCGGTCAGAAGATTGAATTTCATTTCAACTCCGTAAGTATAAGTGTATCGATAGTGTGTCGCAAAAAAGGGGCGCACAGTTGCCCCTCTGACAACTGTGCGCCGGGTCGGTTATTTGGGTAATAAGAATTCACACGTATGAAAGAAAAGCAGTGTGTGCATATTACCTTCAGAGGGATTGTGTTTTTTCCTCGTGGCAGGTAATATGATTTTGTACGTATCCTTTACCTGTCATGGGGAAGGGAATCTTTTAATCGCCCCATTCCGTGTGGGGCGATTTGTTTTTTTATATTTGGTGGCAATTTTTTTTGTCAATAATGAACTTTAAAAATTTTAACAAATTCATATTTAGATTTTGCTTAAATTTTAACAAATTCATATTTAACTATTTGACATATAAAAATCCCCGCAGTGCGGGGAACATAATAATTTTTTGCCATATTTTGGCAAACTCATACGGTTCATCCCCGCCCGAGCGGGGATGAACCGTTCAATACAACGGTTTTTCGAATTCAGTCAATCTGCAATCCCGATGTTTCGGAATACCTCACTGTCACTTCCTGGCCCCTGCCGTTTTTGGCCTTGCCTTTCCATATGCCCGGGGCTGTTTCCCGAACAGGGAGGCAGACACACCACTTGCCCTTGTCCGGCATGGCGGCCACGAGATCGTCAAAGGCCCGGGGCGAGGTCGGCGGCGGGACGGCTTCCGTGACTCGGCTCTGCATGACGCGGATTTCCGAACGCAGGCAGGTGGGCATGGTCGGGCCGGAACCGGTGTCGGCCCAGAGGCGGGCCGTGCCGTTCTCCATACGGATCAGACGAAGGCCGTGGGACGGTTCGCCCAGACGTGTGGGCGCGGTGATTTCCGGTCCCCATGGATTGCTGTCCGCCAGATACCCGCAGTCGAATTGCAGCTTCACGAAATTGGCGGCGGCGCGGTCGCTCAACTGTTTCGCAAGGGCCTTGGTCTGTTCCTCAAGAGCCTGTGGCGTGCGAATCTCCCGGTTGCCATAGGCGCCCTCCACCAGTTCGCGCGCATCCTCGGGCAGGCGCAGGCATCCCTTGTCGCAGAGCAGGCGTGCCGTACGCCACAGCAGGGCCGGGTCGGGGTACACATATTGTCCCTTGGCAAAGAAGTCGGCGTACCATGTCCCGGCAACATCCGGTGCCGGATTCGGCATGAGCACATGCATCACGGCCTGCTCGTAGCCGGGCGGTCTTTGGCGTTCATGACGATGGCATCGTCCGGCGCGCTGGATCAGCAGTTCCATGGGCGCGAGATCCGAAAGGAGCAGGTCGAAATCCAAGTCGAGAGATTGTTCAACTACCTGAGATGCAAGGAGAATTTTTTTGCGCCTGTCCTTCGCGCAACTCTGTTTGCCGAAGCGGGCGAGAACTTTTCTTTCAATGGCTGCCCTGTCGCAGCCCGTGAACGCGGCATGAAAAATCAGCACGTCCTCGGTAGGCAGGCCGTATTCTTCAGTCAGGACACGAGCGGCTTCCAATACATCATATACGGTGTTGCGTACCCAGCAGGCGCAGGCGCCGTCCCGGTGCGCCCGGCACAGCGTCTCGAACATGGCGGACTCGTCGTGTTCCGGGAGCACGGTCACGTTCAGGGCGCGATTCGTGTCCACCGGCTGTTCCATGGTCCTGCCGTCGGCCACGCGCGTCATGAGCGGGAAGTGTTCTTCCTTTGCGGTAAAAGGTTCGCAGGGGGCATCGGCAAGCTCGCGTCCCTTTGTCCATGCCGCGACCAGTCCCTGTCGCAGGCTCCGGGGCAGGGTGGCGGACAGCAGTATTGCGCTGCCGCTCATGGCAGCATGAAAGGTGAGCAGATTCTTCAGAAGTGTCCCCGTGTATTCGTCATAGGCGTGCACCTCGTCCGCCACGAGCACGGAACGGCACAGGCCGAGCAGTCGGAGCGACTGGTGCCGCGCTCCCAGCACGCTCAGCAGGGCCTGATCAATGGTTCCGGCTCCGCAGGGCGCGAGCAGGGATTTCTTGCGATTGTCCGCAAGCCACGCGGAGCACGTGGCGCGTCCGTCGCTTCTGCCATTGTCGCAAGCCGTGTCGTGCGTGAGGCTGGCAATGAAGTCGTTGTTCAGCACGGTTCCGCCGTGTGCCAGAACCAGCGACGCGTCCGGGGTGTCGAACAGGGCGTGGTAGGATTCGGAAAGTCTGTCGTACATGGCGTTGGCCGTGGCCATGGTGGGCAGTCCCACGAATATGCCGGATGCCAATCCGTGGCGCATGAGCCGATGTGCAGCCAGAATCGCGGCCTCGGTCTTGCCTCCGCCGGTCAGGTCTTCCAGAATCAGCAGTTCGGGGCCGGACGGTTCGGGAAGGTTCATGACCGCCGTTTGCATGAGGCCGGGAGTGGCGTTTTGCGGAAGGTGAGGCAGCAGGGTGTGAAATGCCGAATTCGGACTTGGCGGAACTTCCTTCAGATGCAGGTCTGCCACGGCCCGTGAGGCCTTTTCCTGAGCCTTTGGCCAGTATGCCGAGGTCCCGCGCCATTGGCTGTCCGGTCCGAACCAGTGTTCGTTGGAGCCGATCCAGTCCGCAAGGATGGTCAGGCCCGCTGCAAGCCATGACAAGTGGGTGAAATCCGGATCATCGCCAAATGGAGCGAGAGGAAAGAGCGCGGCGACCTCCAGCAGATATTCCCGGGCGTCTTCTGTTGTTGATCGAGGAATGTCCCGCCGGGAAAGTTCCCGGAATGCTTCGGGAGTGCCGTGGTGACACAGGGTCGCAACAAGAAGCGGCTTCAACAGGTCTTCCTCAGGCAGTTCGAGATCAACGCCTGGACGGACGATGTTCCAGAGATTGAGCCCCAGCACCGTGTGATGCGGGCCGCCCCTTGCCGGATGGCCGAGGCGTTTCCCCAGAGCCGGATCAAGGTTCTGAAATGCCGGAAGCAGTTTTCCCAGATCATGGCAGGCGATCAGGAACAGAAGAAGGTTTTCCGTTTGCGTTTCCGTGGCCGGAGAGAGCAAAGCCATGACCGTGCGCCATCGGGGATTGGCTCGCAGCAGGGCCTGCGCAACGGCTGCCACATCCAGACAATGGTGGCATGCATGATGCCACTCCCCGTTGGAAAAGGTCTTTCCCCAGTAGTCGAATTGCATGGTGTCCCCTCTCCGGAGGGTAAAAAAAAAGCCCCGCCAATCATGGTCGGGGCTTTGAGGCAAGGTACCTAGAAATTGTATCGCAGGCCCAGACCGAGTCTGTGGGCGTCGAAATCGCCCTTTACCCCGTCATAATCCAGCGTATCCAGACCGAACGTGTACTTGTAGTCCAGATTCATGGATATGTTTTCCGTCAGGTGGTAGCCGACACCGAGGATGGGTTGCATCAGGGGAACGCTATCCGAGGCATGGTCGCCGTACACTTCGCCCTTGGACCAGCCGTAGCCGCCGCCAAGGCCGAGGTAGGCAAACCACTGGCTGCTGTTTTCGAATTCCCAAAGCGCGTTGACCATGATGGCCTTCATGTCGACGGAGCCGTCGGGGTGGGCACTGGCGCCGCCAGCCTTGACCTTGTCGATGTCCGATTTGAAATAGCTGCCTTCCAGCTCCAGACGCAGTCCGATGGGCCAGTGATAGCCTGCATATGCAGTGACACCGAAACCCGGGTCGAAGGTGACGTCCAGACCTGTGGCAGATACGTCCGTTTCCTGCAGTTGCTGTCCGGAGAGCAGCATGCCGACATAGGGACCGTATTCGGTCTTTGCTGCCATCGCGGTGGAAGCGAGGACAAGGACAAGCATTATGGCAAAAGCAATTTTCTTCATGAATTTCCTCCGAATTTGAACGATAATTAAATATACGTTCGAAGAGATTCCTTCGCAAGTCTCTTTTTCGGAAAAAACACACAAAAAAAGGCCTTGCGATTTCTCGCAAAGCCTTGATTTATCTGGTCGGGATGGAGTGATTTGAACACTCGATCTCTGCGTCCCGAACGCAGCGCTCTACCAGACTGAGCCACATCCCGTCGTGCGGAAAAAGGTCTAGCCAAACCGAAAACAAAAGGCAAGACAAAATTTCATCTTTTTCTTGGCGATAGACAAACATAATAATTGAGCCTATTGTTTACGGCATTGAAATTGAAGTGACGGATGCCCGGGGGCAATAGCTTTCGCGCCGAAGTTCCCCTTTGTTTTTTCTTGTCCTGTGCCGAGCGTGGCGAAGATTTTCGTTGCGCGGATTATGAATTCAAGGAGCGAATCGTGATAAAAGTGCTTGTCGTGGATGATTCCGCCTTCATGCGGAAGGCGATCAGCACGATGCTGGATAAAGATCCCGGAATCAGGGTTGTGGGAACCGCCCGCAACGGTGAGGAAGGGCTCGACATGGTGAGAAAGCTCGATCCGGATGTGGTCACCATGGACATTGAGATGCCGAAGATGGACGGTCTGACCGCACTTCGGCATATCATGATGGAATCTCCAAGGCCCGTGCTCATGGTCAGTTCCCTGACCACGGAGGGGGCCGAGTCCACGCTCAAGGCCATGGAACTTGGGGCCGTGGATTTCATTCCCAAGCAATTGTCCAAGGTGTCTCTTGATATCGTCAAGATCGAGCGAGACCTTCGGGAAAAGGTCAAGACCGTTGCCATGCGCAAGATGCGCCATGCACTGGTGCGGCGTGCGCCGCGTCCCAAGGCCACGCTCAAGCGCCCGACCACAGTGCGCGGTTCCCGGCTGGTGCGGGATGTGGTCGCGATTGGCGTGTCCACCGGCGGACCGCCTGCCGTGCAGAAGGTCCTGTCCGCACTTCCCGAGGATTTCCCGGCCAGTATCGTCATTGCCCAACATATGCCTGCGGCCTTTACCGGCCCTTTTGCCAAGCGGCTCGACAGCGTGAGCCGGATTTCCGTCAAGGAGGCGGAGCCCGGTGACGTGCTTCGTCCCGGACATGCCTTCGTGGCCCCGGGTGGCAAGCATATCGTGCTGGATCAGAAGATCAGCCGCGTCGATGTTGTCGTCAGTGAAGAACCGCGCGACGCCTTGTACAAGCCTTCCGCCAACGTGCTCATCAATTCCGTAGCCGAGGCCGTGGGACACAGAGGGCTCGGCGTGATCCTGACCGGAATGGGCAACGATGGCATGGAGGGCGTTCAGGCCCTCAAGCAGAAAGGCGGAAGGGCATTGGCCCAGAGCGATTCCTCCTGTGTGGTCTATGGCATGCCCAAGGCCATTGTTGATGCGAATCTGGCGGATGAAATCATTGACCTCGACGACATGGCCGAGGCTATCTTTGCGAATCTGTACAAGTAGGTCCGGTGCAATCAACATAAACTCCAAGGGGGATCCTCCAGATGGCGGAATGCAAGGAGTTCCTGCGACTGCTGAAAAGCGACGACAAGGAAATTGTGCGCGAAGGGGCGTTTCGCGCTGGCGAGCATGATTGCATCGAGGCCGTGCCGCTTTTGGCCGAACTGCTGACAACCAATCACCTCGGCATTCAGGAGGCGGCGGACAGTTCCCTGCGCAAGATCGGCGGCAAGGCCACGGTTCAGGCCGTCCTGCCCCTGCTGCGATCGGATGATGCTCCGGTCCGCAATCTTGCCATGGACATCCTGCGCGAGGTCGGCAATCAGGATATCGGATCGCTGACCAGGCTCATTCATGATGAAGACCCGGACATTCGCATTTTCGTGGCTGACATTCTTGGTTCCACAGCGAACTCGCTTGCCGTGGAACCGCTTTGCGATGCGCTTTTGAAGGACCCGGAAGTGAATGTCCGGTATCAGGCCGCCGTGAGTCTCGGCGAACTCGGGATGGAAGAGGCTGCCCCCTGTCTGAACAAGGCCATGAAGGACGAGGAGTGGGTTCAGTATTCCGTGATCGAGGCATTGACCAAGATCGGGCATTCCAGCTCGGTCGATGCATTGGTTCGGGCCTTGGACGGCGCCTCCGACCTTGTGGCGTCCATGATCATCGATGCGCTCGGCGAGATGGGAAACGTCAAGGCCGTGACCATGCTGCTTCGCCGCATGGACGATTCCGCGACAGCGCTTCGGAACAAGATCGTCAAGGCCGTGGTCAGGATTCTCGGTGGCAAGTCCCTGACCTTGCTCAGCGAGGACGAGCGCGAGAAATTTCGTCAGTACCTTCTGGTCGCGCTCAAGGACGAGGACGTGGATATTCAGGATGCCGCGATTCAGGGGCTGGCCTATGTCGGCGGGGAAAAGGCATCCCGGGGGATTCTCCAGATTGCCGGAGCTCTGGATCAGGATCGGGATCAGGAACGGCTTGCCGTCATTCTCGCCTTTCTGGCCCAGATCGGGCTGACCGATGCGCTCAAGGCTGGCGTACTGGATGAAAATCCCGAGGTGGCGCGCGTCGCGGTGCAGACCGTTGCCCAGATCGGCGGTGATGCCTGTGACGAGAACGGCTTGATCTGCGGGGTGCTCAAGGAGGCTTTCTGGCAGGTCGGCTTGTACATCCAGCGGCAGATAATCAGCGTTCTGGCTGCCCGGGCCTCGGTGGAGGAAAAGGATTTCTTCATCAGGGTACTGGAGGAGCACAAGGACGGGACCGTGCTCAAAAGCGTGGTCTACATGCTGGGCGAGCGTTTTCGTCTGGCCGAAGTCGTGGACAGGGTGTTCCCTCTGCTCGACCATCAGTACGACGATGTGAAGGAAGCGGCTCTTGAGGCGCTTATTGCCATTGACGGTCCGGAAGTCCATGAACGCTTTGCTGCAATGTTTGCGAGCGAGAACCCCGTGGACAGGCTCATGTCCACATATGCCCTCGGCAAGATGGGACCAGGCAGTCATGGGGGAATTCTCGCGGCGGCTCTTGAGGACGAGATTCCGGATATCCGCAAGGTCGCTGTGGAAGCGCTGGCCTCTGCCGCAGAGGATGTCGAGGACTGGAAGTCGCTGCTGCTGACCCGATTGGGGGATGAGAACAAGGACGTCCGGCTTACCGTGATCGAAATCATGGGCAGGATTTACGACGACAGTTTCATTCCGTATCTGATCGAAGCTCTGGGTGATCATGATGATTGGGTGCGGATTCGCGCTGTGGATGCGCTCGGCGAACACCAGGAGGCCTCGGCGGTTCCCGAACTGATCGGTCTGCTGGAAAGCCAGAACAATTTCGTGGTGATGAAGGCCATGGAGGCGTTGAGCCAGATCGGCGGAACTTCTGCATTCAGGGCGCTTCTGGAAATAACGAACAGCGATGAATACGAATTGGCCAGTGCCGCGGAAGAGGCTATTGCCAGAATTCAGGAATCACAGGAGTAGCCGTTCCAAATGGCATCGTTATTTTCCAAGACCATCAGCCTGGGAAAGGAGCTGAAGATTTCCGACGAGGAGTTCGTGAATCTTCGCGGGTTCATTTACGAGCAGTGCGGGATTTATATTGCGGACAACCGGAAATATCTTCTTGAAAACAGGCTCGGCAATCGTCTCAAGAAATTGAACCTCAAGGATTTCGAGGAATATTACTACTACCTTCGGTATGATCCGGGCAAGGCTTCGGAATTGAAGAAGCTGTTCGAGGTCATTACGACCAATGAAACGAGCTTTTATCGCAACCCTCCGCAGTTGCAGGTCTTTCAGGAAAAGGTCCTGACCGATGTTTTGAAAGTCGCTCGTTCCAAGGGAAAAAAGCTCCGCATCTGGTCGGCTGGCTGTTCCACGGGCGAGGAACCATACACTGTTTCCATCATTGTTCACGAATTGCTGAAGTCCGAAGTCGGTGCCTGGGATATTCGCATCACGGCCAATGACCTTTCCGATCGGGTGCTGGAATCGGCGCGAAAGGGCGTTTACAACGACTATACGTTGCGCACCACGCCCCGGGAGATCGTGAGTCGGTATTTCGATGCCGAGGACAAGACGTTCCGCATTCGGCCCGAGGTGAAGAAGCTGGTCAGCTTCGGGCAGATCAACCTGAATGACAGGACGCAGATGCGACGGGTGGAGCGTTCGCAGATCATTTTCTGCCGCAACGTGATCATCTACTTCGACGATGACATGAAACGACGTGTGATCAGCGCCTTTTATGACAATCTGCTGCCCGGCGGATACCTCATCATCGGCCATTCCGAGTCTCTGCACAATATTTCCAGGGCGTTCAAGCCGATTCATTTCCCCGGGGCCATTATCTACAAGAAGGAAGAGTAATGGTTCGGGTGTCTGCAACCATGATGCATTGCTGTCGGTCCGGTCGCACAGCCGTACCGGGAGAATCCTGTTGAAACTCCGCGACGCGCCGTGCTAAATCCGATAGGGGGAGATTTATGGCCAAACATATTCTCATAGTGGACGATTCAAAGACCGTGCGGAATCTGGTCGCTTTCATCATGAAGAAGGAAGGGTTCAAGGTGACCACGGCCGAAGACGGACTCGACGGGTTGGAAAAACTCTACAGTGCGTCCGAGGTCGACCTGATCGTTTCGGACATCAACATGCCGCGCATGGACGGCCTGACCTTCATCAAGACTTTGCGGGAACAGCAGACGTACCGTGATATTCCAATTGTGGTTTTGTCCACGGAAGGGCAGGATAGGGACATCGAAACCGGGTTGACCGTGGGAGCCAATCTCTACATGGTCAAACCCGCTCAGCCCGAAAAGCTGGTTCGCAACGTGAAGATGCTGCTCGGGTAGGTTGGTGATTTGCATTCTGATGGCTGGTGCCAGGGCGACACCATAACGCGACAACCAGGGGTGGTTGGATGAGTCAGGACTTTCTCGATCCGGAAATCCTTGCCGATTTTTTCATTGAAGCCAAGGAACATCTGGAAACCATAGAGCCGAACCTGCTTGAACTGGAGAAAAGCCCGGACAATCTCGGGCTGCTCAATGAAATTTTCAGGCCCATGCACTCTCTCAAGGGGGCGTCGGGATTTCTCGGTTTGAACAAGATCAACGGTCTTGCCCACAAATCGGAAAACATTCTGGATGAACTCAGACAGGGAGCCATGCAGGTAACCAGTCAGATCATGGATCTGATTCTGTCCGCCACCGATGCCCTGCGTACCATGGTGGACAACCTCGAAACCAGCGGTGTGGAAGGCGATGTGGACACAGCGCCGATCATTGCCAGGATCGAGGCGGCTCTTGCCGGGGAAATGGTCGAGGAAGCCGAATCGCCGTCCGCTTCCGAGGGCGATGCGGATATTGTTCCCGAAAACATTGCTGTTGAACCTGATGTCGTCGTCCCGTTGCTCGTTGAACCTGATTCCGCGCCAGACGCGGCCGAAACAGGAACAGAAACCATGACTTCCGCGTTTCATCCCGAACCCGATCCGGATTTCGATGCCACTCCATATCCCCTGACAACCGTGGGCGAAGGGCATCTCGCCGATTTTCTTGAAGAAGCCCATGAGATCATCGAGAATCTCAACCGTTGTCTGCTTGCGCTTGAGGGCGAGCCCGAGGGCAACGAAGAGCTCATCAATGACACTTTCCGGTATTTTCACAACCTCAAGGGCAATAGCGGGATAATCGGTTTCAAGGAGCTCAATTCCCTGACCCATGAAGCCGAAACCCTGCTCAACAAGGTCCGCAAGGATGAAATGGCCTCCAGTCAGGAACTCATTGATCTGCTGCTGGGTGCCGTGGACCTGATCGAGGCTCTGGTCGGCAAGGTGGATGTGGAGTCCGGCAAGGTCGATCCGCTGGACACTTCCGTCATGGTGCAGATTCTGCGCAAGGTGACTGAAGACGGCGGTTTTTCCGGTGTGCTCGGCGTGCTGCCTCAGAGCGGCGCGCGCAAGGGGGAAGCCAAAGGAGGCGAGTCCGGGCCTGTTGCGGATGTTTCGGAATCTTCGGAGCCGCAGCCTGTTGACGAGACGCTTTCCGCGGATGCCTATGATCCCGAGGACGTGCAACTTTTTCGCGGAACCATCGAGCAGCAGCTTGAAGCCGCACGCGTGGCCCTGTCCATGCTTCGCAGGGACGCGGGACAGACCGACATCGTGGACGGCCTGTTCCGTACGTTTCAGACCATCCAGAATTCCGCCGGATACATGGGGCTCGACGAGATCAAGACCTATGCGGGCAGAACCGTGGGGCTCGTGGATCAGGGCCGAAAGACGGACATGGATTTTTCCCTGATGCTGGATATTCTTGAACAGGAATTTGCCATTCTCAAGGACATGCTGCTCAAGGCCTTGAGCGAACTCCTTGGCGAACCGGTCGAAGACCCGACCCGAAAGGCCGCATCCGTTCCCGAGACGACGCCGACTGTTGCCGAGGCCTCTGCTCCGGTTGCCCCGAAGCCCGCAGCCGAGCCGGTTCCCTCTCCCGAACCCGAGGCCCCGGCCAAGCCTGCGGCCAAACCTGTTCCCGAGGCGGCTGTTCCGGCTCCGAAGCCGTCATCCAAACCCGCTCCGAAACCTGCGGCGCGTCCGGTTGCACAGAATGCCGCTTCGTCGGCCAAGGGGGGGGGAACGCCTCCGCCCAAGCCCAAGGTGTCGACCACGATTCGCGTTGATCACCACAAGCTGGACCACCTCATGAACCTGATCGGCGAGCTGATCATCAACCGCAACCGGTACGCCATGCTTGCCCGGGCTCTGGAAGAGGGGCAGGAGGAAGTTCAGGTCGTGGCGCAGCAGCTCACTGAAACCACCTATGCCATGGCTCGCATTTCCGATGATCTGCAGGACACCATCATGAAGGTCAGGATGGTGCCGGTGCAGACCGTGTTTTCCCGTTTTCCCAGATTGGTACGCGACCTCAGCCGCAAGAGCGGCAAGCAGGTCGAGCTGATCATGGAAGGTGAAGAGACCGAGCTCGACAAGAGCGTGGTCGAGGAGATCGGCGATCCTCTGGTCCATCTGGTGCGCAATGCCGTGGATCACGGGCTCGAAGATGAAGCGACCCGCATTGCCGAGGACAAGAAGGCCAAGGGGCATGTCTGGCTCAGGGCGTATCACAAGGGCAACTCCGTCGCCATTGAGGTCGAGGACGACGGACGCGGCATGGATCCGGAAAAGCTCAAGCAGGTGGCGGTGCGCAAGGGCATCATCACGCAGGACGAAGCCAATTCCATGGACGAGCGCGAGGCGCTGGACCTGATTTTTGCGCCGGGATTCTCCTCAGCCGAAAAGGTCACGGACATTTCCGGGCGTGGCGTGGGCATGGACGTGGTCAAGACCAACATCAAGAATCTCAAGGGCAGCGTTCATATCCAGTCCGAGGTGGGCAAGGGGACCAAATTGACCCTGACTTTGCCGCTGACCCTCGCGATCATTGACGCGCTCATGGTTCAGGTGGCCGGGGAAACCTTTGCCATTCCACTGGATGCGGTGTCCGAAACCACCAAGATCGAGATGTCCAAGCTGTCCGACGTGAATAACCGCAAGGCCGTGACGCTGCGGGGCGAAGTGCTGGGCATTATCGAGCTGGCCGAGCTGCTTGATCTGGACACCAATGCGGAAAAGCGCGACGTGTTGCCCATCGTGGTCATTCACGACAATGACCGGCGTCTGGGCCTTGTGGTGGACAGACTGCTGGAGCGTCAGGAGATCGTGATCAAGCCGCTCGGGCAGTACCTGAACAACTTCAGCCTCAAGGGATTGTCCGGCGCGACCATCATGGGAGACGGTTCGGTTGTCCTGATTCTTGACCCGCATGAGATTTATTCCCTTTCCACGTCCCTCGGGCGGAGACAGGAAGTGCAATCCGGGGCCGTGGCCGTCAAATAGGCGGTTTCTGCAATGAAAAGGAAAGGCGGCCGGGAAGCGTTTGCTTCCCGGCCGCCTTTTTCTTGCGAAAGAGGCGATGTTTACAGCATGGACATCAGATTGACGAATACGGTGGCATCGCAGGCATGGGCCAGCCAGAGCAGAACCGCGGCCACGAAGGTCATTCCCTTGAGGCGGAGCGGAGCCTGACTTTTGGCGATCACGGCCCAGAGGATGATGCAGATGAGCGGCAGGATTGCGGCGGCAGCCCATGCCGCACCAAGAGGCGTGCTCAGGATCAGGGTACGTGTGGTCTCCGGGAGCAGGGCGAACAGCCAGCCCTGACAGGCGATCTGGCCGATCATGGGGATGATGGCCCAGCGAGCCGCAAGTTTCAGGGAAAACCTGTAATAATCGCGTCCGAAGTCGTCCTTGTTGCGCCGCAGCACCAGATAGGTGCAGCTCAACCCGGCGGCCAGAGCCGTGTCGAGCAGGATGTACTGGGATGCCATGGGCCAGAGCAGGGAAGTGCCATCAAGAGGCAGTTCCGCCATTGTCAGAGGCGTGGTGTCTCTGGACGTGGTCAGCGCCAGCACGAGCAACGCGGCCACCGCCAGAAGAATCGAGGCAGCCCCGGAAATGGCCGCCCCCAGTCCCAGAGCCATGTGCGCAACTTTTGCGTTGCGCATTTTCTTCCATGCCAGGGCATAGGGCAGGGAAAGGACAATGAAGGCTCCGACCGCGATGTACAACTTGATGAACGGAGATTGCGGGTGGGTCAGCCATTGCATGAGCCAGGGAAAGCGGGACGCGGCCATGGCTGCGGATGCGCCCACCGCGGCAAGCGTGACCACAAGCAGCATGAATCCCATGGCTGCGGTTTGCTGGCCGTATTTGTCGTAGAACACGCGTTGTTTCGTCTTGGCTGCGATCTGCCCGGCAATGGCGATGAGGACCGCGCCGAGGGCGGCCAGACCGAGCATGTCGAAAAATGCCGGGGCCAACAGGTTGGCGGTCATTTGCAAACATTCGGCAAGGTTCATATGTATATGGTCTCCGTTTCGAAGTGGGAACTGCGCAATCGCGTTGCGTCCGAGGGATATTTGCCTGAAAATCGGCCCGGGCGCAAGGCGGCGGAATACGGAAGAAGCTTGCTATGCGTAACGATTCCTTGCAAAAAAGGAGCATATCGCCTATTTCCAAGGAATCGCCGAAACGTGTGAACCGGGAGAATTCTGCATGAAACGCCTCGTCATGACCCTGCTTGTACTTGCCAGCACCGGGCTTGGTGCCTGTACTGCCGTTAAGCAGCAGGCGGCAACCACGGAGGCAAGCACGGAATGGAGGCTCAAGAGCCTTGAGGAAAGCTTTCTCAATTTTCGCGAGACGCAGCGTCAGATGAAGGATGAGGATCGGGAACGGAACGAAGCCCTGGAAAGCCGGCTCAGGATGTTGGAAGAACGTCTTGATGCCATGACCGTTCGTCCCGAATCGCAGGATTCCGCAGCTTCGGCCGGGGATCAGGGCTGGGTCACGGACCTGTCTCCGGAACAGGGGGGCTGGATCGAGGGGCAGGCCAAGGAGGCTCGGCCCGGCGTCGTGGAGAGCGGAGAGGAAAAGCCGTGGGCCGAAGTGCCCGGCGGCACACCTGCCGCAAAAGCGGTCCCGGTTCCCGCAGTCAAGCCTGCGAACATTCCCGAACCCAAGGTGTTGCCCAGACCCAAGCCCGTGGCAAAATCCGCGGCAGTCATGTCTTCGCAAAGCATGTATGACAAGGCTCTTGGGTTGTACCGGGCCGATGATTTCGAGGGCGCACGCGGGGCATTCGATGAATTTCTCGCCAAGTTTCCCAAGGATTCCCTGATTCCCAACGCGTTGTACTGGAAGGGCGAGACCTATTACAGCCAGAAGGACTATGCTCAGGCCATCCTTGCGTTCAAGGATGTGACCGCCCGTTTCCCCAAGCATCACAAGGCCGCTTCGGCTTTGCTGAAGATCGGCATGGCCTATGAGCTGAGTGGCGACAAGGATAATGCCCGTTTTTATCTGCGCGCGCTGGTCGAGGATTTCCCCAAGTCCGAGCCTGCCCGCATGGGACGGAAGCGTCTGGCCGCATTGGGCGGCTGATTCGAGTCATACTTTTGGCCGTGGCATCATGCCCTCGGCCTTTTTTTTGCCGTGCTTGATCAGAAAACCGAATTTTTTGCCTGTCTGGCGTTAAAGCATACGCCGTATCTCGGCCCGAAAACCTGGAAGCAGATTCTCGAGCAGTACGCTTCGGCTTACGAAGCCGTGCGGGATGCACGCAACTGGCCGGGGTGCCGTCTTGCCAATGCGCGGCAGGCGGAGAATTGTGCGCGGGAAAAATGGCGGCAGGCAGCCGAAGATGAATTTTTTCTCGCAAAACGGCGCAATTTCAACGTGCTGACGTGGTTTGATCCTGCATATCCCGAGCCCCTCAAGCAGATTTCCGATCCTCCTGTCTGCCTGTATTATGACGGCGACCTGTCCCTGCTGCGCAATCCCGGTGTGGCGGTTGTCGGGGCAAGGGCTTGCACCGAGGCCGGACTTTCCGTCACGCTGCACATTTGTTCTGAGCTTGCTGCGGCCGGGATCACCGTTGTTTCGGGCATGGCTCTGGGGATAGACCGGCAGGCGCATGTGGGAGGTCTGTCTGGTGTCGGTTCATCCATTGCGGTCATGGGAACCGGATTGGATGTGCTGTATCCGATGAAAAACAAGGACTTGCGGGAGAGATTGGGGCGAAAGGGGCTGGTGGTCACGGAATTCGGTCCTGGCGTCAAGGCCGAGTCTTCGCATTTTCCGCTCAGGAATCGGATCATCAGCGGCCTGTCCCTTGGCGTGCTGGTGGCCGAGGCCGGAGAGCGGAGCGGCAGCCTCATCACAGCCCGACTGGCTGCGGATCAGGGACGGGAAGTGTTTGCCCTGCCGGGCCCGATCGGTCAGTCCACCTTTGCCGGATGTCATAAGCTCATCAAGCAGGGTGCCACACTGGTTGAAAGTGCGGACGACATTCTTTGCTCCCTGAGCTATGCATGTCCGCATGCGCTGCAGCCACTGTCCAAGCCGGGTTCGGAGCGGCCGAGTCCCGAAAGGTTCGCTGCTTCGGAGAGCTGCGTCAGGCAGGAGCCGGGAGGAAGCGCTACGGTTTCGGAAGAAGCCGCTTCGGACTCTTCCTGGGCCATTGGCATGCGTCAACGCACCCTGTTCGGCGTGACCGACGAGGAAAAGGAACTCCTTGGATTGCTTGACGAGACCGGCAGGATGCACATAGACACCTTGGGACGGACGCTTGGTTGGACAAGCTCCCGTGTCAGCCGCGTTCTTCTGGTGCTGGAAATGCGTGGCATCGTGCAGCAGCTCCCGGGTATGTGGTACATTGCCAAGGAGAACTGATTCTCTGCTGTCGAATCTCAAGCCTTCAGGAAAGTTCGAGGAATTTCATGGATTGGAAATTGCTGGCCACCACGTTCGGCACTCTGTTCGTTGCCGAACTCGGCGACAAGACGCAGCTTGCCTGCATGCTCATGACTGCCAAGACGCAGAAACCCTGGACTGTTTTTCTGGGTTCGTCTTTGGCCCTTGTTCTGGTAAGCCTGCTGGGCGTGCTTTTCGCCCAGTTCATTTGCCAGTATGTGCCGGCCAGCATCATCAAGAAGGTTGCGGCGGCCCTGTTCGTGGTCATGGGCGTATTGATCTTTTTTGACAAGATATGACGACCGGAGAGCTTGAGCGTCCGACGGCCTGCGTGTAGGCTGACGTTCTCCTTTTCCTGTTCAGCAGGTACGGAATCGCATTATGCAGAAGATACCACTTGATCTTGCCCAGCCCGGAATGAAACTTGCCAAGCCCGTTACCAACGACGGTGGCATGACCATCATGGGCGAGGGTATGGAGCTGACCGAATCCCTCATTGGCCGTCTGGAATCCATGAATGTGGACCGGATCACGGTCCAGGGTTCGCCCGTGGACGTGGGTGGGGCCGGAGCCGGGACACGCTACGCCGAACGTGTTGAACGTATGGACCATCTGTTTCGCCATTATGCGTCGGACATGTGGATGATCAAGGTGAAGAATCGGCTGAAGCAGTATTTTCAGCTCAAGGCCGCAGCTCAGGAGGCCCGGCTCAAGGCCTTGCAGGAGCTGGAGGCAGCAGGTGAGGACGACAACGGCAACGGGGAAGAGGCATAAGGTATGGAAGAGGATCTCAAGACCAGTATTCGGGGCGAGGTGCTGTCGGTCAAGGACCTGCCCACCCTGCCGGATGTCCTGACCGAGGTCAGCAAGCTGGTGGAGGACCCGGATGCATCCACGGAAGCCATTGCCAAGGTCATTTCCCGTGATCAGGTGCTGTCTGCCAAGGTACTCAAGATGGTCAACTCCCCGATCTACGGGTTCCCGGGCCGCATCAGCTCCATTCAGCATGCTCTGGTCCTGCTCGGGTTCAACGTGATTCGGGGCATCATCATTTCCACGTCCGTGTTCGACATGATGGAGCAGGCCATGAAGGGGCTGTGGGAACATAGTCTCGGGTGCGCCACGGCCTGCACGATCATTGCCCAGCGGGCCGGATTCGAGGATCCCGAGGAATACGCCGTGGCCGGTTTGCTGCACGATCTCGGCAAGGTTGTGACCGCTGTTCAGCTGCCCGATCTGCACCAGCAGATCGTGGAAACGGTCCAGGCCAGGGATATCACGTATTTTCAGGCGGAAAAGGCGGTCATGGGCTTTGGCCATGACCGCATCAATGCCTGGCTTGCCCGACACTGGGGGCTTCCTGCCAACATTCGCGAATCCATGAGCCGCCATCATGCGCCGCAGCTTGCCGAGTTCTACAAGCCCATGAGCTGCGTGGTGCATCTCGGCGATTTTCTGATTCGGCTTTTCGAGTTCGGCACCAGTGGGGATGATCAGACTGCGTTTCTGCGTCCCGAGGCCATGAAGGAACTCGGCTTTCGCATGAGCGATCTGGATCGCATCATGGACAGTCTGGCTGATCAGCTCATGGAAGTGTCGGACGTGCGGTTCTAGCGGCCGCCAAACCCTTGTTCTCTTTGACGCCCCATGCGGGCGATGCTAGATTCCGGGAATGAATCAATCCGTGCCGGACTCTCTCTTCTATCGCAAGCAGCAGGCGTTTCTCCTGTCTCCGGACCCGGAGCTGGCCGCCTTGCTGCAATCCCTCTGGCCTGTCGAGGAAATGGAATTCCGCGTGTTCGACAAGGGCAGGCGGGCCATTGAATTCCTGTTCACCGAGCCGCCGGATCTGCTGGTTGTGGACGGCCGTCTGGACGACATCTCGGCAAGCGATGTGGCCGGGCTGGTCAAGAGCGAGAACGTGTACCGCCAGCTTCCGGTGGTGCTGTGTCTGGATGCAGCGGATTTGCAACGGGAATGGGACTGGAACCGGGTCGAGGTGGATGATTTCGTGCTTCGTCCGTTTTCCCCGGAGGAAGTCCGGGCGCGCATCAATCTGACCCTGTGTCGCGCCATGCGTGCTCTGGATGCCAATCCGCTCTCCAAGTTGCCGGGCAATACCAGCATCATTCAGCGCATTCAGCAGCTCATGGATCAGGAGCAGGATTTTGCTCTGGCCTATTGCGATCTCGACTATTTCAAGTCCTACAACGATCGGTACGGCTTTTCCCGGGGCGACGAGATTCTGATGATGACCGCGCGACTCATCGTCAACACCATCAAGGGCTTTGCCGGGGTGCAGAGTTTCGTGGGCCATGTGGGCGGCGATGATTTCGTGTTCATTCTGCCCGTGGACAAGGTCGAGGAAGCCTGCAAGCGCATCATTGCGGCCTTTGATGATATCGTGCCGCATTTCTACGATCCCGAGGACAGACGGCGCGGTCATATCCGGTCCACGGACCGGGAAGGCAATGTTCGGACTTTCCCGCTCATGGCCGTGTCCATTGCCGTGGTCCTGAACGAGCAGGCCCGGCTCAAGCATTACGGCGAGGCTTCGGCCATTGCCATGGCCCTGAAGAAGAAGGCCAAGGAAAACCCCAAGAGCTGTTATGTCATCGACAGGCGGAAGGACTGATCGTCTCGGGGAACTGGCGCAGGGATTTCTGGCGTATCTTGCCGTGGAAAAGGGATATTCCGATGCCACGGTGCGCGCCTACGCCACGGATCTGGAGCAGTTCGACGATTTTTTGCGTCCGAAGCGGCGTTCGCTGGCTCGCCCGGAGCGGGTGACCCGGGATCATGTGCGTGCTTTCCTGGCCGAGCTGCACCGCAGGCGGCTGGCAAAGACGAGCATGGGCCGCAAGCTGTCCAGTTTGCGCACCTTTTTCAAATATCTTCGCAAGCACGAAATCGTACTCAAGGACCCGACCGCCGGAGTGCGCAATCCCAAACAGGATCAGCGGCAGCCGCAGGTTCTGAACGTGGATCAGGCTGTGGCCATGATGGAGGCGGCTGTGGAACCCTCCCCGGAGGGGCTTCGCGACCTTGCTCTGGCCGAATTGCTCTATGGCTCTGGGCTGCGCATTACCGAGGCCGTATCGCTTGATCTCAACGACGTGGATACCGATCTGGTCCGGGTGCAGGGCAAGGGCTCCAAGGAGCGCATCGTGCCCCTGTCCGACGCGTCCGTGAAGCGGATTCGGCGATACATCGAACAGCGACACGCCCTGCTGGAGGATTATGCCGAGCAGGCGCTTTTCGTTGGCGTGCGTGGCAGGCGCCTGAATCGCCGGGAAGCGAATCGCATTGTCGCCCGTCTGGCGCATTGTGCCGGGCTGCCCAAGGAAGTGCATCCGCACATGCTTCGCCATTCCTTTGCCACGCACCTGCTGGAAGCCGGGGCCGACCTGCGCAGTGTGCAGGAACTTCTGGGCCACGAACGTCTTTCCACGACACAACGATACACGCATCTGGACATGCAGCGCATCATGCGGGTATATGACAGCGCGCATCCGCGCTCCGGAGTGACAAAGGCGGATCGCGATCCCGAAGAAGACTGAAAATCAATGCATGGAGATGATGATGGATAACCCCATGGTCCTTCTGGAAACCCCGGAAGGCGAAATTCTGATTGAACTGTTTCCGGACAAGGCTCCCAAGACCGTGGAGAATTTTCTTCAGTACGTGGACGACGAATTCTACGACGGAACCCTGTTTCATCGAGTGATCAGGAAATTCATGGTTCAGGGCGGCGGGCTGACCTTTTCCATGGAGGAGAAGGAAACCCGTGCTCCCATCGAGAACGAGGCGACCAACGGACTGAAAAATCTGGAAGGCACGGTTGCCATGGCCCGCGCACCTGAGGCGCACAGCGCTGCGGCCCAGTTTTTCATCAATGTTGCCGACAATCCCGATCTTGACCATGTGGACGACACGGACGATGGCTTCGGCTACTGCGTGTTCGGTCAGGTCGTGGACGGAATGGAAACCGCGCTCAAGATCAGCAAGACCCGTACCCGTGATTTTCAGGGGTATGCGGATGTGCCGACCGACCCGATTTCCATCATTTCGGCCCGGCGTTTCGAGCTGTAGCCAAATAGTGTTTCAACATGAGAAAACCGAGGAAGGCAGTGTCTTCCTCGGTTTTTTTCGTTTGGTTTCGGGGTGCTTCCGCCTACATCTCCAGTCGGACTTTTTCCGGGCTGAGCTTGTGCTCCAGATATTTGGAATACAGGCTCATGAGATAGCAGCAGACGAAATACATCACCGCGATGGTGGTGTATATCTCGAACGGGTAGAGCATGAGGCGGTTGTTGATGGAGTAGGCTGCCGTGGTGAGTTCGGGCACACCGATGATGTAGGCCAGCGAGGTGTCCTTGAAGGCCGCGATGAACATGCCCACGATGGCGGGCAGCATTTGCTTCAGAGCCTGGGGAAGGACGACCTTGCGCATGGTCTGGAGGTAGGACAGGCCGGTCGACTTGGCTGCTTCGGTCTGGCCCGGCGGGATGTTCTCGATGCCGCCGCGTACGATTTCCGCTATGTAGGCGCCGAAGAAGATGGTCATGGCCCAGGTCGCGCTCCAGAACACGTCGAGGTCGATTCCGAAGATGACCGGGAAGAAGAAGTACATCCAGAAGATGACGATGATCAGGGGGTTGCCGCGGATCAGTTCGATGTACAGGGTGCAGGGCACCTTGATCGCCCGGTTCTTCGAGGTCCGGCCCATGCCCACGAACAGACCGATGAAGAAGCTCACAGAGATGGAGAACACGGCCATGACGATGGACATGGCCAGACCGCCCAGACCGAAGAAGACCTCGGTGCTTCCGCCCTTGGGAAAACGCCAGATGAGCAGGGCGCGCATGTTGTCCGCAATGATCGTGAAGTTGAAGGACGCCACACCCATGATGGTGCGATATGCGAGCCATGCCAGAAAAAGCACGAAAATGACCTTGGAGCCGAGTACGGTTCCTTTCCAGATCATGGATTTCGCGGTGTGCATGAACTCCTGAAAAGGAGTCAGGGTCTTGCTGGAGGCTTTTGGCCGTGTGAGTCTGCGGAATGTGCGGGAAACCGTTTCCCATACTGCCCCGACAGGCCAGAAGAGTGCGTCCGCAATGCGTCGTGTCAACGGTTCCTGTCCCTTGCCGATGATCTTCAGTTTCATGTTCACCAGATTCAGGAACGCCGCGATGATCAGGGACAGGACGAGATAGGTGACCGTGGCCACGGCCGTGGCTTCGAAGCCCGCATAGGTCAGGGCCTCCACCTCGTTCATGGACCAGCAGAGTTCGGCCACGCCCAGCGTCATGGCCAGTGACGAGTTCTTCATGTTGTTGAGGAACTCGGAGCCGAGCGGGGGAATGATTTCCCGGAAGGCCAGCGGCAGGATGATCCGCCGCAGGGTCTGGCCGAAGGTCATGCCCGAGGAATACGAAGCCTCCAGCAGCCCCTTGGGAATGGACTGGATGCCCGCGCGAATGATTTCGGCCATGAATGCGCTGGTGAAGATGCCGAGACCAATGGTCGCAGCCCAGAATTCGAAATTCAGCTCAAACAGCTTCATCCTGATTTCTTCGGAAAACGCGTTGGGAAGCGCGAAGTTCCAGAAGAACAGCTGGACCAGCAACGGCGTGTTGCGGAAGAATTCCACATAGACCGTGGCGAAACCGTACACGGGCTTGAATTTGGACAGCCGAGCCAGTCCGAAGAGCGTGCCGAGCAGGATGGCGAGGATTGCGGAATAAATGGAGATGGTTATGGTCAGCCCGAGTCCGTTGAGGAGCAGCTTGCCCATATGCCCGTATTCGGTCTCGGTAATCAGGATCGACCAGTTCAGGTCGGTCCTGAATTCGAAAACGAATGTGAAATAATAGGAAATCAGCCCGAGCATGAGCAGCAGGGCGGTATTCTGGACCCAGATTTTTTCGAAATAACGTTTCAGCATTGTCATCCAGGAAGGGAAAGGTCCCGGAGCAGCGGCCCCGGGACCTGTTCATGTTCTCGAACCGATACTCGGTTTACGGCCACATTTCGATCTTTTCGGTCATGGGGAACGGAGTCTCGGAATCCGGACCGAACCACTTGTTGTAGATCTTCATGTAGGTGCCGTCCTTCCAGATGTCCTGAATAGTGAAGTTGATCACATCACGCCATGCGGAGTCGTCCTGGGGCAGGCCCACGCCGTAGGGCTCGTCGGAAATGAATTCGCCCACCAGCTCGTACTTGCCGGGCTCCTTGGCAGCCAGGGCGATGAGCAGGGTGGAGTCGGTGGAGATGGCCTGCACGCGGCCGGAACGCAGGGCCTCGAACATCTCGACCTCGTTCTGGTAGCCGGTGACCTTGGGATTGGCGTCGCCGAGCTTCTTCATGTAGGCAATGGCGTTCACGATGGACGTGGTGCCCTGCATGGAGCCGATCTTCTTGCCCTTGAGTTCCGCGGCGGAATTGATGGCGCCTTTGCGGGCAAGGAATTTCTGGCCGTCGAAAAAGTAGGTGATGGAAAAGTCGATCTTTTCGTCGCGCACGCGCTTGTGGGTCATGTTGGCCAGAACCATGTCCACCTTGGGCGGGTTGGTCTGGACAAAGGAGACGCGGGTCTTGTTGTTCACGACCACGGGCTCGAACTCCACGCCGATGCGCTTGGCGATTTCCTTGGCCATGTCGTAGTCGAAGCCGACCCATTCGTTCTGATCGTTGATGAATCCGAAGGGTTTGCCCTTGTTGGTGATGCCGGCCTTGAGTGCCTTGTCCTTCATGACGCGGTCATAGGTGGGGCCCGCGAAAACCATGCTTGCGGCGACGAGCAGCAGCGCGGCGGCCAGGGCGGTGATTTTGAGAACTCTCATGTACCTCTCCTTACATTGAAGTGTAGCCCAAAAAAAACCTCCGCCCGGCACCGCGCCGGAGGGAGGCGTATTTCCGTCAGTGGCTCAGAATCTTGCTCAGGAAATCCTTTGTGCGGTCGTTCTTGGGGTTGTGGAAGAATTCCTCGGGCGTGTTCTCCTCGATGAGATGCCCGCCGTCCATGAAGATGACCCTGTCTGCCACTTCTCTGGCAAATCCCATTTCGTGGGTCACGCAGATCATGGTCATGCCCTCGCGGGCCAGGGATTTCATCACGTCCAGAACCTCGTTGATCATCTCCGGGTCCAATGCGGAAGTCGGCTCGTCGAAGAGCATGATCCGGGGCTGCATTGCCAGTCCGCGTGCGATGGCCACACGCTGTTGCTGCCCGCCGGAAAGCTGCGAGGGATAGGCGTCCGCCTTGTCCGGGATGTTGACCTTCTTGAGCAGGTCCATGGCGATGGTGCCTGCCTCGGCCCGGGACATGTGCCGGACCAGCGTGGGGGCCAGAATGACATTGTCCAGCACGGTCATGTGCGGATAGAGATTGAACGACTGGAAGACGAAACCGACCTCGGCGCGCAACGTGGTCATGTTCGTTCTGGGCGAGTTGACGTTCATGCCGTCAACCAGAATGTCGCCCTCCTGGATGGGCTCCAGACGGTTTATGCAGCGAATCAGGGTGCTCTTGCCCGATCCGGATGGACCGCAGATGACTACGACTTCGCCTTTTTCGATATCAAGGTTGATATTGTTGAGTACATGGAAGTCGCCGTACCATTTGTTGACATTTTTGAAAGATATCACCTTTTCTCCCCAATCGAAATTATTCGCAAAAGCCAAGAACGACCAACTAACAAATATGCCGCCTCAGGGCAATACGCAGGCAATGTGGGAAAGGGGGTGCAGAATAATGTTCGGCCCGGCAACGGGCCGGGCCGAACATCCGAATTTGGAAAAAGTGGTTAACATGTTGTAAGGATTAGCATTCAGTCATGCTCAAGGCCAGTCCTGCCTGGGAAGTCTCCTTGTATTTCTGGGACATGTCGCGTCCTGTCTGGGCCATGGCGGCAATGACCTTGTCCAGATTCACTTTTTGGTAAGATTCGTCCAGCGTGGATGCGATGAGGTAGGCGTTGTAGGCTTTGACTGCACCCATTGCGTTGCGTTCGATGCAGGGAATCTGCACATAGCCGCCCACGGGGTCGCACGTCAGGCCGAGATGGTGCTCGAGAGCTATCTCGGCCGAATTCTCGGTGACCTGAAAACGATAGCCGCGCGCGTACGCCAGAAAGGCCGCAGCCATGGAAGAGGCCGTGCCCACTTCGCCCTGACATCCGACTTCCGCACCGGAGATGCTGGCGTTGTGCTTGACCAGAAAGCCGATGGCAGCCGCAGCCAGCAGACCGCGTCGCACTTCGTCCTGAAGCGCGCCCATGTGTCGCTTGAGCATGAACAGGACCGCGGGAATGACGCCCGCCGCACCACAGGTGGGGGCCGTGACAATGCAATGCCCAGCCGCGTTCTCCTCGGAAGCGGCCAGTGCATAGGCGTTCAGGGCCTTGATGAAGCCCGAGCCCTGAAAATGCTCCTTTTTGGCCATGGCATACATGACCGGGGCCTTGCGCATCAGGCCGATGGGGCCGGGAAGGATGCCTTCGGTCTGGATGCCGATTTCCACGGCGCGTTCCATGACATCGCACATGTGGTCCAGCCCGGCATTGATCTCGTCCTCGGTCATGCCGGTTACGGCCTTTTCGTTCTCCAGAATCAGGGTGTGCAGCCGCATTCCGTTGTTGCGGAGATGTTCCTTGAGTTGGGCCATGTTTTCGTAGGGGTAGACCGGTTCGCCAACTCGCGGGGTTTCCCAGCCTTCCCAGCGGATGAACCCGCCGCCTATGGAGTAGAAGATGCGTTCGAAAAGCACGTCCTCGTCCTTGCGCAGGCGGAAGATCATGGTGTTGCTGTGCGGATAGTCGTGGTTGATTTCCCCGAATTCGATGTCGCCGGGATGATAGGTCAGCACGGCCCCGTCCAGATCGATCTCGAACGGAGTGGTCTTGTTTTCGAAGGAGTCGAGGACATTGGGCTGACAGTTGTCCGGCTCGTATCCAAGCAGGCCGGACATGACGGCGCGGCGGGTGCCGTGCCCTTCGCCCGTGGCCGAGAGCGAGCCGAGCAGGCGGACTTCCAGATTGTTCGCTGCGGTGCGAATGTCCTTTGGCAGCGCGTGAACCTGCTGCATGAATTCGTACCCGGCCTTCATCGGGCCGATGGTGTGGGAACTGGACGGTCCCGGGCCGACCTTGAACAATTCGAAGATCGAGGTGCGTATGGTTTTCATGGTTTCCTCGCGAAGCATGGAGTAATGACGAATATAACAGATGAAAAATACGCGAAAACAGCCATGAGGAGAAGTCTTTTTCCGTCCCGACCGGGAAAAATGGCCTGAAAACGAAAAAGCCGCGCCTTGTGGCGCGGCCTTTCACAGAGTTTGGCAGTGACGTTGCGTCGGGTTACCACCCCCTGGCGCTGACAATGTCCTTCATCTTGGCTTCGGTCTGCTTTTCCACCAGCACCATTTTTCGGGCTTGAGCCTTCTTGATCTTTTCGGTCAAGGTGTTGATGTCGGCCGGTTTTTCCATGAAGTCCATGGCGCCCAGTTTCATGGCCTCGATGCCCTTTTCCAGCGTGGCGTGGCCGGAAAGAAGAATGACCTGCATTTCCGGGCTGTTGGTTTTGATGCGCTTGAGCAGCTCGATACCGTCCATTTCCGGCATCTGAAGGTCGAGCACGATGGCGTCGAAGCCGCCTTCCTCGATGGCGGGCACTGCCGCGCTCGCGGATTGGGCCGTGGACACGTTCATGCCGCGCAGGTTCATGCGTTCGGAAAGACTGGCCAGAAATTCCGGTTCGTCGTCAATGAGCAGCACTTTTTCAGACATGTGGTTTCCTCCTGTCGGTTTGGCAGAAAACCGGTATTCGCCGGTCTGGTTAATTGATGGTTGCGGGCAGATGCACGCAGATCGTGCCCGGAGTTTTTCCGGGGGTCACATCCGCCTGTATTGTGGCGGCAATGCGGGATATTTCCTCCGGCAAAGCCGTGGTCTCAAGGGATGCCGGGCCTGCAAGGCTGAGCAAGGCCCCCTTGTCGTCGGTTCCGGCGGCAAGGGTGAGGGTGGTTCCCTGCCCGGCACAGCCTACGGCGTGGCTGATGATGCCGTGCAGCAGGTGGTTCAGGAAATACGGCGAGGTCACGACTTCCACGGAGGCACATTCTCCGGTGGCAAGGGTCACACTGTTGATCGAAGCCAGCCGTTTGGACAGGGCGGACATGAGCGTCACGGTTTCGGCCAGGTCCACGTGGCGGACATCCTCGTCCACGGTGTGGGCAAAGGTGTTCATGTTGCGCACGATCCTGTCGCCGCGTTGAATCTGGTCCAGAATGGTCCGGGCAACGCTGCGGAGTTTTTCCGGGTCCACGGGAACCCCCTTGTCCGCAAGCAGGGTCAGGTCGTCGATCAGACCGGCCCCTTCATTGATGATGGCAAAAACGTTCTTGATCTCGTGGGAGACCGAGGCGCTGATGCGTCCGAAGAAACGGAGGTCTTCCCGGTCGCAGTCGTTCGGAAGCTGGGACATGACGCGCTCCTTTGTTTGCGGTACTACCGCTGGTTCACGGCCTCTTCGATCCTGGCGATGAGGTCTTCGATGCGAACGGGCTTGATGAGATAGGATTCCGCCTTGGCCGAACCCGCCATGAAATCCTCTTCCGAACCGTGTCCGGAAAGAAAGATGAACCGCGTGTCCGGGCATTGGGAAGAGAGCATTTTCCGGAGTTCCAGTCCGCTGACTCTGGGCATCTTCATGTCCAGTACGGCCACGTCGTAGCATTCGCGTCCGGCGAGAGACACTGCCTGATTCGCGTTGTCCGCCCAGTGAGCGTCATAGCCGCGCATGGCGAGCCTTTCCGCCATTGCGGACACGAGTTCGGCTTCGTCGTCAACCAGAAGTATTCTCATTGATTTGATTCCTTTGTTGTCACGCGAAGGGGAAAGGTGATGGTAAAGGTCGTTCCCTTGCCTACTTCGCTGTCCACGTTCATGGTTCCGCCCAGTTCCTCCACCAGCCCGTAGGTGATGGACAGGCCCAGCCCGGTTCCTCCGCGTTTCTGCTTGGTGGAGAAAAACGGTTCGAAGATGCGCTTGATGTCGGCCTTGGGTATGCCGCATCCGTCGTCGCTCACGATGAAGGTCAGATGGTGGTCGTCCTTGCGCCGTGCAACGATGGAGAGGCGTCCGCCGTCGTTCATGGCCTGGAACGCGTTGTTGATCAGGTTCAGGAATATCTGCTGCTGCTTGCCCCGATCGGATTCGAATTCGGGCAGGTCTTCGGGGATGTCCATCTGGATGTCGATGCTGCGGTATTCCGCTTCCTTGTGCAGGAAACCGACCACGTCCTCCGCCAGTCTGGCGAACTTGATCTGTTCGATTTTCACATCCACGTGGCGGGCGAAGCCGAGCAGTCGTCTGGTTATGGTGCCGCAGCGTTCCACCGAGGCGAGTATGGAATCGATGTTGGCCAGAAGCCGTTTATCCTGAGCGTATTCGTTTCGGAAGAGAAACAGGTCCTTGATCAGTCCGGCCTTCTCGTTGATGATGGCCAGCGGGTTGTTGATCTCGTGCGCCACGCCCGCAGCCAGTCTGCCGATGGAGGCCATGCGGTTGGTATGTTCCATCTGATGCAGGGTGGCGGCGCGCGTCTGGTCGGCAAGGTGCACCTTGTTGGTCATGTAGGAGGCCACGGCCGCGATGACCAGCAGGATTACGGCAATGCTGACCACGAGCATCCAGAGCAGTTCCAGCCGGATCGTGCCCCATGGCTTCATCAGTTCCTTGGTCCGTTTGACCACCAGAAGGATGAACGGACTGTTGGTGATGTAGGCATAGCCCACGGTCACGGCGGTGCCGTCCTGTTCATGGCTCTGGAGAACGCGCGTGTTGGAGGCATAGGCCGGGATGCTCAGGTCGACCTTGGACAGCACGTTGCCATGCCATCTGGAAGGTGTCTGGAGCACGCCGGCCCGATTGACCAGAAAGGCGTCGCCCTTGCCGGACAGGTCGATGGACGACAGCATCTCATTGAATTGCTCGGTGTCCAGCGTGGCCCGGAGCACGTGCTGTCTGCCCTTGCTCTTGTCCGGGAATTTTACGGCCACGATCAGGTGCGGTTCGTCTCGGAATCCCAGAAACACGTCGCTGAGATAGGAGCCTCGGGCCAGTGTGAGTCCCAGCCATTCCTGACCGCTATAGTCCATTCCCTGAAGTTCATACGGTCCGACATAGGCTATCTGGCGACCCGTGTCGTTGATCAGGCCCAGGTCCACGAAGCCGCCGAAGCTCGTTTTCAGGGCATGAAGTACCTTGGCCAGTTGGGCTGGATCGTGAAGGGATTCCACGGTCTCGCGTTGCACCACCAGTTCCATTGCGCTCTTGTGCTGGGTCAGGAAGTGTTCCAGCGAACGCCGCGTGTTGGACG
Source organism: Pseudodesulfovibrio tunisiensis (assembly GCF_022809775.1). Lineage (NCBI taxonomy): Bacteria > Pseudomonadati > Thermodesulfobacteriota > Desulfovibrionia > Desulfovibrionales > Desulfovibrionaceae > Pseudodesulfovibrio > Pseudodesulfovibrio tunisiensis. The sequence continues at coordinate 505,662 of NZ_CP094380.1, forward strand.
TGGTCCGGGACGTCAGCAGGATGTTTTCCTGATTCAGGGAATGCCGGGTGACGTTGTAGTCGATGAGAGTCATGATGATCAGGGGCACGAGCGCGACCACGGCCAGCACCAGAACCACCAGCCGCCACATTCGGCGGTAGTTGAAGAGTCCCTTGTACGGTCCGGTCTCGGTCACCGCGTCCCAGAATTCGGGCTTGAACTTCCTGAGTATCGACATCACGCCACCCGGTTTCATGTTTTAGTTGCTGTTGCGGATCTTTTCGTTCGCTGCCTTGAGGGTCTCGCTCAGAACGTCGATGTTCACGGGCTTGTGCAGGTAGGCGAAAGCGCCGAGCTGCATGCAGGTGTCCCGGTCCTGATCCGAGCCGTGGCCCGTGAGGATGATCACCTCGACGTCGGGCCGCGACTGCTTGACGCGGCGCAGCACCTCGATGCCGTCGATGCCGGGCATCTTGAGGTCGAGAATCATGACCTCGGGCGCGTCGTTTTCAATCAGGTTGAGCGCGGACTCGCCATCGTACACCACGGCGGACCCCATGTCGCGAAGCATGAGGCGCTCGGACAGGGTCTGCACGAATTCGCGTTCATCATCCACGAGCAGAACCTTGGAAGGCAGTTCGAAATCCACCTTGCGGTAGATGTCGGACTGGTGGAATCCCTTGCCCACCTTGGTTTCGATGGCGGCAACGCCCTCCACGCGCCCGACGATCTCCTTGAGTTCCTTTTCCAGACGATCAAGCATCAGCACGTTCTTGTTGATGGTCAGGATGATGGTGCCGCGCTTGGCCGCGACCTGAACATTGTGCCCCTCGGCAGCAAGCATGGTTTCCACCTTGGCCGCGAGCACGAAGTCCCTGATCGAGGCCAGAGACGACTTCGTGGCCTTGACCGCTTCGTTGCCGGCCTGTTCCACGATGAGTTCCGCACTTCTGTCCACGCCGGTGGAAGCCACGGGCACGATCATGTCATAGAGATACTGTGCCCACGGATCGGTTGCGCCCTTCAGGGTCTCAACCCAGGCAGCACGGTCTTCGTCGTCCTTGTGGATGAGCTTTTGCGCATGCTTTTCGGCCATGCCTTCTTCCCGCTCGGCCACGGCGAGTCGGGCCTTCATGTCGTCGATGAGGCAGACCTTGAGTATGTGCCCGATGTTTGCAGGCGGCAGATGGGAAGTATAGCCGGAGAAGACCAGACGGTCCGCGTCCAGCAGCTTGTTGGCCATGGCCAGACGAAGCCACGCCACGGCCCGTTCCTTTTCATGGCTGAACTTGTTGAATACCGAGGTTCCGGCCTGAAATGCCCGGGCGATCTTGCCCTCATCCATGCCGGAAAGCCTGGCCGCGTCGGCCACGATTTCCTGATCCGTGATCAGGCGGTAACCCGTGGAGTCGAGCACGCGCTTGACCACCACGCCGGTCTCGCAGAACAAGCCGTTGAATATGGTGATGACAGACATGAGAATCTCCTTGTTGTCGGGTTAGGCGAGCCTGCAGACCGTGGTCAGGGGGCAGGATTCCTCGGTTCCGTCTCGATGCGCCATTTCATGCGTGGCGCAGATGGCGGTCTCCATGGTCGGATAGACATGGTCCTCGCCGATCTTTTCCAGCAGGTGGGTGCGCTTGAGCACTTCCATGACCGCTTCGTTCACTCCGCACAGCGAGATGTCGAGGCTGTTGCTGCGCACGCGGTCCACGATCAGGGACAGGGCTTCCTCACCGGATGCGTCCATGTCGTTGATGCCGTTGGCCACGATGATGATGTGCTTCAGCTTGTCCATGTTCATCATGCGGTCCGTGATCTGGTCTTCCAGAAAGCTGGCGTTGGCGAAGAACAGGGGGCCGTCGAACCGGACGAGCGCAATGTGTTCGCATTCGCGCAGGCCGTGTGCGGTGGCGTCACGCAGGGACTTGTCGTCGCTGCGGGACAGGGAGGCTACTCGCGGACGCATGCTTTTGTAAAGGAATACGGACAGCGAGAGGGCCACGCCGACCATGATGCCCTTGTCCAGATGCGGGGCAAACGCCAGAGTGCAGACAAAGGAAAGGATGGAGATCGCGCCGTCGTACCACTGGGCCTTCCAGGCATGAATGAAGCCGGAAGCGTTGATCAGGCCGATGACCGCCATCATGATGACTGCGGCAAGCACTGCCTGAGGCAGGTGGTAGAGCAGCGGCGTGAAGAACAGCAGGGCGATGACCACGGCCAGCGAGGTGAATACGCTGGACAGGCCCGTGACCGCCCCGGCCTGCAGGTTGACTGCGGAGCGGGAGAACGATCCCGAGGCCGGGTAGCTCTTGCCGCAGGCGCCGAGCATGTTGGCGAGTCCCTGACCGATGAGTTCCTGATTCGGGTCCAGACGCTGGCCTGTCTTGGCCGCCATGGCCTTGGCAATGGAGATGGCCTCCATGAAGCCGAGCAGGGAGATGATGGCTGCGAAGGGCAGCAGATGGAGCATCACCTTGAGGTCGAGGCTGGGCATGGAGATGGCCGGAATGCCGGACGGCACGGTGCCGACCACGGCTCCGCCGCCCATCATCTTCAGGTTTCCGGTGTCCAGCGTGCGGTTGCCGACCTTGACCCGCCACGTGCGGCCGTCCGTGACCATACCTTCAGGGGCTTTGCCGCGCGGGAAGAAGACCAGCCCCTGAGCGGTTTCCACGCCGTCGAACAGGACCTCGCGCAGCTCGGTGCGCAGGATGTGCGCCTGATTCTTGAGCCGGGCGATTTCAATGTTGACCACGTTCATGTCGTGTTCCACGTCGAGCTGACCTATGACGTCCCTGGTCTGCTTGGCGTGTTCCATGTTGGTGGCCAGTTTGGTCCTTTCCATGGCATAGGCTTCGATTCCCTGAATGGCCGTGTTGAATTCGGTCACGGTCTGGCGGATTTCCTCGGACTGGATTGCGTTCAGGGAAATTCCGGCATCATGGTTGAACCCGATGCCCCACGAAAGGGCCGTGGTGATGACAACGGCCACCAGCACGTTCGGAATCTTGGGATTCATGCGCTTGAGGATGATCATGATGGCAAAGGCCAGTGCGCCCATGCCCAGAGTGGGCCAGTGGGTGTACTGGATCGCGCTTTCGACCACGCGCATGATGGTTTCATAGTGGTGTTCGGCCTTGTCCACATAGACTCCGAACATCTTGGAGAGCTGGGACGAGGCGATGATGATGGCGGCGGCATTGGTGAAGCCGTTGACCACCGGATGGGACAGAAAGTTCACGACCAGCCCCAGCCTGAGCACACCCAGCAGGAACTGGAACAGGCCCACCATCAGGGCCAGCAGGATGGCGAAGGCGATGTAGCCTTCACTACCTGCCGTGGCGAGCGGTTCGAGGCATGCCGCGGTCATCAGCGAGACAACCGCCACCGGGCCTGTGGCGAGCTGCCTGCTGGAGCCGAACAGGGCGGCGATCAGCGGGGGCAGAAATGAGGCGTACAGGCCGTAGTATGCGGGCAACCCCGCAAGCTGGGCATACGCCATGGACTGTGGAATCAGGACCAGGGCCACCGTCAGACCCGAAATGGCGTCCGCTCTGAACGAGGCCATGTTGTAGCCCTTGAACCAGCCGAGAAACGGGAAAATCTTTGTTAGCATAGAGCCTTCATCCTCTAGTTGGCTTGCAACATTCTGCGGCACGACGCGATCAGCTCGTTGAACAGAGCGCCTGCGTCGTACAGGTTGTAGTTCTTGAACCTAACCAGACCGTCGACCATCGTGAACAGGATCAGCGCTGACTTTCTCGGGTGAACGTCCTTGCCTATGGAGCCGTCCTCCTGTCCGGTGCGAATGGCTTTCTCGAAGTAGTCCGCCAGGCAGTTGTAGATCGCTTCGAGATTTTCCCGGAATTCCGGGCCGGTCTCGGCGAACTTGTAGGGGAAATGCCTGTGCAGGAGCAGAAACTGGTCCTCCTTGAGGCCCGCCAGATACAGATAGAAGGCAACCTCTTCCTCCACCATCTTCATTCCGGATTCAAAGCTTCGCTCCCGCAGGAATTCCTCGAATTGGGCCACGATGTCCTCGCGCACGTGTTCGAGAATGGTGAGAAGCAGACCTTCCTTGTTTCCGAAGTGGTAGAATATGGTTCCTTCCGCTGCACCCGTGAGCCGGGACAGTTCATGCACGGAGGTGTCCACGAACCCCTTGTTCGCAAACAGCACCGTGGCGACTTTGAGAATGGCATCCTTTTTCTTCATCTTGGCTCCCGATAAAACTGAGCGAACACTCAGTTTGTACTTTTTGGTATCGGTAACCTGTTTTTGTGTCAAAGAAAAGCGCGAAACTGAGCGTTCACTCAGTTTTATGTCTAAACTACTGGAGATGGTTGGATTTTTTTGCTTGAATGGGGGTGTGGGGAGTGAAAAAAACGTTCAAGTTGTGAAAAAAATAACAGCTTGATGGCGTCAAGCTCGCGCAATTCCGCGTTTTTTCATCAAGGCATACAACCGGGCTCTGGAGAGCCCGGAAATGTCGCAGGCGGACTTGATATCCCAACTGCACACGTCCAGAAGACTGCGCAGATATCTGGTCTCGATTTCTGCAACCTGTTTCCTGCGATAGGATTTCAAATCCGGAAATTTCAGGCGATCACCGTCAAAGGGCATGCAGCCGGCAGGCACCTGTCTGCCTTTTTCCAGCAAGCGGCGGGCCACTTGTGCGCGGACCGTGCGCGGCAGATGTCGGGGGTACAGAATGGGTTCCGTGCCGGACATGAAGATGGCCCGTTCAATGGTGTGCATGAGTTCCCGGATGTTGCCGGGCCAGTCGTACTGCATGAGAATATCGAGAAAGTCCGGAGAGAAGCCCTTGCTTGGCATGCGCAGCCGTTTGCTGTGTGTGCGGATGAAGTGGCAGATGAGTTCGTTGATATCCTCGAGAATGTCGCGAAGGGGCGGCAGCGTGATTCGCATGCCGCGCAATCTGTAGAAAAGATCCTGGCGGAATCCGCCGCTGTCCACCATGGTTTCCAGATCGCGGTTCGTAGCCGCCAGGAGCCGGAAGTCGCTGGTCTGTTCCCGTGCGCCGCCCACGGGCCGGAAGCTGCGGCCTTCCAGCACGCGGAGAAAGACCTTCTGGATGCTCATGGGCAGTTCGCCTATTTCGTCAAGGAACAGGGTGCCTCCGTCCGCCTGGAGTATCAGGCCCACGGATCGGGCGTCTGCACTGGTGAACGCGCCTTTTTCATGCCCGAACAGCACGCTTTCCACGAGCGTGTCGGGCAGGGCTGCGCAATCCACCACCACGAACGGCTTCTTCGTGCGCTTGCTGTTGCTGTGAATGGCCCGGGCAAACAGTTCCTTTCCGGTGCCGGTTTCTCCGATGATCAGCACGTTGGAGTCCGTAGCCGAGGCCAGAGCCACTTCGTCCAGACACTGGAGCATGGGACGGCTGCTGCCCACGATGCCACAGCGCCGCAGGCTCATGGGGTGCATGGACAGTCGTTCCGCATGATATTCCATGACCCGCTGGAGCAGAACCATGATCCGCTGAATGTTCACGGGCTTGGTCACATAGTTCCATGCACCGTTCCGGATGGCGGTTTCGGCGGTGTCCGGATCGCCTGTGGAGGAGAGAATGATGACTTCGGGGCGGGAAGGGATTTCGCGGATGGTGGAAAGAAAGTCCAGGCAGCTTCCGTCAGGAAGGTTGTCTCCCAGAAGAACGGCACGAAATTCTCCCGTATGCAGTCGCGCCATGCCTCGGGCCAGACTTTGGCAGTGGTCCGTGACCATGCCTCTGGCCGAGAGATCGGCGGCGAGCTGCTCGGAGAAGTGGGCGTTCCCGTCGATGATGAGTATTTCCGCCATGCTGCCTCCTGACGGATTTTCGCGTTCAATATACCATTATAACGGGTCCAGATGTCAAAAATATATTTTCCTGTAATTTTGGGGTGCTAATTGAATTTGGACTGATGCGGTCGAGAAAAAGTCTTGAAAAAGGGGAAAGCGGTTTTTGTCGTGCATGAACATGTGTTGAGACATTGCCGACTTTCAACCCGTTGTTCTTGCATCCTGTTTTGACTGCGAGTCTCTCCTTTGCACCAATTTTGTCCCGTCAGGCAAGACCTGTCTTGAAAAGCAAGACTGTTTTTCGCTGTTTTTGCTGTATTTCGCAGCCTCGCAAAGTATTCGTTTTGCGTTCAATCGTGCGCCGCCTCAACCTTTTCTCCTTTCGGAACGCATTTTGACATGGGACATGGTGACGGGACCGGAGCCGTTCGCATCGGGGCATGCTTCGGTGATGTAATGGAAAGTCGGACGGCTGCGCGATGTGGCGGCAGGATCGTTTCGGTTTCGGAAGAGCAAACATCTCCATGTCACCTTGCTGGGCAGCAAGTTCGAGGTGAGGAGATCAGGACCGGGGAGGCTGGGAACATGAGGCGCAAATGGGATCCCGGAACCAAGGCGAGGATTGTGCTCGAAGGGTTGATGGGCGGATGCGTGACCGACATCTGCCGGGAGCATGGTCTCAGACCCGGGCTGTACTACAAGTGGCGAGGGCAGTTCCTTGACAATGCGCATACGGTTTTCGAGCAGGATCAACGTCCGGTCGGGCCGTCGGAGATCGAGGCGGAGAACATTCGGCTCAAGCGGCTGGTGGGACAGTTGACACTCGAACTGGACAAGGATGGCGGCTCCGGCCGCTAGGCAGAGGAGGGCAGGTCATGAGCAACAGGATCGGCGTGTATGTCTGTCATTGCGGCACCAACATCGCGGGCAAGGTGGATTGCGCTGATGTCGCGGAATTCGCTGCCGGATTGAGGGACGTTGCCGTTTCCCGGGATTATCAGTTCATGTGTTCGGATCCGGGGCAGGACATGATCATCAACGACATCCGCGAGTACGGCCTGAATCGTGTCGTGGTGGCATCCTGTTCACCCCGGCTTCACGAAAAGACCTTCCAGAAGGCGTGTCAGCGGGCCGGACTCAACCCCTACCTCATGCAGCACTGCTGCATTCGTGAGCACTGTTCGTGGGTGACTGCGGACAAGGAAGAGGCCACGGCCAAGGCGAAGCACATCGTGGAGGCTGCGGTCTACCGGGTGGGCGATCATCAGGAACTCTTTTCCCGCGAAGTGGACGTACTGCCTGACGTCATGGTGGTGGGCGCGGGCATTGCGGGCATTCAGGCCGCACTGGACGTGGCCCGGTCCGGGCACAAGGTGCATCTGGTGGAAAAGAGCCCGTCCATCGGCGGGCACATGGCCCAGTTCGACAAGACCTTTCCCACGCTGGATTGCGCGGCCTGCATTTCCACGCCCAAGATGGTCGCCGTGTCCCAGGAGCCGAACATCAATCTCATGACCTGGAGCGAGGTCGTGGACGTGTCCGGGTTCGTGGGTAACTACACGGTCACGGTGCGGCGCAAGGCCCGGTACGTGAACGAGGACGTGTGCACCGGGTGCGGCACCTGTCTGGAAAAGTGTCCGACCAAGGTGTTCAGCGAATTCGAGGAAGGACTTTCCAGGCGGCGGGCCATCTACCGCAACTCGCCGCAGGCCGTGCCCAATACGCCGGTCATCGACGCGGATCACTGCAAGATGCTGACAAAGGGCAAGTGCGGGGTATGCCAGAAGCTCTGTCCCACGGGCGCCATCGACTTCGAGGCCAGGGATCGGGTCGAGGTCTTTCATGTGGGCAGCGTGGTGCTGGCCACCGGCTATGACACCATGGACCCCACGCCCATGACCGAATACGGGTTCGGCCGGTTCGACAATGTCTACACCGCGCTTCAGTTCGAACGGCTCAACAATGCGGTGGGACCGACAGGCGGACAGATCGTGCTGAAGAACGGCGAGTCGCCTGAGAGCGTGGGCATCATTCACTGCGTGGGCAGCCGCGACGTGAACTACCATGAATACTGTTCGCGCACCTGCTGCATGTATGCGCTCAAGTACGACCATCTCATCAAGGACAAGGTCGGACATCATGTCAAGGTCTACAATTTCTACATAGACATGCGCTGCTTCGGCAAGGGGTACGAGGAATTCTACCGTCGGGTGCAGGACGAGGGCGTGACCTTCATCCGGGGGCGCCCTGCAGAAGTCGTGCAGGAGAACGGCAAGCTCGTGGTGGTGGGTGAGGACACGCTGCTTGGCATGCGGGTGCGTGTGCCCGTGGACATGGTGGTGCTGTGCACGGCCATGGAGCCGAGGCCCGACGCTCAGGACGTGGCGCGGGTGTTCGGCGTGGCGCAGGGGCAGGACGGCTTTTTTCTGGAAGAGCATCCCAAGCTCGGGCCGGTGTCCACGGCCACGGACGGCGTGTTTCTGGCCGGAACCTGTCAGGGCCCCAAGGACATCCCGGACGCGGTATCCCATGCCTCGGGAGGGGCGGCGCAGGCCCTTGCTCTGGCTGCGCGCGGCCATGTGGACATTTCGCCCACCACGTCATGGATCAACCCGGACGTGTGCATCGGATGCAAGGTCTGCATCGGGCTGTGCGCGTATTCGGCCATCGAGTTCGACGAGCGCCGCAACGTGTCCGTGATCAACGAGGCCATGTGCAAGGGATGCGGCAGTTGTGCGGGCTACTGTCCGAGCGGCGCAGCCCAGATCAAGCATTTTGACGAGTCTCAGGTGTTCAATGAAATCGACGGGCTGCTCGGCTTCAGGCCGGAGGGCCCGGCCGAGGCCGTGGAAATACCCATTGAAGTCCGGGCCGACGAGCCCGCATGAGGGAGGAAGCCATGAAGACCGAGTTCGAACCGACCATTCTGGCCTTTGTCTGCAACTGGTGCACCTATACTGCGGCCGATCTTGCCGGGACTTCGCGCATGGTCCAGCAGCCCAATGTGCGGCTGGTACGCATGATGTGCACGGGCATGGTGGACCCGAAGTACGTGGTCAAGGCCCTGCTTTCCGGGGCGGACGGCGTGCTCATCAGCGGGTGTCACCCCGGTGACTGCCACTACATCAACGGCAATTACAAGGCCCGGCGTCGGGTCAAGCTGCTCAACGAGATTCTGCCTCAGTTCGGCATCGAGCTGGGCCGGGTCAAGCTGACATGGGTCGGGGCCAGCGAAGGCAACGAGTTTGCGGCCACGGTGAACAATTTCATCAACGAGATTCGGGAACTCGGACCCATGCAGGCCCGGGCCATGGCCGCGGTCTAGCGCGGGCAAACGGAGGGTGCGGATATGGCGACCACGGCAAAGATCCAGATCGAGGGCGGAAATCCGGTTCAGGCCATGCAGGACTTTCTGGGCAAGGTACTGGCACTGGACAATGTGGGGGGCATTCTTGTCCCGGTGCACCACTTCGGCAAGGGCGTGCCCATGCCCACGCTGGTCACGGAGTCGGAAGGACTGGAGCGGGCCGATCCGCTGGCTCCGGCCTTTCCCCTGAACGGCGCAAAGCTTCTGTCCCGACTGACCCGCGGACGGTCCGGGGAAAAGATCGCGGCGGTTCTGCGGCCCTGCGAAATCCGGGCATTCGTGGAACTGGTCAAGCTGAATCAGGGGTCCGTGGATGACGTGTACATCATCGGACTCGACTGTCCGGGTGCGTTTTCCAATACGGATTACCCGGTGTTTGTCGGGGAGGGCGATCCCATGGAGGCCACGCCATCCTTTCTGAACGGATCGCATGGCGACGTGGAAATCGCCCGGGCCTGCAAGGCCTGTGAACGGCCCATGGCGGAAAGCGCGGATTTGATCGTGGGATTGGTCGGTGCGGATTTTTCGGATCACATTCCGGTCCAGTCGGCCAGCGCACGCGGGGAAGGCCTGCTGACCGGCCTCGGCCTGCCCGATGCGGGCGGGGGCAATGGCAGGGACAAGGCCATGGAACAGCTTGTCGCGGAACGCACCGCATATCTGGAAAACATGATGGCCGAGACGGCAGAGGCCACATCCTCGCTGGAAGGGCTGGTGGAATATCTGTCCGCGTGCGTGAACTGCTACAACTGCCGGGTGGCGTGTCCGGTCTGCTACTGCAAGGAATGCGTGTTCAACACGGACGTGTTCGACCACCAGCCGTGGCAGTATCTGGGATGGGCCAAGCGCAAGGGCAGTCTCAAGATGCCCACGGACACTGTCTTCTTCCACCTGACGCGCATGGCGCACATGAGCACGGCCTGCGTGGGATGCGGCCAGTGTTCCAATGCCTGCCCGAATGATGTGCCGGTCATGGAGCTGTTTCGTACCGTGGCGGCCAAGACGCAGCAGAGCTTCGACTATGTGCCGGGCAGGAGCCTTGACGAGGCCCCGCCCATGTCCGTGTTCAAGGAGGACGAGTTTCAGGAAACCGTGTCCCACATGGCCTAGCAGAGGGAGTACGTCATGAGAAAGCAATACGGAGCACTGGTGGTCGGAGCCGGAATCGGCGGCATCCGGGCGGCCCTCGACCTGGCCGTGACCGGGCACAAGGTGGCGCTCATTGATCAGCGGCCCAACCATGGCGGAATTCTGGCCCAGCTGGATCACCAGTTTCCGTCCGACCATTGCGGCATGTGCCGCATGCTGCCGCTCATGTCGCGGGACTCCTCCAGCCAGTTCTGTCTGCGCAAGGGGCTGTTCCACGACAACATCGACATCCTGCTGTCCACCGAGGTCGCAGCCATCGAAGGCGAGCCGGGCAAGTTCTTCGTGACCCTGAACAAGCGGTCCACCCTCATCGACCCGGCCAAGTGCGTGAGTTGCGGTGCGTGTTCCGATGTGTGTCCGGTTCGGGTGCCCAGCGAATTCAATGCCGGGCTGACCGAGCGGACCGCTGCGTATCTGCCTGTGCCGCACGCCATTCCGAATCATTATGTCATTGATCTGGACAACTGCCAGCGGTGCTGGCGGTGTCATGATGCATGTCCCACCGGGGCCATAGATTTCCGGTTCGACGAGCGCAAGGATTTTCATGTTCTGGTGGCGGACGGGGATGCCTCGGAAGCCGCGTTCGTGCGCGACAGTCTGGAGGAAAAGGAGTTGCATTTCACGGTGTCGGCCACGAATTCCGGAAGTCGGGCCGTGGACATGCTGGCAGCGGACGACAAGATCGGCCTGCTGCTGCTCGGCACCAATCTCGGGGACATGAATCAGGAACGCGTGCTGGCGCGCAGTCAGGAAGTGCGGCCCGGTCTGCCCGTGGCCGTGCTCGTGGACGAGGGGCGCGAGGACAAGGGATGCGATCTGGTCATGCAGGGCGCACGCGACTACAAGGTCAAGCCGCTCAAGGCCGGGACGTTCGTGCCCTGGCTGGACAAGCTCTACATGCGTGTGGTGTCCGATGAAACCGTTGATCTCGAAGTCGGGGCCGTGGTGCTGGCCTGCGGTTTCGAGTCCTACAATCCGGAGATGGACCCAACGGGCGGCAAGGATGTCTGGTGCTATGACCATCCCGGCGTGCTGACTGCCGTGGAGTTCGAACGGCTCATCAGCGGCACCGGTCCCACGGGCGGCAAGCTGCTTCGGCCCGGGGACGACATGCCCGTGAACCGCATTGCCTGGATTCAATGCGTTGGTTCGCGCGATGTGCAGAAGAACGCGGATTTCTGTTCCGGCATCTGCTGCATGTTCTCCCTCAAGGAAGCCACGCTGGCGCGCAGGGCAACGAACAATCAGGTGGATGCCTCGATCTTCTACATGGACCTGCGCACGTTCGGAAAGGATTACGAGCGGTATCGCAAGCGGGCCGTGGATGATGCGGGCGTGCGGCTGGTGCGCAGCCGACCCCACTCTCTTGTGCCCGAAGACGGTGGGCCGGGCGTGGTCCTGAGCTACATGGGGCCGGACGGCAAGCCAGTGGACGAGGTGTTCGACATGGTGGTGCTGGCCGTGGGCGCACGGCCGCCCAGACACATGACGCAACTGGTGCGCGCTGCGGACATCGAGACCAACGACTGGGGATTCTGCGACACCCAGCCTTATGCGCCGGAGCGCACCAGTCGGGTCGGGGTCTTCGCAGCAGGGGCATTCGGCGAACCGCGTGACATTGCCGAGTCCGTGATTCAGGCTGGCGCGGCAGCACAGGCCGCATCGCGCATCATCAAGGCGTATGATGTGCTTGCCGGGCTGGAGACCGAACCGGAACCGGAATATCCCGATGTGTCTCGGGAACCGCCAAAGACTTTCGTGGCTCTGTGCGATTCCTGTCCGACACTTCAGGCCCGGGTGGATGTGGACGCGCTGCGTCAGCGGCTGGAAAAGGTCTATTCCGTGTGCGACGTGGCCGCCATTGGTCAGGCCTGCACTCCGCAGGGCTGGCGCGAGATCGAGCGGCTGGCATCGGAATTGAAGCCGAACCGGGTGCTGGTGGGCGCATGTCTGCCGTATGCCTACATCCCGCGTCTCAAGGAACTTGGTCGGACCATCGGCCTGAGCCCCGCGCTCATGGACGTGGTGGACATCTATACGCCCACGTTCGGCAATGGGGAGGAGGACGCAGAGTCTGCCGTTGCCAAGGAAATCTATTCCAATCTGTCCACGGCCATAACCCGGTTGCAGGGCAAGGATTCCACGCCGCCACCCGTCATGGTCAACGTGGCGCGGTCCGCCCTTGTGGTGGGCGGCGGACTCGCCGGCATGACAGCGGCGCTGGCCATTGCGGATCAGGGGTACGGCGTGGCTCTGGTGGAAAAGGAAGAGGAACTCGGAGGCATGGCCATGCGGCTGCACACCCAGCTGGATGGTTCCGATCCCCGCAAGTTCATGGAGGACCTGATCGGTCAGGTGGAAAAGCATCCCAATGTCCGTGTGCTCAAGGAATCCCGTGTCGTGCTGTCGCGCGGCAGCGCCGGACGATTTCAGACTGCCATTGCCGGACCTGACGGCGTGTTCCCTCTGGAGCATGGAGTGACGATTCTTGCCACGGGCGGACATGAAGCCAAGGTCTATGATTCGGGTCTGTGCGTGCACAAGTCGGTCATGACGCATCTTGATTTCGAGGACAGGCTTGCCTCGGGCGAGATAGATGCAGGCGGACTGGAAGCCGTGGCCATGATCCAGTGCTTTCGTTCCCGGGACGAGGATCGGAACTACTGCAGTCGGGTCTGCTGTCCTGAAATGCTCAAGAACATCCTTACGCTCAAGGAGCGCAATCCGGATTTGCGCATCTACGTGTTCTACCGCGACATCATGACCTACGGATTCATGGAGACCTACTACACCCAGGCGCGCAAGGCTGGCGCCATCTTCATCCGCTATGATCTGGAGAACAAGCCCAAGGTGGAATTCGAGGACGGAAAGCCCGTGATCACGGCGTTCGATGACATCATGGGGCAGGACGTGCGCATCGAGGCGGACCTGTTGTCTCTGTCCAGCGGCGTGGAACCCAATGACGTCGAGGACCTTGTGGAAATATTCGGGGTGGAGACCAACGAGGACGGTTTTTTTCAGGAGGCCGACTCCAAGTGGCGGCCCGTGGATTTCCTCAAGCAGGGCATCTACATGTGCGGGCTGGCCCATTCTCCCCGGCGCATGGGCGAGACCGTGGCTTCGGCCAAGGCCGCGGCCCAGCGCGCCCTGCGCATTCTGAACGCGGAAAAGATCGCCCGGGAAACCGTGGTTGCCACGGTGCGCGACACCCTGTGTTCCCGGTGCGGAGTGTGCGTGTCCGCCTGCCCGTATGGTGCGCGAACCCTTGATTTGGAAGAGAACAGGGTGATCGTGGATGAAATCCTGTGTCAGGGGTGCGGGGCGTGCGCGGCAGTGTGTCCGAACAGCGCGACCGTGCTGACCGGGTTCCACGATGGTCCCATGATGGCGGTCATTGATGCGGCTTTGGAAGAACCCGCCTAACAAGGACGGTGTGACATGACTCAGGTTGCCAAGGAAGCATGGAGCCCGGGGGGCGCGGAATACGACGCGGTCCTGTCCGAACTCAGGGACATGGTGCAGGCCTGCATGCAATGCGGAACGTGCACTGCGTCCTGTCCCAACGGGGCATTCATGGACATCACGCCCCGGCAGATGTGGCGCATGGTCCAGTTCGGCATGATCGACGAGATTCTGGACAGCCGGACCTACTGGTACTGCTCGTCCTGCTACACCTGCACCATGCGGTGTCCGCGCGGATTGAAGCTGACCTCGGCCATGGCCGCGCTCAAGCGGCTGGCACAGCTTTCCGATGGGGCTGGCCGCCGCAACGGCGCATTCTACTCATCGTTCATGGACAATGTGGAGACCTACGGCAGGACGCAGGAAACCATGCTCATGCAGAATTATTTCCTGCGGCGGCGCGACCCGATGCTGCCGCTGAAGTTCCTGCCGCTCGGGCTGCGTATGCTGGGCAAGGGCAAGCTGCATCCGCCCAAGGGTGATTGCAAGGGCAGGCTCGGTCCCATGTTTGCCAGAGCAAGGGAAATGGAGGGCAGGTCATGACATTCGCCTACTATCCCGGCTGTTCGCTCGTGGAGAGCGCCAGAGAGTTCGACGTGTCCGTGCGCGCGGTGTTGGAGCGTTTCGACGTGGAGTTTCAGGAAATTCCGGATTGGACCTGCTGCGGGGCCAGTGCCGCGGAGTCCGTGAGTCATCTCATGAACTATGCCCTGCCAGCCCGCAATCTCGCCATCGTGGAGCGGGAGATGGACGGCGTGGACGTGATTGCTCCGTGCAGCGCCTGCTACCTGAATCTGCTCAAGGTGGACAGGGAGGTGGTGGGAGACCGGGTGCTGCATGGCAAGGTCAACGAGGTGCTGGCCGCTTCCGGTCTGTCGTATTCGGGCGGGGTGCGTGTCCGGCATCTGCTGGACATCCTGTTGAACGAGGTTGGCGCGGAAATCATCCGGCAGCGCGTGGTTGATCCGTTGGAGGGCATGAAGGTGGCACCGTATTACGGTTGTCAGATCCTGCGGCCCTACAGCGTGTTCGACAATCCCCGGCAACCGTCGTCCATGACGCCGATACTGGAGGCGCTGGGCGCCGAGGTCCATGAATGGGATATGGGGGCGCGTTGTTGCGGGGCCTCGCTCATGGCTACGCATCAGGAGGCCGCGCTCGAATCCGTGGCCGCGATTCTTTCGGCTGCGGAAGGGGCCGAGGCCGTGGTTACGGTCTGCCCCATGTGTCAGATGAATCTGGACGCCTACCAGCCGCAGGCCGTGAGGGTCGGTGGTCGCAGGGTGCCGGTTCTGTATTTGAGCCAGCTCATGGGGCTGGCGTTGGGCATGAGTCAGGAAGACATGCTTGTCGGCCAGACCATGTCCGTGACCGAAACAGCGAAGAAGCGGATGAGGGACAAGGCCTGGAGGGTGCAGGAACCATCTGGGGAGTCTGCGGAAGAACCCGTCGGGGCCGATGGATGAACCGTTAATCACAGGGGGTTTGTCATGTTCAAGGACATCATTGTGGGCGTGACGCCCACCGGCGTTGACCAGTGTGCAGTCAGGGCGGCCATCGAATTTGCCAGAAAGTTCGAAGCCAAGCTCTACCTCGTGCACGTGGCCGGCATGGGCCAGGGATGGGGATCCATCGAGCATCTGGGGGCTTCGGGCGAAACCGAAAAGCTCAGGGAACGTATTCTGGACATGTACGGGGAGCTGATCGAAGGCGTGCCCGACACCCAGTTGTCCGTGGTTGCGGGCATTCCGCACAACGAATTGCTTCGCCTTGCGCGCAGCAGGAACGCCGACCTCATCGTCATGGGGCCGCATACCAGGGAATACGAGGAAAAGCGGTCCAAGATGTGGGGCATGGCGGGCAGCACGCTGGAACGGGTAAGCCAGAAGGCAAGGTGCCCGGTCATGGTCGTGCATCGCGACGTGACCTGCAAGGAGCCGTTGTTCGAGAACATTCTCGTGGCAACCGACTTCTCCCAGCAATCCGAATGCGCGGTGCATTACGGCGGCCAGATGGCGCGGCAGTACAAGGCGCAGCTGACCGTGATGCATGTGCTTGATCCGGAAGTGCCGGTGGCGGACAGCGTTGGCGCGGCAAAGGACAAGCTGGTGCACGTGTACGGCGAGCGGCTCGACGGCATTGATACCTGTCTGTTCGAGTCCTGCGAGGGCACGCCTTCCATGGAGATTCTGCGTACCGCGCGTCAGGAATCCTCTGATCTCATTATCATGGCGCACCATTCCAGGGAAAAGGATCCTGAAAAGGCGTTCCTCGGTTCCACGGTGACGCAGGTGGCGCTGAATGCCCAGAGTCCGACCATGAGTGTCAACCGCCACTTCGATCTGCGGTGCGGCCTCATGTATGATCAGACCGGTGCGGCCGTGCAGGTCGAGGCCCCGGCATGATCCGTGCGGCATTGTCCGATGGAAAGCTATGCGAGCAACAGCAGCCTCCGGGGACGGGATACCGTCCCCGGAGATGAGGGCGAAAGCCCGTTCAGGAGCGGCTCATGAGCACGGTTGCAGTGATTCCTAAGAATATGGACCCGGAAGTCCGGAAGTTTTTGGACAAGTTCGATTTCAGCGCCTGCATGATCTGCGGCACCTGCTCCAACGGCTGTCCGATCACGGGTACGCCGGGCATGGAAGGCTGGGACACCCGCAAGGTCATGCGCATGCTTTCCTTTGGCATGGTGCAGGAGGTCGTGGATTCGAATTTTCCATGGTTCTGCACCAATTGCGGTCGGTGCGCCTATTCCTGTCCCATGGGCATCGACATCCCGGCTGTCATGGCGCACATGAAAAATCTGCGGCCCCGCGACAAGGTGCCGGGGTCCCTGCATCAGGGCGCGCAGAACAATCTGGATACCGGGAACAATCTGGCCATTTCCAGAGAGGATTATCTTGCGGGCATGGCCGACCTCGGACAGGAACTTGCCGAGGAATGTCCGGGGTTCTATGTCCCCATCGACAAGAAGGGCGCTGATATTTTGTTTTTCCCCAATTCCAAGGAAGTGTACGGCGACTTCGAGGACCAGTTTTGGTGGTGGAAGGTGTTCTATGCGGCCAAGGAAGACTGGACCGTGCCGTCCGAAGGCTGGGAAGCCGTGGACTGGGCCTTGTTTACGGGCAATTACGAGGGAAACAGGCGATTGGCCAAGCGCAAGATCGACTTCATGAAGGAGTTCGAGATCAAGCGCATGATCATGCCGGATTGCGGCGGCGGTTCGTACGGCTGTCGCAAGGGCATGGAAACCTGCGTCATGGAGGATCCGAACAACGAGGTCGGGTTCATCTATCTCTATGACTACCTGCTGCAACTCATCCGTGACGGTCGTATCAAATTGGACAAGTCCGTGAATGCGGGCAAGCGGTTCACCTTTCACGATTCCTGCAAGCATGGTCGGGAGTTGGAACGCCATTTCGGCAAGGGGTATTACGAGGAGGCCCGGTGGATACTGCGGCAGTGCGTGGATGATTTCGTGGACATGCAGCCGAATCGACAGCTCAACTACTGCTGTGGCGCAGGGGGCGGCATGTGGCCCGCGCCGTTTGACGACGAGTCCGCATGGCACGGACGGCACAAGTACGAGCAGATCAGGCGCAGCGGCGCGGATGTGGTGGTCGTGGGGTGTTCCAACTGCCGCGATCAGATCATGAAGCGGTTGCCCAAGTACTACACGGACTACAAGTACGAGGTGAAATACCTTTGGCAGCTCGTGGCCGAAACTCTGGTGCTGGAACCGTGGCCCGAGGACATGATCACGGCCGCCGAGGCCCGGGCAAGGGAACAGTGGGAAAGGTTCGGCGTGGATCTTTCCGCCCTGGAATACTGATTCAAAGGCGAAAGACGGAAAAAGGCCCTGCGGAGTGCAGGGCCTTTTTCCGTTTGGAGGCTATTTCAGGCAGCCCATTTCCCTTGTCCAGACTTGCAGGTTGTCCACCTGCTTGCGATATTGCTGTTTGGTAAAGAAGTCGTTCCTGTTGAGCTGAATCCGGTTGTCATGCAGGGCCGCGGAAAGTTCCCGGCAGATGGAGGCCCGTTTTTCCGCCGGAACGTTATCCAGATTCTCGCCGTAGTCCGCCTTTGCCTTGCGTACCGACTTTTCCGCCATGCGGTATTCCGAATCCGCCATGTCTCGAGTGTAATAGTCCAGATTATCGGCCTGCGCCGGAATTGCCATGCACAGCAGGGCCAGAAGGCCGAAGGTCAGGAGATGTTTCTTCATGTCGAACTCCATGGTTTGGCAGAAACATACCATGAGGTTCACTCTGTTGGGAAGCAGGGAGAAAAGGGAATTGTCCGTGGATTTGAGGAAGGCAAATTGGAGGATTCCGCATGACCTTGGTGGTGGGGAAAGGTGAGTCAAAGGTGAGCCAAAACGAAAAAAAGGGTTGGAACATTTGTTCCAACCCTTTGATTTTACTGGTGGGCGATACTGGATTTGAACCAGTGACTTCCACCGTGTGAAGATGGCACTCTGACCAGCTGAGTTAATCGCCCTTTGGTCGCGCCTCGAAGTTGTTCCCCCGAAGCGAAGAGGGTTATATACAGACCACATTCGCTTGGCAAGCACTTTTTTAATCTTTTTTTACACCGGGTTCAGAAAAGTCGAGCCGGTCCGGTTCCGGGTTTCTGTTGTAGCAGGTCAGGCCGCAGCGCATGCAGCGGCATGCCTCCTGTTTCACTTCCTCCTCGGACAAGGTGCCCTCCACCTCGTTGAAGGTGCAGGTTCGGTCTTCCATCGAGCAGAGTTGCGGCATGGGTGGCTTCTTCTTCGGGTTCACGTTTTCCACGTCCTTGAACATGGTGTAGGGAATCAGGTCGCGCTGGAGCGGCTCGGGAACGGATATCATGCCGCTCGTCAGAAATTGATTTATCGAGCGCGCAGCCTTGCGTCCCTGGCCCAGAGCCGTGATGACCAGCGATGGGCCGGTGTACATGTCGCCACCCGTGAACACGTGGGGCAGGGCGGTTTGAAGCGTGTCCGGATGTGCATCCAGCGTGCGCCATCTGGTTTCATCCAGTTGACAGGCACCGTTTTCGTCATACAGGCAATCGAGTTCCGGCTTTTGGCCGATGGCCGTGAGGATGGTGTCGCATTCCAGCAGGGCTTCCGAACCTTCCACGGGTTCGGGCCTGCGCCTGCCGGACTGGTCCGGCTCGCCCAGTTCCATGCGAATGTACTCCAGATGCGTGACCCGGCCTGCGTCGTCGACAAGGATGCGTTTGGGGGCGGCAAGAAATTGGTATTTCACGCCTTCTTCCTCGGCCCCGATGATTTCCTCTTCGTTGGCAGGCATTTCCGTGCGTGTACGGCGATACATGAGTGTCACGTCCGTCCCCAGACGAACGCTGGTGCGGGAAGCATCGATGGCCGTATTGCCGCCGCCGATGACTACGACCTTTGTCCCTATGCCCGTATCCACGCCGATGCCGACCCGGGTGAGCAGCTCGGTTCCGGTGAGCACGCCTTCGGCATCCTCGTTTTCAATGCGGAGCGACGCATTTTTCCATGCGCCTATGCCGAGAAACACGGCTTCAAAGCCTTGGTCGGTCAAATCTTCCAGCGTGAAGTCCCTGCCGAACTGGGTTTCGGTCCTCACGTCCATGCCGAGGGCCAGAATTCCCTCTATTTCCCAATCCAGAATAGCCTTGGGCAGCCGATATTCGGGGATGCCGTATCGGAGCTGCCCGCCAAGCGCGGGCATGGATTCGAAGATGGTGGGGCTGTATCCCAGTCGGCGCAGGAAATAGGCGCAGGAGATGCCGGCCGGACCTCCGCCGACCACGGCCACCTTGCGGCCGTTTTCCGGAGCGCAGGGAATGGGCAGCCGTTTGCCGGAGTTCATTTCCCAGTCCGCGGCAAACCGTTTGATCATGTTGATGCCGATGGACTCGTCCACATGCTGTCTGCGGCACGCCTCCTCGCATGGGTGCGGGCAGACCCGGCCTATGGAGAGGGGCATGGGGATGCGTTCGCGGATGGTTTCCAGCGCACCGGCATAGTCGCCGCGCGAAACCTGTTCGATGTAGCGCGGAATGTTGATCTGGCCCGGACACCGCTGACGGCAGGGGGCCAGACAGTCCGTGACCATGTTCAGATGCTGGATGCGTGCGGTGCGACCCCAGATGGTGATGACTCCGCGCGGGCAGACCTGAACGCAGCCGCCGCAGGCCGTGCACAGGTCCGGATTGACCACGGGATAGCCGTAGGGACCCATCTCGATGGCGCCGAACTGGCAGGCGTCCACGCAGGTGCCGAATCCCAGACAGCCTTCGGGGCACATCTTGGACCCCTTGTAGAGCATGT
Source organism: Pseudodesulfovibrio tunisiensis (assembly GCF_022809775.1). NCBI lineage: Bacteria > Pseudomonadati > Thermodesulfobacteriota > Desulfovibrionia > Desulfovibrionales > Desulfovibrionaceae > Pseudodesulfovibrio > Pseudodesulfovibrio tunisiensis. Next base: position 525,746 of record NZ_CP094380.1, read on the forward strand.
GCTGGGCACGGCAGTCGTTGACGCCCTCATAGCGGTAGATGGCCTCGGCCCGGATGCCGCCCGTGCAGTCCACGAACGCGATTTCCTTTTCCATGACCGAGAATTCCAGCCCCATGATTGCGGCCACGTTCTGCGCCACCTCGGTGCCACCGATCACGCAGACGTTGGCTCCGGCTTTGCCTGCAACCACACCCTGTGCGGCTGCGGCGCATCCCGGGAAGCCGCAGCCGCCGCAATTGGCCCCGGCAAGCACGCTTTCCACCTCGGCGATGCGCGGATCCTCGTATACGTAGAGCACCTTGGAAGCCACGGCCAGAATCACCGCTGCGACAAGGCCGATGCCGAAAAGGATGAGCACGGATGTGACGATCATGGAGCAACTCCTAGGATGCCATTCCCTTGAAGGCGAAAAAGGCCAGAGACATGAGCCCGGCCATGATCAGGGCCAGAGGCGTACCGCGCAGGCTGACCGGAACCCGGCTGATTTCCAGCCGTTCCCGGATGGTGGCCAGTACGACCAGAGCGAGCATGAAACCTGCGCCCGAGGCCAGGGAAAAGATCACGGTTTCCATCAGGGAATATTCCTCGCGCTGGCAGATGATGGCGATGCCGAGCACCGCGCAGTTCGTGGTGATGAGCGGCAGGAATATGCCGAGGGATTTGTACAGGGGAGGAATGACCTTTTTCAGGAACATTTCCACGAACTGGACAAGAGCCGCGATGACCAGAATGAAGGCGATGGTCTGGAGGTAGCCAAGGTCGTTGGGGGTCAGCAGGTATTTCTGCACGCACCATGTGATGGCTGCGGCCATGACGGCCACGAAGACCACGGCAAAGCCCATGCCCATGGCCACGCCGGATTCCTTGGACGTGCCGATGAACGGGCAGTTGCCCAGATACTGGGCCAGCACGATGTTGTTGACGAAGATGGCCGCGATGATCAGGACGAAGTAATCCATGCCGTCTCCCCGCTAGAATTGTTGCGGTCTGGTCATGCACATGCCGCAGTTGGCGCAGTCGTGGGCCGGGCCGGTGATGGCCTCCAGTCCCTTGTTGCGCCTTTGCCAGTTGGTCAGGGCGTTCATGCCCGCCACGATCAGCCCGAGACAGACGAATGCGCCCGGGGCCTCGACCATGAAGGTGAAGGGCTTGTACCACGCACCCATGATTTCCATGCCGAACCATGTGCCGTATCCCAGTATTTCGCGCACCGAGCCGAGAAATGTCAGGGAAAGCGTGAATCCCACTCCCATGCCCAGTCCGTCGGCCACGGACAGGATGATCGGATTCTTGGAAGCAAAGGCCTCGGCACGGCCGAGGATGATGCAGTTGACCACGATGAGCGGTACGAAGATGCCGAGCTGCTGGTACAGGGGATAGGCATAGGCCTGCATGAGCAGTTCCACGGTGACCACCAGCGACGCAGCCACCACGATGAAGCAGGCGATGCGCACCTTGGCCGGGATGAGCTTGCGCAGCATGGAGACCAGCAGGTTGGACAGGGTGAGCACGAAGATCACGGCGCATCCCATGCCGAAGCCGTTGTCCGCAGTCTTGGTCACGGCCAGCACCGGGCACAGGCCCAGCACGACCTTGAACGGCGGCAGGTCCTTCCACAATCCCTTGGAAAATTCCTTCCATATTCTGTTCATGGCGTTGTCCTATGATTCCCATTCCGCGCTGATGCGGTCCTTGATCCTGCGGAAGAGGTTCACGGCCTGATTCACGGCGGCTACCGTGCCCGTGGAGGAGATGGTGGCTCCGGCCACGGCGTTGATGTCCCCGCCCTGTTTGGTCAGGGCGATCCTTTCCATGGAGTGGTTGGTGAACTGGTCGCGGAATTCCGGCTCCACGATGCGTGCGCCGAGCCCAGGTGTTTCCTTGAGCGTGGTCACGCCGATGCCTTCCAGCCTGGAACCGTCCGTGGCGAATCCGACCATGATTCCGATTGGGCCTCCGTAGCCCTTGCCAAAGGTCTCGAACGCCACGCCCGTGAGCTTGCCGTTCCGGAAGGCCGGGAACACGGTCAGACTTTTGCCGTCGCCAAGGTCCATCCGCTTGCGGTCCCTGACCGGATTGTTGTCATGAGACGGGAAAATCTGCTTCAGGGCCGGGCCCTGAACATGGGTGAGCACCTGTTCCTCGATGACCGGGGCCGTGGCCTTGCGAACCGAGGCCAGAGTCAGTCCGGACAGACCGCAGATCAGGGACAGGACCACGACCATTTTCACCATGTCATTCATGGCCGCCTCCTCTGGCTGCGATGTCTTCCCGGCGCATGCCGAAAGCCTGAGGCCGGATGCGGTCCAGCAGCGGGGTGAACAGGTTGGCCAGCAGAATGGCAAAGGGCACGCCGTCCGGGTAGATGCCGTAGACTCGAATGATGATGACCAGAGTTCCGGCGATGAGACCGTAGAGAACGGCCGGGATGCGTCCAATCGGGGAACTGGATGTGTCCGGTGCAAGAAAGAAGGCTCCGAACAGGGAACCGCCCGCCAGCAGGTGGAACAGAGGCGGCGCATAGGCAGCGGGATCGATCATGCGGTAGACTGTGGCCGTTGCCAGAAGACCGGCAATGAAGCCGACAGGTATCTGCCAGCGGAGATGACGCCGAAGGAACAGGAATGCGGCTCCGGCGAGCAGACCGAGCAGCTGGACCTCGCCCAATCCGCCGAGCTGTCTGCCGAGCAGCAGATCGGTCAGGGGAATGGATTGGACGGATTCCAGACCGAATGCCTTGAGCTGGTGCAGGGGCGCAGGCAGGGCCGAGGAAAGCATGGTGGCATTGGTATCCATGACATCCGGCCACGAAAGACGGCATATGGCCCATCCCACGAGAGGCGGGCAGAGCGGGTTGCCGCCAAGGCCCCCGAAGATCATCTTGCCGAGTGCCACGCTGGCTGCACTGCCCACCACGGCCAGCCACCATGGCGCGGATGCGGGCAGGAGAAATGCGAACATCAGCCCGATGAGCAGGGAATGGAAATCCCATGTCCGGGGTTCTATGCGCATGGCTTTCGAACAGCCGTATTCCGTGATCACGGCCACGGCGCAGCACAGGCTCATGACGCGGAGCGCCTCCATGCCGAATGCGGCCACGGCCAGAAAGGCGGCAGGCATGAGCGCGACCATGATTTCGGTCATGCGGCCGATCACGGTCCTGCCGCAATGCGCGTGGGGCGGCCATGCCACGGTGAGAATGGGATCGAGCGGCTTCATGCTTCCTCCCCTGCGGTTGCCTTGGACTGGTCCGGTTCCGGAATGTCGCAGGCGCCCCGAAGCAGGGCGAGTTCCTGCTTGGCGTAGCGGATGTAGTGGAGCAGAGGTCTGCGTGCCGTGCACCAGTAGCCGCAGATGCCGCATTCGATGCAGGAATCCACCTGATAGGCCTCGGCGCGATGGAATTGCTTGAATTCCGCGCAGCGGCTGATCATCCCGGGCATGATCCGGGCCGGACAGTGGCGTTCGCATTCGGCGCATCCGATGCAGAACGCGTCCGAGGTCTCCGGGTATTCGCCCATGCGGACCAGAGACAGACCGTAGTCGCCCTTGTTCACGCCCTGTTCCAGATTGACTGCGGTGATGCCACGCATCAGTCCGCCGATGACCACCCTGTCTCCCGGGGCCGGGGAAATGTCCGCGCTTTCGAAAAGCAGGCCGACCGGGGTGCCGACATGGGCCAGTACATTGCGGCCCGCAATGGTCAGCACGGTCTGGGTGATGGGGCGGCCGCTCTCCATGAGACGGCCGATCAGATACAGTTCCGAAGGATTGGTTATGGCTGCGTTGTCCAGAGGATCGTCCAGCCGGTATTCCCGCCCCGTGACGCGGCGCAGGACGAGCTGGTCAAGACCTTCCGGATATCTGGCCGGAACATGGACGACATTGCAGTTGCTGAATGCATTGGCCCGGTTGCCGTTGGCCACGATCAGATGCGTGCGCGTCGGGTTCACGAATTTCTGTATGGTTTCCAGTCCCAGTTCCAGCATCTTCCGGTAATCGCGGAGCAGGGGATCGTATGCGGTTATGCCCGGTTCCGGGGGCACGGCATTCACGATCAGGTCGCGGGCCGGCCCGAGACGGGATACGTCCGCGCCCATGGAGCGCAGCCATTCCCTGAGAGGTTCGCCACCCTGTCCGGGAATTTTCCCGGAGTCCGCCAGTCCGCTGCCGGAGGTGGTCATGGCGATGTGGTCGGTACGGACGTTTTCCACTGTGCCGCCCAATGGAGCGTGCATGTCGCCCTTGCCGGGAATTTCCGCCGCCGCGATTTTCTGTCCCGCCGCCACGGTTTCCCCTTCGCGAACCAGTGGCTCGTGGCACGGCGAGGGAATGCGCAGCCGATCCGGTTCCGGAGCGCGCGTCAGGGGGCCGGTTTCTCCGGTGAGCAGGCTGAAGCTGAACGAGGTCATGATGCTGTCGCTCCTATTTCATGTGACACTGGTTGCATTCCCTTTCTCCGAACGGTCCCGTGTCCTGTGTTTCATGACAGCCCATGCATTGGCCGTGGAAAGCCTTGGTGCGTGTCGGCAGCAGAGTGTCCGTGGGGCCGGGATGACAGGCGGAGCATGCCGTGTCCGTGCCGGTCTCTTCCTGCTTGCGGACATGGCAGAATCCGCATTCAACCGTTTCGGAATGAATGTATTCATCATGGCAGTCGGCGCATCGCGCATGGGCTGCGTCCCTGAGCGAGGGCTTGCCGTTTTCGGCTGTGTCGGCATGACAGTTTGCGCAGGACTGCGGACCGGGATCGATGTCCGGGGGATGATGGCATGCCTGGCAATCCTGATCCGTGTAGTCCTCGACGTGCGCGTCGTGGGAGAAATTGTCGATGGTCGCGCTCGGATGATGGCAGGCCGCACACTGTGATTCGTTCAGGAGGTCCTGGTGGGTATCCGCGAACGTCTGATCGAACTTGCGGGCGTGGCATTCCCCGCAGCGGGGCGGTTTCGGGTCGTTGCCCGAGGTGTGATGACAGTCGCCGCAACGGTCGTTCTGCCATGCGGCATGGGCCTGATGATCGAGAATGACCTTGCCGCCCTTGTTGGCGAGGAGCAACCGGACCGGAACGGCTTCGGAATCGGCCGGGATCAGGTATCCGACAACGGCGGTCAGAAACAACAGCCCGGTCAGAACGGAAATCGTGAGGTATCGTTTGTTCAAGACAAGGACCCCTTGCGGATTTTTTCGATTACTTCCTCATAACGGAAAATCGAAAGACAAGTCCACTCCCGGCGATTATTCCTTTGGACAGAAGAGTGGATATGCGGAAAGGGGGGCAGGATATCCCTGTAACCGGGACAGGAAAATGGGCAGCTTTTCGAGTCTGGAAGGTATGCGGCTTGCGGATTATCTGCCGCGAATCACGTTGAGCACGGCGAAAAGCACGAAGAAGCCGACTCCCAGCCACCAGAGGGCCAGAGCCAGTTCCGTGGTCAGGGCCACGTAGGTGATCTTGATGGCGAGGCCGAAGGAAAGGTGGCTCATGATGGATGCCAGATCCGAGCCGTTGAGGTTGCGAAGTGCATCCATGAGCGTCAGGGAGGGCCATGTCCCGTGGATGAGCCACATCAGTCCCTGATATCCCAGAGTCAGAAGGCAGCCTATCCAGCAGAGGGCTCCGGAGTGTTTGAGCATGATGGTCGTTTCCTTGTGTTCGGATTTGCGGCAGGGCTACGCATATATCATTGCCCCGGAAATTTCCACGGCCTAGACTGGTTGCAAATCCGGAAAAGGGTGGGACATGCGATTGGTACCCGGAGACAAGGTGCTGGTGGAATATTCCACGTTCGGGGATCGTCTGCTCAGCGTGATCGCCGATGTCAGGAACGGCAACAGACTGGTTGTCTACTCTCCGCTCACGCCTCCCATTCTGGAGCGGCTTCGCACCGATTCCCGCGCTCTGGTCAAGTTCGTGCAGGAAGGGCGGTTGCGGGCCTTCCGGTCCCGTGTCCTGAATTCGGTGACCGCGCTCGGCGAACTTGTGGAACTGGATTATCCGGGATTCGCGGTGGATGCGGATGAGCGGTGCGAACCCCGCTGCGGCTGTCGTTTCCCGGCGACGGTCATGCTCGGAGAGCGGAGCATGGATGCCGTGGTCGAGGATATGTCCGAATCCTGTGCCCGGGTCCGGTTTCGTGAGCCCGGAAGCTGTCTGACTGATCGGGATTCGGACAGGGAAGTGCGTCTTGCGTTTCGTCCGTTCGACCCTGAACGCGGGTATGACGTGTCTTGCGAAGTGCAGTCCGTGTTCATGCGCGACCGGGATATGCATGCGGTGCTGCGATTTTCGGAAAAGGACCGGGAAATGCGTGATCGCATCTCCCGGTTCGTGGCGTCCCAGCTTCAGTGCATGACCGACAGTTCATAGGGCGGGACGTTATTTCGTCTGTCCGGCCTTTTTGGCATAGTTGGCGGCGGTTATGCCCGCCACGCAGCCTTCACCGACAGCCTTGGCCATTTGCAGCGGAGGACCGCAGATGTCCCCGGCCGCAAAAACGCCGTCCACATTGGTGCGCATCTTCTTGTCGGTTTCAATGTACTTCATGCTTTCATCCAGTTGCAGCCCCAGGGATGCGGTCAGTTCGAGCACGCCCTTTGCGCCGAGTTCGATGAATACGCCGGTAACATCGAGAACCGAGCCGTCTTCCAGCTCCAGTCCGGTCACCGCGTTTTCACCGAGGATGCGCTTGATGGAAGCGCCTTCATGCACCAGCACGCCGGAATCGTCGAGCTGTTTGCGCAGGGCCGGGGCAATGTCCAGCCTGTCGCTGATCAGGTGCACCTCGGAAGCGAACCGGGTCAGGGTGACCGCGCCTCCTGCGGCTGCACTGCGGGAGCCTGCCACTGCCACCACTTCGTTGCGGAAGAAGCCTGCGTCGCAATCCACGCAGTAGCTCACGCCCTTGCCGAGCAGGTCCTTTTCTCCGGGTACGCCCAGCTTGTTGCGGCTCGAGCCCGTGGCGAGGATGACGGTGTGCGTCCGGATCGTGTCGCCGGATTCCGTTGTCAGCGCAAAACCGGCATCCTCCCGTTCGATGGACAGGACGTCCTCGTCGCGGAATTCGGCACCGAAGGAGATTGCCTGCTCGCGGCCCGTGCGCAGGATTTCCTCGCCGGACATGGTGAGCTGGCAGCAGTAGTTTTCCACGTGGGCCCAGTACAGGCTGGAGTTGTCCAGACGGCCGAGCATGAGGGTACGGGCCTTTTTGCGGGATGCGTGTATGGCGGCCTGCAGACCGGCAGGGCCGGAACCGAGAATGACGATGTCGTATGCAATGGAAGTGTTCATGACTGTCTCCGGTTGTTCGGGTTCCTGTTCAGGATACCCATTCCCGGAATAATGTAAAGTACCCTTGGGGGGTATTAGAGAAAAGGTATGCTCAACATGCCGCCCAGTGTCTGGGAGGAGGGAGATCGAAAGATGTTCAGCCCTATGGCCATGTTGTGGTGCCCGAGGTCTGGTTGGGGTTTGTAGGTGGAAAAGAGTCTGTCCCACCAAGGGAAGTTGAAGCCGAAGTTGCGGTTTGCCTCATGCATGTCCGTGGAATGGTGCACGCGGTGCATGTCCGGCGTGACCACGGCAAGTCTGAGGATGCGGTCGACTCCGGCGGGCAGCGCAAGATTGGCGTGATTGAACAGGGCGCAGCCGTTCAGCACGATTTCGAACAGGATTACGCCGAGGACCGGAGGCCCGAGTATCGCGACAAGTGTCAGCTTGTAGACCATGGACAGGATTATTTCCAGCGGATGGAATCGGACCCCGGTGCTTGCGTCGATGTGCAGGTCGGCATGGTGCATGCGATGAATGCGCCAGAGCGGAAGGAATCTGTGGAATGCCACATGCTGCCAGTACACGGCCATGTCCAGCAGGAGTATGGTTGCGGGAACCGAGATGGGGAGCGGCAGATCGAGAAGGTTGAAAAGGCCCCAGCCGTATTGGGCGCACAGTGCTGCAAGCGCGGCCGGAAGGACCGGGAAGAGGAGTCTGACGATTCCCGTGGACAGGAAGGCCGTGCCGAGGTTGGCGAACCAGCGGCCCTTGCGCGGCGGCCGGGGCACACGTTTCGGCCGTGCATGCTCGGCCCAGGCCATGATGAGCAGGACGGCCAGAAACGAGCCGATGCGGACGAGCGGTTCGTAGGGCATGCGGTCAGACGTCCTTTGCGGATTCCTTTTGCCCCTCGGGAAGCGGGCGGGGGCGTTGCGTCCTGCCGGGTACAGGTCGCCATGGTTTGCCGTGAATCCGCTGGTAGAGCTTGTGGGCCTCGCGGAATTCCGGGTTCATTTGCAGGGATTTGTCCACGGCGTCGGACGCTTCGGTCAGCCTGCCCATGAAGTAGAAGGCCTTGGCCATGTTGAAGTAGATGTTCTCGTCGTTGGGCGTGAGCTCCAGAGCCTGCGCATAGGCATGGATCGCGCCGGGATAGTCGCCCTGCTTGCGAAGGGTTACCCCGAGACTGTTGAACGGGTTGGGCGTGTCGGATTCGTATTTGAGAATTTCGATGAACAGTTCCTTGGTCTGCTCCAGTCTGTCGAACTGGGCGTGGATGTCCGCGGCCTTCTTGAGGAACTGCTTGAAGCTTTCCAGATCGCCCTTGGCCTTGTAGGCCTCGGCCAGCCCTTTGTAGGCCTCGGCAAACAGGTCGTTGATCTTGACCGCCTTCTTGAAGGCCACGATGGCTTTGCCGTATTTCCCCTGCATCAGGTAGGAGCAGCCCATGTCGTAGTAGCGTTGTGCCTCATCCTGATAGGAGATGAGTTCCTCGAAGGCTTCGATGGCTTCGTCGAAATCTCCGCGTTCCACCATGCTCTTGGCTTCCTGCAACTCCATTTCCTCGATTTCCGGGTAGTTGTCGAGCTGGTTGGCGAGGATGAGATAGCGTTCGAAGGTCTCCATGGAATAGGGCCGGAGCACATAGCCGAGGCAGCCTGCGGCAATGGCGTCCAGTACATGGTCCTTCCGGTTCTCCAGAGTGACCATGATGATGGGCAGGGGACGTCCGCTCATGTTCTTGCGCATGATTTGGCAGAACTTGATGCCGGACATGTCATCCAGAGATGAGTCGCACAGGATCAGGTCCACGGGATTGCCATGGATGTGATCGATGGCGTCCGCACCCGAGGAAAACGCCTTCACCGTGTCCGGGCCGAACACCATGATGGAGGCCTGATCGCGTTTGGAATGCACGTCGATGTTCGTGAGAACCACGGCGTGCTTGAACGCCCTGTATGCTTTGCTGTCTTTTTTCTGTGGCATGACGGTTTGTGCTGGTTGAATTCGCCTTTTGCATCAAGGCTACCTGCACAAGCCGTTTCTAGCAAGGGGATGACGGCATTTTATAATGAAGTTGGTTGAGTATGCGGTGTTTCAGCTTGATGATTTCCGGAATGTCCGGGAGCAGAGCGAGCAGTTTTTCCATGTTGCCGCTGCGTGCCAGAAGGTCGAGGCCGGTTTCGGTGTTGAAGTCGTTGATCCAGCCCGCCACCAGCATCTTGAAGTCGTTGGACCAGCGTATTTCGCTGTAACTGCCCGTGCGTCCGGCCAGTACGTCCTGAAGAATGGATTGCGTGTATCGTGTGGGGTGCTGGGTTGCGCCGAGCACGACCACCGGATCAAGCGGTTTGTCCCCGCCCAGGTGGGTGATCATGACCGGAAATATGTCCAGCTTGTCGCTGTCGCGCACGATTCTTGCGGCTGTGTTCAGCGGTTCCGGCAGGGAGGAGGGCAGAGTCTTGACATTGTGCAGTCCGATGGCCGCACGGATCAGCCGTTGATCCGCGGCCGGAAGATGGTCGATGAACCCCGGGGTGCGCAGGGCCAGAACGCCCAGTCTTGCGTGATTTGCGGATTCCCTGTCATTGTAGGTCCTGTAGCGGGCGTATTGCGTGAAGCGTCCGATATCGTGATACAGGGCCGCGAGCAGGGTCAGGTCCCGAGTGCGTCCGGTTATGCCGTCGCCTTCCACGATTTCCCGCGCATTGTCGAGAACGCGGAGGGAGTGCTCCAGCTTGAGCTGGATATGGTAATCGTAATCCGGTGTTCCGATCAGATGCTGACGGGAATGCTCCGCGAGGCGGCGTATGTGTCTGTCGAGGTCCATGATTGCTACGACTTCCGGATTTTGCGCTTGCGTACCTGGAATTCGGCTTCTCCCACTTCTCCTGCCTCGAACTGTTTCGTCAATTCCGCAATTTCCTGTTGGCGCAGTTCCTCGGCTTCGCGGTCCAGTTCCTTGTCACGGAAGATGCCCTTGGGCCCGAACAGGAGGCGCAGGAAGAGGAGGATTACCCCGAGCAGCAGGGCGACGAAAGCGAATCTGGCGAGGGACGGCAGCAGGGCGTCGCCGTACCCCGAGCCAAAGGGCCATGCCCGCCATTGGGGATTGTTGAAAATATCCAGCCCTGCGTTGAAGGCGAGATGAATGAAATCGGTCATTGGGCGTTTTCTCCGGATGTTGGGTTGCGTTTCGGCCTTGCCGGAAGCTCCTTTTCCTACGATGGGCGTGCATCGGAGGCAAGAGGGAATTTCCCGAGGCGAAAAAGCAATATCCCCGCCTTGTGCGGGGCGGCGTTTGCATGTATTGACCGTTGTGAACCCGGGGCGACCCTCTTGCCGCGGGAGTGTTTTTCGGAGGATTCATGCGTATTCTGATTGTGGAAGACGAGTTCACGAGTCGCAAGCTTCTGACCGCACTGCTCGCGGATTACGGCGAATGCGACACCGCGTCGGACGGCGTGGAATGCGTGGACAGGTTCAGGGAGGCTCTGGTCAAGGGCTCGCCCTATGATCTCGTATGCATGGATATCATGATGCCCAACAAGGACGGGCATCAGGCGCTCAAGGAAATTCGTGAACTCGAGCAGGAATTCGAATGCAAACCCTCGGATGAGGCGAAGGTCATCATGGTCACGGCGCTCAACGATCCCAAGACCGTGGTCAAGGGGGGTCTTCGTCGTATTCTTCATTTTTCGCGCGTTTCGCAGACGCTCGGGAAACGAGGATCAGGAACAGGATCGGAACAGGATGGACATGCGGGATTCCGATGATTCGCAGGACGATGCGGACGGCAAGATGCGGCGCGGTGTGGACAGGTATGAGGCGGCTCGGCGTTCCTGGGAATATTTTCAGACGGGAGAAGCCCGGCCCGAACCTGTGGAGAACGCGCCGCAAGCCGCGCACGGGCAGGGGGATTTCGATTCCTCGGAGTTTCTGGAAGGTGCGAAGATTTTCTTTTCCCGATTTCAGGAAGCTGGCGACAACAGGGACCTTGATTCCATCCGGGATTTCATTTCGGATGAAGTCTATGCTCAGGCCGTGGCCGATCTGGAGACCGGCGGGGTTGCGGCTCGTACCGAGATCATGCTTCTTGACGCCCGGCTTGTGGATGTGAGGACGGAAAACGGGACCACCAGCGTGACGGTCCAGTTTGATGCGGATCTGCGCAAGGGCATTTCCGGGGGACAGCGTGAACATGTGCGTACCGTGTGGGAATTCTCTCGTGACGAAACCGCGCCCGGTTCCCTGTGGACGCTGGACAAGATCAACCGGATGGATCACTGATTTTCAGCAACACCTATCCCAGGAGGGGGATTGTTTTGGCGGATATGAAATATGATCTGGGCCAGCCTTTCGAGGCGCTCATGGACCTTGCCCGGAAGAAATTCGGGGAAGTGCGGTTTGAACCCTTTCATTTCGGTGGCGGCGAACTGGAAGTGCTCCAGATCGTGGACATGCCCAAATATATCGACAAGCTCGTTTCCAGGACCCGGTCCGGCAAATCCGTGGATCTGCCGCTTTGGGCCAAGATATGGCCGTCCTGCATGGTGCTGGGCGCAATGCTGGACAAGTATCCGTTTCCCGAGAACGCGAAGGTCATCGAAATCGGAGCGGGATGCGCAGTCAACGGCCTGCTGCTGGCTCGCCGCGGGCTGGACGTGGTGGTTACGGATGTGGACGAGGATGCACTGCTGTTCAGCCGCATCAATGCCCTGAAAAACGGTTTGGATAACAAGTTGACCGTGCGGCGCGTGGATTTCACCCGTGACAGTCTGGGAGAACGTTTCGACTACATTCTCGGTTGCGAAGTGGTGTATACCGAGGCCGCCTATGAGCCGCTCGTCGGTTTTCTCGATGATCACCTGGCTTCGGCAGGCGCAGGAGAGGTTTTTCTCGCTCTGGATGGCAAGCGTCAGGCCAGACGGTTCTTTCAGCTTGCCTCCGACAGGTTCGCCATGATGCGGACAGCCGCAAACATCAAGGACAAGGGCGAATCCAGGGAAGTCCTGCTTTTCCGCCTGAGAAGGAAGTAGCATGATCACGTTGAATTCCTGTCCCAAGTCCTTTACCCGTGATCAGGACAAGGCTTGCTCTCCCGGAGACACCGTGGCCCGGGTCAAGGCTCGGCTGGAGGAGAAATGTGCCGGAGTGCTTGCTGAAACCGACCGGGTGGATACCGGACGGCTCGGCATTCCGGTTTTCGTGAGCAAATGCGGTCCGGCCGCACGCGACGTGATGCCCACGCGCAAGCAGATGGGCAAGGGGGCGTCCCCTGAGCAGGCAGAAGCGTCCGCACTCATGGAGCTGGTGGAGCGATTCAGCTACTTTTCCTTTTGGAACGATCCGGCCAACTTCGAGGAATTGACATGGTCCGAGGCCGAGACTCGCTGGCCCGGACAGGTCATGGATATCGCGCGGGTCATCGATTCCGTGGAGGACTCCCTGTCTCCGGATCAGGCCCGCAGGGTCATGGACCTCGTGCGCTGGAAGTTTCATCCCCTTTTCAACGTCTGTACCGAGTCCGTGGAGTATGCGCCACTGGACTGGTTCAAGAAGCTCAACGAATTCAACGGGTCTTCCGCAGGCAATACCTTCGAGGAATCCATTTGCCAGGGCGGGTGCGAATTGGTCGAGCGGCACGTTTGCGCCGTGATCGATCGGACGCGGCCCGAGCTTCCCACCATTGATCAGGAAAATCTGGCCGATCCCGTGCTGGAGCGGTTGTGCCGCTGCTTTCGGGATAATGGGATTACGCTCATCCTGAAGGATTTTTCCCTTGGTTTTCCCGTTCCCACGGTCGCTGCCATCGCATGGGACGGAAAGACGTTTCCCGCCTTGAGCGAAATCGTGTTCACGGCCGGAACCGCTGCGTCTCCGGCAAAGGCGGCCATCCGCGCCGTGACCGAGGTGGCGCAACTTGCCGGGGATTTCGAGACCAGCAGGGTCTACGAAGCCTCGGGATTGCCCAAGTTCTCCGAGCTGGATCAGGCTGAATGGCTCAGAAGCGGACCGCTTGTTTCCCTGAATTCCCTGCCGAGCGTGGAAGACAGGGATATCTACAACGAGCTCAAGGCGCTGGCCAATGGCTTGGCAGCCAAGGGCTATCCCCTGTATTCCGTGGATACCCGGCATCCCGATCTCATGGTTGCGGCAAATTACAATCTGGTGCCGGGATTCGACTTCCGAGAGCGTACGCCTAACCGGAGTCTGGGCCTGTTCGTCGGTCGCATTCTGGCCGAGGATTCGGAGTTCGATGAGGCTCTGGAAGGACTGGACGTGCTGGAGGAGATATATCCGGAGGCATACTTTCTGCCGTTCTTCCGAGGGCTTCTGGCCTTGCGCATGGGCGATTCCGGGTATGCGCTGGACATGTTTTCCGAAGCCGAACCCTTGCAGCCCGCCAACGAGGAACGCGGTCTTGCCGCCTTTTATCAGGGATATGTGCTGTCGCAGATGGAGGAATGGGAAGAGTGCGTGGCACCCCTTGGTCGGGCCGTGGAATACGATGCCGAGGTCAAGGAGTTCTTCAATCTGCGTGGAGTCGCCTATTTCAAGCAGGGCAAATATGAACGGGCGGCCAGTGATTTTCAGGCCTCTCTGGACATCGATTCCGGCTCCCCGCACGATCTGGCCAACCTCGGCCTGTGTCACAAGTTCATGGGCAATACGGGCGAGGCGCTGGATTATCTCGGCGCAGCGTTGGAAATGGACCCGGGGCTGGAGTATGCCCGGACGCATTTCGAGGAGTTGCAGGCCCAGGCGGAGTGATTGGTGCACAGGTATCGACCGGATGTGGATATCGGTGTCCAGGTTGACAAAGTTGCCCTATGGGTCGTAAGAGTGTTTGGGCAATTCGAGGACCACTCAGGTTACAAACAGCGGATCGCTGTTTAACTGGATATGGCGGCTCCTTTTAGGAGCAACATTACCCCTAACAGCATAGACGTAAATCCTTAGGAGGATACAATGGCTGTTGTTGAATTCCAGGGCAAGACCTTTGAAGTAGACGAAGACGGCTTCCTGCAGCGTTTTGACGATTGGACCCCTGAATGGGTCGATTACGTGAAGGAGACCGAAGGCATCAAGGAAATCACCGATGACCACCAGAAGGTGATCGATTTCCTGCAGGACTACTACAAGAAGAACGGCATCGCTCCGATGGTCCGCATTCTGTCCAAGGTGACCGGCTTCAAGCTGAAACAGATCTACGAGCTGTTCCCCTCCGGACCCGGCAAGGGAGCCTGTAAGATGGCTGGCCTGCCCAAGCCCACCGGTTGCGTCTAAACCGCACCGAATCATGGGACTACAAGAGCGGGGGCTTCGGCTTTCGCTCTTTTTTTGTGCTGCTGGATGTGGAAGGGGATTTCGCAAAAGACCGTTTCTGGCGAGTGGTTCCGAAGAATTGCGAAAACAGGCTGAAAAACAGTTGAAATCCGTCGTCGATGCGTGTAGGTGAGGGGCGCACTCGACGGTCGTGGGACGTGCGGACCTTCCACCCGCACATCACTTTTTTACTTGCGAACCGTTTGGGCAGTGAGTATAAAACCAAGTTCCACGCAAACGAAGACAGGAGACCGTCATGAAAAAAGATATTCATCCCAAGACTTTTAAGGCAAAGTTTCGCTGCCACTGCGGCTACGAAAGCGAGATCGTGAGCACCAAGGGCGAAAACGTGGACGTTGAAATTTGTTCCAACTGCCACCCGTTCTACACCGGCAAGCAGCGTTTCGTAGATACTGCCGGCCGCATTGATCGTTTCCGCAAAAAGTACGCCAAGTTCGACGAGCAGCGCAAGACCGCCGAATAGCTATTTCCGCCGAAGCGTGCGTCAATATGCCTTCGTTGGACGACCCGACGAAGGCATATTGTTTTTGTCATACGGACCTTTACTTTTTCGAGCGCAGTTCTTAACTCAGTGCCTTGAAAGGGAACCGGAAAACCGGAGTCCGTTGAAATCGCCCAACCGGAGGAATACGCTTGAAGCTGCGGAACCTGCTTATCTTTGCCGCCCCCCAGACTGTTGGCGGGCAGGCCGTTATCGAGGGCGTGATGATGCGCGCCCGGAACTCCCTCGCCATTGCCGTGCGCAAGACCGATGGAGATATTCTCGTTGATGTCCGTCCCTGGTTCTCTCTGACCCGCCATCCATTGCTGCGGAAGCCTTTTTTGCGTGGATTCCCCGTACTCATGGAAACCATGGTCAACGGAATCAAGGCACTGAATTTTTCCGCGGTTCAGGCCGCTGAAGACGAAGAGAGTGGTGAAAGCGAAATCACGTCCTTTCATCTGGTCATGACCATGGCCTTGGCTCTTGCTGCGGCTCTGGGGCTTTTCGTTGTCCTGCCGCACTTCATTTCCGTGGGAATGGAATTCCTCGGTCTGGCCGGTGATGTCGATTCCCTCAGTTTTCATCTCTGGGACGGCGTTTTCAAGATGGCCGTGTTTCTCGGCTACATCTTCGCCATTTCCTTCATTCCGGATATCCGTCGCGTTTTCGAGTATCATGGAGCCGAGCACAAGGTCATCTGGACCTGGGAAGCCGGACACGGACTGACCCCGGCAGCGACGCACGGCTACAGCCGGCTGCATCCGCGCTGCGGAACCGCGTTCCTTCTGTTCGTGCTGGCGGTCAGCATTCTGCTTTACGCAGTACTCGTGCCGCTTCTGCTCATGATCTGGGCGCCCGGGAATTTCATTGTCAAACACCTGTACATTGTGGGCATGAAGCTGTTGCTGATGGTGCCCATCAGTTGCATCGCCTATGAACTGATCAAGTTCTCCGGCCGGTTCAATGAGAACATCCTGTGCAAGGCCATGTGCTGGCCCGGACTGATGATGCAGCTTTTGACCACCAAAGAGCCCGATGACAGTCAGATCGAGGTGGCCATCGCCGCCTTGAAGGGTGCCGTCAAGGCCGAGGAGTGCTGATAGATGTTCGCAAAACTTGAAGAGATCGAGGTCAGGTTCGAAAGCCTGGAGCAGGAACTGGCAGAGCCGGGAATTTTCAATGATCAGGACCGATATCGCAAGATTTCCAAGGCGCATTCCGAACTCGGGGATGTGGTCAAGGTGTTTCGCGAATACAAGGCCCTGAGCAGCGAGCTGGCGGACAACAAGGAACTGCTGGCCGACAGTGATCCCGACATTCGTGACATGGCCAAGGCCGAGATTCATGAGATCGAGGGACAGCTTCCCAAATTGGAAGAGGAACTCAAGGTCCTGCTGCTGCCCAAGGATCCCATGGATGAGAAGAACATCATTCTGGAGATTCGTGCGGGCACCGGCGGCGACGAGGCTGCGCTTTTTGCCGCCGACCTGTTCCGCATGTATTCCCGCTATGCCGAAATCCTGAAGTGGAAAGTGGAGATTCTCGAATCCCATTCAACGGGTTCCGGCGGATACAAGGAAATTATCGCGTCCATTTCCGGTGACATGGTCTACAGTCGCCTCAAGTTCGAGTCCGGCACCCATCGCGTTCAGCGCGTTCCGGCCACCGAGTCCCAGGGCAGGATTCACACGTCTGCAGTAACTGTCGCCATCATGGCGGAGGCCGCGGAAGTCGATGTGGACATCAAGCCCGAGGAAATCCGCGTGGACGTGTTCCGGTCCTCCGGCCCGGGAGGCCAGTCCGTCAACACCACGGACTCCGCCATCCGCATTACCCACATTCCCACCGGACTGGTGGTTTCCTGTCAGGACGAGAAGTCCCAGCACAAGAACAAGGCCAAGGCCCTGAAAGTGCTTCGCGCCCGTCTGCTCCAACTGGAGCAGGAAAAGGCCAAGGCCGAGGAAGACGCTACCCGCCGCAGTCAGGTGGGAACCGGCGACCGTTCCGAACGCATTCGTACCTACAATTTCCCGCAGGGCCGTGTTTCCGACCATCGCATCAACCTGACACTCTACAAGCTGGAGCAGGTCATGGAAGGCGATCTCGAGGAACTTACCGATGCCCTGATCAGCCATTATCAGGCTGAAGCGCTCAAGGCGCAGGGCAATTGATCCCTTTTGGACCGGTTGCACCGCATGGCGTTTTCCATTCGGGAACTTCTGGCCCGTTGTGAAGCTGATTTGCTGCGGAAAGGCGTGGATTCTCCTCGCCTTTCCGCAGAATTGCTTTTGGCCGAGGCCTTGGACTGCACGCGTTTGCGGCTTGTCATGGACCATGATCGCGTGGTTCCGTCCGAACAGCAGCAGGCGTTTGAGGCCTTGTGGCAACGCAGGGCCGTCGGCGAACCCGTGGCCTACATTCTTGGAACCCGCGAATTCTATGGTCTGGACTTTGACGTCAATTCCGATACGCTCATTCCGAGACCCGAGACCGAGCACATCATCGAAGCGGTGGAAGCCGCATTCCCTCATGACGCATCCTTTCGGTTCGTGGATTTCGGTACCGGGTCCGGAGCCATTGCCGTGACTCTGGCGACCCTGTTTCCTCGGGCAAGGGGGGTGGCCGTGGACATGAGCTCCGGCGCGCTGTGCACGGCCCGTTGCAATGCCGAGCATCACAACGTCACTGGCCGACTCGCCTTTGTCCGAGCGGACTTTACCCGTCCGTTGTTTTCGGACGGGATTTTCGACTTGGTCGTGTCCAATCCTCCATATGTCACGGAATCCGAATATGCCGAGGCAAGTCGAGAGGTTACTGGATTCGAACCCGCCACGGCCCTGCTGGGCGGCGAGGATGGACTGGACCTTGTTCGGGACCTTGTCCCGCTCGTTGGCGATGTACTGAAGCCGGGCGGATTGTTTCTGATGGAGATCGGATACCGGCAAGGGGATGGGGTAAAAAAAATACTGTCCGGACAGGATCAGCAATTTCGTTGCGTTGAGGTGCTTCCGGACCTTGCCGGGCTGGACAGGGTGGCTCGCGCACGAAAATTATAATCGCAAAAATGCAACAGTTCCGCTTCATTTCCGTGGTAAAAATACAATGATTTGCAGGAAAACAACAGTTTGAAATTGTCACTTTTCTGGAAAAAAGCTTTAATTTCAAACTGTTATAATAATCTATCCAGTTGGCACCGTTTTTGCTTGTATGAAATCGGTTTTCAACTGGAGGAATAATGCTACAAACCACAATACATACATCGGTTCGCTGCACCGGCATCGGACTTCACAGTGGGAAACAGGTTGAGCTCGTGCTTCGTCCCGCTCCCGAAGATACCGGCATTCTCTTTTCCCTGCGCAGCGATTCCGGTACCACCTTTCTGACTCCCAACCCGTCCCTGGTCGTGGAAACCGGTCTGGCCACGGTGCTTGGTGATGGTCATGCTACCGTCGCCACTGTCGAGCATCTCATGGCTGCTGTCCGGGGCATGGGTATAGACAATATTCAGATTGAGGTCATGGGCCGCGAAGTGCCCATCATGGATGGCAGCGCCGCTCCCTTTGTCTATCTGCTCAAGCAGGCTGGCGTACGTCGTCAGGCCAAACCTCGTCAGGTCATGGCCATCAGGAAGAACGTGAATTTCGAGCAGGACGGCAAGTATGTCAAGGCTCGGCCCTACGACGGCTTCCGCGTGGACTACACCATTGAGTTTGCTCATCCCACCATCGGCACGCAGCGACTGGTCCGCGAGATCACCCCGGAAAATTTCGCTGCTGATGTGGCCAAGGCCAGAACGTTCGGCTTTCTCAAGGAAGTGGACTATCTGCATGCGAACGGCTTGGCTCTGGGCGGTTCACTCGACAATGCCGTGGTGTTGGACGAATACGGTGTCATCAATGCCGAAGGCCTGCGCTTCAAGGACGAGTTCGTCCGGCACAAGATGCTGGATTTCGTCGGCGACTTGGCTGTCTACGGCCTGCCCATTCAGGGGCATTTCGAGATTTTTGCTTCCGGCCATGCCCTGAACAACGCGTTTCTTCGGCATCTGGATGCCAACAGGGACATGTATCTGGAACACAAGGTTCTGCCGGTGCCCGTGGAAGCGGAGCAGCCCGAGACCCAGGAAATTCTGGAGCCTGTCGGGGCGTTGGCGTAAAGCCGTTTTCCTTTTCAGAGAGTTGAAAGAAACCGCCTTCGGGCGGTTTCTTTGTGCGTGAGTGGCGGAGTCGGGTTATGAACTGCGGCGCAGCAGCAGTTCCGAAAGGATGCCGCCATGCGCATGCGGCGGGAGTTTTTCGATGCCAAGCAGGGAAGTGTCCTCGGTTTTGGCGGTCAGGACGTTGCGCAGGATTTTGTGGAGCTGCGGGCCGTGCCTGGGATGCTCCAGCAACAGCTTGATTCCGGCTCGCGGCGGTTTTGCCAGAACCTGCACCCGCGTCAGACCGAAGCGGGGGAATGTGCACTCCACGGTCAGGCTTAGAAAATTGGTGTTTCCTTGCAAGGAAGGATGGCAGATCAGGACCGACCGATTGCCTTCCGGAACCAGCCAGGGCGCGTAGAGTATGGTTTGCCCGCGGTTCATGGATGCTGTCAGACTGGCGGCGCATGCCGTGACATCCAGAAATGCGTCGGTACAATTCCTGTCCTGTTGCAGAGCAGAGAAAAAGTCGTGTTTGCGTTCGTGTCCGGTTTTTTCGCAAAGCGCGGAAAGAACGGTACGGGCGCGGTTCTCGAATAGCGTACGTGCGGTTTCAAAGTCGGAAATTCGGGAAAACTCGGGATTGCCTGAAAAGCCCGGGTCAAAGAGCTCCTTGAGGATGATCTGCGGGGAGAGTTGAACGACTCTGAAGGTAAGAAGCGAGCCGGGAGAAGGCGTTGAATTCAGGTTGGCCAGAAGTCTTTGGCCATCGATCACCACCCAGCCCATGTCGCTGGAAATCTTTTCGATGAATCGGCCCCTGATTTTCTGGCCGATCTTGTGATTGCGCCGAAAGGTTTCGGAACGCCCTCTGCCTGAGGAGCCGCCACCTCCTTTGCCGCCACGTATTCGCATTGCTGATCCGATGAAAGCTTGTCCGCTTTAGGCGCGGTCTATGATGAGTTCCACTTCCTCGGAACTCAGTCCGGTTGCCTTGGCCAACTGCATGGTGGATTTGCCGCTTCTGTGGCCGTTCAAGATGATTTCACGCATCATTTGCGGGGACTTGCAGTATTCACCGGCCAATTTGACCAGTTTGCGCAATTCTTCCGCCTTGCTCTCCAATTCCTCGTTGATGGACAGCAGTTCGTTCTGGCGCTGTTCGAACGTGGCCACGAGTTCGCTTTCCAACTGGGTGTTGAATTGCAGGCGTCGGACGAAATCCTCCTGCTTGGCTTGCAGTTCGGAAACGAGCTCTTCCGATTTGCGAAGACGGAGAAAAAAGAAAAGGACAATGGCCAGCAAAAGTATTTCGCTTGCCGTGAAGAAAATCAGCAACAGGTTGGACATGTCTGCCTCGCGGCTCAAGGTTGACGGATGCCGGAAGTTTCCCTTTTTTCGGCAGGAAAAGCAAATGGGTCTGCTGTTCGCGGCAAAGGCGTGAATTCGCCTCAGACCTTCATGTTGACGATGTTGCCCGACCAGGGAGAAGAGGAGGCTCCGCTTTCGGTTTCTTCCTTTTCCTGCTCCTTTTTGTTTCGATCCTGCGGGGCCGCCTGCTGTTCCTGCTGGTTGTGGCCTTCGCTGTCCACCGGCTGCATGGCTTCGGTTTCCTCGACTTCCTGCACGGTTTCCTGCTTGTTGCGCCGCAGGTGTTCGGCAATGATCGGACCGAACAGGCTTTTCCGGGTTTCCGGGGAAGCCTGTTCCGCGTTCGCAAGTTTCTGCACGTAAGGCAGTTGTGCGATGACGATCGGAAGATCTATGGGGGTGGAGCTCATGGCTACCTCACAAGGTATTGTTCGAAAAGAAGCGTCTCGAACTGGCCAAATCCCATGTATTGGTTGATGACCGCAAGCAGTTCCTTTTTCAGTCTGTCGCTGTTCTTCTTATCGGACAGGAACTGCAAATCCTTATTCTTGAGGTAATAATACACGGCATTTCTTACCGTGTAGGTCTCCTGCTTGAACTGACGAGCAAGACCGTCATCGGGCGTTGTCAGCACAAGCCGGACTTCCAGGAATCGGACCTGCCCCTTGTCGTCCTTCTGTTCCACCAGAAACGGATCGAGTCGGACCAGAATATCCTGGGATTCCGGAACAACCGGTTCCGCAGGCGTTTCCGGCTGGGCGACAGGGGGAACTTCAACGGGAACTTCCACGACTTCGGGTTCGCGGAGCAGGAGGATGGCGATGACAGCGAGCAGAATGACGATAACAGCTGCGGCCCACACGAGCTTGTTGCCGAGCAGGGCCGCCAGATTCGATTTTTCCGGTTTTTCCTCTTCGAAAAGAGGGGTTTCGTGCTCCTCTTCCAGAGGCAGTTCGTCTTCTTCCTCTGCCTCGAGAAAGGGCGCGTCATCCAGGTCGAGATCGACCTTTTGCGCGGCCCGGCTGGCTTCGCTGTCGTCCAGTTGGGCCTTGGGCTGCTGCCCGGACTCCTCCGACACGTCTTCGGCAAGAGCCGCGGTGGTTTCCTCGGTATCGTCCGGGACCAGCAGGACCATGGATATGACCTACTACGTCGGGCCGCCTGCGGCTAGCCGAAGATCTTTTCGATTTTCTGAGCCAGTGTTTCCGGGGTGAACGGCTTGACGATGTAGTTGGACACCTTGGCCTGAACGGCTTCGATGATGTTTTCCTGCTGGGCTTCCGCAGTGACCATCAGGAAGGGGATGTCGGCATATTCCTCGCTGCCGCGTACCTTGCGAAGCAGTTCGATGCCGGACATTTTCGGCATGTTCCAGTCGGATACGATGAAATCGATGTTATCCTTGTTCAGGACATCCCAAGCGGTGGTGCCGTCGTCGGCTTCCACGATGTTGGTGAACCCCAGCTGGCGGAGGATGTTCTTGATAATCTTCCGCATGGTGGAGAAGTCATCCACGACAAGGATGCGCATGGAAGTGTCGGCAGCCATGTTGGTCTCCTTTTATGGTTTAGTCGCTTTCGTAGCGAGCCCTGAAGTTTTTCCGTAATTTTTTCAATGCCTGCGAGTGCAACTGGGAAACTCGGCCTTCGGTAATATCCATGACCTCGGCGGTTTCCTTCATGTTCAGTTCCTCGCCATAATACAAAGATATGACCAATTTTTCCCTTGGGGTCAATTCCTCAATGAGATTGGCGACTTTGTCAACTATTTCTTGGAAGGCCGTGGACTGGAAAGGCTCGTCGTCGGCCAGTCCCTTTCGGCTGATGAGGTGCTCCTGAAACGAGTCCAGACTGACGCACATCTGGTTGTTCAGGGCTTCCAGCCCCTGCTGAACCTCTTTTTCCGTCAGGCCGGTGTGGTCCTGGAGCTGTTCACTCGTGGCGGGCTGGCCGGTCTCATGCTCGATCTGGCGCATGGCGTCTTCAAGATTCTTCACCTTTTGGCGCAGTCCGCGTGAAAACCAGTCCATGCGTCGAAGCTCGTCGAGCATGGCTCCCTTGATCCGGTTTTCCGCATACGTATCGAACTTGATGCCCAGAGTCGGGTTGAATTTGCCGAGGGCGTCAAGAAGCCCCAAGCTGCCAGCGCTGATGAGCTCGCCGAGCTCGACGCTTTGCGGCAGTTTGGATTTGAGTCGAAGCGCGAGAATCCGGATTTTTGGTGCATAATGCCTGACGATTTCCTCCCGATCTCTCGGAGGAAAATCATTCCAGGCCTTGTCCCCGGATTCCAGGTCACGCCACGGACTGCTCCTGGAAGAGGAGTTTTTTCCAGAAAAACTTGATATTGCCATCAGTATTCGGTGTCACCCGCCAGGAGTTGATTTTCTGGGCCGCCTGCCGAATTGCCACGCTTGCCGGGGTCTTGGCAAACTTGTGGCAGAAAGGGGTCTGTGAGATCACAGCCTTTCGAACATTGGTGTCGTAGGGAATGAAGCCGACCAGATCCAGGGATACGCCGCTCAGGAAGTGGTCGCAGGCATTCGCCAGCTTGATGTACACGTCCTTGGCCGTTCTCTGGTCCTTGACCATGTTGACCAGCACCCGGAATTTTTCCACGCCGTGGTTGAGCTTCAGCACCTTGATCAGGGCATAGGCGTCGGTCAGGGACGTGGGCTCCGGAGTCATGACCAGCAGTCGTTCCTGCACGGCCATGTTGAAATACAGTACGTTTTCATTGATGCCCGCCCCGGTGTCCACGATGAGGTAGTCTATCTCGTCGTCAAGGGTGTCCATGGCATCCAGAAGGTCGAGTTTCTGACCCCGGTCCAGATCCACCATTTCACTGACTCCGGAAGAGGCCGGAAGGATGGGAAAACCGTATGGCGTGTCGTACAGGACCTTGTCCAGAGTCACGTCCTGATGAAAGAGGTGGAACAGGTTGTATTCCGGGGCAAGGCCCAGAATGACGTCCACGTTGGCAAGGCCGAGATCCGCATCCAGCAGCATCACCTTCTTGCCGAGGGTGCTCAGGGTGTACGCGAGATTCACGGATATGTTGGTCTTGCCGACTCCCCCTTTGCCAGAGGTGACGGAAAGGACCATCGGGAGTTTGGAACTCATGGCGTCGGGTCGTCTCCTTAAGGTTGAATTTCGCCGTTGGGCAGTTTGCGCATAAAGATGAGCCGCCAGATCATTTCCTTGGTGGCCGGCTTGATGCTGTTCTTCAAGCCGGAGCCGAACGAAAGGGCCGACACGGGCAGCCCGCTGGCGAACGCCATGTTCATTATGGCTCCGAATGTACAGGCTTCGTCGAGTTTCGTCCAGATAACGCTTGCAAGTCTCGGACTTTTATATTTTTCGATGAAGCGGTCGAGCTGTCCCGCGCTGTAATACGGGTTGAGTACGAGGTGAATGGCCATGTCCTCGGCCTGCGTCATTCCGTAGAGTGCCAGCCATTCCTCGAGGTTGGTCCTGGCGGAAAGTCCGGGAATGTCGAGCAGTACGAGATCATAGCGGTGCGCCTTTTTGCGTAGGGAGGCAAAATCGTCCCGGGTCACGATTTCCATGTAATCGAAACCGGAAAGTTCGGCATAGTGCCGCAGTTCCAGCCTGCCTTTGCCTCGGCTGCTGTCTGCCGTTGCCACGCAGATGCGGCTGCGGGGATTGCGCCTGCCTTCCCTGAGCGCGAACCGGATGAGCGTGGAAGTCTTGCCTGCGCCGTTCGGACCGGCAAAGGCATGAAATCTGGTGTCCCATCTTTCGGATTCCAGAGGGCGGGCCGCGGCAAATTTGTTCAGCACCGAGAGCACCGAACTGTCCGGATTCTGCGTGAGACCGCAGTAGGCCTGCATGATCACGTGCTCGCCCACGTCTTCGCGCTCGAGATACTCCAGGGCGATGCGATGTTTGGGATAGAGCTTGTTCAGGTCCATCTGGGGTTTCATGAGCGCCAGAATGTGGCCCTTGATCTGCGACCATTCGCGTTGCCAGCCCGTGGAGCCGGAAAGTGCGCCTTCAAGGAAGTCCTCCTTGGTCGCCTGAGTCGCGGGTTCGGGGATCGAGTCGATCGCGGCAACGACTTCGCAGCATTTTCTGCCGTCCTCTTCCACCGTGGTGTTGGACAGGATGACGGCGTCTCTGCCCAGATCTGCCTTGACCTTGGCAAAAGCCTGCGTGGCAGTGGCGGCTCTGAATGTCTTCATTCTCATGTTCAGGTCCTAGAATTCAACGGTTGCGATAGACTGAATTTTGACATCGGCGGGAATCTCGGCCTGTGAGATTACCGGCAGGGTCGGGATGAACCGGGTCAGCAACTGGGCAAGCTGGCTTCTGAGCTGCGGCGATACCAGCAGGATGGGTTGCCCGTCCGCGACAAAGGCGTTGTCGGTTGCATCGTTGATGCGCTGGATGATCTGCTGGGCCATGCCGGGTTCCAGAGCGATGTATCCGCCCTGTTCGGCTGGCCGCATGGCACTGGTCAGGGTCTGGTCGATCTGGTGCCCCAGCGTGATGATGGGGAGAGTTCCGTCCTCGCCGAGGTAGGGTTTGACGATGGTGCGGCTCATGCGCGCCCGGACGTATTCCGTGAGCTGGTTCGGGTCCTGAGTCGCCACGCCGTAGTCGGCCAGCGTTTCCACGATGGTCAGCAGGTCGCGAATGGATACGTTTTCCTGCACCAGAGACTGGAGCACCTTCTGCACCGCGCCCAGAGAGAGGATGCCCGGGACAAGGCTTTCCACGGCCTTGGGAGCGCGCTTGGACAGATTGTCCAGCAGTTCCTGAACTTCCTGACGGCCCAGAAATTCGCCGAGGTTGCGGCGGAAGACTTCCGTGAGGTGGGTGGCGACCACGGTGGAGGGGTCCACCACGGTGTAGCCCGCAAGCATGGCTTCTTCCTTCTGTGCCTCGGGAATCCAGATGGCGGGCAGGTTGAAGGCGGGTTCCACGGTTTCCACGCCCTGAATGCGATGTCTGGCGTCGCCTGGGTCCATGGCCAGATGGTGATCGATGAGCAGTTCGGCCTGCGCCACGGGGTTGCCCTTGACAAGCACGCGGTATTCGCCGGGCTTGAGTTGCAGGTTGTCGCGAAGATGGAGCGAAGGAATGACCACGCCCATGTCCAGTGCGAACTGGCGGCGGATGGAGCGGATGCGTGAAAGCAGGTTGCCGCTCTGTTCCTCGTCCACCAGCGGAATCAGGCCGTAGCCTACTTCCAGTTCCAGTTGATCCAGCGGCAGCAGGGCCTGCACTTCCTCGGGAGTGTCCAGAGTGGGCATGTCCTGCTTTTTGCCATTTTCTTCGTCCGGAGAAAACTCGGCGTGCTGCTTTTGGGACAGCTTGGCTATGCCGAAGATGATTGCGGACAGGAACATGAAGGGAATGGTGGGCATGCCCGGGACAATGGCGAAAATGAGCAGAATGATGGACACGAGTTTCAGCGCTCTGTGATGGAAGGTCAACTGGCCGAGGAATTCCTCGCCCATCTTGGCTTCGGCTGCGGCGGCGCGGGAAACGATGATACCCGTGGACGTGGAGATGATCAGGGATGGGATTGTTGCCACCAGACCGTCACCGATGGTCAGCAGGGTATAGGTCTGGGCCGCGTCCATCCAGTGCATGTCCTTTTGGATGATGCCGATGAGGAAGCCGCCGATGATATTGATGCCCGTAATCATCATGCCGGCTTTCACGTCGCCGGAAACGAATTTGCCTGCACCGTCCATGGCGCCGTAGAAGTCGGCCTCGCGGCGGATGAGTTCACGCTGTTTGCGGGCTTCGTCCTCCTCGATGAGTCCGGCATTCAGATCGGCTTCGATGGCCATCTGCTTGCCGGGCATGGCGTCCAGTGTGAATCGGGCGGCGACCTCGGCGATGCGTGTGGTACCGGAGACGATGACCGATTTGTTGAGGATGAACAGGATCATGAAGATGACGATGCCGATGACGTAATTGCCGCCGACAACGAATTCCCCGAAACTCTGGATGACCGAGCCTGCCGCGTTCGTACCCTCGTCGCCATGCAGGAGAATGGCGCGGGTGGTGGCCACGTTGAGAGCGAGGCGAAGCAGGGTGGTGACCAGCAGCAGTGACGGAAAAATGGAAAATTCAAGGGGCGATTCCATGAACATGGACGTGATGAGAACGACCAGCCCAAGGGAGATGCTCACGGTAAGCATGAAGTCGATGAACGGGGTGGGAAGCGGCACAAGCATGACGAACAGAATCGTCACGACACCGGCAGCGAGAAGCACATCGCCCTGTTTGGCGAATTTGTTGTAATCGATATTGAGAGCCGATGCTTTGCCTGTGGCGTTTTGAGCCATAATTTTGACACCTCGTGAGCTGTTGTTTCAGAGACGGAGCCGGAGGTGTCGCAGGTCTGAAATCAATGGGGGCGCTTGAATTTCTCGAGTTTGGACAGAAGCGCCGCAACAGCCTGAAAAAGTTCCTCCGGGATCGTGTCCCCGATCTCAACCTGTTTATACAAGGCGCGTGCCAACGGGGGGTTGGGTTCGATGGGAACATTGTTTTCCCGTGCGACTTCCTTGATGCGTTCGGCAAGGTTGTTCACACCCTTGGCAAGGACCACCGGAGCCGGGGCTTCCAGCGCATCATACCTGAGCGCCACGGCGTAGTGGGTGGGGTTGGTCACGATGACGTCGGCTCTGGGCACGTCCTGCATCATGCGGCGCGCCATGACTTCCATCATCTTTCTCTGCTGCTGCGCCTTGATCTTGGGGTCGCCTTCGGCCTGCTTGCGTTCGTCCTTGACCTCGTCCTTGGTCATCTTGATCTTTTCCTCGTAATCCCAGCGCGTATACCAGATGTCGGCAATGGCAATGATGAGCATGGGGACCAGCGCGTAGCAGACCATCTTGTATCCAAGGGAGAGGATGTATGCCGCAATTCCTTCAGGAGAAGCGTGAAATAATGGAAGAAAATTCGGGTATTCCTGCTTGATGACAATGTACGGCGCAATCCCTACAGCGACTGCCTGAAGAATGCTTCGTCCAAGGCGGACAAAGGCCTTGGGGCTGATCAGCAGCTTCTTGAGGGCCTTTGTGATGTTGAACATCTGGGCAAATTTCGGGCGCATTGCCTTGGTGGTCCAGAGCTTGCCGACCTGGATGCGCATGCTCAGCCAACTGACGAAGGCCACGAACAACAGGATCGGCAACATGAGTTTGGCCATTTCCTTGATGCCCCACAGGAACAGCGAATACGCTCGGCTCGGGTCAACCTCCAGATTGGTTAGGTTCTCGCTGAATGCCCATCTGAATATGCGGGAAAGCTCTTCGTGGAAATAGCCTATGAGCAAACGCATTATGATGACACCAGCAAGGATTACAATGACTTTACTCATTTCCCCGCTTTTGGGGACATTGCCGTCCTGCCGTGTCTTTTTTCGGCGTTTGCCTGTGGCTTTTTCCGTTTTACTCGGATCGCGCTCCGCCATATCCCATTCCCTTTACGGTGCCGGAACGCCGGCGCGCATGAAATTGCGGAGAAGTGGCCCCATTTGCTGGATGAAGTCCCCGGTATAGTTGGACATGATCATGAATATCATGCCCAGAAAAAGAAAGCCCACGGCTATTTTGACGGGAAAGCCAAGCACCAGAACGTGCATCTGGGGAGCTGCGCGGGAAATGACGGCCAGCGCCAGATCGACCACAAAGACCGAAGCCATGATGGGCGCGGCTATCTTGATGGCCAGAATGAAGATGTTTTCGGAAAAGGCGAACATGTTCTTGGCAAGTTCCGGCGTGACAAGCAGGCCCCCCGGGGGAACCAGAGCAAAGCTTTCCCCCACGGCCTTGAGCAGAAACAGGTGACCGTTGAGCACAAGAAAGGTCAGCATGGTGCACATGTAGAGGAAGTGGGCCGTGACCGCATTGCTGACACCGGTTACCGGGTCCACGACATTGACCATGGCAAAACCCATTTGAAAGCCCATGATCTGGCCACCGGTCTGAATGGCTGCGAAAAAGATGTTCACGGCGAGGGCCAGCGTCAGCCCGAGCAGGACTTCACCGATGAACATGACGAGAACTTCCCAGGGACTTGCAGGCATGAGTTCGGCGGGGAAGGACAACTGGGGCCAGACCGCCATTGCCAGCACCAGCAGCAGCGCGGCCTTCACGGTCTTGGGTGCGGATTGGCTCCCGAAGAACGGCAGAAGGAAGAGTACGATGCTCATCCTGAGCAGAGTCAGGAAAAAGCTGAGAACTTCGTTCGGGCTGAAATTGAAAATGTCCATCGGCTGTGTGAATTGCAAAAGCCAAACCAAAAGTGGTTTTGCGGCATGATTTTCTGTCTTGTATACGGAAAAGGCCCTGTTGGAAAGCGTTCCAACAGGGCCTTGATTGCGTTGTCTCCGGCGCTGCCTAGTTCAGGATGTAGCGTTTGGGGTTGACCGGGACGCCGTTCAGCCTGACTTCGTAATGCAGATGGGGACCGGTGCTTCGGCCGGTATTGCCCACATAGCCGATGAGTTCGCCCCGCGTCACTATCTTGCCGGGAGTGACGGCAATGCGGTGAAGGTGTGCAAATCGCGTGCTCAGGCTCGGGTTGTGCTTCATCCTGATGCTCATGCCGTAGGAGCCGTCGCGTCCGGCAAAGGAAACCGTGCCCCGGGCCGGGGCGTAGATGGGCGTTCCGCGCGGGGCGGAAATGTCGATGCCCTTGTGAAATTCGCGTTTGCCGGTGAAGGGCGAGGTGCGCCATGCGAATCCCGAAGTCACCCAACCGGAAGTGGGCCAGATGGACGGCGTGGATTCGAGGATGTTCTGGTTGTTGCGAAGAGTATGCACGATTTCCTGCTGGCGGACTTCCTCAAGCCGGGCTTCGACGTTGAGCTGACGCAGGAACTCATGCATTTTCCGGGCGAGCAGTTCCTGCCGGTAAAGGGGGAGATAGCCCTTGGTGAAATTTTCGTCCGTGGGACCGCCCTTGGGGGCACTGCTCTGATTGCCGTCCTGATCCAGATTGATCATGACGCGAAGCTTGGAATCGAAGTCCCGGATGCGGGACAGGTTTTTCTGGAGACCGGTTATCTTCTGGGAAAGGCTCAGGAGCTGGGTCTTCTGCTCCTGAACGGTCTTTTCGGAAAGGTTCAGGCATTTTTCCAGACGGGTATAGTGGGCATAGTCCTTCCAGAGCACGACGTTGCCCGCAGTCAGGCCGACAACCAGTATGAACAGGGAGGCCAGCAGCCATCCCCGAACCTGAAATTTTTTGCAGGAACCCTGTTTGTCCTTGAAGACGACAATATGATATTTTCTGAAAAGCATTGTCTTTCCAGTCTCTTGCTAGACTTTAGGTTAAAAATGAGAGCAGCTTAGAACACAAATAGTCTAGACTTTTTTTTCTTGTCAAGTCAATCTGTTGGCGGGAAACGGCATTGAAGATGTTGTTCTTGATCTTCCGGTTGTCACGCCATGCGAGCCGGAGCCATTCGTGAATGTCGCTGCGTTTGGTGTTTCCATTGGAAGGACAGGTGTTTTCCCAGATGGGCAGTTCCCATTGGCGGGCCGCCTTTATCACGGTTTTCTTGTCAAGCAGCAGGGTGGGGCGGACAACTTGCAGTTTTCCATCGAAAAACGGTTCCGACGGGCTTATGCCCTCGGCTCGTCCGTTCTGGGTCATGTTCATGAAATAGGTGACCACGTTGTCATCCGCATTGTGACCAAAGGCGAGGTGGGTCAGGTTGTAGTCGCGGCAAAGTTCGAACAGCCGTTTGCGGCGGAGCATGCTGCAATAGAAACAAGGGGATTTCTTGCGGTTTTCCTCCGAATGGGCCCGCGGGCCGAAGTCCGTGGTTTCCATGTGTGCGGAAATGCCGTTGTCTTGGCACCACTGCACGAGAGGAGCGTGGGAATGTGGATCGAATCCCGGATTCACGTGCAGGACCATGAGTTCCACGGGGAACGGCATGATGGCCTGACGGATTTTCAGGACCTTGAGCATGAGGAAGCTGTCCACCCCGCCCGAAACGGCGAGGCCGATCCGTGCGCCGGGCCAGACCATTCCCGTATTCTGCATGAGTTTTCCGGTTGCGGAAACGCATTGCTTCTGGGCAAAGGTGAGTTTTCCCCAGGACCCCATGTTTCAACTTCCTCCTGTTTATGCTAGTTGTCCCTGAGCCGGTTAGGGAGTTAGGGTATTCCAGCTTGACTTGCAAGACCTGATGGGGCATTTTTTTTTGCTTTGTCATACTGCGGAACCCGTACGAGTCCCGAATGCCGGGAGTACTCGGAGCCGCCGGAGGTTCTTCGGACTTGAAGCGCGTACTGCTGGCCCTTGCCATAATATCCACGCTTGTCGTGGCTGCGGTCTTTTTCTGGTGGACGACATTCCCGCGTGGAAATGCCGGATTTCGCTGGATTCCCGTAACCATCGACGGGGTGAAGTCCATCCATGTGCACGGCCCGGCGGGAACCTACGAGCTCAGGGATGGCGACTCCGGCTGGCAGGCCCTGATTTCGGGCAATGCATGGAAAGTCTCCATCAAGGCGCTTCCGGAAAGAGTCGCCGATTTCGTTTCCACACTTTCCGGCATGATGCCGAGAGGGGCCATGGACCGATACGACGTTGCGGATGCAGCGCGTTACGGCTTGGCCGATCCGACGGTCAAGGTCATTGTCATCAAGGATGCCGTCGGGAAAAAGGAATATGTGGTGAAGTTGTCTTCCGCCGACAACCGGGGGGTTGTCTACGGCTGGAACTCCCGCTCTCCGCACGTCCTTTACGAGTTCGGTCCGGATGCGCTTCGGAGGTTGGCGCAGCCTGCATCCTATTTCTTCGATACACGGGTCTTCGGCCTCAAGGCCGAGGATGTGAGCAAGGTGCAACTGCGGCAGCCCTTTGGATCAAGCTGGCTTGTCGAGCGGGAAAAGGATGGCTTTCATTTTGCCCTGCCGGGCTACCTCAAGGGGAAGCCTGCGTCGGATTCCGCGCTCAAGCTGTACCTGCATACCCTGACCACGCTCAAGGCCGGTCGGCTGCTGTTCGAGCCTGTGGAGACCGATCCCGTGGCTTCGCTGACGCTTCGTCTCTGGACAAAGGGGGAGGAGCCGGTTCAGGCGGAATTCTTCGCCGTATCCGGGGATTCGAAGTATTATGTCGGCAAGTCCAGTCTGCAACCGGTTCCGTTCCGACTGGATGCCCAGACTCTGGCCGAATTGACCAAAAGCGCTTTTGACATGCAGGGGCGTTCCGTTCTCAAGCTGGACCTCGGCAAGGTCCAGCACGTCAACGTTGCCCATGGTTCCCGGACTTTTTCGGCTGAAAGAACCGAGTCCGGATGGCGCGAAACGGAAACGAAAAAAGAATTGCCGGGCATTGACATGGCGCTCTGGCGATTTACTGAATTACAGTTCGAGGCGCTGCCTCTCAACAATCTGCCGGACTCGGCGACCTGGCTCATGGATTGCCGCCTGCTTGGTGCAGGTGGGGATGCATTGGCTGATCTCGTGTTTTTCGTCGATCCGAAACTGCCCCAGGGCCAATGCTGGCTGCAAAACGGGGGCGGCATGTATTATCCGGTCTCCAGCCGGTTGCTCAAGGATTTGCAGGGGTTGTTTCCTGCGAAATCGGAAGGCCGCGAGTAGCGCCCGAAACATTAGCTTATCAAGGAGAGTTTCATGGCTCGTATTACTGTTGAAGATTGCCTGGCAAGAATCGGCAACCGCTTTCTCATCACCCAGATGGGCATCAAGCGGGTCAAGCAGTATCGTGAAGGCTACAAGCCCCTGATCGAGACCAAGAACAAGGAAATAGTGAATGCCCTGCGCGAAATTGCCGCAGGCAAGGTCATTCCCGACAGCGATCCCCTGACCGGGGATGATACCCAAGCCTAGCAGAGTCCGTACATCTCATGTCCAAACGCGATTACTACGAAGTTCTCGGCGTGTCTCAGGACGCGTCCGGGGACGAGATCAAGTCGGCCTACCGCAAGCTGGCTTTCAAATATCATCCGGACCGAAACCCGGACGATCCCGAGGCCGAAGCCCATTTCAAGGAAGCGGCCGAGGCCTATGAGGTTCTGCGTGACGCGGAAAAGCGTCAGCGCTACGATCAATTCGGCCACGACGGGGTCAATGGGAATGGGTTCAACGGTTTTTCGAACACCGATGACATCTTCGGAGCCTTCAGCGACATTTTCGGTGAAGTCTTCGGATTTTCCTCGGCCAGAGGCGGGGCGAATCGCCCCAGACCCGGTGCCGATCTTCGGTACAACCTTCAGGTGTCTTTCCGTGAGGCTGCCAAGGGAGCGGAAGTCGACATTCAGCTTCCCGTGGAAGATATCTGTCCGGACTGCAACGGATCCGGCGCTGCCGAAGGTTCCACTCCTCAAACCTGTCCGCAGTGCGGCGGCATGGGGAGCGTGCAGCAGTCGCAGGGTTTTTTCCGAATTTCCGTGCCCTGTCCGCATTGTCGAGGAGCAGGGAAGATCATTACCGATCCCTGTTCGTCCTGCCGTGGAACAGGGATTGTTCATCGGGTCAAGGATCTCAAGGTCCGCATTCCCGCAGGCGTGGACAACAATTCCCGTCTGCGACTCAGGGGCGAAGGCGAGCCGGGCTTCAACGGCGGTCCTCCGGGCGATTTGTACGTGGTCATTCAGGTGGAGCCGGATGAGGTGTTCGAACGTCAGGGCCAGAATCTGATTCTCCGCCGTGAGGTGTCCTTTGTCGAAGCCACGCTCGGCCACAAGGTCGAAGTGGAGACTCTGGACGAACCCGTGACTCTCGATGTGCCCAAGGGCACCCAGAGCGGCGAGGTCTTTCGGCTGCGCGGTCTGGGGCTTCCGCATCTCGGCAGTGCCCATCAGGGCGACCTGCTGATTGAAGTGCGAGTCAAGACCCCGGTCGGCCTGAACAAGCGTCAGGAAGAACTGCTTCGGGAGTTTGCTGAAATCGAGGAATCCAAACTGTCCACCAAGGCCAAGAACTTCTTCAGAAAGGCCAAGGACAAGGTGATGGGGGAATAGGCATGACCGGTTTTTCGCATATGGATTCGGACGGCAACGCCCGAATGGTGGATGTTTCCGAAAAAAGGAAACCAAGCGCACTGCCATCGTCAAATGTCTGGTCCGGCTTGCCCCGAAGACCCTTTCCATGCTTCTGGAAAACGCGTTGCCCAAGGGCGATGTGCTGACCACGGCCAAGATCGCGGGCATTCAGGCGTCCAAACGGACTCATGATCTGATTCCCATGTGCCACCCGTTGCCCATCACCTACTCGGATGTGCGTTTTGCCGTGGATGGCGAAGCCTCCACCATTGAAGTGGAAGCCGAAGTCCGCACCACGGCAAAGACCGGTGTGGAAATGGAAGCCCTGATCGGTGCCCAGGTCGCGGCCGCCACCATCTATGACATGTGCAAGGCCGTGCAAAAGGACATCGTGATCGATGGCTGTCGCCTGATGTTCAAATCCGGTGGCAAGAGTGGCACATTTCACGCTCCGGCGTAGAAGATGCCTTCGACGTCGCAGGAGGGTGTCCAGCCTTCAGACGACTGAATTTCAGAATCAACCTGTTTCGGCGAATCAAGAGCGCCCCGGCCTGCCCGAGGCACACAGGAAAGAGGCTCTTCCAATCGGAAGAGCCTCTTTCGTATTTCAGATTCCGCCGCCCTGTTCAAAGGATTGGCGTGTGGCCCGGGATTGCATGACCTGTGCGCCACCGGGAACATCGCGGGTGATCCAGACGTTGCCGCCGATGACCGCGTTCCTGCCGATGATTACACGGCCGAGGATGGTGGCCTGCGCATAGATGATCACGTTGTCCTCGACAATGGGGTGCCGTGGCAGGCCTTTTATGAGCCGGTCGCCATCGCCTTTGGGGAAGCTCTTTGCGCCAAGGGTCACGCCCTGATAGATGCGCACGTTGTCCCCGATGATGCAGGTTTCCCCGATGACTGTGCCAGTGCCGTGGTCGATGAAGAACCGTTCGCCGATGGTCGCGCCGGGGTGGATGTCTATTCCGGTGTCGGAATGGGCCATCTCGCTGATGATGCGCGGGATGATATCCACTTCGAGCTTGTAGAGCTCATGCGCGATGCGGTGGTTGGTCAGGGCCCGGATGGACGGATAGCAGAACACGGTTTCGCCGTGCGTCTTGGCCGCCGGGTCGCCGTCGTAGGCTGCCTCCACGTCCAGAAGCAGGAGCCGCCGAATCTCGGGCAGAGTCTGGATCAGCTTGCGGGCCATGTCCTTTGAACGCTGTTCACAGTCGTGGCAGCGCTCGCGTCGTTCCTTGTCGCAAACGAAACAGTAGCCCCGGTTGATCTGTTCCGCGAGAAGTCGTTCCACGCGGTCCAGGGTCGAGCCAATGTAGTAGGGCATGGTGTCCGGAGTCACGTCCGATGGGCCGAAATAGCCCGGAAACAGCACTGATCTGAGGCTTTCCACGATATCGGACAGAATTTCCACGGACGGCATGGGCGTTTCATCGGCGCATGCCTTGTGTCCGGCCCCGCAGGCGCCGGATTCCACCAGCAGGGCCACAACGTCGGCGAGGCTGTAGTCGCCGTTTGTCATGTCTGGCTCCTTTATTCGAAAAGCGGGGTGCTGAGATAGCGTTCACCCGTGTCGCACACGATGAACACGATCAGCTTGCCCGCGTTTTCCTCTTTTTCGGCCAGTTTGAGCGCAGCAGCGCAGTTCGCACCCGAGGAGATGCCGCACAGGATGCCTTCCCTTTGAATCAGGAGTTTGGCGGTTTCCATGGCGGTTTCGTTGTCGATGCGGACAACCTCGTCGAGCACTTCGCGGTCCAGAGTCTCGGGGATGAATCCCGCGCCGATTCCCTGAATCATGTGCGGGCCGGGCTCGCCGCCGGAAAGCACCGGCGACGCGTCCGGCTCCACTGCCACGATGTGCACGTCGGGCTTGAGTTCCCTGAGCCGTTGTCCTACGCCGGAAATCGTGCCGCCAGTTCCGACCCCGGCAATGAATACATCCACATTGCCGTCGGTATCGGCCCATATTTCCTCGGCTGTGGTTCTGCGATGCATGGCCGGATTTGCCTGATTCTCGAACTGCATGGGCATGAACGCATTGTCGAGTTCGGCCACCAGTTCGTGCGCCTTTTCAATGGCACCTTTCATGCCCTTCGATGCCGGAGTGAGCACGAGTTCCGCGCCAAACCCCTTGAGGAGTTTCCGGCGTTCAAGGCTCATGTTCTCGGGCATGGTCAGGATGAGCCGGAGATTCTTCACCGCACAGATGAATGCCAGGCCGATGCCGGTATTGCCGCTGGTCGGCTCGACAAGCACCGTGTCCTGATTGATCCTCCGGTCCGCAATGGCGGTTTCGATCATGTTCCTGGCAATGCGGTCCTTGACCGAGCCGCAGGGATTGTTGAATTCCAGCTTGGCCACCACTGTGGCCGGAAGCCCTTTGGAAAGGGCATTCAGGCGTACAAGAGGCGTGTTCCCGACGAGTTCGGTCATGTTGTCCGCGATGTGCATGTGATTACTCCGAAAAGGCTTTTGTGCAGGCCGGTGCCTGCTTTTCAGCGGAGAAGGGCGACAGCTTGCGAAGGTTGGCTATGATTCCGGGCAGGTTTTCCACCACGAAATCCACTTCCTCCTCGGTGTTGAAGCGGCTCAGGCTGAAGCGGATGGAGCCGTGGGCGAAGTTGAAGGGTACGCCCATGGCTCGAAGAACATGGGACGGTTCGAGGCTGCCGGAAGTGCAGGCCGAACCCGAACTGGCGCAGATGCCGAGCTGATCCATCATCAGCAGAATGGCCTCGCCTTCCACATAGCCGAAGGAGAGGTTGCTGGTGTTGGGCAGGCGGTTGTCCCGGTCGCCGTTGAGCTTGACGTCCGGAACAGCCTTGAGAAGGCCGTTTTCCAGCTTGTCGCGGAGCGCGCGGACCTGAGTGTCTTCCTCGGCCATGTGCTCGCGCGCCAGATCGCATGCCTTGCCAAGGGCGATGATTCCCGTAGTGTTTTCCGTGCCTGCGCGGCGGCTGCCTTCCTGGTGTCCGCCGATGAGATAGGGACGGAACGGAATGCGCTTGCGTACGAAGAGCGCGCCCACGCCCTTGGGGGCATGGAGCTTGTGCCCGGAGAGCGAAAGCATGTCGATCGGCGTTTTCTTCAGGTCGATGGCCACCTTGCCTACGGCCTGAACCGCATCCGTGTGGAAGAGCACGCCGCGTTCATGGGCCAGTCTGGCTATATCCTCGATGGGATGCAGGTTGCCGGTTTCGTTGTTGGCCCACATCACCGAAATGATGGCCGTGTCGTCCCGGATGGCCTGACGCAATTCATCCATGTTCAGACGGCCGTTTTCATCCGTGCCTACGTAGGTTACGGCATAGCCGTCCTTTTTTTCCAGATATTTGCACAGGCTGAGGATCGCGGGATGCTCCACTCGCGTGGTGATGATGTGGCGCTTGTCCGGCTGTGCCGCCAGTGCCGAACGAATGGCGGTATTGTCGGATTCCGTGCCGCAGGCCGTGAAAATGATCTCTTCCGGCGAACAGTTGAGCAGGGCGGCAACGCGTTCGCGAGCCTCCCTGATCTTCACGCCCACCTGGCCACCGAATTTGTGCATGCTGGACGGATTGCCGTAAAGTTCCGTGAAGTAGGGGCGGATTTCCTCGAAAACAGCGGGGTCCACGCGAGTCGTGGCATTGTTGTCCATGTAGATGGTCATGGCTATCCCTCCCTCACGGTTATGGCCGGATCGACCTTTTCCCTGAGCTTGGCTTCGATCACGTTTTGCAGGGTGAGCTGGCTGGACGGGCAGTTGGAGCACATGCCGAGCAGCTTGACGAAGACGTCGGTGCCGTTGATGTCCGACAGCTGGATGTTGCCGCCGTCGGCCTGAAGCATGGGACGGATTTCCTCGTCGATGACCTTTTCGATGAGATGCATGCGCTGAAGATTGGTGAGTCCCTGAGCCGGGAATTCCGGAGCGCTCGGTGTTTCGCATGTCGCAACCTCGCCTCGGGCCTCGGCCAGCAGGCGTTCGATGTCCTCGACGCACTTGCCGCATCCGCCGCCAGCCTTGGTGAAGTTGGTCACGTCCTCGACGGTCCTGAGATTGTTTTCCTTGATGGCGGCCAGTATCTCTTCGTCGTATACGCCGAAGCATTCGCAGATGAGCTGACCTTCGTGGTGGGATTCCTCGGCCTTGGAGGGCGCTTCGCCCCGGTAGTTTCTTATGGCCTGTTCCAGGGCTTCGTGTCCCATGACCGAGCAATGCATTTTCTGGCGGGGAAGCCCGCCGAGATATTCGGCAATGTCCTTGTTTGAGACGTTTTCCGCCTCGGCCACGGTCCTGCCGATGATGAGTTCTGTCAGGGCCGAGCTGGACGCAATGGCGCTGGCGCAGCCAAAGGTCTGAAACTTCGCGTCGGTGATGACTTCGTTCTCATCCACCTTGAGATAGAGGGTCAGGGCGTCGCCGCAGGCAAGGGACCCCACTTCGCCGATGCCATCGGCATCCTCGATGGTTCCCACATTGCGCGGATTCAGGAAATGGTCTTTGACCTTGTCCGTATATTCCCACATGGCATTTCTCCGAACTTTTTGGTATTGTTGTGGTTTTATGTCTGTCTTTACTGGCTGCGCGCGCCGTTTGGACGATCATACCACAGAATACTAAGTACGGGGAACTGCCCTGTCCAGCCGTTGAAGGCAAAAAATCCGATTATTTTTGTCGGATTTATTTTTTCGTGGTTGCGGAGGGTTAGAGAGAGATGATTCCCTTGATCATGGCAGCCTTGGTGTAGACGGACATGACCTCGGTGCTGGAGCACATGGTCGATTCCATGGTGATGCTGGTGTACTTGCCGGTTCTGGATGTCCTGGTGCTCATTTCGAATTCCGAAAACAGTTCGTTGAACTGGTCGAACCGATGGGCGGGCACGATGAACTTGAAGGTATATGGACAGGGCCAATCATGGTGCTCGTCAAGAATTTGCTGGAATTGTTCGTGTTTTTCCATATATATTCCTCTGTTGGGGTGAGCTCTGGCGAAAAGTGCCGGGAATGGAACTATAGTAATGCCTCCCGGGTTGTCAAATGCCCAAGTCGGCTTTCCTCGGCATCCTCAAATGATCGTTGCAAACTATAACAGCAAAATATGCCTGATTTGGTATTGTTTTCTGGAAAAGCAAAGGCGCAATGACGAGATTATGCTGAAAAAAATAGACGTGTTGGCCGTTGATGACGAGAGGATCAACCTTCGGCTCATCGAAGGCATTCTCAAGGGACACGACGTGAATCCGGTTGTGGCTGGGTCCGGAAAGGAAGCGCTGGACCTTGTTCGCGACCATGATTTTGCCGTGGCCCTTCTTGACGTGATGATGCCGGGCATGGACGGCTTCGAACTGGCGGAACGCCTGCGTGACAATGAGGCTACCCGCAATCTGCCCATCATTTTCATCACCGCCATAAGCAAGGAGCAGAAACACGTTTTTCGAGGATATGAACTTGGCGCCGTGGACTATCTGTTCAAGCCGGTCGAGCCGGAAATCCTGCTGAGCAAGGTCAGCATTTTCGCGGAACTGCATCGGAAGACACGCAATCTCGAGGAGGCCAAGCGGAATCTGGAGGAGATCGTGACGCAACTCGAGGATTCCCAGCAGGCGCTTCGCAAGTCCGAGAAACGCTATCGCATCATTGCGGATTACAACTATGACTGGGAAAACTGGCTGGCCCCGGATGGCAGCCCCATCTACGTGAGTCCGGCCAGTGAGCGCATCTGCGGCTATCCTCCCGAACGCTTCGAGAATGATCCGGAGCTGTTCGAGCGGCTTCTGCACCCTGATGACCGTTCGGCCTGGCATTCCTTCATGCGCAATTCCAACAGCAGCGATACCGATTTCGTGGATTTGCGGATTTATCACAGGGATACCCGGCTCAGGTGGGTTTCGCTCGTGAAGCGTGAAGTGCTGGATGAAGCCGGGGTGTCGCTCGGTGTGCGGACCAGCCTCAGGGACATCACCAACAGAAAGTTGCTTGAACAGCAGGTCAGGCATCACGCCCTGCATGATCCGCTGACCGGTCTGGCTAACCGGATTCTGTTTCTCGACCATCTTTCCATGGCGCTGAAACGCACGGGCTCGGCAAGCGGGTATGTCGGCGTCCTGTTCATCGATCTGGATCGGTTCAAGCATGTGAACGACCATTACGGGCATGTGGTCGGGGACAAGATTCTCGTGGCCATGGCTGTTCGGCTCAAGCAGAACCTTCGCAGCACGGATACGGTCGGCCGCATCGGCGGGGACGAATTCGTGGTACTCATCGAGGAAGTGCGGACCAAGACGGAACTTAACGCGCTTGTTCGCGATGTCCACGATTCCCTTTCAGAGCCTCTGGTGGTGGATGGCGAGGAATTTCGCATCACCGCCAGCATGGGGCTTGTGGCCGACAAGGGGAGCGGCGAGGCGGATGCTCTGGTCCGCAACGCGGAACTCGCCATGCTCAAGGCCAAGGATCAGGGCAAGAATCGGGTTGTGACATACGCTCCGCGCATGCGCGAAGGCGAGGTGAACGTTCTGGTCATGGAAAGCGAGATTCTGAAGGCGCTGCAGCAGAATCAGTTCGAGCTGTACTATCAGCCCATAGTCACGCTGGCCACTGGCGCATTGAGCGGATTTGAGGCGCTCATTCGCTGGAATCATCCGCAACGCGGCATTGTCAGTCCCGGCGAATTCATTCCCGTGGCCGAGGAAAGCGGATTGATCGTGGACATGGGAAGATGGGTGGTCCGTCAGGCATGCGTCACCTTGCGGAAGTGGCGGAATCAATTCCCGCAGGCCAGAGACTTGACCTTGGCCGTAAACATTTCGGCCAAGCAGTTTGCGGAGCCGGGATTGGTGCGCGATGTGTCGGACGTCATAACTCACAGCGGCGTGCCTGCGGCATTTTTCAAGCTGGAGATCACGGAATCGGTCATCATGCAGGAGGCATCGGAATCCGTTGCGCGTCTCAACGCATTCAAGGAACTGGGGGTTGCCCTGTCCATTGATGATTTCGGAACCGGGTACTCCTCGTTGAGCTATCTGCAGAAATTCCCGTTGGACCAGCTCAAGGTGGACTTGAGCTTCGTGCAGCGGCTGGAATCCTCGCAGGCGGACATAGAGATCGTGCGGGCCATGGTGAACATGGCACACAGCCTGCGGCTCAGGGTCGTGGCCGAGGGCATCGAGAACGAACAGCAGCGGGGCTTGCTTTATTCCTTGCAATGCGATTACGGTCAGGGGTACCTGTTCTCCAGGCCGTTGCCGGAAAAGGATGCCGAGGAACTGATCGGCAAGTCCTGAATTCCGCTTGTCATTTCATCTGCAAACGAACGGAGCCTTCTCCATGAATCTCAGCGCCCCCAATCTGCTAACCTGGGTCGTCGGCGTCCTGCTCGGCGCTCTGGGCATCTGCATTCATCTGGACGTCATGTCCGTCCCTGCGCTTGAGGACCTCGTCACTCCCTTCTGGCTCGTTTCCGCCGGTTTCGTGGTCCTGGCCGTTTCCAGCATTTTCCGAAGGCTGTAAGCCGAATGCGTTTTTCGGTTTTTCAGGTCCCCTGTTCCGGTTTTCGGCAGGGGACTTTTTTCGTTTCCCGGGAATATTGTTGCCGTTTTTGGAGATGATGTGGTAACCCGATACCTACTGCCCGAAGAAAGGTGTCTTTTTGTTCGGGGAACGCAAGGAGGGAATTTTGCAATGCCCGATCTGATTCGATGGAGCAGGGACGAGATAACGCGCATGCGTCGCGAAATGGACAAGCTGTTCGACGACCTGTGCGTGGATTTCAACCTGCCGCACATGGTTTGCCGGATTGCCGGGGACCTGCATCTCCGTGAGGAGGGCGATGTCCTTGTTGCCCGGTTGGAACTGGACAGCATCAGCCCGGATGACGTCAATGTCACGGTTCTGGACCGTTCCCTCGTGATTCAGGGCGAATCCGCATGTATCGAAGGCGGAAAGAGGCGGATTCGATCGTTTCGCAAGGAGGTCAAGCTGCCGTGCGTCATTGATACGGACAAGGTCAAGGCGGAATTCGAGGACGGTGTGCTTGAAGTCAGGCTGCCGAAGTGCGCCTCGCAGCAGGGGCATCTTGTGGAGATCAGCAGAAAGTAACAGATGGAGTTTGGTATGCCTGCAAAGAAGACGCTTCCCGAAGTGCCTCTGGACAAGTTGCGTTGGCGCGTCGATCTCGCCTCCCTTGGCTTTGACACAACCGACGATCTGGAGCCGCATGCGGAGATCATAGGTCAGAATCGTGGTGTGGAGGCCTTTCGATTCGGCATGGGCATGGAAAAGAAGGGATACAACATATTCGTGACCGGCCAGCCCGGGTCAGGGCGGCTTGCCACGGTTCGAAAGCTGCTCACCGAGAGGGCGGACAAGAGCGAAGTCCCATGCGACCTGTGTTATGTGAACAATTTCAAATATCCCGGGCAACCCATTCTGCTGCGGTTCAGCGCAGGGGGCGGCAACCGCTTCAAGAAGGAGATGCATGATTTCATCGAAACGGTGAAGCGCGAGGTCCCTCAGCTTTTTGAAAGCGAGGAATACATCTCTCGCAAGAATCAGATCGCCGAGGCGCACGAGAAAAAGGTCATGTCCTTCTACAAGTCCATCGAGGACAAGGTGAAGGACACCGGTCTGGTGGTGGTCAAGATGCAGATGGGGCCTTTTCAGCGGCCGGACGTGGTGCCGCTTGTGGACGGCGAGCCCAAGC
The DNA here is from genome assembly GCF_022809775.1 of Pseudodesulfovibrio tunisiensis. Classification (NCBI taxonomy): domain Bacteria; kingdom Pseudomonadati; phylum Thermodesulfobacteriota; class Desulfovibrionia; order Desulfovibrionales; family Desulfovibrionaceae; genus Pseudodesulfovibrio; species Pseudodesulfovibrio tunisiensis. The sequence continues at coordinate 568,071 of NZ_CP094380.1, forward strand.
GCATGATCCAGATCGAGGAGATGGTGGAGAACGGCCGTTTTCCTCAGGAGGAATACGAGCGGCTGCGCGACAAGCGTCTCGAGGTCAAGGAGGAAATCGATCACATCGTTCAGGACCTCAAGAGCCTGCAAAAGGAGATGGTCAAGCGGCATGAAGAGGTGGATCGCCTCATGTTCATGACCTTGGCGCAGGATGCTCTCAAGCCCATGCGCGAGGTCTTTCCCGATGCCAAGGTGCAGAAGTATCTGGATTCGGTTCTGGACAACATGGTGGAAGAGCTGGATGCCATCAAGAGTTCGGGGACTCCCGCCCAGCAGGGGCCGATTCCGGGCATGATCATCGGCGGCCCGTCGCCCGAGGTCGTGTTTCATCCCTACAAGGTCAATTTGCTGGTGGACAATGCCGAGTCCGAAGGGCCGCCGGTCATCGTCGAATCCTATCCCACCTATCGCAATCTGTTCGGCAGCGTGGAGCGGGTCATGGACCGCTCCGGAGGCTGGCGCACGGATTTTTCCAAGATCAAGGCGGGATCGTTCGTCAAGGCCAATGGCGGGTATCTCGTGATCAATCTCATGGACGCCATTTTCGAACCGGGCGTCTGGCAGACCCTCAAGCGTTCCTTGAAGACCGAGAAGATCGAGATCGAAACCTATGATCCCTATTACTTCATCAGCGCCACGGGGTTGAAGCCCGAACCCATAGACATGGACGTGAAGGTCGTGGTTCTGGGCAATCCCTATCTGTACCATGTGCTTCGGCAGTATGATGAGGACGTGCCCAAGATATTCAAGGTCCGGGCCGATTACGAGACGAGCATGGACAAGTCGGACGAGACCGTGCATCAGGTGGCCCGGTTCATCAAGACAGAGGTGGACAAGGAGGGACTGCTTCGCTTCGATGCCTCGGGTGTTGCCGCCATCGTGGAGGAAGCCGTGCGCTGGGCTGGCCGTCAGGAAAAGATATCCACGGCTTTTCCCGTGCTGGCCGACATGCTGGCCGAAGCGAGTTTCCATGCGCGGCAGGCCGAGGCGGAAAGCGTGGCTGCCGAGCATGTGAACCAGGCGCTGGAGGCCAGAAAGTATCGTTCCAACCAGATCGAGCAGCGCATTCAGGAAATGATCGACCGGGGCAGTCTGTTCGTGGATACGGACGGTGAGGCCGTCGGGCAGATCAATGGACTGGCCGTCTATTCCATGGGCGACTTCATGTTCGGCAAGCCGTCGCGCATCACCGCAGTCACGTCTTTGGGCAAGGAAGGCATCATCAATATCGAGCGGGAATCCGACATGTCCGGCCCCATTCACAACAAGGGCATGCTCATTCTCGCCGGATACTTGCGCAGTCGCTTTGCACAGGATAAACCCTTGTCCCTGACCGCAAGCATCGCCTTTGAGCAGGCATATGGCGGCATAGATGGCGATTCCGCGTCTTCCACCGAGTTGTACGCCCTGCTTTCCAGCCTGTCCGGCAAGCCGCTCAGGCAGGATGTGGCGGTTACCGGATCGGTCAACCAGAAGGGGGAAGTGCAGCCCATCGGCGGCGTGAATGAGAAGATCGAGGGGTTTTATCTCTGCTGCAAGCGTGCCGGATTGACCGGCAGGCAGGGCGTGATGATCCCCGAGCCGAATGTCAGGGACCTCATGCTTCGGGACGAGGTGGTGGAGGCTGTGGCCGCGAAAAGATTCCACATCTGGTCCGTGAAGACCATTGATCAGGGCATTGAAATCCTGACCGGCGTCAAGGCAGGAAAGCGCAAGGCCGATGGTTCGTATCCAAAGGGATCGATCAATCAGCGTGTGGATGCGAAGCTCAGGGAAATGGCCGAACAGCTCATGGCGTTCGGCAAGGATAATGAAAACAACGGAAAGTCCGGCAAGACCGCGAAGCGGAAGAGCGGAAGCAAATAACCGTTGCAATCGGCAATTCGGCCGGGCGCGGTGCCTACCGTGCCCGGCTTTTTCATGGAGAAAGCAGTGAATCCTTTCAAGTTGAACATCTGGCGCAAGATCATTCTGGTGGCTTTCATTCTGTCCGTGATCCTCATGTTTGCCGTGGATTGGGGCTATCATTTTCATATCGGTCACGTGGTGCGGCTGGCTGTCGGCGCCCTTGCATTCTGGGTCGTGGTGGACAGGTTGTAGTTTTTTGGCATTCGCGTTTTTTTCGGCGTCTGATGAAAATTGTCTTGCAAATATGTTTTCGTGCTTGACCTTGAACTGCGGCAAGGTATAGGAAAGATCGAACAAACCAAGGATTGATTCCATGAAACGCGACCACAACACCCGCATCTTCTCCGCAAGCCTACAGGTAGTAGGCGTACGCGTAGTCGTCGTAGAGGGCGTAGTCACGGTCGCGTCGTTGCGGGATTGATCGTTTTTTTTGTGCGAACAACCAAACCCCCGTCGGCGCAGCCGGCGGGGGTTTTCCACTTCCTGCGCCGGCTGTCAGGGGAGGTACAGGAGGCTATCCATGAAAATGACTGGTGCGGAAATCATCATCCGTCTGCTGGAACGGCAGGGGGTGGACACCATCGCCGGCATTCCCGGCGGCGCGAATCTGCCCATGTACGATGCTCTGTCCCGGAGCGAATCCATTCGTCACGTCCTGACCCGCCATGAGCAGGGTGCAGGGTTCATTGCCCAGGGAGTGGCCCGGCTTACGGGCAAGCCCGGCGTGTTCTTCGCCACATCCGGCCCCGGAGCGACCAACACGATCACTGCTCTTGCCGATGCCAAGCTGGATTCCGTTCCTCTGGTCTGCATCACGGGACAGGTGCCACTGGGGTTGATCGGTACGGATGCGTTCCAGGAAGTGGACACCTACGGTCTGACCGTGCCAGTGACCAAGCACAATTTTCTGGTGCGCTCCACCGAGGAACTGTTGCGCGTGATTCCGGCGGCATTCCGCATTGCGTCCAGCGGCCGCCCGGGGCCGGTTCTGGTTGATGTGCCCAAGGACGTGCAGGCTCGGGAAATCGAGTTTCCGGAATGGCCCGCCCCCGGATGTCCGGATGAGCCGCCTGCGCTGAACGAGCATGATCTGGACCGGGTTGCGGACATGATCGCCCGCGCCAAACGGCCGGTGCTGTATCTGGGGGGCGGCGTGATTCAGTCCGGAGCAGCCGGGGATGCCCTTGCTCTGGTGGAAAAAGGTGCCATCCCGGCGGCCATGACCCTCATGGGGCTTGGTGCCATCCCTTCGGATCATCCGCTTTCCCTCGGCATGCTCGGCATGCATGCCGCCCGTTTCACCAATCTGGTTCTGGAGGAGTGCGACCTGCTCATGGCTGTGGGTGTGCGGTTCGATGACCGGGCCACGGGCAAGGTCTCCCGCTTCTGTCCCAAGGCCGAAATCGTGCATATCGACATTGACCCGAGCGAGCTGGGCAAGATCAAGTCGCCGCACGCGGCAATCGTGGGGGATGTCGGGCAGACCCTGCGTGCGCTCCGTCCCAGAGTTGCCAGACGCAATCGGTCCGAATGGCTCGGAGAAATCGACGAGCTTCGTCGCCGGTACCCCATGAATCTGTCGGAACAGGCCGATCCTCGATCTCCGTACGGTCTGATCGTTCAGGCCGCCATGTACGCGGGACGCGAGGCCGTGGTCGCCACGGACGTGGGCCAGCACCAGATGCGCACGGCTCAGGCATACCCGTTTGCCTGTCCTCGGCACTGGCTCACTTCCGGCGGCCTCGGCACCATGGGCTTTGGCGTGCCTGCTGCCCTTGGCGCGGCGCTTGCCGCTCCGGAACTTCCGGTTCTCTGTTTCACCGGGGATGGCAGCATCATGATGAACATTCAGGAGCTGGCCACTGCCGTGGAACAGAACGTGAATCTCAAGATCATTCTCATGAACAACAATGCCTTGGGGCTGGTTCGTCAGCAGCAGGATCTGTTTTACGACAAGCGGTACTTTGCCTCGGACTACTCGTTGCAGGTTGATTTCGTGAAGATCGCCGAGGGCTTCGGCATGCGTGCCTATGATCTCGGCAATTGCGACGATCCTGCGGCTTTGCTTGGAGAGGCCATTGCCGCGCCCGGTCCGTGCCTGATTCATGCCCCCGTGGACATGGACGACGCCGTGTATCCCATGGTTCCTCCGGGAGCCGCGAACAAGGAAATGATAGGAGGGGAAGCTCATGTCGAATAGCAACCAGACCGTTCTCGAACTTTGCGTCAACAACCATCCCGGCGTGATGTCGCATGTCTGCGGCCTGTTCGCGCGTCGAGCCTACAATGTGGAAGGCATCGCATGCATGCCCGTGGACGGCGGTGACCAGAGCCGCATCTGGCTGCTTGTGAATTCCGAGGGGCGCTTGCAGCAGATGGTGCGGCAGGTGGAGAAGCTGGAGGATGTGCATCACGTGCGACGCCATGACGGGTCGCATTCGATCTTCGAGAATCTGGGCAAGTATTTCTAGGTTCCTGTTGTCGGATGGCATTCGGCCGAAAGTTTGGGCATTCGCGCAGCGTGTCCGGGGCAGGTCATGTGCATGGCCTGCCCTTTGCCGTGAATTAGGCTTTTGGAAAAAACATGTTTCTTGCTATGGTCCGGCTCAAGATATCACGGCATTGTTTCGTCAATTCAGACAGATACTTTTGGGGGAAAGCGTGCGAAAAACGTATAGAAACATGGGGACGTTCGATTACTGGTCCAAAAGATGGACGGATATTCCGGCAGACCAAGCCATGACAAATGAAACGGTGTATCCGTTGAAGCATGCGTGTTTTGCGGTCAATTCCATGCCGGGCCGGATACTGGAGGCTGGATGTGGCGCCGGGCGTGTGCTGAGATATTTTCATGAGCAGGGTTGCGATATCACGGGCATTGATTATGTCGCAAAGGCTGTTGAAAAACTGAAGAGATTGGATGCTTCCCTTGTTGTCGAAGTTGCTGACATTACAAAACTGAATTTTGCAGACAACAGTTTCAATGTGGTACTTGCTTTTGGATTGTATCATAACTTTCATGGAAGAGATTTGCTGGATTCGTTAAGGGAAACTCATCGCGTAATGAATGATGGTGGTGTTTTGTGCGCTTCATTCAGAGCCGATAATATATGCAATCATATCAATGATTGGCTTTATGACAAAAGACATGAGAGCAATGGTGAACGTCATTTTCACAAATTGAATTTGACGGAAGACGAGTTTCGTCTTGCGCTTGAAATGGCAGGATTCACTGTTGAAAAGATGGAATATGTCGAAAACATGTCTCTTCTGTACAAGTTTTCGATATGGAGAGCTTCGGAAGATGGAAAAATGCATGAAAGCACTGATCGGTCAAAAGGGTATGAGTTGAATGCTGTTGGGAAATTCATTCAGAAAACCTTGATGCGTCTTTTCCCGAAGTCGTTTTGCAATATTTGGGTTGCAACAGCTCGGTGTCAAAAATGATCGTGAGATATTGGTGACTCTTTGGGAAAAGAGAATTTCTGTTTGAAATCTAAAGATTTTTGTCGATTGGTCGATAAGCAGACTGAAGAGGACTCTTGCGACCAGGAGAAAATATGGCTCTTTCCGATGTGGAACGCCAATTCATTTACAATTATTCCATGCAATTGTTGCAGCAGGATATTCTGACGAACTCGCTGTTTGCGGGGTCTTCCGTTGGTCGCGATCTGCGGAGCATGGTTCTTGCCAAGCAGCCGGTTCAGCCATTGACCAATCCGTTCGAAGCAGCCATTACCGGCACGCTTCGCGGGGATGCAGCGCAGGTACGCCAGAGTTCGCGCAATGTGCAGGAAGCCGCGAGCATGGTCGGGACGGCCCGGACCGGTGTGGCGCAGATTGCGGATGCCCTGTCGGACATGGAGGATCTCATAGACAAGATCAACAGCGGGGAACTGGATCAGACCAGTGCCGTTGTTCAGTCCGATTACGATGCACTTCGGGACAAGATCGAGGGATTGGTTTCCAGTACCGATTACAACGGCATTGCCATGCTGGACAGTTCCCAGTGGGGGACCAATCAGATTGATTCGAACGGCAATGTCTACATCCAGTCAACCAGAGACGGCGGATTCGACGTCACGTTTCACGCCATGGATGACATTGACTGGAGTCAGCTCATTGGCAGTCAGCTGGACGACAGCGGCGGAGGGGACAGAGCCGCGCAATTGGCTCTCGTGCAGAATTATCAGGGACAGGTCGACGCCATTCTGGATGTATACGAAAAGAAGGAGGATTCCCTGAACAGCCAGGTGCTGCATCTGGAGTCCCAGGCGCAGGTCATTGATCAGGCGGTTGCCGCGCGGAGTCCGGAAACCACGAATTCCGTGGAACAGCTGCTGCTGAATCTGCTGCTCAAGGAAACCGGGACCGTGGTGGATGAGAGTTCCTGAGCAGGTGCATGTTTCATGAAACGAAAAACGGGCCGATCTGGTGATCGGCCCGTTTTCATTTGCGTCCTGGTCGGGATGAAAGGATTTGAACCTTCGACCCCTTGAACCCCATTCAAGTGCGCTCCCAGGCTGCGCTACATCCCGACGCGGAAAAAGGATTTATACCTGCTGGATTTGAAAGGCAAGAGATAATGTTTGTTTTTTTGAAAAAAAATGATTTTCCATCGGGCAGCGGTGGGGCGATCGTGCCGGGAAGTGCGTCGCAGGCAAAAGGAAAACGCCCGATTCATCGTGAAATGAACCGGGCGTTGTCTTCGTGGAGCCTTCAAGCAGAATTGAACTGCTGACCTCATCCTTACCAAGGATGCGCTCTACCTACTGAGCTATGAAGGCTTTTGAAAAGGGATCGACTGAGTCGATCCCTTTTGATGTCGCGTCTGGTCGGGATGAGAGGATTTGAACCTCCGACCCCTTGAACCCCATTCAAGTGCGCTCCCAGGCTGCGCTACATCCCGACGCGGAGACAGGTATCTATCCGCGAGCCGCCGGGATGTCAAATGTTTTTTTGAAGAAAAAGTTTTTCAAGTTGAATAAGCTTGTTGAATTCTACAAGGTTGGGAATAATCGAAAAGCGTCAGCCCCGGTTGGGGAAGGGAGAACAGCGTTGAAGATTGAACACGCGTTCAGTTATAAATCGAAAGCCCGATTATAATAGCCTGCCAGAACTAAAGGCGGTGAAAGCGTATATAGGAAAAAGTTTATTCAATTCGATTGAGTAGTGACAACGGGGGGTTGCCATTATGTTGAAAAACTTGAAGCTGGGCGTGAAGCTCGGACTTGGTTTCGGCGTGGTTCTCATGCTCACGGCCTTTGTCGCCATGATCGGTTTCAACGGCATGGTCAACGTGCAGGACAGGGTGGACAAGGCGGATGACGTCAACCGACTGGTCAGATACATCCTTGAAGCCAGAGTTCAGGAAAAGAACTACATGCTGCGCAAGGACGAGGCCTCGGTGCTGGCCCATGCCGCAGCCTTGCAGAAGATCTATGATCAGGCCAACGACACTACCGGAAAATTCTCCGACAAATTGAACAAGGATCAGATGGCCACGGTGAACGATTCCGTGCTTCGCTATCAGAAGGCGTTCGAAAAATACGTGACGCTGGAAGAAAGCAAGAACGGCGCCATGGCGAACATGCGGCAGCAGGCCCGCACGACGCTGGAAACGATTGAGGCGTTGCGCGCGGACCAGAAGCAGCAGCTCAAGGAGTTGCAGGAGTCCGGTACTGCAAGTCTGGCACAGATCAACGACAAGTTGCACAAGGCTGACGATGCCAACAGATTGATCAAGTGGTTTGTTGATTCCCGCAAGAACGAGAAGGAAGTGATCATTTCCGGCGAGGAGAAATACCTGAAGGCCAATGCCGAGGGAATCACCCAGGTCAAGAATCTGCTGGCGGACATGCGGACCCGTTTCAGGAACGAGAGAAATATTGCTCAGGTGGACAAGGCTTTGGCTGCCGTTAACGGCTATGAAAAGGAATTCGGCAATTTCTACGGCTTCATGCAGGCTCAGGCCCAGGATACACAGATCATGCTGGCGGCTGCCCGGCAGGCGGACAAGGTGTGTCGCGAAGCGCGTGCGGACCAGAAGGGCAAGATGGTCAGCGAAATGACCACTGCCAATGTGGTCAGCGGTTCCGGTGCCGGTGTTGCTCTCATGATCGGTTCGCTTGCCGCCATTCTGCTGACATTGGCCATCACGCGGCCCGTGCGGCAGGGCGTCACGTTTGCCGAGAGCATGTCCACTGGTGATTTTACCAATGATTTGCAGATCACGCAGCGAGATGAGATCGGTGTGCTGGCAACGGCTCTGAACAGCATGGTGGGGCGGTTGCGTGATGTGGTGGCCGACGTGCGCAACGCCACGGATTATGTTGCCTCTGGCAGCGAACAGTTGGCCGCATCCGCACAGACCCTGTCTCAGGGGGCCACGGAGCAGGCCGCGTCCATCGAGGAAGTGTCCGCTTCCATGGAGCAGATGGCTTCCAACATCAAGCAGAACGCGGAAAATGCCCAGACCACCGAGGAAATAGCCAGTCAGGCCGCATCCGATGCCCGCGAGGGTGGGTCGGCTGTCGGACAGACCGTTGAAGCCATGAAGAATATCGCGGAAAAGATTTCCATCATCGAGGAAATCGCGCGTCAGACCAATCTGCTTGCCCTGAACGCGGCAATCGAGGCTGCCCGGGCCGGTGAACACGGCAAGGGGTTTGCCGTTGTGGCGGCCGAGGTTCGCAAGCTGGCCGAACGTTCCGGCGAAGCTGCCGCGGAGATCAGTGAAATGTCGGTTTCCAGTGTCGGCGTGGCGGAAAAGGCCGGACAACTGCTTGAAAAGCTGGTTCCGGACATTCAGCGCACTGCGGAGCTGGTTCAGGAGATCACGTCTTCCAGCATGGAACAGAATTCCGGCGTTGACCAGATCAACAAGGCCATTGCCCAACTCGACACGGTGATCCAGCAGAATGCCTCGGCGTCCGAGGAAATGGCATCCACAAGCGAGGAACTGGCCGGACAGAGCCAGCAGCTTCAGGATACCATGTCCTTCTTCAAGGTGGATGGAACCGGCAGGCTTCCCTCCGAAAGCATCAGCCGTTTTACCGTAAAAAGTGCCGATCCAAGGGAATTGCCTGCGGGCGAAGGGAATGGTAATGGGAACGGCAAGTCGCGGCAGGCCTCTTCCAAAACGGCGGTAGGTAACGGTGTGGACCTGGACATGCGCGCCAGCGACGATCCTGATTTTGAAAGATTCTAATTGTTCTCACATGATTCGACATGCTAAAACTGAACCTGCCAGGAGTTGAGACCTGAAACAAGGGGCACGCCATGAATGATGAAGCATTGAAGGATATCAACCAGTTTTTGACGTTTACGCTGGGCAAGGAGATTTTCGCCCTCGACATCGGTACGGTGCGCGAGGTGCTGGAACTCACGTCCATCACGAAAATTCCGCGTACACCGGAATTCATGCGCGGCGTGATCAATTTGCGCGGCCATGCAGTGCCGGTTGTGGACATGCGTCGCAAGCTGGGCATGTCTCAGGGTGAAGATACCGTGGATACGTGCATCATCATCGTGGAGATCGAGTTTGACGGCGAGTTCACCGTGATGGGTGCGCTGGTCGACTCCGTGCGCGAGGTCTTCGAGATGGCGCCCGACGCCATTGAAGCGGCTCCCAAGATGGGCGCGGCCGTGAATGCCGAGTACATCAAGGGAATGGGACGCCAGAACGATCAGTTCATCATCATTCTTGATATCAGCAAGATCTTTTCCGCGGAAGAGCTCTCTGCGGTCAAGGAGATGGCTGGCGCTCAGGCTGCTGGCCCGGATGTCGCTCCCGAGGAAGTTGTTGCGGCTCCCGCTCCTGCCTAGGCACTTCTTCATATCGACGAAAAAACAGCGCCCCGGCCAGATGGTCGGGGCGTTTTTCTTTTTGCTGTCGATGCATGGTGAAATCAGGCGTCTTCCCAATTCATCATTCTGTCCCACTGCACCTTGCCTTCGTTCTTTCTCTGCTTGCGCAGCAGAACATACAGGGCGCCGGCTCCCCCATGTTTAGGCTGGGCCGTGCAAAAGGCGAGGATGACCCGGCGGAGCGGTTCCTTGGTCAGCCATATCTGGGTCTCCCGCTTGAGGATGCTCTGGCCGCCGGGGGAGTTTCGGCCTCGGCCGGTGACGATGAGTACGCATCTGTGGTTCTGGAGATAGCTTTCCCGGAGAAAGAAGAGAAGGCTGTCCTGGGCCTGGTCCGAATTGAGTCCGTGCAGGTCGAGGTGCGCTTCCACGGACAGGCTTCCCGCCTTGAGGCGTTGGAAGGTCTTGATGTCCAGCCCGCGCACGTAGCCGTACATGAACTCGTCGGTGAACTCGATTTCGAATTCCACGTCGCCGTTCACGATGCGTTTCAGGGTGTTTCGACCTTCGGCCTCGGGATCGGAAGCCTGCGTCGGTTCCGGCGTGGCCAAAGGCGCAATCTGGCGGCCTGCTCCCTTGAGCGTGGAAACGCCGCGCATGGCGGCCATGAACATTTCCTCATCCTGATCCGGGGGGGCTTGCGGTGTTTCCGGCTCCTGTCTGGACGGTTTCTTCTTGTACGGAAGCGTATGGATGTCTTTTTCGTCCTTGCCGACCTTGAGTTTTCTGAGGTCGGAAAGGGAACGCATGTTTTTCTTTCCCATGAGAGCGGCTCCATTGTCGTTTTGTCTTTCCCACTGATAATGCCGATGGGCCTGTCAGGCAACACCCGGTTTCCATCTGGAGACTGTGTCACCGGGAAGGAACCACTGGACTTCCCTGCCGTGGTTCAGTAAGACCGCAATGCACTTTGTACCAAAGCGAGGAAAGTCTCATGCTCAAGATTGAAGATCTTCACGTCAACATTGGCGACAAAGAGGTGCTCAAGGGCATCAATTTGCATATCAACGAAGGTGAAACCTTCATCCTCTTCGGCCCCAACGGTTCCGGCAAGACCTCCCTGCTCATGACTCTGATGGGATTTACCGGATACAATGTCACCAGGGGAAAAATCCTTTTCAAGGGCGAGGACATTACCGAAGCCCCCATGTACGAGCGTGCGCGGCTTGGCGTCGGCATGTCCTTTCAGCGTCCCCCGACCATTCATGGCCTGAAGACCAGACATCTGGTACAGATGTGCGCTCGCAGCGGGGACCCGCAGGTCGAACGGCTTGCGGAAATGGTCAACATGAGCAGTTTTCTTGACCGAGATATCAATGCCGGTTTCTCCGGCGGCGAAATCAAGCGTTCCGAGCTGCTGCAACTCATGGCCCAGAGGCCCGATCTGGTTCTTTTCGACGAACCGGAATCCGGCGTGGACATGGAGAACATGCAGCTCGTGGGACATGTTGCCAGAAAGGTGCTGGACGGCTCCATGCACACGAGCCCGGATTTGAGCATGAAGGAGCGCAAGGCGCAGGCCAGAACCTCCGGGCTCATCATCACCCACACCGGATACATTCTCGATTACGTGAATGCGGACAGGGGACAGGTGCTGTATCAGGGACATCTGTGCTGCGAAGCCCGGCCCCGCGACATTCTGGACCACATTCGCGAGCACGGCTATCAGGAATGTGTGCGCTGCCTGCACTAACCTCCAGTTTGAGAGTAGAGATATGAGCAAGGTTGATCTTTCGGAATATCAGTTCAAGGGTGTGGAACAGGACGCCATCGCAGATCTGAACCAGTTGTCCGATGAGGACAAGGATCAGATGCTCATGGCTGGAGTGGTGGCCGATGAGAGCATGCGTTCCGCTTCGTTTCTTCAGATGGACCATTCTCCGGTGCACTGTTCCTCGCATGACAGCGGCGTCGAAATCATGGACATCAAGGACGCGCTGGCCAGGTACGATGGGCTCAAGGATTACTACTGGACTCTGGTGGACAAGGACAAGGACGAGTTCACCCGTGCGGCCCATGACAATCTGCACGGCGGTTACTTCATTCGCGTCAAGGCCGGGGCAAAGATCAAGGATCCGATTCAGTCCTGTCTGCTGCTCAAGTCCGAAAATGTCGGACAGAACGTGCACAATCTCGTGATCGTGGAGGAAGAGGCCGAGGCGCATGTCATCACCGGCTGTTCCGTGGCCCACGGCACCAAGTCCGGTGCGCATCTCGGCATCTCCGAATTCTTCGTGAAGAAGAATGCCTCTCTCACCTTTACCATGGTGCACAACTGGAGCGAGCAGGTCGCGGTGCGGCCCCGTTCGTCCGGTGTTGTGGAAGAGGGTGGCAAATTCCTTTCCAACTACGTGCTGCTCAAGCCCGTCCGCGATTTGCAGATGTATCCGACCATTCGCATGATCGGCCGCAATTCCGTGGCCCGGTTCAATTCCGTGGTTGTCGCTCCCGAGGGATCGAATCTGGACATGGGCAACAGAGTGCTCATGGAAGCCCCGGACACCCGGTGCGAGATCATCGCCCGGACCATTTCCACTGGCGGCACCATCATCAACCGCGGTCACATCGGCGCCTACCACGTGCCCTCCAAGGGACATCTGGAATGTCAGGGCCTGATCCTCGGGGAAGGGCGCATCTGGGCCATTCCCGAGCTGGACGGCACCATCGAGGGCGTTGAGCTTTCGCACGAGGCCTCCGTGGGCAAGATTGCTCAGGAGGAAATCGAATACCTCATGGCTCGCGGACTGGACGAGGATGAAGCCACCTCCACCATTGTTCGCGGATTTCTCAACTGTGACATCATGGGGCTGCCGGATCGACTCCAGCGGGCCATCGACAAGCAGATCGAGGAGCTTCAGGCCAGCGGCGCCATGTAGCGCTTGGGCAAAATTGATCAAGCAGGAGGCGGCTTCCGAAAGGAAGTCGCCTTTTTTCGTCGATTTTCACCGTGAAAAGGCGTGTCTCGGACTGAATGTCGCTGAAAGGCAAGGTTGTCGGGAGGTCGTATTGTGAAATAAAGAATTATTGTTGGGGTATTGACACAAGCGAATTCTGGAGTACCATTCTGGGCTCGCAAGGAGAAAGCAGAATGGAATCCGATATGTTGTTTACGATGTTTGTGGGCATGTTCATTGTTGTAGCGATGATGATGACGGTGAAACACATGATTGTTGAGTGGCTCAACAATCACTCGTCGCGCACTGTAAAGAAAATTTCTGCTTATTGTGAACGACATCCTCGACTTTTTGGTCGTCGTCACGATGAGTTTTATTGCTTTTTCCGAAAAAAGACTTTTGTAAAGTAGCTTTTTCCGGACTCTGTGGATTGAAAGAGGCGGCGAGGGGAAAACCCGGGCCGCCTTTTTCGTTTTTCAGGGCAAGGCAAGTCGTTCTTGTCCCTGATTCGGCTTTCACGATTTCTTTGGAGATCATGATGTTTGTTGTCATTCTGGAATACACGGACTCGCTGGAACGGATAGATGCCTTGCTGGATGAACATGTGGCCTATTTGCGGGAACAGTATGCCGCAGGCATGTTTCTGGCTTCCGGTCGTCAGGAGCCGCGTGTGGGCGGCGTGATTCTGGCTGCTGCGGAAAGTCGCGAGGCTTTGGACAAGGTGCTGGCTCGCGATCCCTTTCAGCGTGAGAACGTGGCAAAGTATCAGGTCGTGGAGTTTCATCCCGGCATGACCGCTCAGGGGGTGGAGCAACTGTGGGAGGTTTGACCTCGCCGGGGTCAATCCACGAACGTCGCGCGTTCCGCAATGGATTCCGGCAGGGTGATTTCCCATTTCTTCAGTCCGGATCGGCTGAAGACGAAACGCCCCTGTTCCGGAATGCGTGGCGGAATGCTTGAAATTGGCGTTCCTTTCAGAATCTGCCTTGCCATGTCTCCGGCTGTTTCGCCCTGAATGTGGCCGGTTTGCACCAGCCCTCCCAAGGTCTTGTCCTGTCCGATCGCGAAGTCCCAATAGGCGAACAGCGGGATCGGCGAGTGTTCGCCGGTCCAGTCGAGAACCATGTCTTCCGGAACATGATTCCCGGCAGCGTCCTTGATCGTATGGTACAGGGCGACTATCGCCGCGTCGTAGTCATCTTCTTTTGCCTCGAAGACCGTCCTTCTCCATTCATGCCATTCCTCGATGAATCGCAAATCCACCGCGACCGGCGACAGCCCCATGAATGTCCTGTCGTTGAAGGCTTCTTCCACCAATGCCCAAGATGTCGTGCTGTTATCGAAAAGAATGAGCAGACGTTTCAGTCGATCCCCGAGTATCTCCTGAAGGAAGATGATGGACCGTTTGAACAGGGGACGCTCCAGTGCGCCCGTGGCGTAGTGGATGTCATTGAGATAGTTCCGCGGGTTGCCGTTGATTCCCAGATAGACGATGGGGGTGCCTGCTTCGCCTATGCGGTTGCCCAGACTTTTGAGCGCATTGTCGTCGCAGAGCACGACCAGTGACGGAGAGATGTCCCGGAAGGTTTGCCAGGCGGCTTCGATCTGTTTGAATTGATTTTTGGGACTGAGTCGTTTGGAATCCAGATAAAAGGATTCGACCTGAGCCTGCTTGAGCAGTTCGCTGTACAAGGGGCCGCTGTATTCCCGGACCCATTCGTACTCCGGGTGGTAGCTGTGTATCACGAGCACGGTCTTGGGGGACGCGCTGTGCGCCGAGGGCGCACAGACTGCTTCGGCCAGCATTGCAGCCAGAAAAAGGACGAGGAAAACGAAGAGCCTTGTCTGATGCATATGCACACTACACGGCATTCGGCTTCAATGGGCAAGTATATTCTGGCGTTGTTGAACTGTATCGAAGTCCGGGCTATGGTGCAGCAACACAATTCGCAAATGAGATTTCAGGAAGGATCATGCCGGGATACAAGGGACATCTGGCCGGAGGGCTGGCTTTTTTCGTGATGGGATTCGTGGGGGCGCTGCTGCTCGGCTGGGCCATGCGCGATCCGCTCGTGTGGGCCGGGATTGCCGGATTCTGCCTGATGGGAGCGCTTTTCCCGGATGTGGACACGGATTCCAAGGGCCAGAATCTGTTTTATCTCGTGTTCGCGGCTGTCGATCTCGGACTGATTCTGCACAAGGATTACATGTGGGCAGCCTGGCTCGGTTTTTTCGCCATGCTTCCGGCCATCGGTTCGCATCGCGGCTGGACGCACACCTGGTGGGCCATGCTGCTTGTCCCCGTCCCTATCATGGCTGTTCCCGCAGCGGTTCTCGGTTTGCCCGAGGCCAAGGCGTTTCTTCCGTTCTATGCTGCTTTCGTGGTGGGATACTTTTCCCATCTGCTGCTGGATGGGGAATTCCGCTAGGCTGCTAGAGCAGAGGTTCGAGAGCTGCGAACGCCTTGTCCAGAGTGAACCTGCGAACAACGCTTTCCCGACCCGCCTTGCCCATTTTGCGTCGCAGTTCCGGGCTGGCTATGAGCGCTTCGAGTTTGTCCGTCATGTCCTGAACCTCGCCGACTTTGGCAAGAAGCCCCGTGCTTCCGTCCGAGACAACCTCGGGATTGGAGCTGACGGCAAAGGCGACCACGGGCTTCTGCGCTGCCATGGCCTCCACGAGCACATAGCCGAATCCTTCCCAGAGCGAAGTCAGGGCAAAAATGTCCACGGATTCGTGGAAGGCACGCATGTTGTCGACAAAGCCGAGAAATTCAACGCAATCGGTTACGTTCTTTTCCCGGGCATGCGCTTTCAGTTCCTGTTCAAGTTCGCCGGAACCGGCAATGAGCATGCGGAATGAATGGCCGCGTTGCTTGAGCTGGGCTGCGCAGTCGATGAGCAGTTTCTGTCCCTTCTGGGCCGTGAGTCGGGCTGCATTGCCGATGGTCACGACTCCTTCCCGGGCCGGACGAAGCGGAGTCGCATCCGCTGCGTCATAGGAATCCAGATCGAATCCGTTGTAGATGACGGAAGTGCGCTCCGGGGCAATGAGATTCGGATTCCGTTGCAGGGCGAGCCGTCTGGTTTCCTCGGAATTGCAGAGAAAGCGGGTCAGTATCCTGCCGAACAGGAAGCGGTTGAGCGCCGTGTTGCGGATCGGCAGGGCGATGCCACGTCGATAGATGATGTTGGGCACACCTGCCAGCCTGGCTGCGATGCCGCCGGACTTGAGGTCGCGGGGCAGGGCGAAGATCACGGTTTCGATGCGGTTGTCCCTGAAGAAGTGCCCGAGTTCAAGAATCTTGAGCGGATTCAGAAAGCTGAGATTGCCAGCGTCCGTGAGATGAAGCCGGATGTTTTCGGCCTGTGCGAGGCGTTGGGCAAGGTCGCCTTTGGCATGGGCCACGGCGTGAACCGCATAGCCGTTGTCCCGGGCCAGCAGGGAAAAGTCGTGGGCCCATTTTTCCCCGCCGCCCCAGGCCTTGTTCGTATTGAAGAAACAGATGCGCTTGCCGGGCATGAAACCTACTTGAGAGTTTGCGCTGTGAATTCGGCCACGGCCTCGAGACTGGGGCAGACGAAAAAGCCGGCATCGCGCATGGCCGAGAGCTTGGCGTCGATACCGCCCCCGCTTTCCAGAATGGCTCCGGCATGGCCGAGCCGTCGTCCCGGAGGCGCGGTGCGTCCTGCTATAAAGGATATCACGGGTTTGTCAAAGCCCGTTTTGATCGCGTAGTCCGCCAGATTCTCTTCTGCCCGACCTCCGATTTCCCCGAGCACCACCACGGCGCGGGTCTTTTCGTGGTTGCGCAGCATGTCGAACATGTCCGCAAAGTTCATGCCGATGAACGGATCGCCTCCGATGCCCACGCACAGGGACTGGCCAATGCCGGATCGCGTCAGCCTGTCCGCCACTTCATAGCTCAGAGTGCCACTGCGTGACAGGATGGCCACCGGGCCGGGGCTGAAGGGCATGGTGGGTAGAATGCCGATCTTTGTCTGATCTGGAACGAGTATGCCCGGGGTGTTGGGCCCGACCACACGTGTGCGGCTTTTTCTGATCTGTTCAAAGACCCGCAGCATGTCGTGCTGGGGAATGCCTTCGGTTATGCATACGGCCCACGGGATGTTGTTCGAGGCGGCTTCGAGCACTGCGTCTGCCGCCAGTTTCGGGGGAACGAAAATGATGCTGGCGCCGATTTCGTGGCGGCGGCAGGCCTCGGCCACGGAATTGTAGACGGGAATTCCCTGTACGGATTGTCCGCCCTTGAATGGAGTGACTCCGGCCACGATGTTGGCTCCGTATTCGCGCATCAGTGCGGAATGCAGCTTGCCTTCACGGCCGGTGAGACCCTGCACCAGGATCGGGGTGTTGCGGTCAATGTCGAACGTTGCGTCACAGGTGTAGCCTGTGGGCGCAGGACGGGAAGCCGGGCACGGGGAATCGGGAATCGGGAATTCAATGATCGGGGCGTCCGCAGGTTTGAGCGTGGCGAGTATGGAAATGGCTTCGCTCATGTCCCCGGCCAGATGCAGGCCCTGGACATGGTTGTCCCTGAGCAGGGCAATGCCTGCTTCGGCATCCTTTCCCGCCATTCTGACCACGATGGGTTTGGGGGGCGCGCCATTGCCCAGAGCGTTGAGCAGGGCGCGAGCCACGTCCGCGCAGGACAGGATTCCGCCGAACATGTTGATGAATGCGGCTTTGACCCGAGTATCGCCAAACAGCAGATCCAGTGCTGCGGCCATGCGTTTGTGATCCGCTGCACCGCCCAGATCGAGAAAGTTGCTGGCCGGGAGACCGGAAAAGTTGAGCAGGTCCATGGTGGCCATGGCCAGCCCGGCTCCGTTGACCATCAGGCCGACCCAGCCGGGAAGGGAAACAAAGGAAAGACCTGCGTTTCGGGCGGTGTTTTCCTCTGGCGTGGCGTGTTCCGGCTGATGAAATCTTTCCAGTTCGGGATTCAGGTCCACCACGTTGTCGTCGATTTCGATTTTGCCATCCAGAGCAAGGAACGTGTTGTCCGCGCAGAGGACAAGCGGATTTATCTCCGCAAGGAGCAGGCCGGTGTCCAGCGTGGTGCGGAACAGTTTTTCCACCAGATCGTGAAAGGCCTTGAAATGTCCTTTTTCAAGGCGTGCATGGAAAAAGGCGGCACGAACATGATGCGGTTGCAATCCGGCTGTCACGGAAATCTTCTGCACGAGCAGGTTGCGTTCGCCCATGGATTCGATATCCATTCCCCCGGATCGGCCCAATGTGAAAAGAATGGTTCTGGACGGGCGGGAAACGGTCATGGACAGGTAGAATTCCCGCTGGATATTCACGGCGGGTTCCACGCGGACAAAGGGAACCGAATGCCCCTTTATCCGCAGATCGAACAGTTCCTGTGCTGCTGCGGGAAATTCCTCGGCCGATTCGATGCGTCGAATGCCGCCGACTTTGCCTCTGCCGCCAGTCAGCACCTGAACCTTGGCAAACCATGGGAGCGGGAACGGGGAGCCGAAATCGTCCTGTTCGCCCGGGAAAACCACCTTGCCGCAGGGTACCGGGATGCCGGACTCCTCAAACAGGGTCTTGCTCTTGTGCTCGTTCAGCAGCATTCTCGTGTCCTTTCTGTTGGTTAGGGATGGTCGGAAGGGTAGTTTGTTTGCGGCGTTTTATCAACGGAAATGTATTGACCATGCAAAGCTATCGGAGAATACTTCAACCATGACTTGGATTCGCATCAGGAACAGCGGGTGGGGAGCATGACCGACATCAAGGAATTCGCAGATCAGTTGCAGCAGGAAGTTGTCACGGACATGGCCGAGAATTATTTCGGCACTCGCAAGAATCTGGAGGACATGACCGAGGGCTTTCAAAGCATGGTGGAGGAGCTTCGCAGGTTGGTGCCGCGTCTTTCCCGGGCTGCATCCAGCCTGCATTATCTGCTTCTGGACCGTCATACGGCCCGGGATTTCTATATTGCGCTCGACATCGTGCCTTCCTGCATTCCGTTCGGCGAGGACGGGACCGATGCGCCCGATCTGTATTCGATTCCGTTCGCATTCACGGCGCGCGGGCGTTATGAAAAATGCGTGCTTGCGGCATATCACGGATTTCAACGCGTTGCCGACGAGTACTTGAACGGGAAATACTATCAGGATCCGGAGCATCCCAAGCGCAAGCGGTTGACCGTGCACTATCTGAGGATGCGGGCGCTTTGCGAGCACATCAACGAGGAAGTCGACCGGGTGAACAAGGGCATGTCGGCCTCGGCCACGCTCCGGTACGTCAAGAGCATGGACCCGGTGCGCATGGAACGCGAGCAGGCCATCGGGCAGGTTTGCATGAACGAGGGGTGTTCATTGGACGGGGAAATGAAGTTCTCGCCTTTGGACTTCGACAGTCTGGGGCTGCCCGTGGTCCAGGATCTGCCCGCGCTGTACAAGGTTCAAACCAACATCGTGCATTTCTGTCGGGACCTGTACGCGGAAAGGGAGAACGACATCAAGGCGATGTTGTCCTCCCTGAAGAAAACGGAATAGCGTTGTGCGTTATTGCGTGGTAATTCCGATTTCCCGCAGTTTTTCCAGCAGACTGCTGTCGGCTTCCGCCTTGGGAACATAGGCGTCCGCGCCGTTGCGGAAAAAGGATTTGCTGACGTTCTTCACGTCGCTGTGCGCCGTCAGCATGACGAGTTTGAATGAATGCAGCGGGTCGACCCCGTTGCTTCTTTCGATTTTCCGCATCTGCTGCACGACCTGATGCCCGTCCATGTCGGGCATTTCAATATCCATGAGTACGGCATGAAAGGGTTGCCCTTCGCGCAGGTGATGTTCGAACAGCAGGAGCGCTTCCTTGCCATCCGTGGTGGAGATGCAGTTGGCATGCGTTTTCAGTCTGGTGGTCATGAGCAGACAGAACCGTTCGTCGTCGTCGACGATCAACAGCTTCGGTTTTGTCACTGACTGGCCTCCTGAAGGAATCAGCCGTCCGCATTGATGCGGTCGACTATGAGTTTCAGAGTTTCGGACACGCGGCTTTCCGGCACCTGACAGGTGCCCACGGCCTTGTGTCCGCCTCCGCCGAATTCCAGCATCAATCTTCCCACATCCGTTTTGCTGGTCCGGTTCAGGATGGAATGTCCCACGGTGAAGACCACGTTCTGTTTCTTGAATCCCCAGATCACGCGAATGCTGACGTTGCACTTCGGATACAGGGTGTAGATCATGAAACGGTTGCCGCAATAGATGGTGTCCACGTCGCGCAGGTCGAGCACAACGGCATTGCCGTGTTCGGTCGAATGACTTTCGAGCATGGTGCGGAATGCGTCCCGATGTTCCAGATATCTGTCGACGCGTTCCTTGACATCCGGTTGGAGCAGGATTTCATCCGCGCTCATGGAGCGGCAGTATTCGATCATGTCCAGCATGAGCTGGTAGTTGCTGATGCGGTAGTCCTTGAATCTTCCCAGCCCGGTTCTGGGGTCCATGATGTAGCCCAGCAGAATCCAGGCCTCGGGATTCACGATTTCCTCGGCCGTGAGGGTTGCCGAGTCCACCTTGTCCACGGCTTCCAGCATGGGGATGAAGGTGTCCGGGAATTTGTCCGCTCCATAGTATTCCCAGATGACCCGGGCGCAACTGGGCAGCGGTTTGCTCATGCCCGAGAACTCCAGATCCGAGCCGAGCCTGTCCTGTTCGCTGGTGTGGTGGTCGAACCAGAGTCCGCATCCCGGCACGTACGGAACATTGGCAAGCACGTCCTTGTCCGTGACTTCCACCTTGCCGTCCTGCAGGTCCTTGGGGTGGGCGAAGAGGTAGTCGTCGATCACGCCGATCTGTTTGAGCAGGGTTGCGCAGACCAGACCGTCAAAGTCGGAGCGGGTTACCAGCCTCATGTTAACTCCCGTATTTTCAGGTTGTTGAGACGAACGTTCAGAAGCGGTCGGAAAAGCCGGACCTGACGTGAATCATAACCCGCCCCGGGAAAACATGTCAAAACGGGATGCGTTATTATTTGTGGCCGCGACGAATGTCGCGATCCTTGAGCGCCTTGGCACGAAGCTGGCGGAGCTTGATGCCCGACGCTTCGCCCTGATTGCAGTCCTCGGGCGCAAGCCGAACCCCGAGTATGGTGCGCAGGTCGCGTTCCGGTCGGCGGCCGTGATCCTGATCGTTGTCCGCCCGGACAAGGGCGAACATCGGCTCCACCAGATCGCCGTGATTCAGGGCCATGAGCATGTCCACCCGGGTACCGGGCTTGAGTTCGTCATAGCGCGAGGCATTCATGTGCCAGCGGGCCGCCTTGGCTCCGGCCTCGATGAACAGGTTCGGCAGGCGGATGCGTCTGCCCAGTGCTTCCGCCGGAGCTTCCCCTGCCATGTCGTGCCCGAAATGATGCGGCCATTGATCTTCCGGAGTCAGGCATTTGCCGATGTCGTGTGTCAGGCCCATCCAGACCTGAATCTCGTCACCGGACAGGTAGTCCATGACCCGGCAGGTATGTTCCAGTACGTCCGCGTCATGATAGGGCGGTGGTCCGGCCGGTATGCCGTCTGCATTGGCAAGCTCTTCGTACCAGGGGGACAGACAGCCTGTGCGGCCCAGCAGCCGCAGGTAGTTTCCGGGCATCCTGGCTCGCAGGGCCTTGCGGGTTTCCTGACCGATGCGGTCCGGGGCGATGTCTTTCAGCGCACCGGATTCGGCGACCTCGCGCATCAGGCCGACGAGTTCGTCTGTCGGCTGGAATTCCGGCAACTTGGCCCAGAATCGGGCGGCGCGGAACACGCGCAGGGGGTCGTCGTGAAAGGCTTGGCGGGATGTCGGACGGAGCAGCCGCGCATGGAGATCGTCCAGTGCGTCCGGGTGGCAGAACAGCTCTCCCTCGTCATCCACAAGCATTGCGTTGACAGTCAGGTCGCGAGCTTTTACTTCCTTTTCAAGAGATGCGGCGCGTGGAAACGAGAATTCCAGACCTTCCACAAGAAAAACCGGAAACGCGACTCCCACTTCCCGGGCTTGAGGAAATGTCTTTGCAAAGGAATCCTTGTCAATGCCGGTGACCAGATAGTCCCGGTCCGACACTCTGCGGCCCAGAAGTATGTCGCGGACCGCACCGCCAGCCAGATAAATATTCATGAAGCATCCCTAGCATAAGGTAACATATGATTCCACAAGGAATTTTTCTGCTGAAAAACGGCATTGAAAACATGGCCGATCCCCTTGATCTCGCCGGACTTTCCGCGATGCATCCCTCATGGGAAGCGGCTGCAGCCACTCTTGAGCCCGGCAAGGAAATTGCCGACTGCGGCATGTCTCTGACCCGTTGCGGACGGAATGACGATTCACTGGTGATCGTGGGCCCTTGTCAATCCACCATGGATGTCGGGTGGGAACTTGATCGGTTGTCGGGGTTGTCCGACTGGTCGGGCGTGCTTGCCCCGGATCAGCAACAGGGCAGGGGGCAGCTTCGTCGGGCATGGGTCTCGCCGCCGGGCAACCTGCACGTCACGCTGTGCTGGCCCACTCTCCCGGAGAAAGGCCCCTGGGCAAAGGCCATGCCCGACCTTCTGTCCATTGTTGCGGGCTGGGTGATTTGCGAGAGTTTCGTTGCCTTGGGGGCCCCTGTGGAAATGAAGTGGCCCAATGATCTCATGCAGGCCGGGAAAAAAGTTGGCGGAATGCTTATCGAAGAAAAAAAGGGGCGAATTCTGCTCGGGCTGGGTGTGAATTTGGCTTTTTCGCCGCCGGAAGACCTCATGAGGCGAAATTTTGCGGCGCAAGCTGGCAAAATGGTATTTCCCCTACGCCCGGAAAGCCCGCTGGCTCTGTGTCGAACGCTTGTGGGGGGGGCACGCCAAAAATGTGTACGCTGTTTTGCTTGACACTATGGAACCCTCCGAATTCCTTTCCCTTGCCACAAAGCGATTGGCCTGGCTGGGCCGGGAAGTTCTTGTCCGTGAAGGGGGGGATGAATCCTATCGGGCCGTTATCCTCGGCCTTTCCCCCAAGGGTGGGCTCACCCTGCTTCGTGACGGAAGCGAGGTCGTTCTCATGTCCGGATCCATTTTGCCTGCCTAGGCGGTGCCCCGTTGGGATCGGTGCACCCCAGGTTTGACGTTGTCCATCATTGTTCTAGGAGATCAGTGAACCCAAATGAAGCCCAAGTCTTTTGATCAGGTTTTGGAAGAGGTTCGGGGCAAGCGGATTCTCGTTGCCAACCGGGGTATCCCGGCGCGACGCATCTGCCGCTCCATTACGGAAATGTTCGAAGCCGTGGCTGTGATGACCGCCACCGACGTCGACAAAACCTCGCCCGCAACCTCCGGCGCGAATCAGCTCCTGCTGCTCGGCACGGATCCGCGATCCTATCTCGACCTGGACAAAGTCATTCGCATGGCCAAGGCGCAGGGCGTGGTGGCCATCCATCCGGGTTGGGGGTTCGGGGCCGAAGACGACACCTTCCCCGAACGCTGCAAGGAAGCCGGACTCATTTTCATCGGCCCTCCTCAGGAGCCCATGCGCATTCTCGGCAACAAGGTTGCGGTGCGCAAGCTCGCCATCGAGCAGGGGGTTCCCGTGGTACCGGGGTCCGACGGTGCGGTGAGCGTGCCCGAGGCTCGGGAAATCGCCAAGCAGATCGGTTTCCCGGTCATGCTCAAGGCCGAAGGCGGCGGCGGTGGCCGCGGCATTTACGAAGTGTACAGGGAAGAGGATCTGGAAAGCGCCTTTTCCAAGGCTTCGGCTCTGGCGCAGGCTTCCTTCGGCAATCCGCGTCTGTACGTGGAACGGCTGCTCACCTCGGTTCGCCACATTGAAATTCAGGTGGTGGCCGATCAGCACGGCAACGTGTTCTGTCTGGACGAGCGCGACTGTTCCGTACAGCGCAATCACCAGAAGCTCATCGAGATCACTCCTTCGCCGTGGCCTGTCTATACCGAGGAACTGCGCGCCCGGCTCAAGGATTATTCCGCGCGTCTGATCAAGGCGGCAGAATACCATTCCCTGGCTACCGTGGAATTTCTGGTGGACCGTGACGGCACCCCGTATCTCATCGAGGTCAATACCCGGCTTCAGGTGGAGCACGGCATTACGGAATGTCGTTACGGCATCGACCTCGTGGAGGAGCAGATTGCCATTGCCTTTGGCGCGGAGCTGCGTCTGAACGAGGAGAACACCAAGCCGTACCAGTGGGCCATGCAGTGCCGCATCAACTGCGAGGACCCGCAGAAGAACTTCGAGCCGAACTCCGGGCGCATCACCCGATACGTGTCTCCCGGCGGGCAGGGCATCCGAATCGACTCCTGCGTGGGCGACGGATACCGGTTCCCGTCCAATTATGATTCCGCTGCGTCCCTGCTGATCACGTACGGCAATTCCTGGAAGAAGATTGTCGCTCTCATGGGCCGCGCCCTGCGCGAATACATGATCAGCGGCGTGAAGACGACCCTGCCGTTCCACAGAAAGATCATTGGACATTCCAAATTCGTGGAAGCGGATTACGATACCAATTTCATTCGTGAGAACTCCGCGGAACTCATGGATTATTCCGACCGCGAGCCCGATTCCCTGCGCTTGACCCGGCTTGTGGCCGAGATTTCGGCTCTTGGCTACAATCCGCATGTCCAGCTTGGTGAATACCGCGGCCGCGTCGACAAGCGCGTCGGCAGGTTCTCCGTTGCCGAACCGCCGGAAGATACCTCCTGGTTCGAGCCCCGCTTCAAGCGTGGCATGACCCGGGATTCCATTCTGGACGCGCTCCGCGAGGACCGGGAGAAGGGCATTGTCCACATGACGGACACCACGACCCGCGACATCACCCAGTCCAACAGCGGCAACCGGTTCCGTCTGGCCGAGGATCGCATCATTGGTCCGCATCTGGACAAGTGCGGCTTCTTCTCGCTGGAGAACGGCGGCGGCGCGCATTTCCATGTGGCCATGCTCGCCAACATGACCTATCCGTTCACCGAAGCGCGGGAGTGGAACCGCTTTGCTCCCAATTCCCTGAAGCAGATTCTGGTGCGTTCCACCAATGTGCTCGGGTACAAGCCGCAGCCCAAGAACGTGATGCGGCTGACCTGCGAGATGATCGACGAGGATTACGATGTGATCCGCTGCTTCGATTTCCTTAATCATGTCGAAAACATGAAGCCTTTTGCCGAAGTGGCACTGGCCTCGGAGACCAACATCTTCGAGCCAGCCATCTCGCTGTCGTGGGCCAAGGGATTCGACGTCGACCGCTACTTGCAGGTGACCGAGAACATCATCGCCATGTGCGCGGATGCTGCGGGCGTCAGCCCGTCAAAGGCCGAGAAGATGATCATTCTCGGACTCAAGGACATGGCCGGTGTGTGTCCGCCCCGGTTCATGCGCGAGCTGATCGGCTCCATTCGCAAGCGGCATCCCGAGCTCGTCATTCACAGCCATCGCCACTACACCGACGGCCTGTTCGTACCCACCATGGGCGCGGCGGCCGAGGCCGGAGCGCATATCGTGGACGTGGCGCTCGGCGCGAGCGTGCGCTGGTACGGGCAGGGCGAAGTTCTGTCCACCGCCGCCTACATCGAGGACGAGATCGGGCTCAGGACGCATCTCGACAAGGACATGATCCGTTCCACCAATTTCATGCTGAAGCAGATCATGCCGTACTACGACAGATATACCGCTCCCTACTTTCAGGGCATCGACCACGACGTGGTTCGCCATGGCATGCCCGGCGGCGCGACCTCGTCCTCTCAGGAAGGTGCGCTCAAGCAGGGCTACATCAAGCTGCTTCCCTACATGCTCAAGTTCCTGGAGGGAACGCGCAAGATCAATCGCTATCACGACGTGACTCCCGGTTCCCAGATTACCTGGAACACCGCGTTTCTGGCCGTGTCCGGTGCGTTCAAGCGTGGCGGTGAGCGTGAGGTTCGGCGTCTGCTCAATGTCCTTGATATCGTGACCGTGTGCCGGGAAGAGGATCTGACCGATCTGGAACGCAAGGCGCGGCTCGACCTGTACCGCGACGCCAACGATGCGTTCCGCAACCTGCTGCTCGGCAAGTACGGCAAGATGCCGCTCGGTTTTCCTCCGGACTGGGTCTATCAGTCCGCGTTCGGGCAGAGCTGGAAAATGGCCATTGCCGAACGGACCGAAGAGTCTCCGCTCAAGACCCTGCCGGATGTCGATCTGGATTCCGAGATGGAAGCGCTCAAGTCCCATCTGGGGCGGCAGCCTTCGGACGAGGAGTTCGTCATGTACCTCAACCATCCGGGCGACGCGCTCAAGACCATCGAGTTCTGCGAGAAGTTCGGCGACGTGAACCGGCTCCCGGTGGACGTGTGGTTCGAAGGGTTGGAAAAGGGCGAAGTCCTCGATTTCCAGAGCGGTTGCAGAAAACCGCACAAGATGCGCATTCTGGACATCTCCGAACCGGACGAGAACGGCATGAGCGTGGTGCGCTACATTCTGGATTCCGAGTTCTTCAGCCATCAGGTGAAGGTTGCAGAGCCCGAATCCGGCGGCAAGGAGGCCATTGAAATGGCCGACCGCACCAACGAGTATCATGTGGGGTCGCCCAGCAATGGCGATCTCTGGGTCATGCACGTGCATCCCGGCGATACGGTCAAGAAGGGCGAGGAGATTTTCAACATCTCCATAATGAAGCAGGAAAAGGCCGTGTACGCCCCGGTCGACGGTCGTGTGCGACGCGTACTCAAGGCCGCCAACTTCACCGAGGACAAGGTCATGGTGCCGGTCGTGGAAGGGGAGCTGCTTGTGGAGCTCGGACCTTCCTCTGGCCAGTGTCCGACCTGCAAGGCGGAAATGCCCAATTCGGACTGCAAGTTCTGTCCGAACTGCGGTCAGAAGCTCGGCTAGATTCCTCTCCGACAATCAAGCTTTGAAAAAGCCCCTGCCTTTAGGTGGGGGCTTTTCTTGTTCCTGCACATCTGTGCTTGAGCGCTTCCCGGCCCTGGGAAGGAAAATGCGTTTTTCATGCGTTCCGGTTTGCAGAGGCAACGAGAGGGGGCAGGCATGTGGAATCAGGTGCACGTCACGGGACGCGCATGCGTATACAAATCGAAGTCCTTTACACGGTACCAATTCCGGTGTGGTAAAATCGTTGTGTGCCAACGGGTTTCAAGGTTGATATCGATGGAATCGTTTGTTGAAATTCAACTATCGAAATCGATGATAGTTTGAGTTATTTTCTTTATTTGAGTTGTTGACTTGGGTGCGGTTTTGGCTGTAGTTGGAGGAGCAGTTGTCGAGTCGGAAACTCGTTTGGACTGGATACCATATTTACATTTGGCGCTGTGGATACTGGATCTGACCGCATGGAATCGGACCTCACGGTGCCCTTGGAGGACAAGATGGCCAAAGCTCCCAGGAAGCCTGCGACTGAAAAGGAACAGCCCGCCAAATCAGCTAAGAATGACGCCAAGCTGGACAAGCTCAAGGCGAAGCTGGTTCTGGACGGATCGGATATTGTTCAGATCGGGGAAGATGCCGAACTCATTGTCGGCGGCAAGAACTACAACACCGCGATCATCAGCCAGGTGCAGGGAATCAGGGCCCCGGAATTCAGGGCCATTTCCTCGATAGCCTTCCACACCATCCTTGATGAGACCAAGGTCAGCGCGTCCACGGTGCGCGCCATGGTGGACAAGGAATACAATCAGATCGACTGGAATTCGGACGAGGTCAACAGCGATTCCGAGTTCCTTCAGAATTTCGTCCGTCAGCTTGGCAAGAAGATTCGCGTGGAATCCGCCAAGTCCACGGGCACGCCCATCAAGCTGCGTACCTTCATCAACAACGTGGTTGAAGGATTCGCCACCTCTCCCGAAGGCATCGACCAGCTTCGCAAGCGGTCCGTGCTGGTGCAGTCCGCCATCCTTTCCGTGGAAATGCCCGAGGATATCGCCAAGGCCATCAAGGGTGCGTACAATTCCATATGCAAGGAAGCCGGACTCGACGACGTTCCCGTGGCGGTTCGTTCCTCCGCAGCCGGTGAGGACAGCCGCAAGAAGGCGTTCGCCGGATTGCAGGACACCTATCTGAACATCGTGGGTTCGGACACCTGTCTGGAAGCCTATCACTGGGACTGTGCATCCGCCTACAACCTCCGGTCCATGACCTACCGCCGCGAGGCCATTCTGGACGCCATTACCCAGGCCGAGACCACGGGCGATGACAAGATCGCGGAGCAGGCCAAGAAGGAGTGGGCCATCGAGCACACTTCCCTGTCCGTCTGCATCATGCGCATGATCAATCCCGTGATTTCCGGCACTGCATTTTCCGCCGACACCGCCACCGGTTGCCGGGGCACCGACCGCAACGATCTGGTATCCATCGATGCCAGCTACGGTCTGGGCGAGGCTGTCGTGGGCGGCATGGTCACTCCGGACAAGTTCTACGTGTTCCAGCGCGACAGCGGCTCCGAAGTCGTGATCCGCTACATGGGGTGCAAGGACAAGAAGATCGTGTACCGCGAGGACGGCTCCGGCACTCATGTCGTCAAGGTCCCGGGCAACGAGGTGTTCCGCTGGGCCCTGTCCATTGCTCAGGCTGAAATGGTTGCACAGGGCGTGCGTGCCATTTCCAAGGCTTACGGCGGCATGATCATGGACTCCGAATTCTGCATCGACAAGACCGACAGGCTCTGGTTCGTGCAGGCCCGGCCCGAGACCCGCTGGAACGAGGATTTCGAGCAGCATCCGCATACCATCTACATGCGCCGTCTCGAGGTTGACCCCAAGGCTCTGCTTGATGCCGAGGTCATTCTCGAAGGCAATGGCGCGTCCCGCGGTGCTGGACGCGGTACCGTGAAATATCTCCGGTCCGCTCTGGAACTGAACAAGATCAACAAGGGCGACATCCTGGCTGCCGAGCGCACCGATCCGGACATGGTGCCGGGCATGCGCATCGCCTCGGGCATCATGGCCGATGTGGGCGGCGACACCAGCCACGCGGCCATCACGTCCCGTGAGCTGGGAATTCCCGCCATCATCGGCATTCAGCGCCTTGAGGCACTGCGCTCTCTGGAAGGTCAGGAAGTGACGGTCGACGGCTCTCGCGGCAAGGTCTATCGCGGCGACCTTCCTCTGGTGGAGGTCGGCGGCGAGATCGACGTGAGCAAGCTGCCCGCCACCAAGACCAAGGTCGGCCTGATTCTGGCCGACGTGGGGCAGGCCCTGTTCCTGTCCCGCCTGCGCAACGTGCCTGATTTCGAGGTGGGCCTGCTGCGTGCCGAATTCATGCTGGGCAACATCGGCGTGCATCCCATGGCCCTGGAGGCCTATGACAAGGACGAACTGAACGGTCTTGTCGAGGATTCCCTGAAGGAGATGGACGACAAGCTGACCAAGGTCATGAAGGATCAGCTTGATACCGGCCTGATTGCGCTTCCCCTGAAGCTTCGCGAATATGTCGGCATCGTGACCGGCCTGTCCAGGCAGATGGATGCCCTTGCCGAGCAGGAAGGCGCGCGGAGCACGGACGAGGTTCTGGCCATGCACCGCAAGCTGCGCGAGCTGGACAAGAAGCTCGACGAGCACATTTCCCTGGCTACCGAGCGTCTGGACGTGCTCAAGACTTCGGTTGACCTCGAAGCCCATGTGGCCGTCATCTACGGATTCCATGACGTTCTCGACTCCCATCCCGAACCGCGCACCGAGGCCTGGAAGATTCTTCAGGACCACAAGCGGATCGTTGCCGGATATGTCGAAGAGATTCAGGGCAATGAAGAGGTTGTCGAACATCTCGAACGCATCCGCTCCCTGCGCGAGGAAGTGGCGCTCAAAATGGGCCTCAAGTCCGAAATGGACGATCTTCGCACCCTGCCCGAGAAGATCAGGATCCTGCTGGAATCCCGTGGCTATACCACGGGCAAGGAAAATTACATTCAGACCCTGTCTCAGGGATTGGCCCTGTTTGCCATGGCCTTCTATGGACAGGACATCGTCTACCGGACCACGGACTTCAAGTCCAACGAGTACCGGAACCTGCTGGGCGGCTCCCTGTTCGAGTCCCACGAGGACAATCCCATGCTTGGCTACCGCGGCGTTTCCCGCAACATCCATGACTGGGAACTGGAAGCCTTCAAGCTGGCGCGTGGCATCTACGGCGGCAAGAACCTGAGCATCATGTTCCCGTTCGTGCGCACCATGGAAGAGGCCCGGAGCATGAAGCGCTACCTCAAGCAGGTGCACAACATGCAGTCCGGCAAGGATGGTCTCAAGATCATTCTCATGGCCGAGATTCCGAGCAATGCCATTCTGTGCCGCGAGTTCATTCAGGAAGTGGACGGCTTCTCCATCGGCTCCAACGACATGACCCAGATGGTGCTTGCCACTGACCGCGACAACGCGCGGCTCCAGCACATCTACGACGAGGAAGATCCGGGCGTGGTCTGGGCCATTCTCTCCGCAATCTTTGCGGGTCAGAAGTACGGCAAGAAGGTCGGCTTCTGCGGTCAGGGCGTGTCCAACAGCGTGATTCTGCGCGGGCTGGTGGCCATTGCCGGCATCGTGTCCGCATCCGTGGTGCCCGACACCTACCATCAGACCAAGCTGGACATGGCCGCTGTCGAGGCGCTGAACATCAGGACCCGCGACCTTGGCGCATGGCTCAAGGAACAGCACATGCACAACCTGCGCGAGCTGGTCGAGGCCAACGGATACGGCCATATCCTCAAGAAGTATGTGTCCGCCGAGGACTTCATGGAGTGGTACGAGGGTGAACTCGATCGCTTCAGCGAACAGCTTCGCGAACACATGGATACGCCCAAGGAAGTGTTCTACCGTCAGGAAATGGAGCAGTTCCGCTCCCTGTTCCACAAGCCGGTCATCTACGCTCACTGGGATTGGCACAAGACCGTTGAGGATGCTCTGCATCACGCCGGGTTCGCTTCCTTTGACGAGCAGGAGGAAGCCCTGGAAAAGCAGCGTGCCAAGGCTTGGTAGGCTGACTGAAAACGAAATGAAAAAGGCCCCGCCTGATGGTGGGGCCTTTTTTTTGTTGTGATGATTCCGGTTGGTTACCAGTGGGTGCGCATTTTCACGCCTTGGGCAGCCATGTAGTCCTTGATCTCGGGGATGGTGTATTCACCGTAATGCACGATGGAAGCGATCAGGGCTGCGGTGGCGTGTCCCTGCTGGATGGCGTCCACCATATGCTGCGGGGTTCCGGCTCCGCCCGAGGCAATGACCGGGATGTGCACGGCATCGGTCACGGCACGGGTCAGCTCGATGTCGTAGCCGTCCTTGGTGCCATCCGCGTCAATGGAGTTGAGACATATTTCGCCTGCGCCGAGCGCTTCGCCGGTCTTGGCCCATTCAATGGCGTCCATGCCCATGTGCTTGCGTCCGCCGTGGATCACGACTTCGAAGCCCGAGGGGATGTTCTCGGAGACCTCGACCCGTTTCACATCCATGCCCAGCACGATGCATTGGGATCCGAACCGGGCCGCGCCTTCACTGATGACGTCCGGATTCTTGACCGCGCCCGAGTTCACGGAAACCTTTTCCGCTCCGGCCAGAAGCACGTCACGCATGTCCGCGACGGTACCGATGCCGCCGCCCACGGAAAAGGGGATGAATATGGTGGAAGCCACGCGTTCCACCACGTCCAGAAAGATGCCTCGGCCTTCGTGGGAGGCGGTGATGTCGTAGAACACGATTTCGTCCGCGCCCTGCTCGTAATAGAGCTTGGCGGTTTCCACGGGATCGCCGATATCCACGTTGTTCTTGAACTTGATGCCCTTGGTGAGCCTGCCGTTGCGGACGTCGAGGCAGGGGATGACGCGTTTACTCAGCATTGTCCGCCTCCTTGCAGTACTCATGAAAGTTCTTCAGCAGCTGCAGTCCGGGATTGCCGCTTTTTTCCGGGTGGAATTGCACGGCCCAGAGTCCGGTTCTGCCGTGAATGGCACAGAAATCGATGCCGTAGCGGGTGGTACCGATCACGAAGTCCTCTTTGGGCGCGGGGTAGTAGCTGTGCACGAAGTAGAATTCCGCGTCCGGCGCGATGCCGGCGAACAGTTCACACTCCTGCTTCAGCTCCACCTGATTCCAGCCCATGTGCGGTACGCGGATCGGATTGCCTTCGAAGTCCACCCAGGACGGGTTGAACAGACGGCACTCACCGGGAATGACTTCAAGCGCAGCGGTATCGTTTTCCTCGCTGTAGTCCAGAAGAATCTGGCATCCCACACAGATGCCAAGTACCGGCTTTTTTTGCCAGA